>NZ_AUDD01000057.1 GCF_000425285.1 Acidipropionibacterium jensenii DSM 20535 | reverse complement strand
CCCCTACCCGGCCACCGACACGCTCAACCCGCTACACCCTCGTTCGTGAAGAGCCCGATATCGCCCGCCCGATACCGAGACGCCACCCTCGGATGAGCAGTCCCCGCACGAGGACCTTGGTGACGTACTCCTAGACGAAGCCCGGTGGCTGTACGAGGACCGACGGCATCGGTCCGAAGCGATCCAGTCCGCAGCCACCGGCCTCATATCGTCCTTCGCGACAGTCATGACCCTCCCACCGGTCGTCGTAGCATTAGCGGGTCAGGCGAACTGGGCTGTCCGGGGGCTGATGATCGCCACTATCGCCACATCCGTTACCGGAATGGTCATTGCCGTCTTCTCAGCTGCCAAGATGAAACATGTCAGCAAGGATCTGTCCCGGGTCCAAATGGTTTTCGCCGATCTGTTGAACTCCGAGATCCCCTGCGAACCAAATCGTCCAGAAGAAGTACGCAGGTCACTGGCAAAGAACCTGGTCGTGGAACCCGGGCAGGATGGTATGCCAATCTTCAGAAGCCTCTCCAACACTTCAGACCATCAGATATCTTGGTACCAAGCGGCCAGATGGGCGCTCATCGCATCAAGTATCCTTGCTGGCGCTACTCTGGTCGCTTTAACCATCACCATTCACTAGAAGTGAGAAATGTCCAATACACCTGAGAACAAACCGAACGAGAATCCCGTCAAGCCCGCACCCAGAGCGCCACTCGAGTGGGGAACCGGCATGGAACGCAGTGATAGCACTCATCAGTTCAAGGACACGTTGCCACCAAGTCACGGCAAGACGTCGCAGAGCTGACACCCAGCACGCAGTATGCGCTGGGTCGGTCGCTGCCGCCTCGACGATGTGTGATCGGACGGTGCCGGCCACCCCAGCCATCATTATTGGGGTACAATATTGTCAGTGACGTTCACTACCAGTGCTGGCCGGCACGGGGTCAGTGAGCAGGACGCCATCTGGGCAATCGAGCACGCCCTGCTCGCCAAACCCAGTTTCCAACGTTCTCGACTGCCCGACATGCCCGATCCCTCACTGTTCGTGGGACCCGACACCACCGG
>NZ_AUDD01000056.1 GCF_000425285.1 Acidipropionibacterium jensenii DSM 20535 | reverse complement strand
GGTCGGCCGCCACCCGAGCGGTTCGTGAGCGAGCCGACGCACCACCGTGTCCCGCAACACACCATGCTGGCCGCAGCGGTGGCACCAGTCGTCCGTCTCGATGAGCTCGGCCTGGAGGCCGTCGGCCAGTGCCTTGAGCCGGAGCGGGCGCTGATCGCATGTCGTGTCGTTGAACCGGACCGGTGGTGCCGCACGTGCGGGTGCCAGGGCGCCCCGCGGGACACGGTGGTGCGCCGGCTCGCGCACGAGCCGTTCGGACATCGGCCCACGACACTGCTGATCCGCGTGCGGCGCTACAAGTGCTCCGGGTGCGGGCGGGTCTGGCGGCAGAACACCACGGCCGCCGCGCCGGTGCGGGCCAAGATCTCCCGCGGCGGACTGGCCTGGGGACTGGCGGGTCTGGTCCTGGATCACCTGTCGGTCTCACGCGTCGCCGCAGGGCTGGGGGTGTCGTGGTCGGCCGCCAACCACGCGATCCTCGCTGAGGGCAGACGGGTCCTGATCGATGACCCGTCCCGGTTCGACGGGGTTCGGGTGATCGGTGTCGACGAGCACGTGTGGAGGCACACCCGTCGCGGCGACAGGTACGTCACCGTGATCATCGACCTCACCCCGGTGCGCCAGGAGACCGGGCCGGCCAGGCTGTTAGACATGGTCGCCGGGCGTTCGAAGGCGGTGTTCAAGACCTGGCTCGCCGGCAGGCCGCAGGCCTGGCGGGCTGGGGTGGAAGTCGTCGCGATGGACGGCTTCACCGGATTCAAGACCGCCGCCGCCGAGGAGTTGCCCGACGCGGTCGCGGTCATGGATCCGTTCCACGTTGTCCGCCTCGCCGGCGACGCGCTGGACGAGTGCCGCCGCCGGATCCAACGCGACACGTTCGGACGACGCGGGAGGAAGGAAGACCCGCTCTACAAGGCCCGCCGCACCCTGCACACCGGCGCCGGGCTGCTCACCGACACCCAGCAGACCCGCCTCCAGGACCTGTCCGCCGATGATGACCACGCCGCCGTCGAGGCAACCTGGGGTGTCTACCAGCGGATGGTCACCGCCTACCGGGAACCCGACCGAGGACTCGGCAAGTTCGTCATGGGGCGACTCATCGACTCCCTCGCCAGCGGCGTCCCGGCCGTGCTCGTCGAGCTGCGCACGCTCGGCCGCACGCTGAAGCAGCGCGCCGCCGACATCCTCGCCTTCTTCGACCGGCCCGGCACCAGCAACGGCCCCACAGAGGCCATCAATGGCCGGCTGGAACACCTGCGCGGCTCAGCCCTGGGCTTCCGAAACCTCACCCACTACATCGCCCGCTCGCTACTCGAGGCCGGAGGATTCAGACCCCGACTACACCCTGGATCCTGAAGAGCCGGTTTACCTACTGGACCCTTGGACGATTCTCCCCGGCAGCTATTGCGATAATCCTACTAGTGTCGCGTGTCGTAAGTGACTTTATGGTTGGGGTTCGAGATCATGGGGTATGGCGAACAGACCTGCTCCGGGGCTGATGTTGCGTGGTGGT
>NZ_AUDD01000055.1 GCF_000425285.1 Acidipropionibacterium jensenii DSM 20535 | reverse complement strand
ATGGACCATGCCAGACCGCCACAACGACGACCCACACAGTCACAGCTCCTTAGAAAGGAGGTGATCCAGCCGCACCTTCCGGTACGGCTACCTTGTTACGACTTAGTCCTAATTACCAGTCCCACCTTCGACGGCTCCCCCCCAAAAGGTTGGGCCACCGGCTTCGGGTGTTACCGACTTTCATGACTTGACGGGCGGTGTGTACAAGCCCCGGGAACGTATTCACCGCAGCGTTGCTGATCTGCGATTACTAGCGACTCCGACTTCATGGGGTCGAGTTGCAGACCCCAATCCGAACTGAGACTGGCTTTTTGAGATTCGCTCCACCTCACAGTGTCGCAACTCTTTGTACCAGCCATTGTAGCATGCGTGAAGCCCTGGACATAAGGGGCATGATGACTTGACGTCATCCCCACCTTCCTCCGAGTTGACCCCGGCGGTCTCCACTGAGTCCCCAACCGAATTGCTGGCAACAGTGGACGAGGGTTGCGCTCGTTGCGGGACTTAACCCAACATCTCACGACACGAGCTGACGACAGCCATGCACCACCTGTGAATCGGCCCACAAGGGGGGCGGCCATCTCTGACCGTTACCAATCCATGTCAAACCCAGGTAAGGTTCTTCGCGTTGCATCGAATTAATCCGCATGCTCCGCCGCTTGTGCGGGGCCCCGTCAATTCCTTTGAGTTTTAGCCTTGCGGCCGTACTCCCCAGGCGGGGTACTTAATGCGTTAGCTACGGCACGGAATCCGTGGAATGGACCCCACACCTAGTACCCACCGTTTACAGCGTGGACTACCAGGGTATCTAAGCCTGTTTGCTCCCCACGCTTTCGCTCCTCAGCGTCAGGAAAGGTCCAGAGAACCGCCTTCGCCACTGGTGTTCCTCCTGATATCTGCGCATTCCACCGCTCCACCAGGAATTCCATTCTCCCCTACCTTCCTCAAGTCAACCCGTATCGAAAGCACGCCCAGGGTTAAGCCCCAAGTTTTCACTTCCGACGTGATCAACCACCTACGAGCTCTTTACGCCCAATAAATCCGGACAACGCTCGCACCCTACGTATCACCGCGGCTGCTGGCACGTAGTTAGCCGGTGCTTCTTCTCCAGGTACCGTCACACCCCGAAAGGCACTTCGTCCCTGGTGAAAGCGGTTTACAACCCGAAGGCCGTCATCCCGCACGCGGCGTTGCTGCATCAGGCTTGCGCCCATTGTGCAATATTCCCCACTGCTGCCTCCCGTAGGAGTCTGGGCCGTATCTCAGTCCCAATGTGGCCGGTCACCCTCTCAGGCCGGCTACCCGTCGACGCCTTGGTGAGCCACAACCTCACCAACAAGCTGATAGGACGCGAGTCCATCCACCACCGCCAGAACTTTCCAACCCCCACCATGCGATGAGAGCTCATATCCGGTATTAGCACCAGTTTCCTAGCGTTATCCCGAAGTGATGGGCAGGTTACTCACGTGTTACTCACCCGTTCGCCACTCGTGTACCCCCGAAAGGGCCTTACCGTTCGACTTGCATGTGTTAAGCACGCCGCCAGCGTTCGTCCTGAGCCAGGATCAAACTCTCCAATGAAAAAATATCACCACCGCACCCCACCAACCCCAAAGGCCGGCGGACCACAGTACAGGCGACACCATCAAAGAATCCAAAACACTGACCCCGACAAACCAACTGACAAAAAATCAGATGATCAATCGAAATCAATCAAAGGAATCAATAAATCCGACACACAACACAAGTTGTGCATCAACAAAACATCTTTATTGACTAAA
>NZ_AUDD01000054.1 GCF_000425285.1 Acidipropionibacterium jensenii DSM 20535 | reverse complement strand
GATCTCGTGGGCCGACCGGTAGGCCTCAACAATCGGGATCAGGGTCGTGGTCTCGGCCTTGTTGCCGGGAAAACAGCCAATCTGGAGGGGAAAGCCCCAGCGGTCCACGAGGAGCCCGACCACGATCTGGGGATCAACCCGGCGTTCCTTCGAATAGCCGACCTTGCGCAGACTGTCCTCGTTCTCAGCCTCGAAGTACAGGGTGGTCACGTCATAGAGCACCAGAGTCACCTCCCCGCCACCGGCCGAGTACCGGTGGCAGGCATCGGTGATCACGGCACGGTAGTCGCGGTCCTGGGCACGAGCCAGGTGCCGGTAGATCGTGATGTGATGCGGCGGGTCCTGACCCAAACCGGTCAGGACCCGCCCGACAGCCAGTTTCGAGGTGGGTTCGACGATCCGGGCCACAACGACCTGCTCGAACACCTGATCGGCAACCGCGTCGAATCCCAGGCGGCGATAGGCCCTGTCCAGCACAGACCACAACAGGTCCGAGGCCGTCGAGACGACCTGCGCAGGCCTGGCAAGCGCTGAACTCTCATGGCGTCCAGAGTCCTCACCGGTCAACCTGTCCTGGACCACGGGCTCGGTGAACGACTCCTCGACCGCAACCGGGATCTCCACGCCCAGGTCCAAGGGCTCCTGGCCGCTCAACTGCTCGATCCTGGCCCGGGCAGTGGTCCTGAGTACCGCCAGTTCCTCGTCACTGTGAGCCGAGCCCACATGCTCCACGATGATGCGCCTGCCCCGTCGCTTCTCAGCGATCTGGACCGCCACCGCACCCGAACCCGTGCGGACCGTCCGGACATAGGTCATGACCCCCACAATACGGGTCCCCAGGACCGTCTTAGTGCCCCAAAACAGCCACGATCGAACACGAAACCCGTAGCCAGACCAACACACCCGACCGAACCCCGAAAAACTGCATCAAGTCAGGTCCGACCTGATCGGCGCGTTCGCCGTCCTGCTCGGCATGGCGTTGAGCACCAGCTCGACGATCCACCAGTGGCGCGCGCACCAGATGACCCCGCGCGACACCTTCATCATCGGGGTGCTGCTGCCGGCCCTCACCCTCACCACCGGGTGGATCCTCACGGCGGTCCTCAGACGTCGTTCGGCCCGTCCGGCTCTGGTGGTCCACACCGGCCTGTGCCTGGCGGGCGTGGTCGTCGCAGCCCTGTTCTGGCAGGTCACCCCGGGTCAGTTGGCGCCCTCTCTCGCGCACTCTGCGGTGCTTGCGGCGGCCGCCGCGTGGACCTGTCTGGCCTGGCCGTTCGCCGTCCTCGACATTCTGGCCACCGTCGCGATCGGCGGCACCGTGCTCGACGGAACCGATGAACTGGGATCTCTCAGCTGGGTGAACTCCGCCTACTACGGGACGATCGGCATCGTCACCACGATGGCCTGGATGACCGTGGTGACGAGCGTCCGGATGGCTCAGCGGGCCGACCGGGAGTCGCGTCGCACCGAACAGGAACTCATCGAGTCCGAGGAGGCTCTCGCGGAGTCGAGCCGGTGGGACGCCCTCATCCATGACAAGGTCCTCAACGCCCTGGGCTCGGCCGCCAGGGCGGCCCACCCGAGTGTCGCCGAGCCGGTGCGCCAGCTCGCCTGCGACGCCCTGGCGGCGTTGGCGGGCACCGGGCCACGCAGCCATCTGGACCAGTTCGACCAGCAGATCCGACAGATGGCCCGCGCGATCGGCCTGGACGCCGAGGTCCAGATCGAGGGGTCGCCCCTGGGGCGGGTCGCTGAGAGCTTCCGCAGGGCTGCCGGGGAGGCCCTCACCAACGTGGCCAGGCACTCCGGCGTCCTTCAGGTGAGTGTGGTGGGCCGGTTCGACGACGGACAGGGCGAGTTGACGGTGCGCGACCGGGGCTGCGGATTCGACCCTGATCAGGTTCCCGACGACCGGCACGGCCTGCGGGGGTCGGTCCGGGAGACGATGGCAGGCTGCGGCGGTCTCGCCGAGATCCTCAGTTCCCCCGGCAACGGCACAACGGTCACCATGAGCTGGCACGCCCCCACCGGTGAGCAGGTCCGGGTCGGTCAACTGGCTCTTCAGGATCCAGGGTGTAGTTGTGGCTTGACTGTGTGTGGATCGGTTGTCACTTCGCTGTGAGGACGGGGTGCGTGGGG
>NZ_AUDD01000053.1 GCF_000425285.1 Acidipropionibacterium jensenii DSM 20535 | reverse complement strand
CTATCCGGCCACCGACGCGCCGGCCCGCCGCGCGACGTGCGCTACACCCTCATCTGGGAAGAGCCGGTATCTCGCGGGTCGCACGCGGTCGGGTCCCGCCCGGATCGCGCCATCGAATCGCTCAGTTCGCCGACTCCCTCGAATGGCAGTGCACGCTCAGCTGCCCCTCAAAACGAAGCAAGGTTTGAAGAGCTATTGACGCCTGTCGCGGTGCTACGCCGTTGCCAAGCGCAGCAAGCTGCTGTGCACTGGTCAGGCCGAGGTGCGGAGCGATGACCCATCCATCGGGTAGCCCCATAAGCCATTCCACGAAATCGGGTGCAGGACGTATATAGATCGTTCGTTGTGTTCTTGTGTATGCGGGGGCTCTGCGGTCACCCGGTGCCCCGCATCGCCCCGTGGCTCACAGTCACCCGGTCCACCGGCTGTAACGCCATGGCCAGCTGCGATGAGATCGGGGGAGTCCGCGACATCGCGGCCGGCGATCCCTACCCTCGAGACCCCCAGGCACCGAGCGGCCCCACGATCCCCGCCGCTACGACTTCTGAGCTGCGCCCGGCCGCCCAAGTGGGTGTCACCTGTTCAGCTGGCCGTGGCGATCCTCAGCGAATACGGCCTCCAGTCGGGTGCTGTGCGTCGTTGAGTAGATCGGCCCCTGGTGCGCCGCACCCCGCACACCAGGGGCCATCAGCGCAATCTACGCGGCTTCGGTGTTGGTGGTTGTGTCGAGAAGACGCTTCACATAGTAGAGATCTTCGCCGGCCCGCAGGCGTTTACTCACAGACCATCCGGCAACGACCATTCCTAAATCTGTGGGAGTCAGACCCGCATCGCGGTACTTGATGGCATCTTGCACTTGTCCGTCACGGAGCCCGGCATCTAACCATGCCTCCTTCTCAACGTCGGAGAATCCGTAAAACGTCCATGCTTGGGGAATCCAAGCCTCAGCCACGTCCTGATTCGGGTTCCCTAGTGCGACACCTTCCCGTTTGGTTGTTGTGGTGTAGGGCCCAGTGGCCGACGACTGGTGCGGATTGGGGTGCTTTCGTGGGCGCGCAGGCTGAGATGTGTCGGTCCCGTGCCGTATCCACTGTGAACAAGGGTGGACCGGATCTGACAGATAGGTACATCCGAAGTGATCGTATATCTTCCGAACGACAGGCTCTTCCAATGTCTTCTTGGTCATCGATGGAACGTACTCGCCTATGTCGCTCAGGGCGGTCATGACGTCGTCTGGACTGACGTTCAGGGCGGCTGCCAGGTGCAGCACACTCTGACGAGGATGAGAAATCTATGAAGGGAGCTTGTTCTTGAAGGTCACGTGGTTCCTTCCGAATGATGTAGGAGAGCTCATTTCACATTTAAAATATAGAGCAGTGAGCCGACGGGTCAATGTTTAAGGATTGACCCGTCGGGAAATGGGAGTGCTGTGATCCGTCGTCGCGTATGACGGCGGTTGATGCTGCAGGAAGGCCTAACTTCACCGAGTACTAGCTCTGGAACAGCCGGTGGTCCGGGGCGCTCAACGTGAGCTACTTGTCAGCTGCGTGGAGCCTGATCCGAGTCGTCGAGATCAAGAGTGGTCGTCCTGGTCCGCTTCGGCCAAGGCGGTGCAGAGAGTCCTCTGGCTCACTCCGAGATCCTGGGGGACTCGGCATCGAGAAAAGGCCGAGACGCCGTGGCCACCGAGGACAGCGACCCACGCCTCCGGGACCTGAAGGCGTCAGGCGATCCCGGCTGGGACTTTCTGAGGTTCAGGACTTGGCGAGTTCGTTGCGTAGCACGTCGCGGATGACCGCTGAGACACTCTTGTGTTCTCGGCGGGCCCGGGCGACCAGTGCGGCGTCGGTCTGCTCGTCGAGTCGGGTGGCACGTTTACGGGACTGACCGGCACCGGTGGCGTGGTCGGCCCCCACATTGGGTCTGCCGCGCAGGAACTGTCGGCCGGCCTGGCGTGCCTGGGCTCCGGTCAGCATGGGGGCCGAGTCGTCGGTCAGCGGGGCCTGCGATTCGGCCCAGTCGGCCATCCGGTCCCAGTCGGGGGTGGTGGGCTTGGTCATCTGTGTGCTCCTTTCCGGGGGGTTCGGATCTGGTCGAGGAACTGTGGGCGGGCTTTCATGGCGTGGAAGATGATCAGGTCGTCGTCTGTGTGGACGGCCATCACCTCGATGATCCGTCCGGTGGTGTCGGGTCCCACGAACAGTGAGGGATCGGGCATGTCGGGCAGTCGAGAACGT
>NZ_AUDD01000052.1 GCF_000425285.1 Acidipropionibacterium jensenii DSM 20535 | reverse complement strand
CCCCTACCCGGTGACCGACACGCCAGCCACCATCACACCCCCACTACACCGTGGATTGTGATGAGCCACAAAAGCGGGAGCGCTCCAACCATGTCGAGTAAGCTCATCTCGATATGTGCGATACAGGGAAGAATCCAAGTGGGACACCTGTTCCGCATTGGGCTTGCTCTGCTGATGGCAACTCTCCTGACCGCTCCTACACCCGCGCTTGCTGTATCTCCTAGCCCCTCCCCTACATCGACGGGGCCCAATCAGGCTCAGTGTACGGCTTCCGGAGGGGTGTGGGTTATCGTCGACCTCCCGGACGCCATCATGGCGGCCAACTGCGCTCCTCACCCGGCCGACGGCATTGACGCCCTGAGTCAGATTGGTGTCACGGCTACTCCCACGAGTAAGAACTTGATCTGCGAATTGCAGGGACGCCCGATCAACTCCTGCTCAAAGGACAAGGGATTCGACAGGAAGACGAAGGAGTACTGGGCCTACTGGCATCGCAGCACTCCTCAGGCTCCGTGGATATACTCCGAGAGGGGGGCTAACAATTATCACCCCCAACCCGGGTCTGTCGAGGGTTGGAGGTGGGGGGCGAAGGTGCAGCCGCGTTGGCACACCTCCCCATTAATTCCGCCAGCCATGCCGCCGCACAAGAACGGTCCCCTTCCGATCTTCATCACCCTGGGAGTGCTCATCCTCACCGCAATCATCTACTGGTGGTGGCGACGGAGGGAAACAATTAACAAACGATAGACGAGGGTCTGCAGTGTTGACTCCTCGGTGCTTTTTGGGCTCGCAAGAAATTTTGGTTTAAAGCGGCTTGACGTGATTCGCTGTATTTCATCTCCACCTCGTTGGGGTACCGGATTCCGAACGAGGTAGAGAATTGTCAATGGAATTTCTGACTGGTCGACTGAAAGCTAGTCCTGGGAGTGTTCAAAAAATGTCGGGAAGCCCATTCTGTGTCACCACCATCATGACACAGAATATCTGGCTTGGGCCGGGCGGCGCTGATCACTCGGCACGAGAAGTCTGAGGCACTGGCTGGTCGAATCCGTCTGCGGTTCGGGACCTCAAGCGTTCTCGGGTCCTAGGAGATCGTCGAGGGCTCCGGGAACCTCCGCCGCCGTCAGACTCATCCACTTTCCGTCGGGGTGGACGACCACCAGGGGTGCATGGTTGCAGGGGTACATGCACCCGGTCGGGGTCATCAGCACGTCCTGGTCGGCGACGCCGCGCCGGTGCAACTCGGCGGACAGTGCCGAATGCGTCCGGTCCCCGCCCCGGGCGTTGCAGCGCGGCCCCCGGCACACCAACAGGTGGTAGCGCACCGGTGGGACCTCCTGCCATGCGGCACTGGTGAGGCCGGCCTCCCGGCCGGTCACCTCACGCCATCCCCAGTCAGCGCCAGGATGGTCCTCGGCACGGGCGACTGCGGTTCTGGTGATGACAGACGCGTCGGCGACTCCTTCGCTGCCGGGATCGACACCATTCTCACGGCAGGTGCTTCCGGCGGCCGGCGGCTCCTCGCCGGGCCTTAGCACATGCCGGCAGACCCGGATGTGGAAGTCGCCATCGGGATGAGCCGCCTCCCAGGCGCGCAACCAGGCACCCGCGACTCGGCGCAGCCACGACACCGCGATTGGGCCGTCCAGGGTCGTCATCCCCATCAGCTCGATCTGGCAGCTCCCGTGCCGGGCGATCTCGTCCAGAGCAGAGTGCAGGGACATGCCGTCGCCCTGTACCTGGGCGTGTCCCCAACCAGCGGCCGCGAAGGTCGCAGCCCAGCCGGCGCACTCCCCGGCGTCCGGGAAGGTCAGTCCGACGAGGAGCCTCGCCTCCGGGCGCCCCTCAGTTCCGCTCATCATCAACCAGCCCTATCCAGGAGAACCGCATCCGGTCGCTGCGGCGTACTCGCCCGTCGACTCCGAAGTGTCGCCTCACCATTGCCTCGGTGAGGACGTCGTCCACCGGACCCTGGGCAACCAGCCGGCCCGAGTCCATCACGAGCAGGTCGTCGGCGAAGGCCGCCGCCAGATCCAGGTCGTGGATCACCGCGACTGTCGTGATGCCGAGGGTCCTCACCTTCTCCAGCAACCCGATCTGGTGACGCTGATCCAGGTGATTCGTTGGCTCGTCAAGCAGCAACACCCGCGGCTCCTGGGCGAGCGCGCGGGCCAACTGAACGCGCTGCTTCTCGCCTCCTGACAGGCTCGACCAGTCGCGACAGGCCAGATTGGCAACCCCGGTGACCGTCATCATGCGCGCTACCTTGGGGTCGTCCTCGCTGCGGAGGCCCCAACGGCTTCGATATGGGATTCGCCCCAGAGCGACGATGTCGGCCACCTTGAGGTTGACGTTGGCTCGCGGCACTTGCTCCAGTAGAGCGATTGTCCTGGCATGACGTCGGCGTGGAATCTGTGTGAGATCGGTGTCGTTCAGCAGCACGCGACCGTGGCTCGGAGTCCGCAACCCCGCCATGAGATGGAGCAGAGTGGTCTTTCCCGAGCCGTTCAGACCGACGATCATGGTCATCCGGCCGGAGGTAATGCGGGTTGTCACCCCGCTGATGATGATGTGCCCGTCGGCCTGCCAGGCCAGCTCCTCGGTGGCCAAAGCCCCTCGGCCATCCGTCCTCACGGTCATGAATGCCTCGCCTCACGTCGCAGCAGCACAACCAGCACGGGAGCACCGACGGCGGCGGTGATCACTCCGACCGGAATCTTCGAGCCGGGCGCGAGAGTTCTTGCGGCAGTGTCTGACCGCACCGTCAGCAGCGCCCCGGAGAGCGCCGACAGCGGCAACAGACCCGCGTGACGAGGCCCAACCAGCAGTCGCACGATGTGTGGCACTGTGAGTCCCACGAATCCGATCGGTCCTACGAAGGCCACGCATACCGCTGTCACCAGAGCCGTGCCGACCAGAAAGGCCCACCGGACAGGGATGACGGCGATCCCCAGAGAGGCGGCACTGACGTCGCCGAATGCGAAGGCGTCCAGCATCCGGGCATTGGCAGGGCACACGGCCAGAGCCACCACCGCTGTGGCCGCCAGGGTCACCGCCGAGCCCCAGTTCAGTCCGGTGAAAGCACCCAGGGTCCAGGCCAGCGCCATCCTCGCGGTGTCCCGCTGGCCGACAACCATGATGAGCAGATTCACTCCGGCACTGCACAACTGGCCTACCGCGACCCCGGCCAGGATGGTTCGCCCGGCTGGCAGTGCACCGGAGCGACCGGTGGCCATTGCCAGCACCAGGACCAGCGCCGCGACCGCACCGATGAACGAGGCCAGCGTCATGAGCAGGGTCTGGGACAGGGCACTGTTGATCCCGATCACCAGGACGGCGACCGCACCGACCGAGGCCCCGCTGGAGATTCCGAGCAGGTACGGATCGGCGAGCTCATTGCCGGTGAGAGTCTGCAGTACAGCACCCGACAGTGCCAGCAGCGCTCCGACCGCGATCGACCCGAGCACGCGAGGGGCACGCATCTGCCAGACGATCTCGTCATTGAGTGGGGTGACGCCGGCGCCAGCGATCAGTCTCATCCTCCGAGCGACGACATCGACCACGTCTCCGGTGCCGATGTGGACCGAACCGACTCCTAGTGTCGCGTGTCGTAAGTGACTTTATGGTTGGGGTTCGAGATCATGGGGTATGGCGAACAGACCTGCTCCGGGGCTGATGTTGCGTGGTGG
>NZ_AUDD01000051.1 GCF_000425285.1 Acidipropionibacterium jensenii DSM 20535 | reverse complement strand
GGCGCCATCACTACAATCACCACAGACCCCACACCGGGATCGGCGGCCAGACTCCCTCAGCCCGCGTTCACAACGTCACGGGGAAGTACACCTAGCGTCCGGACGCTTCCGAGCCCGGTACAAGGGGCCCGACGACGAATGGCACAACGCACCGGTCACCTTCAGGACGAAGAAGGAAGCCGGCCAGTGGCTCGACGGTGAGGCTGCCCGAGTCGCCGCGCACGAGTGACATCGCCCGAGTCCAGGGAATCCGAGGCTGAGGAGCACCGCACCACGGTCGCCGAGGGGGCTGAGCAGTGGCTCCAACATCTCCGCGACATCGGCCGTCATGATGGCACACTGCGGACCTACCGGTCGAAGCTCAAGGTGTCGATCCTCCCAGTCCTCGGAGACCGATTCATCTCTGACGTGCAGCGAGGCGACATCCGGTCATGGTGGATAGAGCTGTGCGCTGGCACCAACCCGCCGAACCTCAAGAAGGGGAAAATCACCAAGCGCACCAACGGCCAGACTCGAGGTGCCTACATGGTCGCGCAGACCATGTGGCGATGGTTCGTGGAACAGGAGTGGTGCTCCGTCTCACCGGTACATCTCCCCGGCGCGGCGGTCTACCAGCCGTCGAAGAAGATGGCAGCCAAGGACCGCGTGAAGGTCGCCACCCCAGCACAGGTGCGGGATCTCGCCTATGCGATGCCCACCGACCTGCAAGTGGCCGTGTGGCTTGCCGCGTGGTGTCAGCTGCGCCAGGGGGAGATGCTCGGGCTGAAGCGCGGCGACATAGATCTGAAGGCTGCGACGATCCACGTGTCGCGGTCGATCGAACGTCCCGAGGGTGGCGGCCTCAAAGAGGGTCCCACGAAGTCCGAGGCGGGGGACCGGGTGGTGTCGATCCCGGAGAGTATCCTGCCGATCCTCCGAGACCACCTTGCCGTCCACACGGGACCGGGGAAACGCGCGCTGGTCATCCATGACGACGAGGGCGACTGGGTGCACCCGACCGCATTCGGGAAGATCTGGACGAAGGCAGCTGCTGACGCCGGACTTCCTGGCTTCCGCTACCACGACCTCCGCCACACAGGCCTGACGATCTTCGCGCAGCAAGGAGCGACTCTGGCTGAGCTGATGAACCGCGGCGGTCACAGCGACGTGCAGGTGGCCCTCCGCTACCAGCACGCCTCTCTCGAACGGGATCAGGAGCTCACCGCGAAGCTGGACGAGAGAGTCGTGGTCTGAGCTCGTGAGGCTCCGATACCCCAGAGCACCCTCGACGCACGAAAGCCGCCCCGCCAGCGTGATGCTGGCGGGGCGGTGTTCGTAAGGGGTCGGTCAGGCCTGGTAGGGGAATTGGGGTGCCGGCGGTGTGGGTGGCCTGTTGCCGTCCTTGGTGCCCCACACGAACCAGCAGATCATGCCGATGAGCCCGGCGGGTAGGGCGGCGAGGGCCCATAGGGCCTTGAATCCGGGTGTCCAGTTCGGCGACTTCACGATGCTGACCAGGGTGATGATCCACAGGATCAGTGGCACGAGGAAGGCGATGAGCAGGGCGGCGATGTAGCCGCCTGCCAGAGCGTACGAAGTAGAGGAGTCCATGCATAACAGTCTCTCAGGCTGAGATTCTCGACGGGCGGGATTGCCCTGCCGGCCTGACGGTCGGACTGCGGGCTCGGCGGGATCCCCGGCGTCTTGCATGGCGGTGATGTCCCTGTGCTTCCGGCTCGTTGGAAGTGCGGGGGCGTCGCTCCGTCACCCTGACCCCGGTGGGCAGCCAGATCGCATAGCCTGTAGCCGAGGACCGACTGTTACGGCGTCGTGGCTGGGGGGATGATGGTTGATCGGTGGTGGAGACTTCGGGCACGTCGGCTGGCTCGTGAGACGGGTCTTCCGGCAGATCTGATTGCTGCCGAGGCGAGGGTGCTGGTTGCCGAGCGGGACATGTGTGAGGCCAGTGACGCTGCCGCTGCTGCCAGGGGTGAGTTGGAACGGCTGGTAGCCGAGGACGGTCTGGTGGACCAGATCGACGACCAGGCCCAGTGGTGCACGCTGTTGGAAGCTACGGCCGTGCGGAAACGCGACCAGTGGCAGGACATGGTCGATCAACTCGGGCAGGCGTTGGCCAGGCTTCCACCAGGATGGACACCGGAGCGGGTCCGCGCGGAGGTCGAGTCGAAGCTTCTCGTGTGAAGCAGGCCACGGAGTCGTCCGATCGCGCCGCATATGTCAAAGAGCCGCCCCGCCAGCGTCACGCTGGTGGGGCGGTTGCGTGTCTGCTGGCGAGGTGGGTGGTGGGGGGTTACGAGGGCTCGCTATTCTGCGCTCATGCGCTGGAAAATTGGTGGGCTTGTCGTGCTTGTCGTGCTTGCGATTGGCTCGTGGGCGTTCATCTTCATCAACCGCAATGGTGACGTAGCCACCGACGACAGCACCTACTCGGCACCGCCTCTACAGGCAGAGGCGAGCTCGACGCCGACGTCGACGCCGTCACCCACTCCGGCGCCCAAGGTCACGATCCCCGAGGGTGCGAAGGTTGTGATCGTCGGCGACTCGTGGACTGTGGGATACGCGGCGACGCCGGCCGGTAAGGGCTACGCACCCCTCGTGGCTGACGCGATGGGCTGGGATCTGACGAACATGGGAGCGAGTGGCACCGGCTATGTCAATCCTGGGCCGAAGGATGAGGGCACCTATGCGTCTCGGATCGCCGACGAGTCGGTGGATCGTGGCGTCGATCTGGTGATCATCCAGGGCAGTGTCAACGACGCCAGCAACAAGGATGCTGGGGGTGTCACGGCCGGGGCCACCAAGGCGATTGCCGCAGCCAGGGAAACGTGGCCGTCCGCGCAGCTGATCATCCTTGGCCCGTGTCCGAGCGTACTTCCAGTCTCGACCAACTTGTCGAGCGTGGACTCTCAACTTACTTCGATCACGCAGAAGGTACACCTGAATTACGTGTCGTGCGTGCAGGAGCAGTGGATCACCAGCAGCAATTTCTCGAGGGTCATCGACGCCAGCAAGCTGAACCATCCCTCGACCGAAGGGCACGCCTTCTTGGCAAAGAAGGTGGAGACGGATCTTCGCAAGATCGTCGTCACCAAGTAGCCGTCAGACGCCTGTGTACTCGGTTGCTGAGTAGCGGCCCCCGGCAGCGAATGCTGCCTGGTAGAGGGCTTGGTCGGCTGCTGTGAGCGCAGCCAGCGTGCGGCCCGATGCGGTCAGGTCTTCCAGGTAGAAGCGGTGGAAGACGAGTGACGCCCCCGCCCCATTGGGAATCCCGGCCATGGTGGGGGAGGCGGGAACATTCCCTGTACCAATGATCCGGGAGTACTTCTGGGCTGTCACGGCCGTGGCGCAGTTATCGTCGGATGTGCCAGATGAGGCGACGATCTCGCGGGGGCTGACCGTGGTGTTGCCGCTCGGGCTCTGCGTGCCAGATGATCCGGCGGAGTTCATGGAGGAGGACGTCGGTGAGAATCTGGAGTACGAACTCTTGGTGTTGTCGGTGGTGGAGCGTGAGTCGGTGGTGAGGTACGTCCAGATGCCACTCACGACTGCGGTGGATGGTCCGTCGAGTCCGCACCACAGGCACAGTCCCAGCCGGTGTGCCGGGTTAGCCTTGATGTAGCCGATGATCGCCGGGGGGTACTTGATGTGCCACCCGTTGACCGGCCCGGTGGAGGCCATGCGCAGTGAGCCTTTGGATGTGAGGGTGATGGCGGGTGGCGTTCTACCTGTTGTGATCACTGGGCACACGTCTGCGTCGGCGGTTGAGCCGATGAGTGTGGACGCCTGCGCGCGAGCGATGTTGGGGATCAGTGCCCCGGCCGCGGGGATAGAAGCCCACGGGGCGACAGGATGATTCACGTCGACCAGCAGCAGCGAGCCCGCATTGATGATGGGGTCGTCCCTGAGTGCGGGGCCTGTGAACGTGACTCCGGGAATGACGATTTTGCGGCTCATCTGTGGGCCCAGCCCTTCTGGTCAAGAATCGAGTTGAGGAGTGTGGCGATGGAGATCGCCCCGTACATGTTCGGGTGCACGCCGTCGCCGGCGATGAGGGTTTGCGGGCTCTTCACGAACGAGGGTGTAGCGGGTTGAGCGTGTCGGTGGCCGGGTAGGGGTCGAGGTCTCCCTGAGGATGGAAGTTCTCACACTCGCCATCTGTTGGAAGACCTCGACGTGTCACACCCTACTTTCACTACACCTTGCCTGACCACGTTCTGCGGTCTCGACGAGCTCGGCCTGGAGGCTGTCGGGCAGCGTTTGGACCCGGATCGGGCGGTGATCGAGTGCCGTGTCGTGGAGCCGGACCGGTGGTGCCGCGAGTGTGGATGCGAGGGCGCCCCGCGCGACACG
>NZ_AUDD01000050.1 GCF_000425285.1 Acidipropionibacterium jensenii DSM 20535 | reverse complement strand
GGTGGGAGCCCAAGAAGCTGCGCCATCGCCTGTTCGCCATCCCCGCCACCCTCGCCCGGAGCGGCCGGCGCGTCATCCTGCACGTCTCGGATCGCCAACCATGGGTCGACACCGTGGTCGCCGCAGTCGGCGTGCTGCGGGGCCTGCCCGCCCCCGCGGGATAGCCCCCGGTATGCACCTTGACCGCCCACCATCTGAAAGAACCCCACGGCCCGGACAGCCCGACCCCCGCAGCGACATGCGGCGAACCGTCGCACCCGCCTGCCAGAATCAATGCTCAGTTCGACGACACAGCCGCCGAACCCCCACCCAGCAGCCACCCATGAAAAATCGAGGTTAACGATGGTAAATTCCGCAAACTGAATGGAAGGTGTCATGAGCGAACACTTGTCGTCGCGTCGAACCGTCTTGAAGACTGCTGCGTGGTCAGCACCTGTCGTCGCCCTCGCCGTGGCTGCACCGCAAGCAGCAGCCTCGGGCAGTGGGAACACGACCCCAACCTGTGGATCAGCAGGAGATAACGGTACGTTCACCGTTACCAAGAACCAGGATGGTACGTATCTCATCGTCGTGAATTACAAAGAAGCACCAGACATTTACGAAGCGAATGTCCGCACCGAGAGTGGGTCCTTCAGCTACGGCACCAACTACAATTCGGCCCCCGCTAAGGGTTCAAAGACGTGGACGATTACTGTCCCGGGTAAGCCCGTCTGGATTCAGATCCACACCTTCAACTCCCATTTCGGCGAGCCCACCTGCCCCGCCCCCGCGAACTGGTGAGATAGCGAGATAAATCAGGACAGCCAGACCGTCCAGCGCGCGTTTTTCCCGCGCTGGACGGTCTGGCTGGTTTATGTGAACCGATACACGGTAGTTGATACTCATCTCAGTTCAACTCATCGTGTGGCAAATCGGAAGAAAATAGCGTTGCCAGTCGCATGAACTGGTGACATCCCTTGTCAGCTAGCGGTTGATGCCCACTGGCTCAGGATGGTTTCGTGTGTGATGGAAGCCAACCGCCGAATCCCGCGCAGGGTGCGTCCGGTTGTGATGGGCCCGTTCGATCCAGATAGCGATTGCCGTCTGCAGATGCTTCCGAGTTTTCCGGGGGGGGCGACAGTCGAGGACGCTCATCTCCACAGCAGGAGCTGAAGGACTCTACATCCGCGTGACCCCGCAAAGATGCGACTTGCCCTGTGGAACTGACCGACTGATGGAGCTGCAACGAGTGAACCGTCGGATCTGAAGTGACCACCTCGGCGACGATGCTTCGCGATGTAGGTACTTCTCTTCCTCGTCACACCCATCGAGGAAATCCTCTCCCGCGGTCCCCGCAAAGAGAACCCGCCAAGACGGTGTCAGGGCTACAGGGGTCACACCACCGGGAAGCCAAGAGATCTGGTCGAGTTCGGGACAGTAGACGCACCCAAACTCGACCAGACCCAACGAGATGATCAGCCAGCCGAGCGAGTCCCCGAGCAGCACTCAAGATCCGGCCGCCAATCCCAGCACACCCCCAGAGGATCGTGACTCAGGAGATCATGAACGGCTCCAACAACCCGGTGTAGGACTTCGCCAGGGGGACGGCGTACTCCCCCCGGGCGCAGCCTCCCACCCCGATCCGCACCATCGTCTCCACCAGACCCACCCCGGCACCGACTCCGTCGATCACGGGAGCCCCGGTCTCGGCGCTCACCCGGGCGGCCATCTCGGCCATCCCGGCGCAGCCGAGGACGATGGCCTCGACCCCGTCGTGGGTCAGCGCCTCGCGGGCCAGGTCGGCGACCATGTCCTCGGCCGAGTCGACCGCCAGCACCGGCACCTCGCAGGCCAGCACCTCGCGGCACCTGTCCCCGAAGCCGTAGCTGCGGGCGAGGTCCCACGCTCTCCCGGCGGTCCGCGACAGGGTCGTCACCACGGCGAAGCCGCGTGCCGACAGCGCCGCCACGTGCATCGCGGCCTGGGCGATCCCGATCACCGGCCGTCCCTGGGCGAGCTCCCGGGCGGCGTCCATCCCCGGGTCCCCGAAGCAGGCCAGCACGAAGCCGTCGACCTGGTCGGCGACACCGCGGGCCACCTCGGTGAGCACTCCCGGTACCGCGAGCGCCTCGTCGTAGTGACCCTCGATGCTGGCCGGCCCCATGGCCGGGGTGACGGCCTCGATGACGGTGTCGGGGGCCGCCGCAGCATGGGCCGAGGCGGCGATCGTCTCCGTCATCAAGGCCGACGTGTTGGGGTTGATGACCCTGATCCGCATGGAGTCAGGCCCGCTCGCCCGCGGTGGCCCCGGGCACGTGCGCGTAGCTGTTGATCTCCTTGTCGGCCAGGTTGGCGACGCGGGAGGACCGCGAGTTGAGGTAGTACACCAGGGCTCCGACGCCGGCACCGATGAACCAGGAGAAGTTCGCCGCCGTCTTGAAGGGCTCGACGGGGGTCAGCACGATCGCCAGGGCGATGACGCCACCGACCACGGTCGCGATCACGGCCTTCGGGTTGACGCCCTTGGTGTAAGTAGTAGCGGCCCTTGGAGCTCATCGTGTAGAGGTCGTCGACGACGACGTGCTGGTGACGGATGAGGTAGTAGTCGCAGACCAGGATGCCGAACAGCGGGCCGGTGAAGCTGGCCAGAACGTCCAGCGTGTAGTGGATGACCTCATCGCTGGAGTACAGGTTCCAGGGGGTGATGAGCACCGAACCGACCGCCGCGATCATGCCGCCGGTCCGCCAGGAGATCTTCTGGGGAGCGACGTGGGAGAAGTCGAAGGCCGGGCTGATGAAGTTTGCGACGATGTTGATGCCGACGGTCGCGATGGCGAAGGTCATCGCGCCGAGCACGATGGCGAAGGTGTTGTCGATGCGCGAGACGGTCTCAATCGGGTCGGTGATGAGCTTGCCGTAGACCGGCACGGTGGCCGCGGCGCACACCACGGTGAGGATCGAGAAGAAGGTGAAGTTGATCGGCAGGCCGAGCAGGTTGCCGCGCTTGACGTCGGACATCGTCCGTCCGTAGCGGGAGATGTCGCCGAAGTTGAGCAGCGGGCCGGAGAAGTAGCTCACCACGATCGAGGTGGCGAGGAACATCGCCCCGACGGTGCCCCAGCCCGAGTACTTGATGCTGCCCAGGGTGAGGTCGATGTTGCTGGTGCCGGCCTTGTACACGAGGTAGACGGTGAGCACGATCATCACGACGTAGACGGCGGGACCGGCCCAGTCGATGAACTTGCGGATGGCGTTCATGCCGCGCCAGAAGACGAAGGCCTGACCGATCCACAGCAGGATGAACGCTCCCCACCCGATGGTGGACAGCCCGACGAAGCCGTGCTGGGAGACGTCGGAGTAGGGCTTGAGGGCCGGCCACAGCTTGAGGGCGACCACCACGATGGCGTCGGAGGCCAGGTAGGTCTGGATGCCGTACCAGGCCACCGCGATGAGACCTCGCAGGGTGGCGGGAATGTTGGCCCCGCGCACGCCGAAGGGGGCGCGCGAGATCACCGGGAAGGGGGCGCCGGCGACCTGGCTGGGCTTGGCGACCAGATTGGCCAGCAGCATCACGATGACGATGCCGACGATGAGGCATACGAAGACCTGCCAGCTGGCCAGCCCGAAGGCGAACAGGCTGCCCGCGGTGACGTAGCCGCCGACCGAGTGCACGTCCGACATCCAGAACGCGAAGATGTTGTACCAGTTCCACTTCTGCTTCACCAACGGCGCGAGGTCGTTGTTGTAGAGACTGGGGTGGTAGTCGGACCCAACGTGGACATCGGCTGACGATGTCGTGGCGGACGACCCCGAGCCCTCAGCGAGCTCTGTGGTGACCATGTAAACCTCCAGGAGAACGATGCCCGGCTACCAGTCGGACAATGATGGGAACTGCGGGGTGCTGCGACCTGCGACGACGACTTCAGCCGAGGCTGGTCACGTTCTGGGGGTGCGAGTCAAGCGCCTGTGATGCGGCGTCCGCGGCCGCCTCAGCCTCGGCCATCGTGACCTTCTTACGGCCGTAATAGACGTCGTGATCGATCTCATTGGTGGAATGAGCGACAAGCATCGCCACGATGGTGTCCCCATTCACATTGAGGAAGGTACGGAACATCCCAGTGAACCAGTCCACCGCGATGAGCAGGCCGACTGCTTGCAGAGGAAGGCTGAGTGTCGAGGCCAAGAACATTGCAATGACCGGGAATCCGCCGGGAACGGTGACCGTACCCATGTTGAGCAGGAAGACCAGGGCCAACGCCATGATCACTTGGCCTGCGCTCAGTCGGACATTGCCAGCCTGCGCCAAGAACATGACAGCGACCATGTAGTTGAGCATTGCCCCCTTCGAACCCATCGTCAGGCAGATGGGCAGCGTGAAGTTCGCCACCCTAGCCTCGATTTTTCATGGGTGGCTGCTGGGTGGGGGTTCGGCGGCTGTGTCGTCGAACTGAGCATTGATTCTGGCAGGCGGGTGCGACGGTTCGCCGCATGTCGCTGCGGGGGTCGGGCTGTCCGGGCCGTGGGGTTCTTTCAGATGGTGGGCGGTCAAGGTGCATACCGGGGGCTATCCCGCGGGGGCGGGCAGGCCCCGCAGCACGC
>NZ_AUDD01000049.1 GCF_000425285.1 Acidipropionibacterium jensenii DSM 20535 | reverse complement strand
TACCGCCACGAGAACCGGCGCCACGGCCGCGAGCTGATGGCCCGGCTCATCGACTCGATCAGCACCGGCGTCCCCAAGGCCCTGGTCGAGATCACCAAGCTCGGCAGGACGCTGAAGAAGCGCGCCGCCGACGTCCTGGCCTACTTCGACCGGCCCAGCACCTCCAACGGGCCCACCGAGGCGATCAACGGCAGGCTCGAGCACCTGCGCGGCTCGGCGCTGGGGTTCCGCAACCTGACCAACTACATCGCCAGATCCCTGCTCGAGACCGGCGGGTTCAGACCCCGACTACACCCTGGATTCGGATGAGCCGTTTTTCGGACACCTGATGTGGCGGGGCCTGGTGGCCCTGGGGGAAGGTGTTGTCATGAGCACGGGGAACGAGAAGACGCGGAGGCAGCGTCGCAAGTTCACGGCCCAGTACCGCCATGAGGCGGCGAGGATGGTGATCGACTCGGGTCGCACGATCGCCGAGGTCGCCCAGGAGCTGGGGCTGGGTCCCCAACTGTTGGGCAGGTGGGTGAAGGCAGAGAAGGAGACCATGACGCCGAGCACGTTGAGTCCGGATGAACGCGAGGAGTTGAAGCGGCTCCGCAAGGAGAACGCGGACCTGCGGATGGACAACGAGTTCTTGGGAAAAGCAGCGGCCTTCTTCGCTGCGAAGCATCAGTGAGTGAGAAGTACACGCTGATGCAGGCGGAGAAGGCTCGGTACCCGATTGCCCGGATGGCCCGCCTGTTGAAAGTGTCCACTTCCGGGTACTACGCGTGGGTTGCGGCCCAGCAGCGGGATGGGGATCATCTTCTCCCCAGCCTCCGGGCGCGTCGGCGCCTGGATGAGGCGGTGCGCCGCATATGGGTGGACTCCCGAAGCACGTACGGGTACCTGCGTGTGTGCGCCCAGCTTCGCCGTGAGGGGGTGGTGGTGGATCGTAAGACGGTGGCGGCCTCGATGCGCCGTCAGGGCCTTGCGGGCATCAGCCCGCGCCGGTTCCGTCCGGTGACGACGATACCGGGGACGCGCACGCATTCGATCCCTGACCGGGTCAAGCGACACTGGGACACGGGGCAGGTGGATCGCGTGTGGGTCACCGACATCACCTACCTGAGGACGCGGGCCGGGTGGGTGTACCTGTGCGCCATCAAGGACGCTTGCTCCCGGAAGGTCATCGCAACCGCCATGTCGACGACCATGACGACGGACCTCGTGGAGGAGGCGTTGCGCCGGGCTCGCATTCTTCGCCCGAACGCGCCCAGGAAAGTGATCATCCATTCCGACCGTGGCACGCAATTCACCTCCGAGCAGATGTATGAGTACTGCCGGGAACTCCACCTCGACCAGTCAATGGGACGCACCGGGGTGTGCTGGGACAATGCGATGATCGAATCCCAGTGGTCCGTGTTGAAGGCTGAGTTCTACGACCGCTACGAGTGGGACACCCCCCAGCAGGCCATTCAGGGCGTGGAGGAGTGGGATCTACGACTTCTACAACACGAAGCGCCTCAACTCAGCGATCGGCTACCAGACCCCAGTCGAGTTCGAAGCCCAACACGCGGCAGCCCTGACACGGGCCGCCTGAACCAATCCAACCGTCCGAAACTTGCGGGTAACCCCACGAAGACGTCGAGCAGGAAGACCCGCAAGAGCTCATGGCGAGGCTCACGGGCAACTACCGGCGAGGGAACGAGCGACAGGCCCGCAACCACCCCCGAAACCGCGGCCGCTGAACGACCGGCCATCGACACGACCGCGTGCACACGCCCTCGGCGCGGCAGTTGAGGACGTTCTGATCGCGGGTAGCCCGCCCGTTCCGCTCTAGCCTCTGCGGACGAGGATGAACCCGTCCCATCCCTTTACGCCGACAGTTTGGAGCACAGTGGCGGTCAGGTCGGGATTAGCGGCGATGGCATCGACGACAGCACGGACGCCTCGAACCGAGCCATCTTGCGATGCATACCCCTACAGGGTACACCTATTCGAACCACGATCCGGCAGGGTCTATTCCCGGGGCGGGTCGGTCAGCCTCCAAGACATGCGGTGCCTGCGTCGGCGGCGGGGCCGGACGCCGGGCCCGACCGCCCCCGTCGAAGCAGAACGCCCTCCGACCCATCGGGTCGGAGGGCGTACTCGTGCCTGAGCGGTCAGGCCAATGGCTCCAGGGTGCCGAGCACCTCGTTGAAGGCCTCGGTGCTGGACGGGTGGGTCCAGATCCCGTCGCGCAGGTCGGAGACCTTGGCGCCCAGCCGGATGGCCAGGGCGACCATGTTGACCAGCTCCTGGGAGTCGATGGAGAAGATCGTCGCGCCGAGGATCTCTTGGCTGTCGGCGTCGACGAACAGCTTGAACAGGCCGTGGGTCTCGCCGACGATCTTCGGCCGGGGCATGGCGGCGATCTTCGCCACCTCCTTCTTCGCCATCAGGACGTTGCGGCCGGACTTGCGGGCCTGGGTCTCGTCCATGCCCACCATCGACAGCGGCGGGGTGATGAAGGTGGTGTTCGGCACCGCCACGCGGTCGCTGCGGCGGCGCGTGCCCTGGCCCATCACCGCGTCCCACACGATGCGGTTGTCGTCCAGCGAGATGTAGGTGAACTGCGGGCCGCCGTTGACGTCGCCCACCGCGTACACACCGGGGACGCTGGTCTGCAGCTGGTCGTCCACGACGACGAAGCCCCGCTCGTCCACCTCGATGCCGGCGGCCTCCAGGCCCAGCTCGCCGGTGACCGGCACGCGTCCGGCGGCCACCAGCACGGCCTCGGCCGCGAAATCGCCCTTGGTGGTGTGCACCACGGCGTGTGTGCCGTCGTCGTCCAGCGACGTGGGCCGGACGCCCTGCTCGATGGTGACGCCCATGTCGAGCAGGGTCTGCCTCACGGCCTCGGCCACGTCCCGGTCGGCGCGGGGAAGGAGCTCCTCGCCGCGGTCGAGGATGGTGACCTTGGAGCCGAAGTGGGTGAACATGCTAGCGAACTCCAGCCCAATGAAGCCGCCGCCCACGATCACCAGCCGTTCGGGCAGCGGGTCGATGTGCTGGATGGTGGTCGAGTCGAACACCCGCGGTGAGTCGAAGCCGGGCAGGTCGACGCGGCGCGAGGTCGCACCGGTGCCGATCACCACGGTCTCGCCGGTGAGCTCCACCTGGCCCTCGGCGGTGTCGACGACGACCGTCCGCGGGCCGGTGAACCGGGCGGTGCCGTCCACCAGGGTGACGCCCGGCTTCTCCAGCATCTGGTGGTTCGCGGCGTTGAGCGTGCCGATCAGCGCGTCGCGGCCGGCGACGGCGGTGCGGAAGAACTCCTGCGGGTCGTCGGAGTCGCGACGCTCCTCGGCCGAGACGACGAGGTCCTTGGTCGGCACGCAGGCGATGTTGATGCAGGTGCCGCCGTACATCTCGGGCGAGCGCTCCACCAGCGCCACGGTCTTGCCGGCGGCCGCGAAGCGCCCCGCCAGGGTCTTGCCTGCCTTGCCCCAGCCGATCACCAGCAGGTCAACGTCCATCACAATTCTCCTTCGCGTAGGCACGCTCTCGCTCGCAACGCTCGCAATCCACGAGGTGCGGGATTTGCCGGTGGGCATCCTTCCAGCGGCGCCGCTGAGATGGAAAGCCAACTGCTGACATCGCTCTGCTGGTCGGAGCCACGGCAGGTTCAACCGGTCGTCGCAACACCGGCTTCTTCCAAGGATTGTAGTTGCTCTTCGAAGACCTCGGCCGGTGTTCTCCAGCCGAGGGTCTTGCGGGGGCGGTTGTTTAGGGTGTGGGCCACGGCTTCCAGATCTTCTGCTGTCCAGCGGGACAGGTCGGTGCCCTTGGGGAAGTACTGACGCAGCAGCCCGTTGGTGTTCTCGTTGCTGGGCCGCTGCCATGGGCTGTGGGGGTCAGCGAAGTAGACCTTCGTGCCGGTCTCCAGGGCGAAGGTGGCGTGAGCGGATAGTTCCTTGCCGCGGTCCCAGGTGATGGTCTTGCGCAGCTGCTGCGGCAGAGCGGTGATCGACGCGGCGAGCGCGGTGTTCATCGCGACCGCACCGTAACCGCCCAGCGAGGGGCCGTTCTTGACCGGCGGCGTCTGGCCCCAGCCCTCCAAGCGAGGCAGATGGACCAGGATCGTGGCGCGGCTGTGGCGTTCGACCAAGGTGCCGATCGCGGAGCGGCCGGTGCCGATGATCAGGTCGCCTTCCCAATGACCGGGAACCGCCCGATCCGCTGCCTCCGCGGGACGCTCGCTGATCACGACATCAGCGGTGACATGGCCATGGGGCTTGTTCCTCGAACGCTCACGCGGCGAGCGCAGAGCCCTGCCGGTGCGCAGGCAGGTCACCAGTTCCCGCTTCAGCGCCCCGCGGCCCTCGATGAACAGTGACTGGTAGATCGCCTCGTGACTGATCCGCATGGACTCATCATCACCGAACTCGATGCGCAGGCGGTGGCTGATCTGCTCCGGGCTCCAGGCCTTCGACCAGCGACGGTCGGCCCGGTGGGGCTTGTTCAACCCTTTCCAGACTGGCGTGTCTGGGCCGTTGACGGTGCGGCCGTCAGGGTGGGTGACCTTGCCGGCGAGCCGGTCCTGGACGTAGTCACGCACCCGCGGGTTGGTCACCATCTTCGCTTCTTTGGGCCTCTTGGCGGCCTCTTGGGCTTTCCACTGGGCGACCATGGCTCGGTATTCGAGTTTCCCGCCTCGGGTGGCGCGTTTGCGGGACTGGCCGGCGCCGGTGGCGTGGTCGGCCCCCACATTGGGTCTGCCGCGTCTGTGTGGACGGCCATCACCTCGATGATCCGTCCGGTGGTGTCGGGTCCCACGAACAGTGAGGGATCGGGCATGTCGGGCAGTCGAGAACGTTGGAAACTGGGTTTGGCGAGCAGGGCGTGCTCGAT
>NZ_AUDD01000048.1 GCF_000425285.1 Acidipropionibacterium jensenii DSM 20535 | reverse complement strand
GCCGAGTGGGGACTGGAGACGGTCGAGCCCGACTACTTCGTGACACCGGCCCGGGTGGAGCAGCTTCACCGGCTGCAGGACGCGGCCACCTCCGGGCCCCGGCACGGGACCGTCGGCGCGGTCGCCAGGGATGTGACCGGTCATCTCGCCGCGGCCACCTCCACCGGCGGGATCGCCAACCAGGCGGTCGGCCGAGTGGGGGACACCCCGGTGATCGGGGCGGGGACCTTCGCCCGCGACGGCGTGGTGGCGGTCTCGTGCACCGGGCAGGGGGAGGCCTTCATGCGCGGCGTGGTGGCTCACGACATCGCTGCGCGGATCCGCCACAACCTCAGGCGGCGGAGCGGCAGCCATGGGCCCTGATCCCCCTCGGGCATAGCGTGTGGATGGATCATCAGAACCGACGACATCTGCCAGAGACGGCGTGGATCAACCAACCCCCCAAGGAGACGACCAACTCAACGATCCAGCACAGTCACTGACCCACCCAGGTTGACAGGTTCCGCCAAACCCTGGGTAAGGATGCACTCAGAAAAGATCAGCGGTCTGGAGTATGTGACGTCGTTGAGGTCAAGGCGGGTGTCAAGAATGGCTCCGATGACGATGAGTCCATGGGAGTCGATCTGTGACTCGGGGATCACCTGCCCGCAGACGAGCGCGCGGATCAAGGATGAGCGTATCGGTGCGCGTTCCGTGACCAGTTCGCTGAGCTGACACGTCTTGCGCAGGTCGACACATTCACCAGTCCTGAGGCTGTTAGCTAGGGCTTGTTCAGCGTCAGTGAGTGGAGTCAAACCAGCCCTGTTGACCCACTGGAGATCGAGTTCGTAGGGGCGGCTGGCCATCACGAAGGCCAGATTATCGTCAGAGTGAGGCAGGTTCATTAGCCAGAGCAGACCGGCTGCTGCTAACTCCTCCCTCGGGTGCTCTTACGACTGAAGGCCCCATGCTCTTGGTGCGGGATGGAGCCCACGACGGCATCAGCTGGCGGGGGCAGCGGCTCATCGGCGGATGATGGCAGTTTTTCGTCCGCCGCATCCGGCACCGCCCTGCGGATCGATGCGTATGCGGTCCTTCTTGCGGATCGGCCGTATAGATAGGTCACGTCTGATCTGGCTTGCCCAGGACGGATGTCACAGTGTCCAAGCGTTGCCCATTTCGGACGCCGTGGTCCGTCTCGTGCGAGACCACGAGCCCGGAGTCATGCATCGATCAGATTCGGCTGAGTCGAGTCCCCCGATAGTGGTGTAGCGCGGTCGCCGCCCTCGTCCCTGGCTTCGCCGTGGACGAGGTCCCCGCGCAATCCTTCGAGTTCGCCTTCCACAGCTCTCTCGAACGGATCATCACGATGATCGCTCCATACGTTGTCGACCCTGCCTACTTGATTCGCGCGCTCTATCGGAGCGCAACCGGACACAGCGAGCCAACCTTTCGCGAGACCGCACCCTTGACGGACCTGACCAGACGCGAGGAGTTTCGCGACCGGTTTCAGCGCCTAGCCTTCTCCTCTGACGAGGTTCGCCTGCTCGCTCGGTCCCCTTGCTCGCGACGGCTTCGCACGGGTGTGCTATCTCCTCCACAATGAGCTGGAGATGCCCCTGGCTGAGACTCGCTGCATCTTCACCACAGTCCGGGTTGGTCGCGGTCCAGTGGGGAGAGGCCGGCGGTGATCGCGGAGTCCAGGTCTTGGCCTTGACGGGCTGCTGCGCGTAGTGCCTCGGCACGACCGCGTGCCCCGCGGATGTCGTTGAGGGGTGAGCCTGGCGTGCCGGCCCTGGCCTGGTAGTCGGCCCTGTTGGTGGCGGTGGTGCCGGCTCGACAATGGGCCGGGTTCACGCATGCTGGGTTGTCGCAGTCATGGGAGAGAAGACGCGGGACCGGCTGACCGGGATAGGTGGCCGCCCAGGCCAGTCGGTGGGCGATCACGACCCGGTCATCGCCGACCCAGAACCGGCCATGCCCGCGGTCTGAGATCGCCCCGGTCCAGATCCAACACTCCGTGCCGGTCAGGCGCTGTACGTGGGACCAGAACCGTGCCATCACCGCCGGATCACTGGCGGCCCGGACCAGTAGCTCAGACGACGGGCTGCGCCGCATCATCATCGCCCACCGACTCGCCGGCGGCGTCGGCCTGGCCGACTGCATTGAGGAGATCGGGACCCTCGGCCGCCGGTGCTGGAGCCGGCGTCGGGGCCGGCTGTTCGGCAGGCACCAGGGCCAACGTCTCGTTGAGTTGGCGGACCGTGATCCCGAGACGCTCGGCGGCCTCGGATTTGGTCACTCCGTAGCCGTCGATCATCTGGTGTGCGGCCCGGCCCGCGTCACGGCGGACCGCCGACTCCTCGGCTTCCTGTTCGGCGGCCAGGGCCGCCCGCCTGTCGTCGAATTTGTGGCTGATCGACTCGATCCGCGCGTCGGCATCGAGGTAGGCCGCCGCGAGTTCCACCAGGTGCTGCTCGCGCTCCAGGAACTTCGCTGCGCGCTCGGTGGCCGCCTGGCAGCCACCGACCGTGATGTTCTCTTGACCATCTCATCCCCCTAACACCATGGGCGCTGGCGCCCATCCACGTCAGCATGGCCTGTGGCGATGAGGGGCGAGGTTGGCTTCTGTCAGATGTGAATCGCCCTGGGTTTCGTTCCGTTCCTCAAGCAAGGATGGAACCGATGAATCAGAAGTACTCGCCCGAGATGCGGGAGAAGGCGTTGCGGATGCTCGACGAGGCGAAGCCCTCGCATCCGAACCTGATGGCGGCGGTGCGCCATGTCGCGGGGCTGCTCGGCATGAGCGCAGAGACGCTGCGGGTGTGGCATCGCCGCCGCGAGGTCGACGCGGGCCAGCGGCCCGGTGTCCCGACCGATGTCGTTGAGGAGAACACCCGGCTGCGGCGTGAGAACGCTGAGCTGCGGAAAGCGAACGAGGTGCTCAAAGCTGCGAGCGTGTTTTTCGCGAAGGAACTCGACCGACCCTGACCGACATGATCCGCTTCATCGATGAGCATCGGGATCAGTTCGGGGTCGAGTTCCTCTGCCGCGTCCTCCGGGACGCGGTACCAGGGTTCCTCACCTCCCGCGGGTATCGCGCCGCGAAGACGCGCGTGCCCTCTGCCCGGCAGCTGCGTGACGAGCTGCTCGTGCCGGAGATCCGCCGTCTCCACGAGGAGAACTACGGCGTGTACGGGGTGCGGAAGATGCATGCGCTGCTGCGACGGCAGGGCTGGGATGTCGGCCGCGACCAGACCGCCCGGCTCATGGCCCTGGCGGGAGTACGCGGAGTGGCGCGGTCGAAGAAGGTGTTCACCACGAAGTCCGATCCTCGGGTCCCGCAACCGCAGGACCTCGTGAAGCGGGACTTCACCGCGCCGGCGCCGCGGCGGCTGTGGGTCGCGGACATCACGTATGTTGCGACATGGGCGGGCTTCGCGTATGTCGCGTTCGTGATCGACGTGTTCTCCCGGATGATCGTCGGGTCGAACGTCGCCTCCACGCTGAAGGCCGATGTGCTGCCGCTCCAGGCGTTGAACATGGCCGCCTTCAACGCCGCGGGGCCGCTCGATGAGCTCGTGCACCACGCCGATCACGGGTCGAACTACCTCTCCGTGGTCTACACGGATCTGATCGTCGAGATCGGCGCGAAACCGTCCACGGGAACCGTCGGCGACAGTTACGACAATGCCCTCGCCGAGGCCGTCAACGGGCTCTACAAGACCGAGCTGATCCGCCGTCGGGGCCCGTGGCGCACGGTCGAGCAGGTTGAGCTCGCGACCCTCGAGTACGTGTGGTGGTGGAACAACTCCCGCCTCCACGGCGAGCTCGGTCACCGAACACCCGTCGAGATCGAGGCCGCGTACTACGCTGACCAAGAATCACCCCAGCCGGCGACCGCCGGACAGGGAACCCGATAGGAACGAAACCCAGGGCGATTCAGATGTTCGGGGCGTCGGGTATCGGGACTGAGTCGAGGTAGGGGCACAGGCCGATCCATGGTTGATGGTCCTCCACCCATTGGCGCATCTCAGGTGGGGGAAACTCGGTGTGGATCCAGTCGCGGGTGGTTGTTGTCCCGTCGCAGGGATCGGGCCCGGAGATCATGTGCACCAGATGATCCCAGGGTTGGGACTCCATCTCCCAGACGAGGGCGAGGACCGCATCGGCGTCCTCGGGGTCGGTGTCCCAGTCCTGCACCGGTCCGGCCCACACCGGCACCTGGACCCGGCTCGGGGTCGCCCGGTCTGCCGACAGCAGTCGGTTCTCCTGGTCCCACTCGCCCTCCAGATCCCAGCGGACCCCGGTCGTCAGGGCCACCCGGCACCGCACCAGGAGGCCGACCCCCCACCCCACATGCCCTGGGATCTCCTCGGGAATCAACGGAGCCGGTCTCATCCAGTACAACGGGGACTCCGGCATCTGGTAGGTCCAACCCCGCGCCCATGCGTGCGTTCGTGACGTCGCGACTACTTTCACTTCTGCTCGACGGGGACCGACCAGCCTCCGCTGCCTCCTCCGCCATTCCCACTGACCTTCTTGGTGATGTGGAGAGTCCATCGGCCATTGGCCTCGGCGTTTCATCGGTGAGTGCCGGAGGTGTGGTCGCCGGGTAGGCGAAAGTGCTCCTGACTTGGCAGGATAGGGCTTGTATAGAGTCCGAATCCGTCAAGGTCGAGGAGCACTCCCAAGGTGAAGGCTACCGGGTCGTATCCGCGTGTTCATGTCGATGCCGCGCCCGTGGCCGCAGCGGGTCAGGCCGGTGGGGTGCTGCTGGTCGAGACGATCCGCGCCTCCGGGTTGGACCGGGAACTGAGCAGGGCCCTGGCCCGGTGGGCCACACCGTTGACCGTCCATGACCCGGGCAAGATCCTGTGCGATCTGGCCCTGTCCCTGGCTGT
>NZ_AUDD01000047.1 GCF_000425285.1 Acidipropionibacterium jensenii DSM 20535 | reverse complement strand
CTAGTGTCCTGAGTCGGAAGTTTCTGGTTGGTCGTTGGTGTGGTTGAGGATGGTGCAGTAGGCCGCGAGGGTGGAGAGGATTTGGTCGGCGGTCTTGGTCCAGATGAAGGGTTTGGGATCGGCGTTCCACTGGTTGATCCAGGCTTGGATATCGGCTTTCAGTTCGGTGACTGACCGGTGTGCCGAACCGTGGAGTTTCCGGCAGGTCAACTCGGCGAACCAGCGCTCGACCAGGTTCAACCACGACGAGTAGGTCGGGGTGAAGTGCAGATGGAACCGGGGGTGACGCAGCAGCCACGTGTGGACCTTCTGGGTCTTGTGAGTGGCGTAGTTGTCCAGGACCAGGTGCAGGTCCAAGTCCTGGGGCACGGCCTTGTCGATGGTGGTCAGGAGACCGATGAACTGGGCAGCGGTGTGCCGGGCGTGGTGCTCTGCGATCACCGAACCCGAGGCGATGTCCAGGGCGGCGAACAGGCTCGTGGTGCCATGACGCACATAGTCGTGGGAGGCCTTGGCCGGGCTGGTCGGCAGGACGGGGAGGATCGGGGCGGTCCGGTTCAGGGCCTGGATCTGGGTTTTCTCATCGACCGCCAGCACCAGGGCGTCAGCCGGCGGGTCCATGTACAGGCCGACCACGTCTCGGACCTTGTCGACGAACTCGGGATCGGTCGAGAGTTTCCATGAGTCGATCGCCTGGGGTTTCAGTCCGAAGGCCCGCCACACCCGAGAGACCATGGACTGGCTCATCCCGGAGGCCTGCGCGGCGCTGCGGGTGGACCAGGCCCGGTCCCCGTTGGCCGGTTTGGAGTGCAGGGTTCGATCGACCAGGGCCTGGACAGCCTCGTCGGTGACAGCACGCGGCCGCCCGGATCGGGGCGCGTCCTCCAGGCCATCGAGCCGGTCGGCGGCGAAGCGGGACCGCCACTTACCGACTGTGGTCCGTGAGCAACCCACCAGCTCGGCCGCCCGCCCGATCGTGGCCCCACCGTCGAGTTCCAGAATGATCCGGGCTCGCCGCGCCCGCCAGTCCGCCAGGGTTCGCCCGCGTGTCCAGCCCTCCAGCACGGCACGTTCCTCGTCGGTCAAGTACACGGGTTCAGTCCTGGGACTCGCCATGAGAAGAGTCTACCAATCCTGACCAGAAACTTCCGACTCAGGACACTAGGTTGACTCCGCCATGGGTACGCAGAAAACAGACAGGAATCCCATGCGGTCAAGACAGGATTGTGACAATGAAGAGTGTGGAATCGGTGCCGGCCAAGGTTGACCCGGATCGTAGGTCTGGCGCATGCCCAATTGGGCTGTCAAGGCGGTCAGTGGTGAAGAGCACCGCATGGGCTGTACCTGTGATTGCGAGCATGGCCTGGGTGCCGGCTGCGGTGGCGTCCGGCGGTTCTGCACAGATTGTCTTCGACACCGCTCGTGCCACTGCCCAATGGGACGACAGCGGACGGCGCGCAGGCCTTGCCGTAGGGCTCCAGGTGAGGAACGTCTATACCCCAGCCCGAGCGGAGGTGAGGGTTGTGCTGGTTCAGGTCACCGTCGCCGACAGCGATTTTCCGGTGACGACCAGTCCGCAGCTGACGCAGGTCGGAAATCACTGGTCGTATGCTGGCGCGACATCGTCGAATCATCGTACGTCGTTCAACTTCGTGTACTCAGGTCTGATGGAGAGTAGTCCATCAGAGAACACGAGTGAACTCGATGTCGTACTTGTTGCGCAGGGACATAACCTGTCCTTCCCGCAGTTGGTTGACTTTCTTGCCACCTCTCCCGAGGCCGAAAACGCCCCGACAGCATCGGTGACAGTGCAATGAGCCGACTCCTCATGCGGTGAGAACGCATGAGACTCTACCCAACCCAATTGGCTATCGGGGGTGATCCTTGATCGCCCCCTTGGCTTACTGCGGGTGGTTGGCGACGTAGTCGGCCATCCGGTCGTTCTTGAGGGCGCTGGACAGTTCCTTGACGCCTGCCTCATCCACGATGTCGTAGGCCTGTCCGTCCTTGGACTTTCCGAATCCCGCGATGGGTGCCTGGACCTGGACGACGCCAGCGCCCGACTTGAACTTGAGGCTGGTCGCGATCTTGCGAATGGTGGCCGGCGTGAGCCCGGAGTCCACGGTGACGTTCTGCGAGTAGATGTTGAGCACGTCGTTGAACTTCTTCGGGTTCGCGATGACGTCGCCGCTGATCGACTTGTCGATGATCGCCGTGAGAACGGCGCGCTGACGTGCGGCGCGATCGAGGTCCCCGTTTGCCAGGTCCTTGCGTTCACGGACATATTTCAGTGCCTGATCACCTTTGATGGTGATGTTCCCCTTCGCGAATGAGTACCCCTCGATCTTTCCGGCCTGGGGGTTGTAGACCGTGACGCCGTCGAGCTTGTCGGTCAGGGAGATGAACCCGGGGAAGTCGATGATCACTGCGTGGTCCATGTTGACGCCGGTGAGGTTCTCAAGTGTCTTCACGGTCAGGGCCGGCCCGCCCCACGAGTAGGCGGCATTGATCTTTGCCTTTGAGTCGTGGTTGACCACCTTGTTCGCCGGGACGGTCACCCACATGTCACGCAGGAAGCTCACCAGGTACAGGTGTTCGCGATCCCCTGACAGCTGGGCCACCATGAGCGAGTCGGACCTCGCACCAGATACCCCGGGGCGGTTGTCGGTGCCCATTAGCACAAAGTTGATCGGCTTTCCAGGAGCAATCGGGGCAACGTTGGTCTCGTCGGGCATGATGTTGGGATCGCGGTGAATGTTGTTCAGCGCATTGCTGACAGTTCGGAAGTAGTAGAACAGGACGCCTACCACCAGCAGAACAACCGCCAGGAATGCCGCAAGAAAGATCCTTGGCCATCGACGGCGTCCACGACGGGCTGCAGCTGGAGCCGCTGCGGCGTCTTTCGGTGCAGACTCGTCGACGCCTTCTCCGAAGAGGTCCAGATCATCGTCAGTCTCGGCAGCGCGCTGTGGCCCTGCACCCGACTGCGGCTTGTTGACAGACATGATTGAGGTTGGCTCCTTGTGAAGACACCCGGACGGATCCGCGTGGCTGAATATGAGAAATGGTAGTCGAGGTCACCGTTCGGTGATCTGTTGTCCACATGAGCGCAGCGATGACCGCTGAATCCCCGTGATCTCGCGGTTCACTGGACTAAGCTTCAACGACGTCGAGGACTCCGCGTTCGACAAGTGTGCTGACAGCGGCCTTCGTGGCCTCACGGATGGACAGGTCCTCGGGGTTGCCGAACTGGATTTGAAGGGCAGTGGCCAGGTCTGCGATGGAGATGGGGTTCTCTGTCAGCTCGACGATGGCGGTGCCGAGGCCGGACAGCCGGATGAGCTCGCTGGGGTAGAGCAGTAAAGCTGCGTCGTCCTGGACGAGCAGGTCGCGGGGAGGGGCCAGGCGCACCTTCATTCGGGATCCCCGATCAGGTTGGCGATAAGTGGTCGAAGTGAGGCCGCTTCCCGGTAGCGCACCGTCAACACGCTTCCGGTGGCATCGATCAGCGCTGCCAAGCGGTGAAGTCCGGCATCGAGTGCGGACAGTGCGGACGTTTGAGGGGTGAGAGCCATGATGGCGTCGAAGAGGCCGGTGGGTTCCACTTCCACGTGGTCGGCGGGGTAGCTGTCCGATCTGTCGAGCAGCACGATCCGCGCTACCGATGCGGGGGATGTGGCAGGGAGCAGATGAAGATCTTCGGGTGAGGTCTCTACCTTGTGGGGACGGCCGGATATTCGGATCGACAAGGGCTTGGGATAGGGGAGAATGCGGTGCTGGTCGTCGACGCCAACGGTCTCATCGGTGAGATAGCGGTACATCGATCCCAGCTGTTGTGTGAGTGTGGTCTTCCCCGTGCCGCCGGCAGCCACGTAGATCACGGCCCGGTTTGTCGTGGGATGGGCAACCGCACCGGCGTGGAACATGAGCAATCGTCCGGTCTGCGCTGCGATGAACGCTCTCGTGACGGCCTGGGTGGTGGCGGTCATGAGAGCGTCAACACTCTCGGAGGCGGCATCAAGCCCGGGGGTGGGGTGTTCGCCCGGTCCGCGAAGACTGATGCTGACAGCGGGTGCCTGATCGGGCGGTGTTCGTACAGTGGTGCATCGCGACCATGCACCTGCCAGCGCAGTACTGAGTTCAGCGGCTCGGGAGCCTCGCACGTGTAGCCCGATGGAAGCACCGAGCCCAGACAGGGTGAGTGTCGACGCCAGGTCGCCGGGCGATTCGGTGGATGTGGACACTGTCACAAGCTGCAATGCTAACAGCGTCGGTCACGTTTCGCGTGATTGCCGAGCCCGTCACGCGACGGCTGGTGCGGTCGATACCATGGCGGCCATGCCAGCACCACGGGAGACAGATGCAGAGATGCGGCGCGGAACTCCACGATGGCGACGGTGGCTCGGTTCCTTCTGGGGTCAGCTCGTCCTGGCCGTGGTGGTGATCGGGCTGGTGCTGAGTTTTGTGGCCAAGCCCTACGGCGTTCCGTCTGCGTCCATGGAGGACACTCTGCGTCCAGGGGACCGTGTGTTGGTGAACCGCCTGGCATACCGGTTCGGGCCTCCGAAGGCTGGAGACGTCGTCGTCTTCAACGCCGGCAGTGCGTGGGACTCGCCCTCATCTGCCCAGCACAGGTCGGTGAGGTCAGCAATCAAGTCAGCGTGGGGCTGGACGGGGTTTGGGCCCACAGGTTCGCACACTCTGGTGAAGCGGATCATCGCGATCCCGGGACAGAAAGCATCCTGCTGTTCAGTGAACGGCTCCGTCGTCGTAGACGGTGTCCCTCTTCAGGAGTCCTATCTAGGGTCCAATCTGCCGTTCACCCCTGGGAAGCTCGACTGTGGCACTACACCGAGGTCTTTGCGGTGCTTCGCCCAGGTCACGGTCCCTGAGGACTCCTACCTGATGCTTGGGGACAACCGGGCGGACTCCTCGGACTCGGCGTTCAGGTGCCGTTCAGGCGCGGCCTCACCGATGCCGGAGAGCTGCTGGAGATGGGCCACCGGGGACAATGTGGTTGGAAAAGTCTCGGTGGCACTGTGGCCTCGTGAACGAATAGGGGGAGTGAGGTGAGTCGTGATTCAATTCTTGGCTTGCCGCATACGGGCCATGAAAAATGGGGGCATCGGCTGAAGTCAGCCGATGCCCCCATTTGACCTAGAGATCACTCACGCGGAGGTCTCCCGATGTCATGCCCTGGGGTGGACCGTGCCGCCGCCATTCTGGCCAGTGACGGGGCCGTTGCTCACAACGGTGTAGGTGCCAGTGACGGAACTCCTGAACAGGATCTGAACGTATACCGATCCGGGGTTCGGGTTGATCGTCCAAGTTCCATCACCCGCGGGTGTGCACGTCCCTCCGCTGATGCTCTCGATGTTTGAGCTGAAGTCCAGCTGCGACGACGAGATGGTGAAGGTCTGGGAATTGGGGAAGTACCCGCGCGCGCCGTTGTCATCGATGCCGAAAACCTCGATGTTACCGACGCCGCCCGTGTAGGGGCTCGTGGTGGTCATGCCAATGCTGGTGGCCGCTTCCGGCGGCTGACCGCCACTAGCCTCGATTTTTCATGGGTGGCTGCTGGGTGGGGGTTCGGCGGCTGTGTCGTCGAACTGAGCATTGATTCTGGCAGGCGGGTGCGACGGTTCGCCGCATGTCGCTGCGGGGGTCGGGCTGTCCGGGCCGTGGGGTTCTTTCAGATGGTGGGCGGTCAAGGTGCATACCGGGGGCTATCCCGCGGGGGCGGGCAGGCCCCGCAGCACGCCGACTGCGGCGACCACGGTGTCGACCCATGGTTGGCGATCCGAGACGTGCAGGATGACGCGCCGGCCGCTCCGGGCGAGGGTGGCGGGGATGGCGAACAGGCGATGGCGCAGCTTCTTGGGCTCCCACCGCCGGGCCTGG
>NZ_AUDD01000046.1 GCF_000425285.1 Acidipropionibacterium jensenii DSM 20535 | reverse complement strand
CCGCACCGCCGGCACCAGTCGTCAGCCTCGACCACCCGGCAGGCCACCACGGCCCGCTCGGCGGTGATGTGCTGGCCGACCACCTCCAGGCCCAGCTCATCGAGACAGCAGAACGTGGTCAGGTCAGGGGCGGTGAAGGTAACGTGAGACATGAGGGCGTTGTGGTGCAGGAACGGGACTTGAACACTCCGATCCTTCCGCAGGGCCCTCCCCCACGCACCCCGTCCTCACAGCGAAGTGACAACCGATCCACACACAGTCAAGCCACAACTACACCCTGGATCCTGAAGAGCCCACAAACTAGCCATCGCGGGCGTCGTCGTCGACGCTGTTGATGTGACCCATTCATGGGACATCGGAGGATATGTACCGCAGGTGGGGGACATCGCGTACCGGCCGTTGTGGGAATGGATTGTCACCGGCCCTCCTGTGGAGGCGCTCACCGCTGGCATGTCCCATGATCGGGGGACATGCGCGGGCTATTCAGACGAGAATCCCCCGGTCCCGGACGCACATTCTGCCGTAGCGTGATGACGGATCAGGTGTGTCGGGTGATCAGTGCGGAGATGAAGGAGACGCCATGATGGTGGATGCCACGGATGATCGTCGGCCGGCTCGCTCGCGTCGTGCGGGTCGTGCTGCGGTGATGGGGGTGACCGGCCTCGCGGTGCTGGCCCTCGCCTCGGGCTGCATGGGGAGTCGGAGCACGGCCAGTCCTCCGGCCCAGACCACTGTCACCGCCACCGCCACGGTGAGTGCCGTCGCCTCATCCCCGTCCTCGGAGTCTCCGACGCCCACCGATACCGGCTCCACCGACGCTGCCGGCGTCACGGCCTCCCCCGACGCGAGCACCGATGCCAGTTCCTCGGCGCAGCCCGGTGGGTTCGGCGCCGTCTACCTCCACGACCTCACCCCGGTGAGCGGGACCCTTGACTCGGGGGCCTATGAGGTGAACGGCAAGCTGCTCGCCAACTCGGTCCGCACCACGATCGGTCGCTACAGCGACCCCAGTGAGGTGGACTACCTGCTGGCCCGGCGGTGCACGAGGATGACCGCCACCCTTGGACTGGATGATCAGCAGACCGACACCACGCCGGCCGTCGCCAGCATCCTGGTGGACGGCAAGGCGGTCCTCACCAAGAAGATCGCCTACGGGGCCTCCGTCCCGGTGGACCTGAACATCACCAATGCGCTGCGGGTCACGATCCGCACCCAGTGGCTGGAGTCCGAGCAGAGCAGTGAATCGGTCTACATGATCTGGGGAGATGCTGCCGTCCAGTGCACCGGAGATCTTCCGACCCCGACCAGCTGAGACCCGCCGGGGCCCAGCTGAGACCCACCGGGAACCACGACCTCACAGCTGGGCGTGGGCTATCGCGGTGAGAGCCATCGAGTGCAGCGGCCCGTCGACCCGGGAGCCGTTGAGGTAGATGAGCGTGGTGTCGTGGGTCTCGGCGTTCTCCAGGTCGAGGTTGTCGTTCTCGACCCGCTCCCAGTCGTCCTGGTGACTGATCCGGGTCTCGAATCTCTTGGTGTCCAGCCCGATCCGGGCGGCGATGGAGTTCACGGCGTCGGTGTCCAGGCTGTTGCGCGAGGCGACCAGGGCGTCGTGCATCTCCCAGAACCGTCCCTGCTCGGCGGCGGCCTCCAGCGCCAGGGCGCCGGTGATCTCGGATCCCTCGACGGCGTGGTGGCGGTAGACGATCCGGATCGAGTCACCCAGGGCGGTGCGCGTCTGCCTCAGCGCGACGGCGGTCCGACGCCGGTAGTCGTAGTTCATCGGGGAGTAGACGACCAGGGTGACCGGCGCGTCCACCGGGCCCCGGATGTGGTCGTCCTCGGCGTCGACCGGACGCTCCAGCCGTTCGCCGGCGGGCCGGGGGAGCGGCTTGAATTGCCGGCTCAGCCGGAAGATCAGCCAGGACAGCAGCAGCGCCAGCATCGAGGCGACGATGACGCCGACCCTCGCCTGGTCGGCGGCCACCGGATCCTCGACGGCCATTCCGACCACCAGCAGGGAGATGGTGAAGCCCATCCCGGACAGCGCGCCGACCCCGGCCAGCCGCGGCCCGTCCAGGCCCGGCAGGCGTGAGCCGGGGGACAGCTTGAGCACCAGCAGGGAGGCGCCGGCGATGCCCGCCGCCTTGCCGACCACCAGGCCGGCGATGATCCCCCAGGTGAGGGAGGAGGTGAAGGCCTTGGTGAGGCTGTCGCCCGACAGCGAGACGCCGGCATTGGCCAGGGCGAACAGCGGCACGACCAGGTAGTTGACGTAGGGGGCGATCGCCGCGGAGAGCCGCTGGTTCATCGGCACCGAGAAGATCACTGCCTCGCGGGCCCGCTGGGCCATGTCGGGCTGAGGAGCCTGGCGGAACTGGTCGAAGATCTGGGAGGCGAACTGGAGGTCCTTGCGCCGCGGCGGGTAGACCGGCATCAGCAGGGCGATGAGCACCCCGGCCAGGGTGGCGTGCACCCCGGAGGCGAAGAAGCACCCCCAGGTCCAGATCGCCAGCGGGACGTAGGGGCCGACCCGCCAGACATTGAGCCGTTCCAGGCCCCAGACGCCGAGCAGGCCGATTCCGGCCAGCATCAGGGCGACCAGATTGAGGTGGCTGGTGTAGAAGACCGCGATGACTGTCAGGGCGGCGATGTCGTCGATGACCGCCAGGGCCAGCAGGAAGGATCGCAGCCGCGGTGCGTTGCGGGGGGCGACGATGGCGAGCATGCCGACCGCGAAGGCGGTGTCGGTGGAGATCACGGTGCCCCAGGCGCTGGTGTGCCCGGAGTTCCCGGCGACCAGCAGGAACAGCGCCGCCGGGACGACCAGTCCGCCCAGGGCGGCGGCCAGCGGCAGCATCGCGCGGCGCTTGGAGCGCAGTTCGCCGAGGGTGAGGTCGCGCCGGACGTCCAGACCGACCATGAAGAAGAAGAGCGCCATCACCCCCTCGTCGACCCACTCGTAGATGCTGAGCTCGAAGTCGGTGCCGCCGAGGATGAACCCGAAGTGGGTGTGCCAGAAGGCGTGGTAGCTGCCCCCGATGTTGGCCCACACCAGGGCGACGACGGTCGCCGCGGCCAGTGCGATGGCCGCGTAGGTGTCGTTGTTGAGCCAGTGGTGGAGTTTCATCGAGCGGCGCAGCGGCTGCATCGGGTGGGACGCCACCGGGTCGTCGGGGTGATGGTCCATGGGCCTTCTTTCCTGCCTGGTCTTGTCGGTCACGGGGTCGGGGTCGGTCGGGGTCGGTCATCCAGCCGGTCTGTCGGTCACGGGATCGGTCGACCGGGGCCGCCCCGAGGGTCGGGTGCGCTGGTCCCGTCGGGATCGCGCCGGTGCCTACTTGTTCTGCATCTCGACGAACCGGGACAGGTGTCCCTGGAATGCCGTGTGGATGGTGGCCGTCGGGCCGTTGCGGTGCTTGGCGACGATGAAGTCCGCCTCGCCGGCCCGGCTCTCCTTGTCGTAGACGTCCTCGCGGTGGAGCAGGATGACGATGTCGGCGTCCTGCTCCAGGGATCCGGACTCACGCAGATCGCTCATCATCGGCCGCTTGTCGGTGCGCTGCTCGGGACCTCGGTTGAGCTGGGACAACGCGATCACCGGGATCGAGAGTTCCTTGGCCAGCAGTTTGATCTGGCGGGAGAACTCGGAGACCTCGAGCTGTCGGGACTCCACCTTCTTGCCCGAGGTCATCAGCTGCATGTAGTCGATGACGACGAGTTTCAGGTCGTGCTGCTCCTTGAGGCGGCGCGCCTTGGCCCGGATCTCCATCATCGTGAGGTTCGGGGAGTCGTCGATGAACAGCGGCGCCGAGGAGATCTTGGTGGTCTTGGCGACCAGCTTCTGCCAGTCCTCCTCGTTGAGCTTGCCGCCGCGGATCCGCGACAGCTCGACCCCGGCCTCGGCGGCCAGCAGTTTCATCACGATCTCGGAGTGGCCCATCTCCAGGGAGAAGATCGCCGAGGTGAGGCCGTGCTTGATGGACGCCGCCCGGGCGAAGTCCAGGGCCAGGGTGGACTTGCCCATCGCGGGTCGGGCCGCCACGATGATCATCTGGCCCGGCTGGAAGCCGTTGGTGAGATCGTCCAGGTCGGTGAACCCGGTGGGGATTCCCGACATCGAGTCGCCGCGGGCCTCGATGGCCTCCATCTCGTCGAAGGTGGACTCGAAGAGTTCGGACAGCGGGTGGTAGTCCTCGCTCGTCTTGCCCTCGGTGACCTGGTAGAGGGTCTGCTGGGCGGCGTCGACGATGTCGGCCACCTCGCCCTGAGCCTGGTACCCCATCTGTGAGATCTTCAGTGACGCCTCCACGAGACGCCGCAGCACGGCCTTGTCGCGCACGATGGCGGCGTAGTAGGAGGCATTGGCGGCCACCGAGACGCTGGCCAGCAGATCGGCGAGGTAGATGTGACCACCCGCCTGCTCCAGATCGCCGTGCCGCGAGAGCTCGTCGGCGACCGTCACCGGATCGGCCGGTTCGCCGCGTCCGTAGAGCTCGAGGATCGCATTGAAGACCAGCTCATTGGCCGGACGGTAGAAGTCGCGGGGCTTGAGAGCCTCGACGGCGTCGGCGATGGCCTCCTTGCTCATCAGCATCGCGCCGAGGACGCTCTGCTCGGCCTCCAGGTCCTGCGGCGGCGTCCGGTCGATATTGATGGTTCCCGGGCCCTGGTCCGCAGGCTGTGACATCTGAACTCCTCACCGCATGCCCTGGCTGTGGGCAGAGTACAAACTCTGAGTCTTTCATGCCGGCCAAGGCCGGGGGAAGCGACCCGGGGTTCCAGGCCGTGATCGGCCCGCGTGCAGGGCGGGGAGACGGGCGGTCCAGGGAGTTGTCCACAGGGTCTGTGGACAACCGGTGGACAGCTCTCCCAAGCCTGGGGATATCCCGGGCCGAGCTGGGCACAAGTTCCGCCGAGGTGTTGACGACACGCCGGAGACCAGGCTCTGACAAGGGGCGATGGTGGGTGTGCTGAATCTTGGAGGGCGATTTTTCGGCGCCCGGCGAGTCGGGACCTGGGCCGACGGGCTGTGGATCGATCGGTGGTAGAGTCCCCGCGTTCTGCCGTGGGGATGAGTTGTCCACAACTGCTGAATGGGCTTGTGGAAGCGGACTCGGCGATCTGTGGGGCGGTCGGGGGCCATTGAATCGGATACCCCCTGTGGGTATAGTCCGGTGTGGAGGTGGGAGATGGACGAGCACGAGACCTGCTGCGATCCCTCGGATCTGCAGCACCCGCAGCACGGCTACCTGGAACACAAGGAGGCGCATCTGCGCCGACTCCGCCGCATCGAGGGCCAGGTGAGGGGTCTGGAACGGATGGTCGACGAGGAGAAGTACTGCATCGACATCCTCACCCAGATCGCAGCCGTCAACTCGGCGCTCAAGTCGGTCTCCCTGGAACTCCTCTCCGAGCACATGGACCACTGCGTCGTCAGGGCCGCACGTGCCGGAGGCCAGGAGTCCGAGGCCAAGATCGCCGAGGCCAACCAGGCCATCGCACGACTCGTCCGGTCCTGACCGACCGGACCCAGCGTCACCCACCAACTGTCCAGACATCGTCCCAGGAGGACATCAATGCAGAAGACATACACCATCAACGGCATGACCTGCGAGCACTGCGTCAACGCCATCACCGAGGAGGTCTCGGCCATCGACGGCGTCTCGAAGGTGCAGGTCTCGCTGGCCTCCAACTCGATGGACGTCACCTCCGAGGCCCCGATCGACCTCGACACGATCAAGGCCGCCGTGGACGAGGCCGGCGACTACACCGTCGCCGCGGCCACCAGCCTGGACACCGCCGGTCACCCGGGCGGCGAGTGCGGCTGCGGCGGTCACCACCACGCAGACTCTGCCGAGAGCGGTTGCGGCTGCGGTGGGCATGAGGGCCATCAGCACTCCGCCGATGCCGCCGAGAAGCACGCCTCACACGGTGAGGGCGAGTCCTGCGGCTGCGGTCACCATCAGAAGGCCGAGAGCGGTTG
>NZ_AUDD01000045.1 GCF_000425285.1 Acidipropionibacterium jensenii DSM 20535 | reverse complement strand
ACGCATGCGCATGGATCCCCGCACCCGCGCCTACGTCGAACGCCGCAGCGCCGAAGGACGAACACCCCGAGAGATCCGCCGCTGTCTCAAGCGCTACCTCGCTCGAAACATCTACCGAAAACTCAACACGGCCGCAGCCAACTGCACCCCAAGCTCTGCTTGACAGACATAGGAGATTCAACGGCAGGCTCGAGCACCTGCGCGGCTCGGCGCTGGGGTTCCGCAACCTGACCAACTACATCGCCAGATCCCTGCTCGAGACCGGCGGGTTCAGACCCCGACTACACCCTGGATTCGGATGAGCCGCGATAGCGTCGAGGTCGCGGCCGGTTCGTCGTTCAAGCTCGGTGTGCAGCCTGGTCGCTACGGCTGAGGCGACCCGGTGGAGAGAGGGTCTCACGTTGGGTTCCGCGGAATATACGAGGACGATGTGGCGCGCGCCGGGGGTGTGCCGGCAGGCGTTCAGCGCGTCGAGGCCGGCTTGTCTGAGCCGCGCCCGGGAAGCCCGTCGGTTCGTGATGCCGGTGAGGTCGCATCCCCAGACGACTGTTCTGATCCCGGGCTCCGGTGCCGAGTGGTCTTCCTCTGTCAGTTCAGGGAGCGTGAGGTCTCCGGCAAGGAGGATGCGTGAGGTCATGATGTGTGCACGCTCGTCAGTGTTTGGGCGATCAGTGCGGTCGCCGCGGCGGGTCCGTCTTCGCGCAGCATGGCTTCCGCCGCGGCTTGAGCTTGCGGTGTCCGGTCGACGGCGTCAGCGATCGCACCTTTCACGCGGTCGGGGGTGAGGTGATTTCGGTGCAGCGCCGGTCCGGTGAGTCCGGCGTGCTGGAGTCGGCGGGCCCAGAATGGTTGGTCGGCGAGGAAGGGAACGATGATCGACGGCGTCCCGGCCCTGGCCGTTGCGTGCACGGTGCCCGCACCGCCGTGATGGATCGCGACTGTAGCCGCCCCGAGCACATGCTCGTGCGGCACGCTCTCGGCGATCAGCACATCGGGTCGCAGGCATCGATGTGGCGGTTCGAGACCTCCCCAACCGGTGGCGAGCAGGAGGCGGAGGCCGGCTGCCCGTACGCTTTCGACGATGGCTTCGGCCCGGGAGACGGCGTCTCCGCCGTGCATGGACCCGAACCCGGCATACACGAACGGCGCGGGGTCTGAGAGGAACTCCCGGACGGCAGGCGAGAGTGCCGAGGGCGCAGGGGGCGCAGGCCAGTCGCCGGTGAGGTGCGTCGTCGAGGGCCAGTCCGCCGGGCGTGGCAGCAGCGTGGGCGACACGGCGATCAGTGATCCGGCCGGCGACGCGACCCGGCGCGAAGAGGGAAGGCCGAGTCTGCGTCTCGCCGCGCGGATGTCCGCGGCGAACAACCGCTCCCCCAGTGTGACGGCGCGATAGCTCAGCCGGTTGCCGACCGCACCGAGAGAGCGACTCGCCACACCGGGAGCGGGAAACTCGCGCGTGGGGCTGAGTACGGGCGTGAACCCGACGTCGAGAGCGGGGATGCCGAGGCGCTCGGCGACGACCGGGACGGTGAGCAGCTTGGGATGGAAGACGATGATGTCCGGCTGCCAGGACATGGCGGTGTCCACGACCCGTGCGAGCATGATGCTCATCGCGGGCCGGATCTGTTCACGAAAGGCGCGGAGACCGTTGCGCGATTCCTGCGTCATGCTGGCCAGTCGCCGGAAGCTCACGCCGAGGCTGGCGACGTCGATGCCCTCACCGGGGATCGGATCGTCGGGCGCTGCGACGCGGACCTCGTGCCCTGCCCTCCTGCAGCACCGCGGCGAGGCCGAAGAACGGCTCGACGTCCCCTCGGCTCCCGGCCGTGGCCAGCAGGACCCGGCCGTGGCGAGGAGCCGAGGACGCGTTAGGCATCGTCGTCTCCGATGCGGGCGATATCCCGGTCCGGCTGCCCGTCCTCGTTCATGTCCGCGTTGCGTGCTTTGCGGGCGTCCCATCGCAGCATCATCGCGGCGGAGATCGCGGCGATGAGGGTGCCGATCAGGATCGCGATCTTCGCACCGTCGGTGTGTTCGGTGTCGGGGAACGACAGCTCGGCGATCAACAGGGACACGGTGAATCCGATTCCCGTCAGAAGCCCCACGGGGAGGAGATCACGGATGCCGATCGCGTCGGGCAGTCGCAACGGGGTGAGCTTGGCGACCAGCGCGGTCATGCCCAGCACGCCGAGGAGCTTTCCGAGCACGAGCCCGGCGACGATGGCGAGCACGACCGGCTGGCCGAGGATTGCCGCGGGCCCCTCGCCGTCGATCAGAGACACACCGGCGGAGAAGAACGCGAACACGGGCAGGGCGATGCCGGAGGAGAACGGGCGGATCGCGTCATCGAGCCGGTGGGTTCGCGGCTCCGGCTCGCCGTGGATGATCCGGGCAGGAACGGTGAAGCCGAGCAGGACTCCGGCGATGGTCGCGTGCACGCCGGATGCGTGCATGAACCCCCATGCGGCCAGAGCGAGCGGGACGAGAAGCCACCACTGCGGGCGCCGCATGCGCACCATGACCCCGAAGAGGACCACGAGGCCGAGAGCGCACGCCAGGGCGATGATGTCGATCCCGGTCGTGTAGAACACCGCGATCACCACGATCGCCAGCAGATCGTCGACCACGGCCAGCGTGAGCAGGAAAGTTCGCAGCGCCCGCGGCAGCCCGCGGCCGAAGATCGCCAGCACGGCGAGAGCGAACGCGATGTCGGTCGCGGTCGGGATCGCCCACCCGTGCAGGGCCTCCCGATCCCCGGAGACGAGGATCACGCTCACGAAGAACACGGCCGGCAGGATCATCCCACCCACCGCGGCCAGGACGGGAACGGCCGCCTCCCGCGGACGGCGGAGGCTTCCGGCGACGAGTTCGTGCTTGAGTTCGACGCCGACGACGAAGAAGAACACCGCCAACAAACCGTCGGCCGCCCAACTCGACAACGAGAGGTCGAGATGAAGAACGGCGGGACCGAGGGTGATCTCCGACAACGCAGTGTAAGTGTCATGCCACGGCGAGTTGGCCCAGAGGAGAGCGAGTGCGGCCGCGGCCAGCAGCAGGAATCCGCTGGTGGTCTCGAGCGTCACCCATCGCCGCACACGGCGGCGGGCGTCACGAACACGGGTCACTGGCGTCATGGGTCTCCTCTGGTCACACCGCCGGCGGGTGTCGCCGGCGTCGATGTCGACCAGACTTCCCGACGCGCCGGAATCCACCTTACGTGACAACTCGACAGCCGCGCGCCGGCAGGCGCGCCGGAATCCACCTTACGTGACAACTCGACAGCCGCGCGCCGGCAGGCGCGCCGGGCCGTCGCCGTTGGCTAGTCCCTCCTCGTCCCGTCGTATCGTTGTCGGCGTGCGACATAAGCAGATCCTGGACAAGCTCGCGATCGGCCAGATCCCCGCGACCGTGGAGGACGAGGTCGCCCGTCTCGCGGGCACGAGCTTCATCTACGCCAAGCACGCCGGGCATCGGGGAGCACGCTATGAGGACGTCGTCCCGCGCCTGATCCGCCGATGGTCGGGACTGCTCGATGCCGACCACTCCGATTCGGACCGGATGCTCGGCCATCAGGTCGCCCTGGCACTCGCCACCTGCCTGCACCAGGTGGGGCTGATCGACCCGGAGCTGACAGAGCGCGCAGTCTCCGGAATCGCCGAGCTGAACGCCCGGGTCTGGCTCAGTGACGTCTTCGAGCGTCAGTCGGCGGACGTCGCTGCGCTGCTTCGTTCCGCCCCCGTTGCCCTGACGCGCCGCCCTCCGACGCGCGAGACGATCACCTTCACCCGGCCCGGCGACCTCCTCGCCATCCGTACCGGGGATGTCTATGCCATCGGGCATGTGCACGGCGACACGGCGTTGAATCAGGCTCCCGTCGTGGAGCTCTATGAGACGACCTTCGCGCAGCTTCCGGAACCGGATAACGTGGTCGGCTCGCGGGCAGCGGGAGAGCAACGGGGCGACGGCCCCGCGTCGGTGAGTGTCCTTGGCGTCTTCGGGCTGCGGCATATTCCGGACCCTGCCGAGCAGATCGTCCTCATCGATGTGGCGCAGAAGACACTCCCCGATCGTTCGCATCTCGTCGACCGCGGCGTGGGCTGGACGGTTCGGATCTCTACGATCTCCTCGACACGGCAGCCGAGATCGCCGCACGCTGACCTGCTCGGGACCGTGCGCGCGCAGGCGACCGATGCTCAGTCGCCCTTCTCGGTGTCGCTGATCTTCTCTCGGGTTTCTCGTCGAGAGGCTCGCCGCTCTTCGCCGACCGTCAGCGAGGCGTCTCCGGAGGCGGTGTGGGTGGGGTCCCCCGGGCCCTTGGGTTGGATGCGTCCCGGTTCGAGCGTGCGGGTGACGTCCTGGGCGGTGACGATCGGGATCTGTCCGGTCGCGGTCTCGTACCATTCGGTGAGGGCGGGATCGTCGGTGTCGATGCCCGCTCCGGCGCCTTCGTCGGCGGCGACCTCGGCGGCTTCGAAGACGAAGTCGTCACCGTGCTCGGCGATGCCGCGCCGGACGCCCTGCGCGATCGCGGCACGCGCGTACCGGTAGCGGAGTATGTAGGGGTCGGTGCGCAGTTCCTTGGCCCAGGAGATCATGATCCCGATCACGATGATCGCGAACGGCAGCGCCGAGACGACCATGATCGACTGCAACCCGGACAGCGCGGTCTACCCTCCCGCGAGGAGCAGCGCGAGGGCTGCGGCGCCGAGGAGAACGCCCCAGGTGATCGTCACCCACGTCGACGGCTCGGGCTTGCCGCGCTGACTCATCGACCCCATCACGATCGCGGCCGAGTCCGCGGAGGTGACGAAGAACAGGATGATGGAGATCATCGCCAGCACGGACAGGACCACCCCGAACGGCAGCGCGCCGAACACGGCGAACAGGATCGCCTCCGGGGATCCGGCATCCGCGATCCCGCTCCCCTGGGACTCGAAGAGCATGGTCGTGCCGCCCATGATCCCGAACCACACGATGCACACGATCGAGGGGACGACGATGACGACGGTCACGAACTCGCGCAGGGTGCGGCCGCGGGAGATCTTCGCGATGAACATGCCCACGAACGGTGTCCAGGAGATCCACCAGGCCCAGTAGTAGTTGGTCCAGCTGGCCATGAACGCGGCGGCGTCGTTGCCCTGGGCGGGGTTGCGCAGGAGCATGGTCCATAGCTCGCCGAAGAACGCGGAGACGCTGGCGGGGATCATGTTCAGCAGGAACAGGGTCGGGCCGGCGATGAAGATGAACACCCCGATGACCGCGGCGATGACCATGTTGATGTTCGACAGGGCACGGATGCCGCGCTTGATACCGGAGACGGCGGAGACCACGAACGCGGCGGTGAGGATCGTGATGATGACGATGAGCCCCGCGTTGCCGAGGGGGCCGATGCCGGTGACGACCTCGACGCCGCTGGCGATCTGCAGGGTGCCCATCCCGAGGGTGACGCCGGTGCCGAACAGGGTGACGATGATCGCGAACACGTCGATGACCGCGCCGATCCATCCCTCGGTGCGCTCTCCGAAGATGGGGCGGAAGATCGCCGAGATCAGCGGCGCCCGTCCCCTGCGGTAGGCGGCGTAGGCGATCGCGCCGCCGACGAGCGCGTAGAACGCCCACGCCATCGGGCCCCAGTGCAGGATCGACTGCGCGAGCGCGTCGAGCATCGCATCTCTGCTGCCCGGTTCCGCCGTGAAGCCCGGCGGCACGTCGGTGAAGTAGGCCAGTGGCTCGGCGGGGCCCCAGAACAGCAGGCCGATGCCCATGCCGGCGGAGAACAGCATCGCGATCCACGACACCGTGGAGAACTCCGGCGACTCGTCGTCGGCGCCGAGGCGAATGCCGCCGGTCCGGCCGTAGCCGACGACGAACATGAACCCGATGGTCGCGATCGCGAGCAGTGAGAACAGCCAGCCGAAGTTGTCGGTCACCCAGCCCAGAGACGCCGCTCCCGCGGCGCTGATGCTGTCGGGGGCGAGGAAGCCCCAGACGACGACTCCGAGGACGAGGACACCGGCGATCCCGAAGACAGCCCAGTTGGTACTGAACACGCGCGGCGTGTCCTCGACCCCGATCCCGGGGATCAGCGCCGGATGCGTCACCTCCTTGAGGATCGTCTTCGGTGATCTCTTTCCCGAGCCGGCGCTTGGCGTCTCCGTGTCACGTTTCCGGCTCTTCCCAGATGAGGGTGTAGCGCACGTCGCGCGGCGGGCCGGCGCGTCGGTGGCCGGATAGGGGTCGAGGTCTCCCGAGGATGAGAGCTCCTACACACTCAGCCCGAAAGACCTCGACGTGCACGACGCTACCGTCGGCGGGCGCGCTGATGCGTTCGCCAGCCCCGACCTGACTGCCTTCTGCCGCCTCGACGAACTCGGCCTCGTTGTCACCGGGCAGCGACTCGAGCCGGATCGTGCCGTATTGGCCTGCCAGGTGGTCGAGCCCGACCAGTGGTGCCGGCGCTGCGGCTGCGAAGGGAGACCACGTG
>NZ_AUDD01000044.1 GCF_000425285.1 Acidipropionibacterium jensenii DSM 20535 | reverse complement strand
TGGGCGTCACAGTCACCGCGGTGATGACCGACAACGGTTCCTGCTACCGGTCAGGCGCCTTCGCTGACGCGCTCGGCGACGAGGTGAAGCACAAGTGGACCCGGCCATACCGGCCGCAGACCAACGGCAAGGTCGAGCGGTTCAACCGGACCCTCGCCGTCGAGTGGGCCTACGCGAAGCCCTACGCCAGCGAAGCCGAGCGCGCCGCAGCCTACGAGACCTGGCTCCATCACTACAATCACCACAGACCCCACACCGGGATCGGCGGCCAGACTCCCTCAGCCCGCGTTCACAACGTCACGGGGAAGTACACCTAGGCAGGTCCGCGACGGCTGACCGAGAGCGGCGTCAGCCGGTGGTCTGCTCGGAACTGGAGGTGGTTGTCGGTGACATGCCATGTCCGACCCCCCACAGGATCGCCTGGCTACGCCGTGAGACGCCGATCTTGCGGTAGGCGTTGCGGATGTAGGTCTTCACCGAGTTGATCGTCAGATAGCAGGACGTGGCGATGTCCTCATTGGTGGCCCCCTGGCAGATCAGGGCCAGCATCTCGGCCTCACGGGCCGACAGTCCGTAACTCTGGCCTGGCCAGGCGTGATACTGGGTGTCGCTGCCGGTGGGTTCCAGTTCCATCACCCGCTCGCCCTGATGGATCCGGACCAGCGCATCGCCGAGCTGACGGTCGTCCAAGGCCTTGGAGAGGTACCCGCAGACCCCCATCCGGAAGGTGAGGCTCACTCTCTCGGGGTCCAGATTTCCGCTGTAGACCACGATCTTGCCGCACTTAGGGTCTCGCAGCAGAGCCCCCAGCTCGGAATCGTCATCCCGCCTGGCGAAGGCGTCGAACAGGACGATGTCGACCGGCGACGAGGGGGTCGCCAGGGAGAGCGACTCGACGACCTGGAATCGGTGGTCCCTTCCGAGCATCTCGGCCAGACCGTGCGCAATGACCGGGTAGTCGTTGGCCACGGCGACCGAGATGAGTACCTGGGCGCTCATTGCTGAGATCTCCTTGCGGTTGCCGGCGGTGCGCCGGTGATGGCGGGTGTCGGGAGTGCTGTCGGCCGTCGGCGGCCCCCGAGGAGGACCGGCCATCACCGCTGCGCGACTGCCGGGGCGAGGATTCAGCCCCGGGAGCGGTCAGTTCGCACGCCCCGATTCTGGAGGGATTGTACCGCTGGGCTGAACCGGCCGTGCCAACCGGGAGGGTCCCGGATCCGGAGCCGGGGATTACTTACGAAGTTCTTAATATGACACATCTTGGGCGATGGGATGGCGACGTAAAATAAATAGAGGTGGTCAGGACTGGCGACCTTCGCTTCACTTTCGAAGGAGAGGTCCCATGTCAGACACTCCACTTGCGGTTTCCGGAATTCATCCTGTTGAGGATGTCAAGAATATTGGGAATGGCCGTGCTGGGCCCCGCGACGGCGGGTCGCACCGCACCGGCCGAGTCCCCGGAAAGGCCCGTCGGCAACGGGCCACGACGGAGTTCTCCCAGTTGAGCTCCCAGATGCAGGAGGCGGGCCTGATGGGCCGCCGACGCGGGTACTACTGGGTGCGATTCGCGCTGCTCACGGTCGTGCTCAGCGGACTCGTGGCAGTGTTCATCCAGATCGGCAACTCGTGGTGGCAGCTGTGCACGGCGGCGGTCTTCGCCCTGGTCTTCACCCAGATCGCCTTCCTCGGCCATGACGCGGCCCACCGGCAGATCTTCCAGTCCGGGAGGTGGAACAACTGGGCCAGCCTGGTGATCAGCAATCTGTACGTCGGCATGAGCGTCGGCTGGTGGAACAACAAGCACAATCGCCACCACGGCAACCCCAATCGCGTCGGCCACGACCCGGACATCCAGATTCCGGTGGTCCGGACCGACTCGCTGCGGGCCCTGCGCAGCCGCAGCGCGGTGGCGAGGTGGGTCCTGGCTCATCAGAGTGTCGGCTTCACCCCATTCCTGCTGTTCCAGGGGCTCATCCTCCATGTGCAGAGCCTCAAGCGGTTGTTCGGCCGTGGCCCCGTCCAGCACCGCAGCGTGGAGATCAGCATGATCCTGGTTCGCCTCGTCGGCTTCACCGGCCTGGTGTTCCTGGTCCTCTCACCGGGCCGCGCACTGGCATTCCTCGGGCTCCAACTCGCGGTGTTCGGGTTCTATCTCGGCACCGTCTTCGCCGTCAATCATATGGGGATGCCGCTCGTCCCGAAGGACGTGAAACTCGATTTCTTCCGGCGTCAGACTCTCACCGCCCGTGATATTCGCGGGGGCCGACTCGCGGCTTTTCTGATGGGTGGTCTCAACTATCAGATCGAGCACCACCTGTTCCCCTCGATGGCCCGTCCCAATCTGCGCAGGGCGGCACAGGTCATCAAGAGGTTCTGCGATGAGCACGACGTGCGCTACACCAGGACCGGTCTGGCCGAGGCGCTGCGGAGCGTCACCGCCTACATCGACAGCGTGGGGCTGGGCCATCAGGATCCCTTCGAGTGTCCCCTCATCGCAGTGCGACGTTCGGGCGCGCCGATCGGATGATGCCGTCGCCACGGCCGGGTACCCGGCCGTGGCGGTCCCGGTCGGTGATCGGCTGGTTGTAGCCTGGGCCGCGTGAACCCGCACGGGGGACGCGGGCGATTGATCCGAGGACATTCACACGACGGCACAGGGTGCCACCCAAGAGCATTGCCACGGGGTTGTCACCGCTGTTCCATCACGAATTCCATCGAGGGAATTCTCCGCCGCGTTGAGTTTGCGGCACCCAAGGGTAGCGTCGGAGAAGTTGGGCGATCCGTTCAGTGAGTCGATACAGAGAGGAACGAGCCATGGCCACCATTACTGAGCCTGTATTCCGATCGCAGGAAGAGGGGCCCGAGCTGTCGGCTCGGGAGGCACAGATGCTCGCGCTGATCTGCGAGGGCGCCACCAACGACGAGATCGCCTCGATCTGCTACCTCACCATCAATTCCGTGAAGACCTATATTCGCAATGCGTATCGCAAGATCGGGGTCGGCCGCAGGAGCCAGGCCATCGTGTGGGGCTCGCGGCACGGCATGGTGAGGTCGGCGGCGCAGTACCGATCGCAGCCGGACCTCGCGCAATGACCAGTTCCGAGAAGATCGTCGTGGTGGGCGGCGGATGCGCCGGCCTGTCGGCCGCAGACACCCTGCAACGAGCCGGGCTCGATTACGTGCTGCTGGAAGCCGGTGACCGGGTCGGTGGCCGGGTCGGGAATCGCACGAACGGCAGTTCCACCTGGGCCATCGGCGCGACGATGACCGAGCCGCAGTGGGAGACCACCGGCCAGTATCTGCGTGAACTCGGGATCCTCGACGAGGTCCGCAAGGTCCGCACCCAGTGCTTCGGGATGTGGGACGGTCAGCGCACCTGGTACCTCACCCTGGGACGCGGAATGCGCCCGGCCCAGCTGTGGCACTTCCTGCGAGGTGCGTTACCGCTCTCGGTCTACCTCCAGGCGATCCGCTTCGGGGCGACCGTGCTGCCCCACCTGGTGAAGGCCGGGCCCGCCTCGCGCAAGTACGACCTCAGTTGGCTCTCACGTCTCCAAGCCACCACCACGGCGCAGTTCGGCCGACGACACGGCGGCCCGGAGTTCACCGACCGGATCCTCGGGCCCTTCCTGGCGACGATGGTGCTCGGTCGCACCACCGATGTCAGCATCGCCCTGCCACTGGCCACCCTGGCACTGATGAGAGGCATGCGAACCCTTGAGGGCGGCATGGCGTCGATCACCGATGCGCTCCACGATCGGGTGCAGGACCACGTACGGCTCTCGACGCCGGTGGAGGAGATCGTGGTGGAGAACGGGGCTGTCACGGGTGTACGCACTCCCGAAGGAGTCGTTGCGGCGAGCGCCGTCATCTGCGCCACCGATGCCCAGGTGGCACGAAGGATCATCCCTGCGCTGCCCGGGCGGATGGCCGATGACCTGTCGGCGTGTAGTTACACCTCCACCTACAACTACGTATTCGGGCTCGAGCGCCGAGTCGTGCCCGACGACTTCGTCTCGCTGATGATTCCCGAGAGCGAGGACTCCATCCTGGTCCGGGCCTTCGACGAGAACTGCGGTGCCTTCGGGCAGCGCGGCCCGCGGGGCAGCGGTCTGATGCACGCCTTCACCGCCGGTTGGCACGACGACACCCTGGTCGCCATGGACGAGCCGACCCGCCGGCGGGCCGTGATCTCCGAGATGCAGCGATTCTTCCCGGAGTTCCCCGACGAACCGGCATTCACCGACGTGATCCGCTGGGACCGGGCGCTGTGCCAGCAGTCACCGGAACAGCTCGAGGCGATGACCGATCTGCGAGGTCATCTCGACGATGTGGAAGGGCTGCATCTGGCCGGGGAGTACCTCTTCGTCAACTCCACCACCGAGGGAGCGCTGCGCACCGGGCGGCGTGCCGCCGAGCAGGTCATCTCCAGGCGCTGAGCCCGGGACCGACCGGGCACAGCGCCGCTGTCCGGCGGCCTCACCGCCGGACAGCAGACTCCAGGTCGGCCGGACTCTCGATCCGTCGAGTCAGCAACGATCTGGCGGCGTCGAGTCCGTCGGCGATCTGCCACAGCAGCACCCCGACCGTCCGGCCGTCACGAATGTAGGCGACGACGCGTCCGCCGTCGCGCATTGTGGTCGTGAGAGTCTCCAGGGAGGGGTCCAGCTTCCCGATCGCCTGCCAGTCGATGCCCAGCACCCGGGAGTAGATGTACGGGGTGTAGTCGTAGGGCTCGGGGTCGCCGGCCATCGCGCGCCCGGCGGCTCGGCCCATCGTCTGGGCGTTGTCGACGTGCTCCACCCGGGTGGGTCCCAGAACGGCGTCGCGGTAACGGGCGATGTCGCCGGCGGCCCAGATCGACGGGTCGGACGTCCTGAGGTGAGCATCGACGATGATTCCGTCGTCGACACTCAGCCCGGCCTCGCGCGCCATGTCGAGGTCGGGCACCGCTCCCAGACCGGCCACTGCGGCATCGGCGGTGATCTCGCGGCCGTCGTCGAGGACAGCTGTCACGCCCACCTGCAGACCGTCCTCGCAGGGGCCGCTGCGTCGCACCTGGCGGACCCGGTGGCCGGTGATGAGACGGACTCCGGCGTCGGCGAACTCCTGGTGGTACTCCTGGCAGATGTCGGCGGGGAACATCGTGTCTCCCAGCATCTGACCCGGCAGCACGAGGGTGACCCGCCGGCCGTGGCCGACCAGGGCCGCGGCGAGCTCCGCGCCGATGTACCCGCCACCGATCACCAGGAAGCTGTCACGGTACAGCGACAGACTCATCAGCCGGCGGTAGTCCTCGGCGCTGCGGTAGTAGATCACCGTTCCGGACTCGGCGTCGGGCAGCGTCCTGGGGACGAGCCCGGTGGCCAGCAGCAGGCGCTGGTAGCCGATCGTCTCGCCCGCGGCGGTGACGATTTGCTGGTCAGTCCGGAGAATTCGTGTCACTCTGGTCTGGAGTTGCAGGTCGGCGCCGGTGGCCTGCTGGGTGTCCAGTAGGGCGCGGTGCCAGGGGAAGTGCACGTCGGTCCACAGCCTCTTGCTCAGCGCCGGCCGCGCGTAGGGAGGATCGATGTCCGCGCTGAGGATTCCCAGTGCCCCCGCGACGTCGAGCTCCCTGATGCCCCGTGCAGCTGCGTCCGCGGCCATCCCGCCGCCCACGATCAGGTAGTCGTAGTGTCTCATCTGCTCTCCTTGACGGCGGTTCCGGCGGAACCGGTGATGGCTGGTCGGGGCGGTCGGCGATCCCCGTCGGCCGCCGTCGGGTCAGGGCGTCGGGCTGCCGCCGTTGACGTTGAGGGTCTCGCCGACCACGTAGCTCGACTCGGCAGAGGTGAGGAAGACATAGGCGGGTGCCAGCTCGGTGGGCTGGCCGGCCCTGCCCAGGGGGGTGTTCTGACCGAAGGAGGGCAGCGCCTCGGTGGGCTGGCCCGCCGATACCTGGAGCGGTGTCCAGATCGGGCCGGGAGCCACTGCGTTGACCCTGATCCCCTGCGGGGCCAGCTGCTGGGCAAGCCCCTTGGTGAAGTTGTTGATGGCCGCCTTGGTGGAGGCGTAGTCGAGGAGGTGCGAGCTCGGCTGGTAGGCCTGGATCGACGTCGTGTTGACGATCGTGGAACCGGGGACCAGGTGGGGCAGCGCGGCCCGTGCGATACGGAACTGGGCCAGGATGTTCACCTCATAGGTGGCGGTGAGCTGGTCGTCGGTGAGGTCCTCCAGATGCTCCACGAAGATCTGTTTGCCGGCATTGTTGACCAGCGCGTCCAACCCTCCGAGCTCCGATGCCGCCTTCTCCACCAGATCCGAGCAGAAGGTGGCCTCGGCGAGGTCGCCGGGGATTGTGACGGCACGCCTTCCAGCCCCCTTGATGAGCTCGGCGACCCGCAGCGCGTCCTCCTCCTCGGCCGGCAGGTAGGAGATCGCGACATCGGCTCCCTCCCGTGAGAAGGCGATGGCGACGGCCGCCCCGATCCCGGAGTCGGCGCCGGTGATGAGGGCCTTGCGGCCCTCCAGTCGGCCGGTGCCCCGATAGCTCTGCTCGCCACGGTCGGCGGGAGGGTCCAGCTGCAGGTCCAGCCCGGGCTCCTGCTGTGACTGCTCGGGCGGTGAGATGGACGGGTAACGGGTGACCGGGTTCTGGAAGGTGAGCTGGGTCTCATCAGTCATGTGCTGGCCTTTCTCGAAGGAGCGTGCCCGAAGGTCTTTCCCGACCTCCGGGCACGCAATTGGAACGCAGGGTTAACAGGGATCAGTTGCCGTCGTGGCTGTGCTTGCCACCCTCGACCTTCGCCGCGTGGGGCTGAGCCTCGGCTCCCTGCCGGCCGGCCTCGCTGGGGTCGGCGGCATTCTTCTGTCCGAACCTGCCGGTGCTCTGCTGAGCGGCCTCGCTGGGGTCGGCTGCATTCTTCTCACCGAACTTTCCGGTGCTCTGCTCGCCGCCCTTACGGGCCTGCTCCTCGGTGTCCGAGCGATTGCCGAACTGGCCTGAGTTGTTCTTGTCAGCCATGGTGTACTCCTCTCCGTGCTTCTCCTCCCAACGGGATATGTCATCTCATTGGGGGTCCAACCACTCCACGAGATGTGGCATCCACCGCGAATTCCTCGGTCGTGTGCCACTGGCGGGCGAAACGCGGACGGTCATTGTTCCGCGACGTTCTCGTCGAGATATCAACTAGGATACGCAGGCCAGGGTCTGACGGCCTCACCCATAGGGGTGAGAGGTCGCGCATCGACCGCGCAGGGCACTCAGTGAATTTCCTGGCTATCGCGCACGCGAGGTCGCGGATCGGGCCGGTGAAGCACGGTGTTGACGACTTCCTGGTGAACGGGAGTTCCGGTACTGTGCGACGATCCGGGGATGGAGTAGCGAGGGGCGAGGATGACGCGACGATGGGCGCAGCGAGCGGCGATCGCCCTGCTCGCCTCAGTGGTCCTGGTGGTCGGGGCCGGCTGCGGGGCCCAGTACCCCCGCGACACCCATGGCTCGCTGCGCGCGGCCACCGGTGGCAGCCTGCGAGTGGGTGTCTCTGCCAACCCGCCGTGGACCGAGGTGGGCGCCGATGGCGAGGTGGGCGGTTCGGAGGCACGGCTCGTGGAGAGTTACGCCGCCAGCATCGGCGCCACGGTGCGGTGGCGGGTCGGCGCCGAGAGCGTGCTGGCCGAGGAGATCGACTGGGGTCAGCTCGATGTCGTGATCGGCGGCCTCACCGCGAGCTCGCCGTGGACCGAGAAGATGGCCTTCACCAGGCCCTATGCCACCGTGCAGAGCCCGAACGGCGACTCCGTGAAGCTGGTGATGGCGACCCGGCCGGGAGAGAATGCCCTGCTCGTCTCGCTGGAACGGTTCCTGGCGCATCAGGACCGGCGATGACGGCCGGCTCTCGCGGCACCGGTGACGGACGCGAACTCCCCGAGCCGCTCCAGCGCACCCTGCGGGCTGCGATCCGGCTGGAATGGCTGACAGTGGCCTCTCAGCTGGTGATCGCTGTGCTGGTGGGCGTGGTCTCGGGCCAGTCCCAGGCGATGAAGGTGGCCTGGATCGACGATGCGCTGTCCCTGCTGCCGCCGGCCGCGTTCCTGGTCGCCAGCCACCGGATCCGCAGGAGTCCCAGCGCCGACCACCCCTACGGCTTCCACCGCTCCATCGGCGTGGCCCATCTGGTCGCCGCCACGGCGCTGCTCGCGATGGGAGGCTATCTGGCGGTCGACTCGCTGATCAGCCTGGTGACGGTGGAACGGCCGCCGATCGGCATCGTGGTGATCGGCGGCCACGCGCTGTGGGCCGGCTGGCTGATGGTCGTCGTGATGGCTGTCACCAATGTCTCGCCGATCGTGCTCGGACACTTCAAGATGAAACTCGCCGAGCCGCTGCACGACAAGGTGCTCTACGCGGACGCGGCGATGAGCCGGGCCAACTGGACCTCGGCTCTGGCCACCATCGTCGGCGTGCTGGGAGTCGGTCTGGGCTGGTGGTGGGCCGATGCCACGGCCGCCGTCGTGGTGTCTGCGGGGATCGTGCGTGACGGGGTGTCGAACCTGCGTTCGGCGATCGGGGGGCTCACCGACCGGCGGGCGCGCACCTTCGACGACGCCCGCCCGCATCCGCTGCTGCGACGGATCGACGACGTGGCTGCAAGCCAGCCGTGGGTGGACGCCGTGAGAAGCCGGGTCCGTGACGAGGGGCATCTGTTCCACGTCGAGGTCTTCGTGGTGCCGACAGATCCTCGGCAGCTCTCGGTGCAGCGGTGCGCCGATCTGGTCGAGACGCTGCGGGGTCTGGACTGGAAGATCCACGACGTCGTCGTCGCACCGCTGCCCGCGCTACCGGAGCACCAGGCCTTCCCGCCGGAGGAGGCGGAGCCGGCCTAGCTGTACTTCCCCGGGAGGTTGTGAACGGGTGAGGTAGCGAAGACCTCCGGGCAGGATGTGGGTTACCACACTCACTCTCCTGACCACGGAGGTCTTCGTGACTCACGCTAACGCACCCTTGACACCGGAAGGGCGTCGTCGTCTTGCTGTTCTCGTCGTGGAACAGGGCTGGTCGTTGCGGCGGGCGGCGGAACGGTTCCAGTGCTCGCCCGCGACGGTGAAGCGGTGGGCCGACAGGTACCGGGCAGGGCTGCCGTTGATCGACCGTAGTTCGAGGCCCACCTCGTCACCGAACCGGCTTTCGCGTAAGACGGAGCATCGGA
>NZ_AUDD01000043.1 GCF_000425285.1 Acidipropionibacterium jensenii DSM 20535 | reverse complement strand
TCATGACCCGGGCTCTGACCTTCTTCGAATCCATCGGGGTCGCCGTAAAGGCCGTGATGACCGACAACGGGGCCTGCTACCGGTCCCGGGTCTTCAGCCAGGTCCTCGACGACGCCAAGATCGGTCACAAGTGGACCCGGCCGTACCGGCCTCAGACCAATGGGAAGGTCGAACGGTTCAACCGGTCCCTGGCCGCCGAGTGGGCCTACGCCCGCGACTACACCAGTGAAACTGAACGCGAAGCGGCCTACACGGAATGGTTGCATCACTACAATCACCACAGACCCCACACCGGTATCGGCGGCCAGACCCCCTCAGAACGTGTTCACAACCTCACGGGGAAGTACACCTAGGGTCGGGGCATGACTGGACTTCGTTGGGGAATCCTCGCCACCGGTGGCATCGCCCACATGTTCACCCGTGATCTGTGCACCGCAGGACTGGACGTCGCCGCGGTCGGTTCCCGATCTCTGGACTCCGCCCGCGCCTTCGCCGACACCTTCGACATCGCGCGGGTCCACGGCTCCTACCAGGAGCTGGTGGACGATCCAGAGGTCGACATCATCTACGTCGCCTCGCCGCACGGCCTGCACGCCGAGCACACCCGGCAGGTGCTGGAGGCCGGCAAGCACGCCCTGGTGGAGAAGTCCTTCACCCTCGACGCCGCCCAGGCCGCCGACCTGAGGGAGCTGGCCGCCTCCCGCGGGGTGTTCCTGATGGAGGCGATGTGGACCCGGTACCTGCCCCACATGATCCGCATCCGGGAGCTGGTGTCCTCGGGGGCCATCGGTGAGATCCGGGCGGTGTGGGCCGACCACACCCAGGCGCTGTCCACCGATCCCGCCCATCGCCTCAACGCGCCCGAGCTGGGCGGTGGTGCGCTGCTGGACCTGGGGGTCTACCCGGTCTCCTTCATCTGGGACATCCTCGGCGAGCCCACCTCGATCTCGGCGGTCGGGCGTCTCCAGGAGGTCGGCACCGACACCGAGGTGGCCACCGTGATGACCCATGCCTCCGGGGCCGTCTCGACGACCCTGTCCTCGTCGCGGGGAGCCGGGTCCAACACCGCCGTGATCCTGGGCAGCAGGGGCCGCATCGAGATCGACCCGGTCTGGTACACCGCCACCAGCTTCCGGGTGGTTGCCACCGACGGCACGGTGGTCGAGGACTACCGGACGCCGGTGGAGGGCCGCGGCATGCAGTACGAGGCGCTGGCGGCCGAACGCTACATCGCCGAGGGCAGGCTGGACTCCGAGCTGGAACCGATCGACGAGACGGTGGCGATCATGGGCACCCTCGATGAGATCAGGCGCCAGATCGGCGTCCACTTCCCGGGGACCGACGCCTGAGAGACGCCGTCCCCGTCGGTCTCAGTGCTCGGCGACCGAGTCGTAGACCCGGCGGACCGACTCGGCGGAGATCGTGAGGTGCTCGGTCTCCCAGTCGTCCAGCGGGATCTCCAGGTGACGCTCCACGCCGTTGGCCCCGACGATGGCCGGCAGGGACAGCGAGACCTCGCCGTGGAAGCCCAGGACGCCGTCGGCGACGGTGCAGACCGGGGCGACGGCCTTCTGGTCCAGCACCACGTTGCGGGCCAGGGCGATGGCCGACCGGGCGATACCCGAGGAGGTCCACTTCTTGGAGTAGAAGACGTCGAAGGCGGCGTCGACGACGGCCTTGCCGATCTCCTCGTGGTCGAAGGCGGGGATGTCGAGGATCTTCGAGATCTCCGGGAGGGTCAGCCCGCCCACGGTGGCGTGGGACAGGTAGGGGAAGGCCGTGGCGCCGTGCTCGCCCAGCATGAAGGCCTGCACGGAGTCGGGGGAGACTCCGGTCCGGTCGGCGATGATTCGGCGCAGCCGGGCGGAGTCCAGGGCGGTGCCGGTGCCGAAGATCAGCGAGCGCGGGTAGTCGAACTCGGTCGACGCGATGTGGACGTTGACGTCGAGGGGGTTGGTGATGAGGATGACCGCCGCCGAATGGGTGTGGGCGCTGATGCCGGCCATCACCTGGCGGATGACCGGGGCGTTGATCTCGGCGAGGCTGTTGCGCGAGGCGGTGCCGACCGACTCGGCGGCCGCCGGGGAGACCGACGGGCCGGCGGCCACGATGATGACGTCCGCGTCGGCGCAGGCGGTGTAGTCGGCCTGCTCGACGACGGTGCTCAGCATCGGCGGGACGCCGGTGGCCTGGTGGTGGTCCAGGGCCTGTCCCTTGCTGACGTCCTGGTCGATGTCGATGAGGGAGATCCTCGCGAACAGGCCCAGGGTTGTGGCGTAGGTGAGGACGTCGGATCCGACGTGCCCCACGCCAATGATGACGAGATGCGGACCGTGCGCCATGTTCAAGTACCTCTCTGGTGGAGGCGGCGCTGCGTTCGTCGCCGCCACCCCCCAGAATGCTCCTGTGCACCGGCGAGGTGTTGGCCGGGGCAGCTGTTGAGACCGTCGAGCGGCCGGGATGTCCGATTTGTGCCGCTGCGCGGCGGTGCGGTAACGTCTTCTCTCGCAGCCGGGAGACCGGCGGTGGTTCGGGCCTATAGCTCAGTTGGTTAGAGCGCCGCCCTGATAAGGCGGAGGTCACTGGTTCAAGTCCAGTTAGGCCCACCGAACCCGTGCAAAGCCCCTTCGTCGGCAGCGTATCTCCTTGATGCGTGGTGGACGTGGGGGCTTCTGTTGTTTCTGTATCCGTGTGGCGGAATCTCGGAGGAGAAGGAACATGATGCAGGAGTGGGAACGTCAGCTCTTCGGAGACCATCGGGATCCCCGCGAGGAACTCTCGACGATCTTCGGCGTCGACATCCCGGCGAGCGGGAATGTGCAGCCAGAGGCGCTGGAGTGGGCTTGCGGCGTCGTCGATGTCTCTGTGATGTCGCAGGTCGAGGCGATCAAGGTGCTCCGTGAGGCTGAACCGCGCCTGGGGCTCAGGTCGGCAAGGTATCTGGTCCAGCGAGTCTTCGCCGCAACCCCCTGACAGCTCGGGGCCGACCGGTGGTCCGTGTTCGGGTGCCGTCTGCGGCGCGGTTGCAGATCAGCGGTGCTCCAGGGTCTGGCCCCGGTCGTCCAGCCCCATCCGGGCGTAGGCCCTCGGCACGGCGACCACGGCGTATCCCACCCCGAGCAGGGACAACACGCCGGTCACCCACACCGAGGCGCCGACCCCCAGGCCGGCGACCATCCCGGCGACGATGAACGGCCCCGCAGTCATTCCGGCCTGCTGCACCGACTGCCACATGCCCAGGAAGGTCGAGCGGTCCACGTCCGGGGACAGGTCCGCCCCCATCGTCATGACGATTCCGGCACCGAAGCCGTTGCCCAGCCCGATGATGCAGGCGCACACCACGAACCCGACCAGGGACTGCCACATCGCCATCCCGATGAACCCGGCGCCCATGATCACCAGGGTCGGAATGAGGGAGGCGCGTCGTCCGAACCGGTCCGACAGACGCCCGCTCGGGTAGAAGACCAGGGAGTCCATCACGGCGCTGGCGGCGAAGGTCGCGGTGATGGTGTGCGGGGCGATCCCCAGGGCGTGGCCCCACAACGGGATGATGACGTTGCGGTTGGTCCGCACGATGGTGAGCACTACCACCGAGACCGCCAGCAGGGTGGTGGCGCGGCGGTCGGCATGGTCGCGCACCGGGGCCTCGACGTCGTCGCTCCCCTGCACCCCCTCGACATCCTGACCCAGATGCTCGGGGGTCGGCAGGGTGAAGGCCAGCACGAAGGCCAGGGCGGCCAGCGCCATCACGATCTGCACCCAGAAGGACCCGGGATAGGACCACCGGGCGATCGCGACGCTGCCCACCGCCGGACCGATCACCTGGCCCATCCGCTGCATCCCGCCCAGCATCGACAGGGCGCGGGCGCGCATCGCGACAGGGATCGACTCGGCCACATAGGACTGCCGGGCCAGCGACCAGATGTTGTTGGAGATCGACAGGATCACCATGGCGATCAGGAAGACCGTCCGCGACCAGGACGCCGCCGGCCAGTAGAGCGATGCGAGAGCGCCGAGCAGGGAGACGACGGCGGCCAGGGTGCCGACGATGAATGCCGGACGATCCCCGAACCGGGTGATCTCGCGGCCCACCCACGGCCCGGTGAGGACGCCGACGAGCCCGGTGATGCCGGCCACCCCGGAGGCCAGAGTCGGACTGAACCCGATCTGCAGGGCGGCCAGCACCATCACCGCCGTCAGTGCACCGTAGGAGGTCGCCCAGACGATGGAGGGGACGTAGATCGGCATCGCCAGCTCGGTCAGCGGTGACCGGGCCCGGCGTGGGGTGCCGACAGACTTGACCCCCGAGGGGGGTCGGCCGCTGCCGGTCCCGCGGGGGTCAGGAGGTGGATCTTCGTGGTGGGCGTCTGTCATCGCCCTCCATTGTGCGCGCCTCCTCGGCTGGTTCGAGGAGGCGCTGTTGGTGAAACGGTCAGTGGCGATGCTTCCGCCAGTACCAGACCCCGCCGACAACTACTGCAATGAAAATGACTGTTCCCATGCCCCTACGGTATGTGCGGTTGCGGGAGCCGCAACAGCGGCGGGAAGGATTGGGGGAGCCCTCGGGGTGAGGCGCTGTCACCTCCGCGTTTCATGGGAGGGGCAGACTCCAGATCAGAGATGTCGTCCCAGTCGAGGAGTCCCATGCGCACCCGCACCAAGATCGCCATTGTCGGTACCGGACAGGTCGGCACCGCCACCGCCTTCGAACTCATCATCACCGGTCTGGTGGACGACCTCGTCCTGATCGACCTCAACGCCCAGGCCGCCGCCTCCCAGGCGATGGATCTCAACCAGGCGGCCTCGGCGCAGAGTTTCGGCACCGTCGTGACCTCCGGCGACTACACCGACTGCGGGGACGCCGACATCGTCGTCATCACGGCCTCGGCCAAGCTGGCACCGGGGGCGGACCGCGGATCCCTGCTGCAGAGCTCCTCGGCGATCGTGGACTCCATCGTCCCGGCGGTGGTGGAGGCCGGATTCCACGGCATCTTCGTGGTCATCACCAATCCGGTCGACGTCATCACCGAACGGGTCGCCAAGCTCTCCGGATTCCCGCGGGACCGGGTCATCGGGACCGGCACGGCCCTGGACTCGCTGCGGGTCCGACTCGAACTGGCGCGGATCTTCTCGGTCGACGAGCAGTCCATCCAGGCCTATGCGATGGGCGAGCACGGCGACACCCAGATGGTGCCCTGGTCGGCGGTGTCCTTCTGGGGCAAGCCGCTGGACCAGGCGATCGCCGACAACCCGGAGCGGGCCAGCGGCGTCGATCCCGACACGGTGCTGGACGACGCCAAGCGCAGCGCCTTCCAGATCGTCAAGGGCAAGGGGACGACGTCCTTCGGGATCGCCGCGACGACCTGCTCGATCATCGCCTCCATCGTGCGCGACGAGCACTCCATCATCCCGGTCTCGGTGCGGCTGGAGGGGGAGTACGGCCATCGCGACGTCTGCGCCGGGGTGCCGGTGATCCTCGGGGTCAACGGCATCCAGGAGGTCGTCAACATCCATCTCAGCGACGCCGAGAAGAAGGCCTTCGACGCGTCCCTGGAGCACATCCGCACCATGCAGGAGGCGATGCCGCCGCTGCCCGAGCGGGGGTGATCCTGCGGGCTCCTGCAGGGGTGATCGGGGCCCGGCGGGGGGGTGATTCCGCTGCCCCGGCGGGGCTGTGCCGCGGCCGGTCCGAATGCCCGTGTGCAGCACCGTGCAAAGGGGCGCGTTCACAGATGATGCCGGTGAGGGAATCCGGCGGGCCGGAGTTATGCTTGTTCAGCCTCATGTGAGGGGAAGCCGGTTGAACCCGGCGCGGTCGCGCCACTGTGAAGCCCACCGACAAGGTGGGACGAGCCAGACCTCCCGCAGGAGACGTTCCTACCACGAGGGGACGCAAGTATCCCCCAGGAAAGGTGTGAACGATCATGAGTTCATCCGTTGTTGCTGCTCCGTCCAAGGAGAGCGCTGTTGACTGGGCCAAGGATTCGGCCCTCGGCTGGGTGATCGGCGCTGTCGTCGTCGCTCTGCTGCTGTACTACTTCATCGGTGTCGACCAGGGCGCCTACTCGGTCTTCGGGAATGACATGCACATCCACGAGTGGGTGCACGACTCCCGTCACTTCCTCGGGTTCCCCTGCCACTGATCTGAGACGGTCCTCGGACCGTCCGCCCTGTCCTGCCGGCCGTCGGCCCGCAGGTCTCTGATCCTTCTTCTGACGCCCTCTCCCGCGACTGCTGTGCAGTCACGAGGGGTCGCGCCAGCGCTCCGGTGCGCCCTTTCCCGGCTCCCGGTTGTCATCATTTGCCCTTCACGTACAGGGAAACAGCACATGCTCTCCAGACTCACCAATCGCCGGATCTTCGGCACCGGCGCACTCGCCGGTGCGATCGCCGGCTTCTTCGCCTTCATCTTCGCCCGCATCCTCGTCGAGCCGCTCATTCAGAACGCCATCGACTACGAGAGCGCCCGCGACGCCGTCCAGGAGACCGTCGACAAGGCCCTCGAGGCCGCCGGAAAGACCGGCCTCATCCCGCCGGCCGGGGCCGACGTCGACATCTTCACCCGCGGCATCCAGCGCAATATCGGCATCGCCACCGGCATGATTCTCATCGGTGTGGCATTCGGCCTTCTGATGGCCGCCGCCTACCGGATCGTCCTCTACATCTGCAAGGGAGAGCCCGGCCTGTCCATCCAGATGACCGTGCTGCTGATCGGCCTTCTCGGATGGCTGTCGGTCTATGTCGTCCCGGCCCTCAAGTACCCCGCCAACCCGCCGGCCATCGGCCACCCGTGGACCATTCACGCCCGCGGGAATCTGTACCTGGGCACCGTGCTCATCTCGATCGTGCTGATGATCGTCGCCTGCTACGTGTGCCGCGCGCTGGCCAAGAGGATGAGCATCTGGAGCGCCGTGATGATCTCCGGACTGTGCTTCGCAGCCGCGATGTGCATCGTCTTCGCCGTGCTCCCCAGCCTCGGCTCGCTGGCCGAGAACACCCGCTACTTCGGCAGCTCGGTGACCTACGGGACCGGTGAGGACGCGGTCACGCTCCCGGTGAACACCGAGACCCCGCTCGCCCTGCGCGACACAAACGGCACCATCGTGTTCCCCGGCTTCCCGGCCGACGTGCTCTCGCGGTTCCGGATGTACTCGGTGATCGCCCAGGCGATCATCTGGCTGGGCGGCGCCTGGATCATGGGCGCCATGCTGGCCTGGGTGCCGAAGAACCTTCGCCACCAGAAGTCCGAGTCCGCCGGCGTCAAGGACGCCGAGAAGGAGACTGTCTCGGCCTGATGGCTCGAGCGCAGTTGCGGCAGTCACTCCCGACAACCCAGATGGACAGTCATGAATGACTCGCACGATCACGCGGCCCTCCCCCTCGGGGAGGGCCGCGTGCCGCCTTCCGACGACGTGGAGACGGGCGGCACCGCTTCCGGGGATGACGTCGCGCGGTCCCGGGAGGATGCCGCGCGGTCCGGTGCCCGCCTGCCGCCTGGTGGCCATGGACCGGCCGCCGGCAACCTGCCGAGGGTGGACCACTGCCGGATCGTCGACGACCTGCCAGGAACCCTCCAGGACTTCCTGGATCCGGAGAATCTTCAGCGACGCCGCGGCGCGGTGGCCGCCCATCCCGCCCGGATGCCCGGCGACCCGCGCCTCCTCGACCACACGTCGTGGGCGCTGACGGCACTCAACGTGGTCGGCTGGACGCTGGCCCCCACCGTGGCTCTGGCGGCCGACGGGATCCGGCCGGTTGACGGCTGGCCGGCCGCTCTGGGGTGCGAGGCCCCCGATGACCTCGGCCCCTTCGATCTGCTGGTGTGGTCGCGGGCGGTGAGGATGCACGGCGCAGGGTGGTCGGAGAGCGTCGAGAAGTCGGAGGGTGTCGGGAAGCTGGGGGGTCTCGAGAAGTCGGAGGGCGCAGAGCGCCCGGAGGATGTCGACCGTCGGCAGGATGCAGATCCGGCGGTGTCCCTTGTCGATCCGGTCCCGGCACTGGTGGATCTGGCCGTCCTGCTGGGTGATCGTCTGGAGCGCGCCGGGTGCCCGCGGGTTCAGGGGCGCAGCGCGATCGCCAGCTCACTGGGCACCCTGGCCCGCCAGGAGGATGCCGATGGCGCCCGGATCGAGCTGGCGCAGCGGCTCTGGCGGGCGCTGGAGCCGCGGGCGACGTCTGGTCCGGGGGAGGCCGGGTTCCGGCGTCCGGCATGTTGCGGGCTGATGCCGCTGGCCAGGACCGACGCGCTGTGCTGTCCCGACTGCCCTCATCGTTGAGACAGTCGGGACCATTCGAACCGCTGGCCGGGGCACCTGGGGGAGATCCCGTGAGGGAGCCCCGGGGGTGACCCCGTGGAGGGCACTCAGGGGTATCCCTGTGGGGGATGCCCCGGCGGCAACCCCGAGTCAGCTCTTGATGGCCAGCAGGGTCTCGTGGAGGCGTTCGGCCGAAGCCTTGAGCTCGGTCACCTCGGAGTCGATGAGGGGGATCGGCACGGTGTCGCCGATGCCGTCGCGGGAGACCAGGCGGGGCAGTGACAGGGCCACGCCGTCGATCCCGTAGAGGTCATGGACGATCGCCGAGACCGGCAACACGCACCGTCCGGCACCCAGCAGCGCCTCGGTGAGCCGGGCTCCGGTCAGACCGATGCCGTAGTTCGTGGCTCCCTTGCCCTCGATGATCTTGTAGGCGGCCAGCGCTGCCTCCTGGCCCAGGTCGTCGAGCACCTCCTGGGTGAAGGTCTGCTCGCCGTCGACGGTCCAGTCGCGGATCGGGACGCCGGAGATGTTGGCTGTGGACCACACCGGGAACTCCGAGTCGCCGTGCTCCCCGGCGATCACCGCGTGGACGTTCGGGGTGGTGACGTCGGCCCACTGGGAGATGAGGAAGCGCAACCGCGAGCTGTCCAGCAGAGTGCCCGAGGAGAACACCCGGTTCTCCGGCAGCCCGGAGACCTGCTGGGCGACCACGGCCAGCACGTCGCAGGGGTTGGTGACGATGACGAAGATCGCATTGGGGGACTGCGGGACGAGCTGGCTCATCAGGCTGGAGACGATCCCGGCGTTGACCCCGACCAGGTCGAGGCGGCTCTGGCCCGGCTTCTGGCGGGCGCCGGCGGTGATGATGACGACATCGGAGTTCGCCGTCTCGTTGACGTCCCCGCCGCCCATCACCCGGGAGGGCACGAACTCGCTGCCGTGGGCCAGATCGGCCACCTCGGCGTCGACCCTCTCCTTGGCGATGTCGTAGAGGGCGACGACATCGGCCGACCCCCTGATGAGGCAGGCGTAGGCCATCGAGCTTCCCACGCTCCCGGCCCCGACGATCGAGACCTTCGACGGCCTCCTGGACTCGATTGACGAACTCATGATGACGCCTTCCTGGTCAGCACGCTCTTGGGGTGCAGTGCAGTGAATTTCAGTGAAGTGAATCGGGGTGAATCGGGCAAGTTGGTATCAGCTGGGGTTCCGACAGGTTGACGCGGTGACCGGCGCGATGGGCTGCGGGTCGACCCTGCTGACACTCTAGCCTCGGCGTTTCATCGGTGAGTGCCGGAGGTGTGGTCGCCGGGTAGGCGAAAGTGCTCCTGACTTGGCAGGATAGGGCTTGTATAGAGTCCGAATCCGTCAAGGTCGAGGAGCACTCCCAAGGTGAAGGCTACCGGGTCGTATCCGCGTGTTCATGTCGATGCCGCGCCCGTGGCCGCAGCGGGTCAGGCCGGTGGGGTGCTGCTGGTCGAGACGATCCGCGCCTCCGGGTTGGACCGGGAACTGAGCAGGGCCCTGGCCCGGTGGGCCACACCGTTGACCGTCCATGACCCGGGCAAGATCCTGTGCGATCTGGCCCTG
>NZ_AUDD01000042.1 GCF_000425285.1 Acidipropionibacterium jensenii DSM 20535 | reverse complement strand
CCCCCTCGACTGCGTCCAATGGATTGTCTACCAACACCCATTGTCCCAGATCAGAAGGGGCATCTTCTCTGTTCCCACACCCCAAACCCCACCCCACAACGGTGGATCAGGGTTCAGTCCGCCGTCCAGGGCGTAGTTGCCGTTGATGACCGCACCGTCGACATCGTCGAGGGAACGGACCAGCTGGGCGGGATCCGTCTCGATGAACTTCAGGTTCTTGGGGTTCTCGCTGATGTCGAGCAGCGTCGGGTCCTTGTCGCCGGTGTCGGCGACGGTGATGAGGCCCGCACTCTCCAGGAGGTCCAGCGCACGACTCAGGTTCACCGGATCATTCGTCAGTGCGATCGCCGCTCCGTCCGTCAGGTCATTGGCGTCAGTGACCTTCTTCGAATAGAGGGCATAGGGCTCGATGTGAACCCCTTCCAAGGCGGTCAGTTCATAACCGAATTCCTCCACCTGCGAATCGAAGTACGGCTTGTGCTGGAGATAGTTCGCATCCAGGTCACCGTCGGCGACCAACTGGTTCAGTCGGGTCTCGTCCGTGTACTCGACGATATCCAGATTGATTCCCGCGTCCGCCGCCAGATTGTCCTGGACGAACTCGAGGATCTTCGCGTGCGGTGTGGGGGCCGCACCGATCCTGATGGTGGTCAGGCCTGAGGCGTCACCCGATACCGCGGACTCCGTGGCTGCGGTGGAACTGCCTGAGCAACCGGCCAGGGATGCGGCAAGTCCGACTGCGACGAGGGTTGGGAGGAGCTTCTTCATCTCGGTGTCTCCGTTCGTGGTGTGTGGTGTCAGGGATGTGGTCGTTCCTGCTCCGCGGGGGGCGAGGAGAGGGGGTGCTCGATGGGTTCTCCGTGCGCCGGGTGCCGGGACGATCGCAATCGGTCCGCGGTGGGTGCCCGGTACGACGGAGCCCAGAGGTGCGAGGGACCCGGGTGACGGGCCACTTGCGCGGGGGTGTCGGGCCTGTGGGTCGGTCACCTCCCCGACCCGTGCGCGGGGTCCAGGCGGGCCGCGAAGCGCGTCCCCAGGATCTGGACCACCTGTACGAAGGCGATGATGACGAGGAGAGTGACGATCATGACCTCCGTCTGGAAACGGTTGTAGCCGTAGGAGATCGCGAGGTATCCCAGTCCGCCGCCGCCCACCACGCCGACCAGTGCGGAGTAGGAGATCAGGGAGATCGCCGCGACCGTCACGTCGGCCACGAGACGGGAACGCGACTCCCTCAGCTGGATCCCCAGGGCGATCTGCCCCGGGGAGGCCCCGGCCAGGAGCCCCGCCTCGACGGTGCCGCGCGGTACCGACCTCAGGGAGATCTCCACCAGACGCGCCAGGAAGGGGAAGGTCGCCACAGTCAGGGGGATGACCGTGGCCTGCCAGCCACTGGCACTGCCCACCGCCAGGCGGATGAGTGGCAGGGCCAGAGTCACCAGCAAGACGAAGGGCAGGGAGATCGCGACGTTCACCAGTGCCGAGGCCGGCCGGTAGAGACGGGGCTGGGGCCGCAGGCCCACAGGAGACACGGTGTGCAGGGCCAGGCCGAGCGGGATGCCCAGCACAACCGTGGCGGCACCGGACCAGGCGACCATGGACAACGTCTCCAGGAACGCCTGCGGGAGCTTCTCCGTCAGGGCCGGGTCGTCGAGGATCCCGAGACCGTACATGTTCACACGCCTCCCCGGGGACGGGTCCCGCACGGCTGTTCCACACGGGTGTTGGTCCCGGAGCCTATTGCCCCGAATCCGGACGGCAATACCGGTCTCCGAAATTGGGAGAATGTAAACGCACGGCCACCACGGGCATTCTGGATTCACAGTCTCCCGCATTCCGAGAATGTGTGAAAAAATGCCGCGGACAATCCACGGAAACCATTTTCCGGAGGATTTGTTCACGTGGTCTCGGATTTCGGTCCGCCATTCCCCCGGACCTTTTCGCGCACGCACGCTCTTCACAACCGGGAAAGCAGGAACCCACCTCCCGCCCCGCCACGGGACGGGGCGGGGCCGCCCTCGTCCACCCGTGTCGGTGGTACGGGCCCGGGGCTTCCGGGCCCACCCCGGTCACCCAGGACGCATGCCCGAGACCCACACCCACACCACGACCCGCACCCGAGGACACCAGCAATGATCGACGTCGAGGAGCTCCGGATGGTCTACCGCACCTCCGACGGGGACATCGCGGCGCTGGACGGGTTGGACCTGCACATCCCCGCGGGTGAGATCCGCGGGATCGTGGGCCCCTCGGGAGCGGGAAAGTCCACCCTGATCCGCTGCCTGACGGGACTCGCGCGCCCGACGTCGGGATCGGTGAGGATCGACGGGCAGGAGATCACCACGCTCTCCGAGCGTGAGTTGCGCAGGCGTCGGCGCTCCATCGGCCTGGTCTTCCAGGACGTCCACCTGTTCAACTCCCGCACAGCTGCGGAGAATGTCGGCTACCCACTGCGCGCGGCAAAGGTGGTGCGCGACGAGCGTGAGGAACGCGTGACCCAGCTGCTGGACCTGGTGGGTCTGGGGGACCGCGGGGAGTCCTACCCCCACCAACTCTCCGGCGGCCAGCGCCAACGCATCGGCATTGCCCGCGCGCTGGCGGCAGAACCCCCGGTGCTCCTGTGCGACGAGTCGAGTTCCGCCCTGGACTGGGCCACGACACGCCAGATCCTCGAACTCATCGCCTGTGTGCGCGACGAGCTGGGCATCACCGTCCTCATCATCACCCATGAGATGTCCGTGGTCCGCCAGGTCTGTGACTCCGTGAGCAGGTTGGAGCGGGGACGCATCACCGAGTCCGGTCGCCTCATCGACATCGTCTCCGAGGGCTCGACCACCCTGGCGGCGGAGTTGATCCCGCTGGCCAGCCCGCCGGTGAGCCTCTCCCACGCCCCATGTCGAGGCGACCCTGTCCTCCACCCGCGTGTCGATCCCGGAGGCACTGCGTGTGCTGGCGGACCTGGAGAACTCGGCAGCGATCACTGCGGGCACCATCGAGACGATCTCGGGAGGGTCGGTCGCCCGGTTCCAGCTCGACGTCCCCGCGGGTGACCGCGCGCGCGTGACCCGACGCCTGCGCGAGGCCGGCCTGCGGGTGGAGGCGGCGTCATGAGCGCACCGATCACTCTGGGAGCACTGGGATCACTGGGATCACTGGGGGCGGTGAGCACCCCGGGCGCGTCAGGGGCACTGGGGGCACTGGGGGCACTGCTCCGGCCTGAGACCCTGACCCGGCCGGGACTCGCCCCCACGCTGGGGAACTGGGTGCTCATCCAGGCGAAGCTGCCCCAGGCGACCTGGGAGACGATCGCCATGGTCGCGGTCTCCACGACCGTCACCCTGGTGCTCGGGCTGCCCCTGGGCGTGCTGCTCACGCTGGTCGCCCCGGGCCGTCTGCGCCCCAACCGTGGCCTGCACGTGTTGCTGTCACTGGTGGTGAACATCGGGCGCTCCACCCCCTTCATCATCCTGATGATCGCCCTGATCCCGCTCACACGGTTGATCGCCGGTACGTCCCTGGGCTGGCAGGCGGCATGCGTACCCCTGTCCGTGGGTGCGGTCCCCTTCTTCGCGCGCCTGGTGGAGAACGCCCTGTCCTCCGTACCACCGGGGGTCCTGGAGGCCTCCCAGATGGCGGGTGCCTCCCTGTGGCGGACCGCCACCGGGGTCCTCGTCCGGGAGGCGATCCCCTCGCTGCTGGCGGCCCTGACGGTGACAGCTGTGACCCTGGTGTCCTACTCCGCCATGGCTGGCACGGTCGGAGGCGGCGGCCTGGGGACGCTGGCCTACTACTACGGCTACCAGCGCTTCATGCCCGACGTCATGACGGTCACGATCGTCCTGACCATCGTCCTGGTCCAGGTGCTCCAGTTCGCCGGCGACCGTGTGGTCAGCGCGGTCTCCCGTGGCTGAGGTCCGACGCCGGCACAGGGCGCGCGGCAGGCAGCGCCACCGGGCGCGCTCCGCCCTCGTCGATGCCACGCACGAGGGCGACGCCGCCTGACCCCACCTCGATTCCTTCCGGGCGTGGACCCGGGCCGAGCGCCGCCGGCCCCGAGCCCCCGAGCCCCCCAGCATCCCGGCAGCACACCCCCACCCACACCCACACGGGCCGCCGACCGGCGGCCCTGAGACCCAGGAGGACCCCATGCCAGAACCCGTCATCTCCCCCACCCCCACCACCGAGGACTTCACCGGCAGGGTCGTCTTCATCACCGGCGCCGGCTCCGGCCAGGGGCGCGCCGCAGCCCTGGCCTTCGCCCGCAAGAACGCCGCCGTCGTGGGCTTCGACCTGGACCGACCCCTCTCCTACCCCGCCTACGTCACCGACGAGTCCCAGGCCCTGGACTCCCTGGGTGAGGAGATCGAGGCGAGTGGGGGTCAGTTCCTCGCCGCCACCGGCGACGTGCGCAGCGCCGTCGACCTGGAGGCCGCGGTCTCGGCGGCCCTGGCCCGCTTCGGGCGCATCGACGTGCTCTTCAACAATGCCGGCGTCGGTTCCTACGCCGAGGCCGTGGAACTCAGCGAGGACCAGTGGGACGCGGTCCTGGACATCAACCTCAAGGGCGCATGGCTGACCGCGCGGGCCATCATCCCGACCTTCGTCGCACAGGGATCGGGGGTCATCATCAACAACTCCTCCATCGCCGGGCTGCGCGGGTTCGCGAACCTGTCGCACTACGTGGCCAGCAAGTGGGGACTGGTGGGGTTGACGAAGTCCTGGGCGATCGAGCTGGCCCCGCACGGCGTGCGTGTCGTGTCCATCCATCCCACCGGCGTCAACTCCGCCTTCAATGACGGGCTGGCCGCGCAGGAGGGCTCCACACCCCTGGAGATCGCGGAGCGCTCGGCGGGCAACCTGCTGCCGGTGCCCTGGGTGGAGGTCGACGACGTCGCGGAACTCGTGCTCTTCCTCGGCTCCGACCGGGCGCGCTACATCACCGGATCCCAGGTCCCGGTGGACGCCGGGCTGCTGACGCGCTGAGGTCCGGGACCTGTGTCCCCCCACCCCGGGCAGGAACGCCCCTTCCACGCGTGCGCACCGGTGGCCGCGAGCGCATCGGTTGCTCCCCCCGCCCCCGCGACCTCATCCGCCACCCCGTCCGCGGGGGCGAGCGCCTCCGTCGTGCCTCCCGCGCGCGCCACCGCCCCCGCCCCGCGACCGCCCGCTCCGGCCACTCCGGCCCCGACGGCCTCGGGTTCCTCCCGGTGCGCGCCCTGTGCGCAGGCTTCGCTGCGGGCACCTTCACACCCCTCGACGTCCTGGAGGAGGTCCTGGGTCGGGCGCGCGGCGTGGCGCGCGACCTGGGTGCCATCTCCTTCCTCGACGAGGGCGGCGCCGTGGAGCAGGCCAGGGCCTCCACCCTGCGGTGGCGACAGGGCCACCAGCTGGGCCCCTTCGACGGGGTGCCCGTCACGGTGAAGGACTCCCTGGCGGTGCGCGGTCTGCCCAGCGTGCGCGGTAGCCTGCTGCGCCGCGACGCGCCGCCCGAGGACACCGACGAACCAGCTGTGGCACGCCTGCGCGAGGCGGGGGCGGTCATCGTCGCGAAGACGACCATGCCGGAGTTCGCGTGGAGCGCGGTCTCGGACTCCCCCGTGTGGGGCGTGGTGCGCAATGCGTGGGATCCCACGCGCACGGCGGGTGGGTCCTCGGGCGGGGCGGCGGTGGCGACGGCCCTGGGGGTCGGGACGGTGGGCCTGGGATCCGACGGGGCGGGGTCGGTGCGCATCCCGGCCTCATTCAACGGGGTCGTCGGCCTGAAGGCCACCTACGGGCGCATCCCCGCCACACCGTCAGGGGCATTCGGCAGGCTCGCCCACATCGGCCCGCTCACACGCACGGTGGAGGACGCCGCCCTGACGCTCGACGTCCTGGCACGCCCGGACCCCCGCGACCCGGATGCCCTGGACGCTCCGCGCATCTCGTATGCGCAGGTCGTGGATCGCGCGGAGGCGTTCACGCACGCCCTGCGCATCGGCTTCAGCCCCGACCTCGGTTCCGGCATCGTGGACGAGGGCGTCGCCGAGGTCGTCCGAAGTGCTGTCGATGCCCTGACCGGTGCGGGTGTGCGGGTCTCCGGGGTGAGGGTGGAACTGCCTGACCTGGGTGCGGAGATGGTGGACCTGTGGTCCGGGGTGCTCGCCGCTGAGCTCGCCGACCTGGACGCGGGGGAGGAGGCACAGCTCAGCCCCGGGCTGCGCGCCGCCGTGGTGCACGGCGGGACCCTGTCGGCCACGGACTTCCTCCGGGCGTCGACACGGGCCCGGGAAGGCGTTGCGGGACCACTGGCCGACTTCCATGCCGACCATGACGTCCTGCTCACGCCGACGCTGCCGGTCACCGCATTCGGGGCTGGGCGCCAGGTCCCCGACCGCTGGGGAGGTGCCGACGGAGGGGAGCGCACGTGGATGTCATGGACACCCCTGACCTGGCCCTTCAACCTGACGGGCCAGCCGGCCGTGTCGGTGCCGGTCGGTGTCGACGGCGACGGGCTCCCCGTCGGTGTGCAGGTGGTCGCGCGGCACGGGCATGACGAGGACGCACTGGCGGTGGCGGCGCTGTTGGAGCGGGCGGTGGCAGGCTTGGGCGTGTAGGTCGCCCACAGCCGGAGGTGCGACTGCATCGAAGTGTGGTCTCGATGGCCCGAGGGCCCTGAGCGGGGCCATTTTCGCATCGAGACCACACTTCGATGTCAGGGTCCCCCCAACGCCAGCGCACAATCACTGCCTGCACCGCATGACAGATACCCCCATGGGGTATAACGTGGATGCATGAGCACCAGAGACGAGCACGATCACCAGCACCACGGCGCACCGGGCCCACAGCACGACCACACCCGGCACGCAGGTCATGCCGGGCACGACATGTCCGGGATGGACATGGGCACCATGGGCTCAATGCCCGGGATGGCCTCGATGCCCGGGATGGACCACGACATGGCGCACATGGGCCACGGCGGGCACGCCGGCCATGTCGCCCGCTTCCGCCGCCTGTTCTGGACGATGCTCGCGGTCTCCGTCCCAGTGGTCGCCTTCAGCCCGATGTTCGCCCACCTCGTCGGCTACGACCTCCCCGCGGGCACATGGGCCCAGTGGGTCTCCCCTCTGCTGGGCACCGTCGTCTACCTCTGGGGTGGCTGGCCGTTCCTGACCGGGGCCGTCTCCGAGATCCGCTCGCGCAAGCCGGGGATGATGCTGCTCATCGGCCTGGCCATCACCGTCGCCTTCCTCGCGTCGTGGGGGGCGAGCCTGCACCTGCTGGACCACTCCCTGGAGTTCTGGTGGGAGCTGGCCCTGCTGGTGGTCATCATGCTGCTGGGCCACTGGGTCGAGATGCGCTCCCTGGCCCAGACCTCCACAGCCTTGGACTCCTTGGCCGCCCTCCTGCCCGATGAGGCCGAGAAGGTCTCCGGCTCGGGCACAGTCACGGTCGCCCCCGCCGACCTGGTCGTCGGTGACGTCGTCGTGGTGCGCCCGGGGGCCGCGGTACCCGCGGACGGTCGCATCGTCGAGGGCTCAGCCGCCGTGGACGAGTCCATGGTCACGGGCGAGTCCCGACCCGTCCACCGCGGCATCGGCGACCAGGTCGTCGCCGGCACCGTCGCCACGGACTCCGGACTGCGCGTGGAGGTCACCGCGGTCGGCGACGACACCGCACTGGCCGGTATCCGCAAGCTGGTCGCGGATGCGCAGGGCTCCTCCTCCCACGCCCAGCGTCTGGCCGACCGGGCTGCCGGGTGGCTGTTCTGGTTTGCGCTGGGTGCGGCAGCTGTGACCGCCCTCGTGTGGTGCCTGCTCGGTCAACCCAGCGATGCGGTCGTGCGCACCATCACCGTCCTCGTCATCGCCTGCCCCCACGCCCTGGGCCTGGCCATCCCGCTGGTGGTCTCCATCGCCACCGAGCGCGCGGCCCGGGGAGGCGTCCTGGTCAAGGACCGCCTCGCCCTGGAGTCCATGCGCACCGTCGACACCGTCCTCTTCGACAAGACCGGCACCCTCACCAGGGGCGAGCCGGCACTGACCGCCGTGGAGGCGGCCGCAGGCATGGACGAGGACCGTGTCCTGGCCTTGGCCGCAGCGGCCGAGACCGACTCCGAACACCCCTTGGCGCGCGCCATCATGGCCGAGGCCCGCACGCGCAGCCTGGACGTGCCCGTCGCCTCCGACTTCTCCTCCTCCCCTGCCGTGGGCGTGCGCGCGAGGGCGGAGGGCTCAGTGGTCGAGGTCGGCGGACCCCGCCTGCTGGAGGAACGCCATGCCACCGAGCTCCCGGTCGCCAGCTCCTGGCGTGAGCAGGGTGCGATCATCCTCCACGTCCTCGTCGACGGGAAGGTGGCCGGTGCCCTGCGCCTGGCCGACGAGGTGCGCCCCGAGTCCCACCAAGCCGTGGATGCCCTGCACGAGCTGGGCGTGCAGGTCGTGATGATCACGGGGGATGCGCAGGCCGTGGCGGACTCCGTCGCCGGGGAGCTCGGCATCGACCGGGTCTTCGCCGGGGTGCGGCCCGAGGACAAGGCCCAGCGCGTGGAGCAGCTGCAGTCGGAGGGTCACAAGGTTGCGATGGTGGGTGACGGCGTCAACGACGCCCCCGCCCTGGCGAGGGCGGACGTCGGCATTGCGATCGGTGCGGGCACCGATGTCGCCATCAGCTCCGCGGGCGTGATCCTGGCCAGTTCGGACCCCCGCTCCGTGCTCTCCGTCATCGAGTTGTCGCGGGCCAGCTACCGCAAGATGCAGCAGAACCTGTGGTGGGCCGCCGGGTACAACCTGATCTCGGTACCGCTGGCCGCAGGCGTCCTGGCACCCATCGGCTTCGTCATGCCGATGAGCATCGGTGCCCTGCTGATGTCGGCCTCCACCGTGGTCGTGGCTCTCAACGCACAGCTGTTGCGCCGCCTGGACCTCAGCCCGGAGCACAGTGTGGAGGTGGTACTGGGGCGTGGGGCCACAACCCACTCCGGTAGCGATGCGCAGCCCGATGCCGCGAAGGAGTCCCGCTCGGCGTGAGGTCGCGACCCGACAGCGGAGACCTTCCGGTGTGAGGACGCCGATGTGACTGCCGAGACCCGTCAGCCCAGATCGAGCGGCGGCAGCTCCGGGCGTTCGTCGAGGTCGGAGAGGTCCACGGGCACGGTCGCCGTGCCGGTGCCCACCGCACCACCCGCGCCCGCTCCCGCCGCGTAGAACACCCGCAGGTCCCCCACCAGCTTCTCCAGGCAGCCCGGGCTCGTGTAGACCATGTGCCCGGCCGGGTAGTAGATGAAGGCGATGTTGGAGCGCAGGGGTGCGGGCAGCCCCAGGTGGTCGATGTCGTACTCGGTCTGGAAGAAGGGCGTGGCCAGGTCGAAGTAGCCATTGGCCACCAGCACCTTCAGGCGCGGATTGCGCACCAGGGCCGACGCCAGGTCCGGCATGACCTGGGGGTAGGTCAGCGTCTGGTCCCACATGGTCTTCGTGTGTCCGGGCTGCTTGTGCTGCCAGACCCACCCCTTGCCCGGCTCCGTGGACTCCCAGTCCATCTCGGAGAAGGCGCGGCGCTCCTGGGTGCCCGTCCACCCGAGTTCGTCGCGCAGGTAGGTGTTGACCAGGGCCCCGTAGGCGGGGCTGATGAAGGCGTCGTCGGACACGAAGGTCTCGTCGTCGGAGGCGGCGTCCAGGTCGAAGCCGGACACGCGCCCGTCGTAGCGTCCCACCACCAGACCCCGGTCGCGCAGCAGCTCCTTGCGGAAGCGCGGATCCAGCACCCGCAGGTCCGAGCGCAGCACGTACTCGGGCGACACCCCGGCCAGCTCGGCGTACCTCCGGGCCACGGCCTGCGCATCGCTGCGTGCCAGGCGGTCACCGCGTGAGAGCGCCTGGCGCAGCGCTCCGTCGGCGAACTCGCGGGCCTCCTGGACGTGGGCGCGCAGCGCCGCGAGGTCTGCGACCGGCCCGGCCCCGGCGATCCCTGGTGCACCGGCGTCGCCCTCGTCCGCGGGGATGCCGGACCCAACGGAGGTCCCGAAGCCGCCCGACGCCCCCGAACCCGCCCGCCCGTGGTAGTGCGCGATGGCGGCGTAGGTGGGGAAGTAGCCGATGTAGGCCTGGTCGTCGGTGCCCACGATGTGGCCGTAGTCGAGGATGTCGGAGAGCAGCACCAGCCCGTTCAGCGCGATGCCCGCGTCGAGGAGTGCGTAGGAGAGCACCGAGCCGCGCACGGTGCCGTAGGACTCCCCGAAGACGTACTTGGGGGAGTTCCAGCGCCCGTTGGCCGACAGCCACCGCTGGATGAACTGGACGAAGGCCGCGACGTCCCCGTCCACGGACCACAGTTCCGCCTTGGCCTCCTCGGCGATCTCGGAGAACCCGGCGCCCGGGGCGTCGATGAAGACGAGGTCGGACTTGGGCAGCAGGGACTGCGGGTTGTCGATGAGCCCGTAGGGCGCGGCCGTGGGGGCGGCCGTGGGGTCGGGGGCCGGGTCCTGCCAGGAGATGCGGCGGGGCCCCAGCGAGCCGAGCAGCAGGAAGGTCGATGCGCTGCCGGGGCCTCCGTTGAACAGGAAGGTCACCGGGCGGGTCGGGTCGGGGTGTGCGCCGTCGGGCAGGGCGATGAAGTCGGCGTGGAAGACGGAGGAGGCGGGGGCGACCTTCTTCGTCTCGACGTGCAGGGTGGCCAGGGTGGCGTCGTAGGTCCACTGCTCGCCGTTGATGTCTTGGGTGTGCCGCGTCGTGTGGGAGGTCGGGGCGGGCAGGGGGCGCTTCGGGGCGCGCGGGTCCGTCGTGGCTGACGAGGGCGACGCCGGTGAGCCTGCGGTGCCGGGCTGTGGGGATTCGACCGGTTGGCCCGGTTCGCGCCGCTGCGGGGGTTGGGCCGTCTGCGCCGCTCCTGCGGGCTGGCCCGCGGTCGCGCCCTGTCCCTGGCAGTCACCTGTCGAACTCACGATGCTCCACCTTCTCGATGCGGTGTCCCTGCTGGTCCAGGATCTCACGCCGTTTCCGCTCCTGTAGCATCCGATCTGATTGGTGAGTTCTCAGCCCTGATCCACCGTTGTGGGGGTGGGGTTTGGGGTGTGGGAACAGAGAAGATGCCCCTTCTGATCTGGGACAATGGGTGTTGGTAGACAATCCATTGGACGCAGTCGAGGGGG
>NZ_AUDD01000041.1 GCF_000425285.1 Acidipropionibacterium jensenii DSM 20535 | reverse complement strand
CGGATCCGGGGGTCGGCGGTGATCCGGGAGGCCCGGAACACCTGACCCAGCCCTTGGGAGGGGGTGCGTCCCTCGGTGGTGGCCAGGAAGTCGGCCAGCGGGGTGCCGGTGGTCCTCTCGGTGGCACACGAGCGGGCGACCGCGTCGGTCGCCACCGCCGCCGCGGCACTGACCCGTCCCTCCAGGGTGCGGATCCGCGTCATCGCGGTGACCTTCTGGGCGTCGGTCATGGCGGCGATCCCGGTGAGGTCCAGCGCCGTGAGGGCGTCCTCGATCACCGCGATCCCTCTCCAGAATTCCGACGTGTCATCCATGGGTCAATGATACGCAAACCGGAACCTGCACACCAGACAATCACCGCGATTGTTTCCTGTGAAGAATCGCCGATATTCACAGGAAGAATTGTCCCACAAGTCGACAGAACCCGGCCGCGGAAACCACGTGGCAGTAGTACCGGTGTCGTGTGTCGGAGGTGTGGGACGTGTTTTTCCCCGATGTTCTCGTGAACACGCGACAATCGACACGAAAAACCCTGCCGACACATTGTGTCCAACACTAACAGAGACCACCGACAAGAATCGGCAAGGCGCGGTTGGGTCTCGACGACGCGGCTGGTCGGTGGATCCCGCTGGGGGGGTGCGCAGCGGCTCGGCGGTCCTGCTCTGGTCCAGTGACTGGTGCAGGTTCGAATCGTGTGCGGAGGCTGGACAGTGTGCCGAAGCGCTGAGGCTGCGGTGTCGACGACGGGTGACGACGTCAGGTCTCGTGGGGCACGGTCTCGGCGACGAACGACGAGATCAAGTCTGTGTTGAGCCGCTGAGGGTGCGGTGCCGGCGGGATCGAGCGACGAGGCCAAGTCTGCGTGGATGCGCCGAGGGGCGCAGCACTGTCGAGATCGAGCGGATCGGGCCAGGGCGAGGGTACGCAGCGTGAGATCCCCAGGTTGAGCAGATTCAGCAGGTGGAGCAAATCGACCGGGTCCAGGGGACGATCAGGTCGAGCAGGTCCAGGGGCAACGAGATCGAGGAGGTCGTCGATGATCGTCCCGGTGAGCTGTGCCGGCAGATACTGCAGGCCGCCAGTCCGACCGCGATCAGAATCCACCCAGCCAACACGGCCCCACATGCCGAGATCGGCTGTCCCGCGGAGTCATTTCCATGGAACAGCCGATCATCAGACACCTCGCAGGTCACTCACCTGTGATGCTATTCGCAGGCAACCCCGTCATTGTCGCGATCCAAACCGGACCGATATCCGGGAGACCACCTGTGCAACGGAGCCGCGCCAGCCTTTCGCGCCGCAGCGCAGTTCTTGTAGTAGACGGAGGAAGACTTCCTGACGACCTTCTTCGCCGGAGCCTTCTTGTGGACGGCCTTCTTCACAACCCTCTTCGGGGCTGCCTTCTTCACAACCCTCTTCGGCGCAGCCTTCCGCACGACCTTCTTCGCGGTCTTCTTCGGCGCAGCCTTCCTCACCGTCTTCTTGACGGCCTTCTTCACAGGCGCCTTCTTGGCAACCTTCTTTGCAGCAGCCTTCTTGACGACGGCCTTCTTCGCAGGAGCCTTCTTGGCGGGCACCTTCGCAGCCGCAGCGGTCTTCCACACCACGATCGGAGCCGCAGCGGTCGCCAGCTTCTGACCCTTGCAGCCAGACAGCACCCGGGCGATGGCGTCGTGCTCGGCCTTGGTCACCCACAGCTTGTAGCGCACCTTGACGGCGACCTGGCGCGACACGTACTGGCAGCGGAAGGCCTTGTTGGCGGGCAGCCAGGTGGCGGCGTCCCCGTCGGACTTCCTCTCATTGCTCGGCCCGTCGACGGCCAGCAGCTCCAACGGATCATTGGCCAGACTCTGACGCGCTGATGCGCTGAGCTTCTGCGCGCCGGTCTGCCAGGCGTCCGACAGTGCGACGACGTGGTCGATCTGGACCGCGGTGGAGGTCTTCTCGCCACGGGTGAAGCGGATGGTCCTGGCCGTGTACGGATCATTGAGCACCCCGGAGGTGATGATGCACCCGTGCGTCCCGGCCCTCACGGTCCTCGAGTGGAGATCTCGAGCCAGGATGTCGTTGCGGGTGTCGCAGCCGTTGTGGTTGACGTCGGCCCATGCCGGGCCGAACTGCGCGCGGCTGTAGCCGGTCTTCGGGGCGCGCCCCTTGATCGGCAGGGTCGCCAGAGCAGCCGCCGCGGTCCCGTTCCCGGCACTGGTCTTGGCGGGCACGACGGTGTGCGAGGTCCGCTGGAGCGAGGTCAACGTCGTCGCGGCCTGCGAGCTGGCGGGGACGTCGACGTCGCCACCGGCTGCGGGGGACGCGGCCTTGGCGGAGCTTCCGCACCCGGTCATGGCCAGGGCGGCGGCCATCACCACGACGCCGGTTCCTGCGCGGAAGAGCAGGTCGGGCCGGCGCGAGCGGTGAACTGTATGGGGCATGTGGTGGCGGGTCACCGGGACTTCTTTCGATGAGAGGGGCGTCTTCATGTGGACAGCAGTAGTTCTACCTCTCGTCACCGACAACTTTGACGGCAGGAAGGACCGACCACGCGAAAGAGTAGCGCCAGATCCCCCTCGCGTCTCAGCGATCCCCGATCTGCCAGACGCTCTCGCCGGCCTCCGCCACCACGGTGGGTCCTCCCAGCTCCAGCTGACACACCATCGCCTCGGGCACATCCACGCTCAGCCGACCCAGGTGAAGATCCCAGTCGACGGTCAGCACCCCGCGGCTGGTCGGCCTTGTGGTCCGACACCGGGAGACGCCGTCCACCAGACCCGGCTGGACACGAACCACCGCCCAGCCCGGAGCGATCCGCCGCACTCCCGCCACCCGGGTGAGGATCCAGTCGACCACCGTCCCGAGGAAGAAGTGGTCCCGGCTGCGCGCCCCGGCGTTCCACCTCTCCCACATCGTGGTGGCGCTCAGGTCGAGCCACGACCCCCAGGACGGGCAGCTCCGCTGCGTCGCGACCCGGAAGGCGTCGGCGCCGAACCCGGCGTCGGTGAGCACATTGAGCAGCAGGCTCGTCCCGATGTGTCCGGTGTTGAGGTGGTGGTCCCGCCGGCGCACATCGGCCACCAGCGACTCCACCACCGGCCCCCGCATCTCCTCGGGCACGATCCCCAGCGCCAGCGGCATGAGATTGGAGGTCTGCCGGTACTGGCCGTGCGGGTCCGACGCCGTCCGGTAGCAGCCACGCTCGCGGTCGAGAAACACCTCGTTGATCTGCCCGCGCAGCGACTCGGCGGCATCCAGCCACGCCTCCAGGGAACCACGACGACCCTCCTCGGCACCAGATTCGGCATCGAGCCGGGCGGCCAGTTCCGCCCCTTGGAGCAGCCCCCGGTGGAGGAAGCAGGACGCCGACAACCGGCTGTCCTCGGGAGGGGGCCCGTCGATGTACCCGGGGGAGAGGTAGTCGCCGAGCTCGGAGGACGCCAGCCCACCTCCGGTCGCTCCGGTCCCGAAGTTCCCGCCGGCCCCGGTGCTCCCGCCGGACTCGTCCACAGCATCGGTGATCTGCGTCAGTTCCCAGTCCAGGTACCGTCGGCAGGACTGCCAGTGTCGACGGGCCGGCCCCAGATCCCCGTAGACGTTGGCCAGATGCAGCAGTAGTCCGGGGAACAGGCAGCTCCACTCGGGGGCCGGGGCGCACTCCCCGTGCTCGTACCCCCAGCCGGGACTGGGGGCGATGACCGCCAGCTGACCGGAGGGCAGCTGGGTCGCGGCGACGTCGTCCAGCCACTTCGTGAACAGCCTCCGGAGGTCGAACAGCCCCGACATCGTGTCCATCCCCACCAGGACGTCGCCGGTCCAGCCGTTCTTCTCGTAGATCGGGGTGTCGGTGGGGATGTGGTGGAGATTGTTGAGGACGGTGGTCCGCATCACCTCCACCAGCTGGGTGAAGATGGGCACGTCGCACTCGAACTCGACGGCGCGCCGCACCTGCTGGACCAGGGGCACCGCGACGACCTCCCCAGGGGCGGGACGCCGACCGAGTCCCTCCACGCTCAGGTACTGAAATCCCTTGTAGCTGAACTCCGGCTGCCAGTGGAGTCGCCGGCCGGCACCGATGAGGACGTCGGTCTGGAACCGGGGCGTGTAGATGTGCTCGTTGGCGCAGACCAGTTCGCCGGACTCGTCGAGCTTCTCGCCGAACCGGACACTCACCTGCTGGCCGGTCTCCAGTGGAAGGTCGTAGCGGGCGACGCCGGCCATCATCTGCCCGACGTCGCCGATCCATCCGCTGGCTGATCGGCGCCATTGCGGTTCGACAGCCGTCTGGGCGGAGACGGGTTCGTGGGGTCGCTCCACCAGGGCGCCACCCGGACCCGAGACCACCGCGACCGGACCCCAGTCGGACGGGGAGCGCCGGTCGTCGTAGGTCTCGCCCTCGTACATCGAGTCGAAACGGACTGGCCCCTCGCCGCACGTCCAGCGCTCGTCGCTCACCAGGATCGTGCGGACTGGATCCGTCGATTCAGTGGGCTCGGCATGCTCAGCCCCCTCAGCTCCATCGCCGCCCGTCAGCGCGCAGATCAGCCGCGGGGACGCCCGCCAGGGCGCCCTGTCCCAACGCCACACATCGGGGGGTGGACATGTCGAAGAATCCGCGACCCAGGGTCACCTCCAGCGTGTTCTCGCCGGGTTCCAGGAGGTCGGTCACGTCGTGAGTGGCGTAGTAGACCACCTCACGAGGATCGCTCTGGGCGGGCTCGAGGGCACCCACCCCGACCGGGACGCCGTTGACCCGGATGGCGTGAATGCCCAGTCCGGCGATCCTCAGCACGGCACGCCGGGGCACCGACTCGAGGCTGAAAGCCCGTCGGAAGATCGGCGCGGCCCCGTCATCACCGGTGTCGGCTCTTCCTGGACGGCTCGAAGGGCGGCAGATCCAGCGTGCCTGTCCGAGGGCCTCGGCACCGGGATCCGGAGGAGTCTGCGTCATGTCCAGGACGCTACCGGAGTGGGCGGCCGCAGCCGGTAAGAACCCCCGTGGCGAACACCAGACAGCAGCCATCTACCAAGCGGTCACTGTGATGAATCTGGAGAAGTCGCCTGAATCCGCCACATTTCACACTCAGAACGACATACATCGGCCAATCGCTGGAGGTTCCGATCAGCCTCGATACAATCCAAAGATAGTAGGGGCTACAGCTAGCCCCTCGCACTGAGTTATTCGCTCGAGCGCATCGTCCCGCGCTAGAAGGGCTGGAGTATGAAAGACCTGAACAAGCCGATCACTGTTGCTGGTGGTATGTCACGACGCACAATCCTCAAGGGTGCCGCATGGACCGCTCCGGTCATCGCTGCGGCCGCCGCAGCACCCTTAGCTGCGGCGTCCCAGACAGGGAACTCGCCCTATCACTGGGGGTGGAACGGAGGTAGAGCTGACTCTTCTGATGGCAAAGAGATCACGATTGCCGAAACGGTCTACATCCAAGGTCCGGAGAATTCGGGCGGGGACGCTCGACTGTTCGGTAACGTCAAGGTTGTCAACAGCCATGGTAGGCAGGTTTTCTCTCAAGAATTCTCCGCCGTTCTGCCTGAGATCAACGGTATGAGCACCAGTCCCCTATTGAGGTATCAATTCACCCCAGGCGAAGGGTCTGAGACATACACGGTCACGTGGAACGTTACCTCGGCCACAGACTCCAAGGGCAGGACGATCCCATTGATCCAGCCGAACTTCATCAATGGCAAGACCTATGAGGTTCAGACCTGGAAGTGATGCATGTGTAACCGCCGACTGGTGCACCCCTTGTCGGGGGGGGCGCCAGCTGGCGCTTGTCCGCGGGGGGCCTGCTCTGGGGTGTGGGAACGCGCACTACCCGACGCGGAGGCCTCTCCTCTCTCGCCAACGGCCTCTCGATCTCAGAGCAGGTCGGCGGCACCCCTGACATCGGCGGTCCGCAGCAGGATCTTCCCGCGCAGATGGCCCGCCGCGAGTCGCCGATAGGCGGCCTGGACGGAGTCCAACGAATACACCGAGTCGATCGGCAGCACGAGACGGCCCTCAGCCAGAGCCCGGGCCATCCGGTCCAGATCATCGGGCCATGCGGCTGCGGACCCGTCGGTGTGTACCCCCAGCTCTCCTGCGGCCGCTCCGGCGGCAACCGCGTCGATTCGCTCGGGCGGCACCCCCAGGGCAATGAGGCCGCGGACCTCGTCGATCCCCCGGGTGGACAGGGCGGCGCTGACACCGGCCGGCGCCAGCTCCCGGATCCGGTCCCAGACCCCCTCGCCGTATGCGACGGGGATGATCCCCAGGGATCGCAGGAACCCGTGGTTGGACTCGCTCGCGGTGCCGATCACCCGCGCCCCGGCGGCCCGTGCCAGCTGGGCGGCAAGAACTCCCACACCGCCGGCGGCACCGCTCACCAGGACGGTCTCCCCCTCGACCGGCGCCACCGCCCGGATCCCGGCCAGAGCGGTCGTGGCGGCGATCTGCAGCCCGGCCGCGACGTCGAGCCCCAGACCCACCGGAACCCGGTGGAGTTGAGAAGGGGAGGCCAACAGATGGTCGGCCTCGGCGGCCAGACGCCGTCCTCCGAAGACGGGGTCGCCAACCTGAGGGCCGGTCACACCCTCGCCGATCTGGTCGACCACACCCGAGAAGTCGTTGCCGAACCCCGATGGCAGATCGGGCACGATGAAGAAGGTGCCGGCCAGGATCTTCAGGTCCGAGGGATTCAGCCCGGCGTACCGGACCCGCACCCTGACCTGCCCGGGCCTGGCCTGCAGCGGGGCGGCCTCCTCCACCCGGAGCCCCTCCACACCACCGAACTCATGGAACACGACTCGTCGTGGCATCCTCGTTCCCCTCCGTCGCCCTTGTGCAACTCCCACGCATGACGGTAGTGGGTCAGACGGTAGCGGTCAGTAGGCGCCGTCGGAGCCGACCACCGCCTTCGCCGTGCGGGCGAGGATGGTGGCGTCCTGGAACATCGACCAGTTGTCCACGTAGTACAGGTCCAGACGCACGGTGTCCTCCCAGGACAGATCCGACCGTCCCGAGACCTGCCACAGCCCGGTGAGTCCGGGGCGCACATCGAGTCGGCGCAGGACCTGGGGCGTGTACTGGGCGACCTCCGCCTCGAGGGCGGGACGCGGCCCGACCAGGCTCATCTCCCCCTTGAGGACGTTGATGAACTGGGGGAGCTCGTCGATGGAGAACCGCCGGATGAACCGGCCAACACGGGTGATCCGAGGGTCGCGCTTCATCTTGAACAGCAGTCCGTCAGACTCGTTCTGGTCCGTCAGGGTGCGGGCCCGGATCTTCTCGGCGTCAGTCACCATGCTGCGCAGCTTGAGGCACTCGAAGACCTCCCCGTTGAACCCGACCCTGCGCTGCCGGAAGATCACCGGACCGCGGTCCTCGATCTTGATGGCCAGTGCCGCGGCAGCCAGGATCGGTGCGGTGGCGAGGATGAGGAACAGCGAGCCGACGATGTCGATCGCCCGCTTCGGGATGCATCCGGCCTTGGCCGCGCGGGGCTTCTCGATGTGGACCAGCGGAATCCCGGCGACCGGGCGCACATTCAGGCGCGCCGCCGCGACGTCGTTGACCGCGGGAACCACGATGAGGCGGGTGCGCTCGTGTTCCAGCTGGCGGGCCACGACGTTGAAGTCGCGGCCGCGGGGGAATGCTCCCTCAGCGAAGATGACGGAGTCCACGTGGGTGCGGCGCACGGCGTCCACGACGTGATCGGGAGTGCCGACCACCGGCACCGTGAGGCTCTCCTGGCATGTGTCGATGTCCTCGGTGAGCAGGCCGACCGGGTCGTACCCCAGCCACCGCTCCCGCTCGAGAACGGTCACGAGCTCCTCGATGTGTTCGCGGTCCCCGGCGACGAGAATCCGGGACCGATACTTCCCCTGGGTTCGCGCCAGCTTCACGAGGCGACGACGAATGATGTGCCCGAGCAGAGCCGCCGGGATCCCGATCAGGAAGACGTTGACGAAGAAGGTCCGGGACATCGGGTACTCGAGCAGATAGGCCGAGACGCCGAGCACCCCCGCGGTGAGAAGGGATCCCTCCAGCACGCTCCGGTACTCTGCGGCCTCTGTGGTGAGCTGCGTACTGCGGTAGCCGCCGACCAGGGCGATCATCGTGACCCACAGCGGCAGGACTACCAGGATCACCGGGGTGTAGAGCTCAGCGTCGGCGAACAACGCTGTTCTGACGAGCAGCGCAGTGAGAGTGGACGCGGTGAGCACCACCAGGTCCAGCGCGAGAGCGGGACGGATGCGGATCCCCCTGCGCACCGAGCTGGTGGAGCGTGCCCTGTTCGGGGGCTGCTCGGCCGGGGGTCCCAGTGCCGGTGGTGCGCCCTCGCGGACAGGAACTCGAGGCGCCAGTGAGGTCGACACCACCTCCCGCAACGCAGGAATCGGGCCTGTGAAGGACTCCTTGAACACCACCGGCCTCCTCTGTGAGACTGCGCCCACCGTCGTCTGTTCATCGCCCCGAAGCAGGGCGACGGTGTTGGCTCACCATATCCAGCGTTGGTCTAAAGTTGTGGCGCCCGAGTAAAGCTGGCCATTTGTCCATGTGCGCGACGTTTACATCGACGAGGTGGCCGTGAGGGGTGGACGGCTCCCGGTCTCCACGCTCTGACAAGCGGCGATGCAATTTTCTGAGGATTATCAGAAGTGCGGCCGGGTGGCAGGATTATTCGCTGTAAGCAGAATCTATACGGTGTTCGCATCCCGAGGGCCCCATCGGAATGGACGTGATCGGCACTGTCCTCCTGGGTTCGGCTCCTCGGTCGGATCGGCAGTGGAGAGTCGGCCCTCGGTCGGCTGATACGAGTAGCGTTGGGGCGATGGAAGGACCACCGTGACCCGGCCTGTTGCTCTTGTCTGTTCGCCCGACCCGCGTGACGGTCGGATCGCTCCCCGAGTGCGCCGCCTGGCGAGGGCGCTCAGCGATGCTGGGCAGCCAGCGGTGATCTGGGTGGCGGATGCACCGGATCGTCCGGCTGGCCGCGGTGGCCGGGCCCATGAGTGGAAGCGGGACGGCGCGACGGGGGAGACGTCGGTCGCGATTCCGGTGCGCCACCTGCCGTCGCCCCTTCCCGGAAGTACGATCCGCTCCAGAGTGTGGGGGAGTCGTGCCGTGGGAAACGCCTCACGGGAGTGGCAGCATGCCTTGAGGGTGGATCGGCCGGCACTGCTCGACGTGCAGGGATTCGACTCCGGCGGCGTCTACGCGTTGTCTCTGGCACGCCGCGAGAAGACTCCTCTTGTGGTGTCGAGCGTGGGCGAGACGCTGGGTCGAGGCCCTCGTGGTGTTGACCGCCAACCCGGGCTGCTCAAGCCCTTCGTCCAGGCCATACGGCAGGCGTCGGCGCTGACGGCGATCTCCCACCCGGTCCGAGACGACCTTCATCTGAGGTTCGGTGCAGAGGGGGTCTTGGTAATCCCCGATGGGGTGGATCCCGCGATCGATGTGTCCTTCGGATGGTCCGACATCCCGTGGCGGATCGACGGGCGAAGAGTGGTCTTCGCCGCCGGGGCGGTGGATGCGCGCAGCGGATTCGACCTCCTGGTGGGGGCCGCAGCCCGCAGCACGGTGGCCCATCGGCTGGTGATCGGCGGCGACGGCAGCGCGCTGGCCGGGCTCAAGGAGTGGTCGAAGCGGGTCGGCGGAGCAGCAAGCATCGAGTGGGCCGGGCCGCTGTCGGCACGACAGATCGCCGCCGGCATGGACCATGCCGACGTGGTGGTCCTCCCGAGCAAGGTGAACACCGATGTCAGCGAGATCGTCAGCGCGTGGAAGATCGGGACCCCGTTGGTGGCCTCGGCGACCGCAGGAGCGGTGTCGGTGATCCACCACGGGATGGACGGCCTGTTAGCCCCGCTGGGTCAGTCGGCGTCACTGGCGGAGTGCGTGGGACGGTTGCTGATCGACCATCGTCTTGCAGAGGGTCTGGTCGCCGAGGGGAAGCGCAGGGTTGCCAGCCTCAGTTGGGAGACGGCGGCTGAGCGTTACCGAGAGGTGTTCCGGGTGATCTGAAGGAGAGTTGGCGCCCCCGCAGCGCACTGGGCTGTGTTTTTTGCTAGTGTCCTGAGTCGGAAGTTTCTGGTTGGTCGTTGGTGTGGTTGAGGATGGTGCAGTAGGCCGCGAGGGTGGAGAGGATTTGGTCGGCGGTCTTGGTCCAGATGAAGGGTTTGGGATCGGCGTTCCACTGGTTGATCCAGGCTTGGATATCGGCTTTCAGTTCGGTGACTGACCGGTGTGCCGAACCGTGGAGTTTCCGGCAGGTCAACTCGGCGAACCAGCGCTCGACCAGGTTCAACCACGACGAGTAGGTCGGGGTGAAGTGCAGATGGAACCGGGGGTGACGCAGCAGCCACGTGTGGACCTTCTGGGTCTTGTGAGTGGCGTAGTTGTCCAGGACCAGGTGCAGGTCCAAGTCCTGGGGCACGGCCTTGTCGATGGTGGTCAGGAGACCGATGAACTGGGCAGCGGTGTGCCGGGCGTGGTGCTCTGCGATCACCGAACCCGAGGCGATGTCCAGGGCGGCGAACAGGCTCGTGGTGCCATGACGCACATAGTCGTGGGAGGCCTTGGCCGGGCTGGTCGGCAGGACGGGGAGGATCGGGGCGGTCCGGTTCAGGGCCTGGATCTGGGTTTTCTCATCGACCGCCAGCACCAGGGCGTCAGCCGGCGGGTCCATGTACAGGCCGACCACGTCTCGGACCTTGTCGACGAACTCGGGATCGGTCGAGAGTTTCCATGAGTCGATCGCCTGGGGTTTCAGTCCGAAGGCCCGCCACACCCGAGAGACCATGGACTGGCTCATCCCGGAGGCCTGCGCGGCGCTGCGGGTGGACCAGGCCCGGTCCCCGTTGGCCGGTTTGGAGTGCAGGGTTCGATCGACCAGGGCCTGGACAGCCTCGTCGGTGACAGCACGCGGCCGCCCGGATCGGGGCGCGTCCTCCAGGCCATCGAGCCGGTCGGCGGCGAAGCGGGACCGCCACTTACCGACTGTGGTCCGTGAGCAACCCACCAGCTCGGCCGCCCGCCCGATCGTGGCCCCACCGTCGAGTTCCAGAATGATCCGGGCTCGCCGCGCCCGCCAGTCCGCCAGGGTTCGCCCGCGTGTCCAGCCCTCCAGCACGGCACGTTCCTCGTCGGTCAAGTACACGGGTTCAGTCCTGGGACTCGCCATGAGAAGAGTCTACCAATCCTGACCAGAAACTTCCGACTCAGGACACTAG
>NZ_AUDD01000040.1 GCF_000425285.1 Acidipropionibacterium jensenii DSM 20535 | reverse complement strand
CTCCGTGGTCAGGAGAGTGAGTGTGGTAACCCACATCCTGCCCGGAGGTCTTCGCTACCTCACCCGTTCACAACCTCCCGGGGAAGTACACCTAGGGATCGGCCATCCCGACGTCCTCGGAGGCGAACCGCACCACCCGCCGGGCGATGAACAGCGGGTCCTCGCCGCCGTCCAGCATCCTCGCCAGCCAGTACAGCGCCGCGTCGGGGTCGGATCCGCGCATCGACTTGTGGAGGGCCGAGATGAGGTTGTAGTGACCCTCCTGCGCCTTGTCGTAGGCCGGTGCGCGCTTCTGGGCGACCTCGGTGAGGGTGGCCATGTCGATCGGGCCCGGCAGTGCGAACAGCTGCTCAACCAGGTTGAGCAGGTAGCGTCCGTCGCCGTCGGCCATCGCCACCAGTGCGTCGCGGGCGTCGTCGTCGATGGGGAGGGTGGTCCCGGTGAGGGCCTCCGCGCGGTCGATCAGGGTGTCCAGCGCCCGGTCGTCGAGGCGTTTCAGCACGTAGACCTGACAGCGCGACAGCAGGACGCCGTTCAGCTCGAAACTGGGATTCTCGGTGGTCGCCCCGACGAGGATGATCGTGCCGTCCTCGACGTAGGGGAGGAAGGAGTCCTGCTGGGCGCGGTTGAACCGGTGCACCTCGTCGATGAACAGCAGGGTGCCCTGTCCGACCTCTCGACGCCGGGACGCCGCCGCGAACACCTTGCGCAGATCGGCGACCCCGGAGAAGGTGGCCGACAGTGGTTCGAAGGCCAGGCCGGTAGCCTCGGCCAGGAGTCGGGCGATGGTGGTCTTCCCGCAGCCAGGCGGACCCCACAGGATCATCGAGACGAGCCGGTGGTCGGCGACCATCCGTCCGATCGGGCCGTCAGGAGACAGCAGGTGGTCCTGCCCGACGACGTTGGCCAGGCTTGTCGGGCGCAGACGGTCGGCCAACGGTCGGGAGGAGTTGTCGACCTCGAACAGTGAGGGCGGATCGGAACGCATGACTCGGCCTTTCTTCCGGCTCACCCTACGATCCTGACACGGGGTACTCACATCGGTGTGAGGTCGGCAACGCAGACCGCTCCAGTGCCCCTCAGGCTCCCCCATCATCCGTCGCCGTACACCACTGGCGACAGACTCAGACGGCCGGCTGGAGGCGCGCAAATCGATTTGCGGTACTCCGCAGTCGGCACCCTCTAATTATTGCCAGAATTTGCCGTATATGGACTACTCAAAACCTTCCTAATCGATTCACCGAAGACCGATGAGTCATTCAGCAATCGACGTCTTAGAATCGCAGATCACGGCATGTCCTCGCTGAATTCACCGAGCGGCGAGAGTGGATACGCGCTCTGACCAATAGTCCTCGCACGAGATCGCGCTTTATTCCTCACCGCCAACATGCTCACCTGAATATCTGGCGGAGCGCAACAGACAAGTCATTACCGGTCCCGTCCATCAGGTTATGGACAACCGACTCGTGGGAAAAGACTCTAGAAAGCAGGACCTTCGCATCTTTCTCTTCACGTTTAATTGCGCGCTCCGATAATGATGTTGTGCAATCCGTTCCATTCCGGCAAGACAGGCTGGCTTTCGCGCATGTTCTTGGTATATCCAAGTAGTTCCATTCATCCCCATTCTGAAAGTACTTGAACCAATTCAGAAAATTGCCTAGATCAGCATAGGCTTGAACTACTGCAGTCTCTGTCAAGTAGTTCTCAAGTTCTCGGCGGTCCAAAAGGTGCACGAAGTCACTGCTACTTCTAGAATTTTTCGACCAGTCAAGGTATTTTTTAGCAGCGGGCTTCAACTTGGCATTCGGACCATCCTTGTCGCTATCTAGAAGATACCAACCTTTCGCACGTATTGGGTTCAGCCGATTCTCCCAAAGCTCTGCCGCTCCGCATCCACCCATTGGGATAAAACAGAGTCCCCCAGCCGCCTCTAGTTTTCTTATGTCCGCTATCGTATCGGGATAGACAGCTGCGATACCATCAGTAAGATACCGAAGTGACTCAATATCATTCTTCCCCTCGACATATAGGAACTGCGACACGGAAGTGTGGGAGAATATCCCCATTGACTGAGACAGTTTGCGCAACAGCACTGCCGGCTTCTTCTCATCTCCTGCTACCCACAGTCTCTCCCTATTTTTGCCGACCTCTAAATACCTAACCGATTCAATTGGAAGATCTCGCACCAGGTTAGAACTGTGCGTTGTGATAACCACTTGACGGCCATCGAATTCAGAAATCTCGCGAAATACTTCAATTGCCTCTCGCTGAAGATCCGGATGGAGCGCTGTTTCAGGTTCCTCGACAGCGATCACCACACCACGATCATACTTTTCGGAGTCTACGGTGTCTATCCTGTCGATATCTGCATGAAAGAAGCTCAGCAGCACGAGTCTTCTTGTGCCACTTCCATGCTTGTTTAGTGCTACACCTACGTCATCTACGAACTGGACCGCAGAGAACGCCTTCTCCCAGTTTGGTTCAGTCTCGATGGGAGATAGGCTATCGGCCAACCCCGGATCAATCTCAGCCAGCTTTGATACGACCCTCCCGAGGAGATCAGAAATCTCTTCTCTGATTTCTTGGGAAAGCTTTGCCAACTGGTCCGTTCGGCGCCCTAGAACGGCTTTTACCGCAAGTTTTGCTGGATCCTGAGCGATCTGGTCAGAGTCTGTACCTTGCCTATCAGCTTCAAAAAGCTCAAACATTGGATAGTAGCGCTCAAGCGATGTCGCAATTTGCTTTCCATCCTCAGCATCAAGTGCCACGAACTCCTCCTCGTCCGTGGCCTCATGATTCGCCGTCCATTTATCCCAGATTGCCCTTCGTATCTGCTTATTGACTCGCTTATCACTTACTCGGTCAAGAACACCCTCGTCTTTGGCGATACGCTTGAGTTCACCGTTCTTTGCCGCGACCAACGGTTTTGATTCGTCCTTGATTGGCTGGAGCGACTTCGCATATACAGTTGGTTGAGTCTTCCCCTTTTGCCACCGTTTCTCGACAGTTAGACCTCCACTAGAGTCCAGCAAGAACTCTTCCTCGAGGGTTGTCTCTACGGTGCTATCGATCACTACTCGTTCCGGAAGCGAGGTAAAGCACAGACAAACACGTATCTCATCAATGCCACCTACTGAATAGTCTCCCGGATCAGGCTTATGTGAGTCTAGGAACATTCTGAGAGCCGCAAAGACAGTGCTCTTACCAGCATCATTTTTCCCTGTAAGTGTTGTGAAATTCCCGAATTCTAGATGGACCCGGTTCTTGTACGCCCTCAGACCCTCGATCTCAATCCAGCGTATTTTCACGATCGTCCTTCCGTCGAGGACTCGCCGCTTATCGCATTGACGACGAGCTCATCTCTTGCCCTTGACGCAGCGACATACAGGAGCGATCGCTCCCTCTTCCGGGCATCAGCCTTGTCCTGATCGCTGAAGTCATAGCTGCGGGATGCGCTGGAGTCTGCACCGGTCAGATCCGCATCGAAGAGGATCACCCTGGTGAACTCGGTTCCCTTGGCGCGGTGCATGGTCATCACCACCGGTTCCTTCCCCGTGGCTGGCCCTCGATCCACAGCCTTGGCCGGAACTCCGCGTTCATTGAGCCCGGAAACGATCCGGTCTCTTTGATTACGGTCTCTCACCAGGACAGCGAAGGCCTCAGCTCGTCCAGTGCCACTTGCCTCCTTGATCCAGCGCATCAGCGTCTCGGCAGTGGCATCGAGTTCTTCAATGAACCCGGAGCACCGGCGCACCACCGGATCCATTCCATGTCTGGCCGACCGGTACCCGTCGGTGCCGTCCTCGTCCCCCTCGAGATCGTCGTACTCGACACCCGCCAGGATTGCCGTCGCCCATCGAAGATTCTCGGCCGTCGTGCGGTAGTTGAGCGTCAGCTTCCTGGACCGCCCACGGGTCGCGATCCCGTAGTGGGACAGGACGAGCTTCTGACCGTAGATCCGCTGATGACCGTCCTCGGCGATGAAGATGTCATCGGCATGCTCCCCGACGAGCGCCCGCACCAGCATCCAGTGAGTCGGCTTGAGATCCTGCCCCTCGTCAACCAGGACGTGATCGGCCGGCCGACCCTCATGGTCAGCCACCTCGTTCAGGTACTCCGCGGCGATTGCCGCCTTCTCCGCGAAGTCCGCACAACCCTGGAGAGCCTCTTCCTCCCGGTACCGTTCCACCGCCTTCCAGACCGCCTGACGTGCCGAGCGACTCAACCGCACGCCACGGCCGGGCCGTCGCACGCGCAGGTACTCGGCCTCCGTGGTGATGCGGTTCGGCAACACCACCAGCTCGTACTCGGTCTCCAGGAACTGTGGCTTCGCGGCGGCACCCAGCTGCTCCCTCAGCCCGGATGTCTCCTGGACAACCTGACGCCAGAGATCCCTGGGCAGCCGGCCGCCCACGTCGGTCCTCGCCGCACCCAGCACCTTCTCCACCGCCGTCGCAATGCGCGCGCCGGCTCCGCGAACCACGGCCGACGCCAGGGCGTCGATCCCGTTGACGTAGACGCCGTCACCACCCAGCCCCGGAGCCAGCTGAATCCCCGGATCCAGACGCGTCAGGCTCTCCTTGAGCTCATCGGCAAGGTTCCTGGTGAAGGTCGTGAGCACGATTCGACAGCCGGGATCTGTCCTTGCGAGACGCCGGGCACGGTGCACCACGACAACCGTCTTCCCGGTCCCCGCACCACCCGCCAGCCGGAACGAGCCATTCGTCCTCTTGTCCACCCAGGTGCGCTGCACCGGGTGCAGGAAGACCCTCCAGGCACCGAGGTCGCCCTCCTCGATGACGCGTCTCAACTCGTCGACGCCGTCAATCGGGGCGAACTCCATTCGGCTCGCCGGCCTCTTCAGCGCCTCGATCATGTCAGCATCGTTGGCCTCAGACCCTGCCGCGGCTTGGTCGAGTTCCAACTCCTCGCGCACCTGATCCAGTGAGCTGCCGGTCGCCAGAGCCAGCAGCGCCTCCGACTGCCAGGTCGGGGCAGACTCCACCAGCTGCCCGAAGGCGCGATCATCTGTCGCCCGCACGGCTCGCCGAGCCAGCCCCGGCTCGATGCCAAGACCCTCCAGTTCCGCAACGGAGACCTTCAGCAGAGGATCTGCAGTCGCGGGATGGACATCCGGACTCGACGCTGCAGCGGGGACGCCATCCCTCGCCGGAGCGGCCTCCCCCACATGATCGGCATGAGGATCAGCACCAGCACCCGCCCCGACACCTCGGTCAGCCCCCGAATCCGCCTTCGGCACCTCGGCAACAGCATCCGCCTCGGGAACGGCCGCCGCCTCGGCCCGCACGATCTCCACGATCCCGTTCACCGGGTTCATCCAGAACTTGGCGGTTCGCGCCTTCTCGATCGCCTCGTCATGCATCCAGATCCCATAGACCACATAGGCCGGATGCTCCCCCGCCAGTTTGAACAGCACCGCGCGGTACTTGTCGTCGACCCGTCCGGTCCGCACCCGCTTGTCCACCGAGCTCTTGATCGTCTCGATGTGCAACCCGGGAGCGGCGTCATCCTTGGCGAGCTTCTCCAGGAAGGTGTACGCCTTCTGTTTCACCGACCCATCAACCTGATGCGCCTGCTTGGTCATGATCAGCATTGACTCAGCCATCGGTCCCCCTCACTGCCTTGACGATCGCCTTCACCTCGGCCGGGACGAGCCGCCAGCCCTCATGCTGGAGCTCCTCCGCGTCCCCCTCCTCGGGCTCGACAACCACAACGATCTTCTCAGATGGCCACGACAAGTCTGTGGGGATCCCGGCGACCTCCTCGCCCGATTCCGGCACCGAGACACCGGCATCGGCCAGTTGACGCACCAGGGGGGCGACGGACTTGTCGACGTTGCCGAGGACGGCCTGCCACTGTCCGACCAGCTCCACCGGGATCGCCGGATCGGGCACCATGAAGTCGGCGCGCGCACGAGACGGCGTACCTCCTCCAGTCAGGACAGGGCCTCCGGACAGCTCAGAACTCCCGGCCGCCGCCAGCGCCCCGGCCTGCGACGAGGGCGCTGCCGCTGCACTGCGACTGGTCCGTACCGACTCCACGGTGACGACATCTGTGTCGTCCGGCGTCCTGGCGATCAGCGCATTGGAGATCTGCAACCACAGCCGCCAGGAATCGGCGAAGGTCTCGGACCCCACCGACGCCGTCCGGTCGTCCAGCACCACGCAGATCCTCATATTCATCACGTTCTGGGCGTCGACCAGCACGCCGACCTCCCCGCGGTGCCACCAGAATCCGCCAGATGTCTGCGAGGGAACGGCCGGTTGCCCACAGATCAGCCCGGCCGCCATCTCCGGCAGGGGCATGGCCTCGTCGAGGTACACCCGCCGGGCCCCGGAGTTCCCGCCAGTGATCATGAAGTACGCCGGCACGGCGTTGCTGAACCGTCGAAGATCAGCCTGACTTCCACCGGAGACGACGTAATCCAGGAAGGCGAAAGGCCCGCTGGTAAGCGCATCGGCGGCGTCCTGGCTGAACCCGAACTGAGTCCGCAACGGCCCGGTGATCTGCTCGTTGAGCCAGGCCGGCGGCGCGACGCGGGAGCCTCCGGAGGCCCTGCGCGCCGCCTCCTGCTCGCAGTCCGCCATGGTGATGGCGAGCACCTGGTCCCCGCCGAGCCTCAGTGCTGCCCGTTTCTGGGCGTCATCAGCCACTCGGTTGTGCTCCCTCGTGGCGTGGTAGCGCAATCCGTCGGTGAAGATCTCGACCTGCGGGATCCCCGACCCGAACAGCCGGAAATCGGGGCGAGCGCCCAGGACATCGACCTGAGGCTGGATCCGGAACTGCCGGTTCCCGGCGCTCACAGTCATGACGTTTCCGGTGGGCCCGGGGACCTCGTGCACCATGGCGACCCCCTCGAGTCCTGCGCGAGCCTCCACCCGGAAGCGCTGCTCGAGTGCGGACTCGTCGCTCGGATCAGTCGCCACAGCGGCGTCAGCCCGCTTCCAGGCCATCTCCTCGGTGGGCTCGGGACCGTCGACAGATCCGGTCAGCAGCACACGCAGGTGCCGCTCGGCCGCCATCCGCGAGATGTGCGGCACCGCCTGTGGAGACGCATATGGCAGCAGGCATCGGTGACACGCCAGTCTCCCCTCGGCCTGGCACTCGCAGTCGTGGACCCGCCGCCACGCGCTGTAGAGCATCTGCCAGACGTCTCGTGGATTGGCGAGTTTGGCCAGGTACCCCGTTCCCCCTGGTACCTGATCATGCAGCAGCAGTGATTGCTGCGGCGTCTCGCCGGGGGCGGTCGGATCAGAGACCACCTCGACCCCGATGTGATCCGGCGATCCTCCGAACTCGGAGCGCAACCCCATGAGGACGGCAGCCGCCAGGCTCGGTATGGCGAAGCTGTCCCCGGTGGTGATGGACCATGGCAGGGGCAGCAGCACCCCCTGGGTGGTCAATGTCCTCGACAGGGCGATCGCCCGATTGTGCTCCTCCGGCGCATCGCGGTACTGGCACCAGGGCGCGTGCTCGGCACGGGAGTTCGCCCGCGACTGGGTGTCGAGGTGGCCACACCCCTCACACACCCGGAACAGCGGGGCGATGTACGAATCCCCGGCGATCATCCGCTCGGAGCCCTGCTCCTGGCGCTTGCCGAGATTCAGCCATCGCAGCGTCATCCCGTTGACGAGTTTGGCACCGAACTCGGAGCCCTCGACGAACCACTGGTGTGCGATCCGGGCCTCGTCGACGTCGGCGGTGAGCACCATGGTGTAGTTGGCATTCACCCTCTCGTCGGAGGAGTCGGTGATCCGGCAGGAGTCCCGGTTCACATTGGCTGAGGCCTTCTTGAACTCCACGACCTCCATGCGGTTGCCGGAGTCCCCGATCCCAGGAGTCCCGCACCGTGGGCACTCGGTGATCGTCTCCTCGACGCCGCTCTCGGTGAGGTCCTTCCCGTAGCCACACTGGGGGCAGAAGACCCAGTTGCGAATCTCCTGACCGTCGGGCCCCAGATCCACCGAGTCGATCCTCACGGCGTAGCCGTGGGCGTAGAAGGTGGAACCGGGAGCGAAATCACGCAGGGCGATGGCCGATCCGCGCTGATAGCTCACCGGTTCGTGCTCGTATGCGCCAGAGTCGGGATTGAACCAGCTCATCGCGACGTCGAGGGTCACCGAGTCGTCCAACAGGGTGTAGTTGGGGAACAGCCCGACCCTCTCCAGGGTGGAGATCCAGTACTCGGTACCGGTCTCGGCGATCTCGCGGTTCACCTGGCGCAGGGCAGACGTGGCCGTCCGTTGCTCTGCCCGGCGTTCCGCTGTGTCGTCGGTCCGCTCGTCTGCCCGGTCCAGCTGACCCTCCACGAGCGCAAGCTCTGCCGTCGCAGCCTGCAACTGGTCGACGTCGTCGCTGGCCTGGGTGACCGTGGCGCGCTGGTCCAGCTCCTCAAGGACGCTCATGATCTGGTCTTTGCGGTAGCGCAGCGCCTCCTGCTCGTGATGCCAGGACTGCGCTGCACCGTGCACCAGGGCCGCCAGGTCACTGCTGCCGGGTGCAGACCCCGGGTCGGCCCAGGCGGTGAGGGTCTCCCGTGCGGCCTCATCGACCCGGCCGTCGAAGGTGGCCAGGAAGGCGGCCAGTCGCCCGGGCTGCTCGGCGGCGCTGATGAGATCACCGAGGTACTCGCCCGGCTGGGAGTTCATCGCCTCGCCGATGGAACGCGGGTGGTGCTTCTCGATGTCGTCGCGCGCCATCCCGTCGGCAATATGGGCCAGGTACTGCCGCTTGAGGATCTCCTCGGCCGACAGGTAGGTGGCCGGCGGTTGGACCTCGCCGTTGATGAGGGACTCCGGCTCCCCCAGCCGGGGCAGAAACTCTCCCCGGCCACGGACATAGGCCATGTCCAGGGAGTTGCCGGTGAGGCGTCCGGCGCGCCCGACCCGCTGCAGATAGTTCGCGACCCGACGCGGCAGCCCGGCCAGGAAGACCGCCGACAGGTCACCGATGTCGATGCCCATCTCCAGGGTCGGGGTGGCGACCAACACGTTGGGCGCGGCGGGATCGGTGGAGCCGCGCTTGAACGCCTCCTCGTACTCGGCGCGGGTCTGGTTGCTCAGCAGGGAGGTGTGTTCGCGGGAGACCACGCGACGCATGTCGCTGGACTCGTAGAGATGCCGGTACGCGTTGTCCGGGTCTCCTGCCTCGGGGCGCAGGTGGCCCGGGCACCGTGACGACAGGCAGGGCCCGTCGCGCAGGTCCGCGACGGTGTCGGGGGATCCGGGGTACGGGGTCCGGCACACGTCACAACGCAGCAGGATCCGACCGGTGGCCACGTCCTGCGCGTCCGCGGCTCCCACAATGACGTGGTCGGCGCGGATCTTGTAGACGGTGTGGTCGCCGGTTCCGGTCCGCACCGACGCGATCACTCCGGCTGCCGCCAGTCGCACCAGCAGATCCTTGGCCAGCACCCCGCCCAGTCGGGGTGGGACGCCGAGCACCCGCCGGGTCCAGTCGGCATACCAGGACTGGGAGCCTGTGACGGGGTCGAGCAGCATGGTGTCTGAACGCCGGTCCCTGCGCGCCCGCGGCGTCCTTCCTCCGCCGGTGTAGGGGAACCCGGGTGCGGCCCGGCCGGTCGGAAAGGCCGGCATCCCGCCTGTCCGCTGGGTCGGGGTGCGGCCTCCCCACAGGAAGTACCGTTGGCCGTCGTGGTCGATGAATCGGTCGAACCACTCATGATCGATGGCGCCCTGGGAGCGCATCCGCTCCAGGACACCGCGCACCCATCGGACACGCACCTGCTGGGAGAGATCCGCCAGGGGTTCGTCCATGCGGTCCTGATTCAGATCGGCGAGAACCTGCTGGGCGATGGCGCCCAACTCCGTGCCACTCTCGGTGCCCACATGAGCCCAGGCTGAACCGGTGCGTTCCAAGGTGCGGCCGAAATGGCTCGACAGGGCGAACTCCATGATCGCGTCGAAGAGGAGACGCCGCCGCACCCTGTTGCGAAGCCCGCTGTGAATCCCCGACCAGCTCGATGAGGTCCAGAACTCGGCATTCTCGGGATTGCTCGCCAACTCCACGGGAAGGATCCGATAGCGCTTGAAGACGTCGTCGCGAGCCAGTTCGAGTACCCGGTCGGTGAGCTCGTTGAGGTTGAGTTGTTCGTCGCCGAGGCCGTTGCGGAGCACGGCGCGCAGGGTGATGGAGTGGGATCGGGCGGAGATGAACCCGGCGTGGTGGGCGGCGTCCTGCACCGAGTCGGCGAAGACCAGGGCCTTCTTCTCCCCGGGGTTGATGGTGGGGCTGCCGAACAGGTTCGACATGGTCACCGAGAGCAGGGTGGCGATGGCCGAGCCGAGGAACCGGATACCGTCACGCTGCTGGCAGGAGGGGCAACGATCATCGCGGGACTGGTCGTCGGCGTCCTCCCCGGTGAGCATCAGGACCGGGATCACCGAGCCATTCCGGTAGGCCGGGTCATCGGCCTCCGGACGCCGGGAGGAGAAGTGGCGGGCCAGGGTGTCGAACCACATCAGTCGTGAATCATGCTGCCCGCCGGATTCCGCCTCCTCCTGTTCGGCCTCGCGGGTGGCGCTGATGAGGGCACGGAACCGGTTGCTGTGACTGGCGTGACCGGTCCGGATGTGGTCATCGTTGGCGGTCAGATCCGCCCCGGTATTGGCGAGCTGGACACCCCATCCGGAGCGGCCGCAGTGCCGGCAGTAGACGGCGGGGAACCAGGCGAGGCTGGCAGCAGTGAAGTCATCGCCCGCCCCGGCTGGAACGCCGTCGTCGGACCAGTGGTACCGGACCTCGGTGCTGGCCTCACGGTCGATCCGGGACAGTTCACGGATCCACAGGTGGGTCTCGGTGCTGATGGCGTCGCGGTCGGGCTGGGCGCGCAGATGGGCGAGTGCGGAGACCAGATCAAGGAGGAACAGGACGCGATGATCATGGGAATCGGTGTCGGTTCCCTCGCCGGGGAACAGCTCCTTGTCGTCGGCAAGCCGATCGATGTGGGTGGCTTCGGTGGTCCTGGTGACGAGGCTCCGGATGAAAGGGTGGGCTGCGGCCAGGGCGAGCAATCGGTCGTGGACGTGGTCGTGGGAGCCAGCGCGGTCCGTGGAGGCGTCCGGAACCTCGGAGCCAGAGTCGCCCGAGGAGGCGTGCGGATCCTCGGGTTCGTACATACCTTTGAGGACGGCCTGACAGATCGCGGCGGCATCACCGCCGGCCCGCTCGGCGGCGTCGTGAATCTGCCGGGCCCCGCTGGTGGTGATGGTCATCGGCCGCAGCGTCACCTTCTTAGCTCTGGAGCCCACGCCGTGCGCCCACTCGTCGATGGCTTTGCGGGACTCGGTGACCACGCAGTCGGTGTCGAAGGGCTCGCCGAAGATGGTGGTGGCGAAGTCGACCATCTGCTGGCGGCCGGTCTCCGATCCTCCGCCAAGGGTGGCGGAGGTGCCGACCGGGGTGATCCGCCCCAGCGGCCTGGCCCACTCCTCGGCGGTGTGGACGCTCGGTGAGAGGTCGCGCTGGCCCTGCTGGGTGTCGTGGTCCTGCGGGGTGTCGCCGGGTGGCGACCAGTAGGACTTGAGGGTCAGGCCGAGGCGGCGCAACAGCATGGCGACATCGGTGCCCTGGGCACCGTCATAGGTGTGGAACTCGTCGAGGACGAGGTACTGGAGGCTGTCGGCGGACTCAGCCCAGATGCGTTGGTCCGCGGGGCGCAGCAGTAGTTGGTCGAGCATCTTGTAGTTGGTGAGCAGGATGTCGGGCGGGTCCGAGCGGATCGCCTCGCGGCTCGTGATGATCCCCTCGGCGCTCATGGTGGTCCGCTGGTGGGTCTGGTCCCCGGTGTAGATCGCGGCGGTGACCCCGGCCCAGGGGTTCTCCGCGGCCCGGTCGCCGGGGGCGCAGATGGTGCTGGCCAGCCGGGATGCCTGGTCGGTGGCCAGGGCATTCATCGGGTAGAGGAAGAGGGCTTTGACGCCGCGCTGGCCGGCGCGTCGGGCCCGGGCGGCGTGGTCGAGGACCGGGTAGGTGAAGGCCTCGGTCTTGCCCGACCCGGTGCCGGTGGTGATGAGGGTCGGCAGCGGACGGCGGTGGGCGGAGTTGAGCCTGGCGAAGGCGGCGGCCTGGTGTCCGTAGGGGGTGAACTTGTCGGGCACCCAGGACAGGCCCTCGACGGAGCGCCGCGGGGCCGGCTGGAAGGGCAGGCTGGTGCGGATGTACGGCCCCTTGAACAGGCCATCGGTGGGGTCGCTGAGGAACGCCTTGAGAGCGGTCTGCGCATCCCCGTCAGCCAGCGCGAAGGTCGTGGTGAGGTACTCCTCCAGCCGGTTCTGGAGAGCCCTGGCCTCGCGGGGTGGCAGCAACTCGCTCATGACACGCTCTTCTCCTCGGCGTCGACTGACCTCTCAGCTCTCATGAGGGCCAGACGCCGTTCGAACTCCTGGTAGGCGGCGGTCATGTCGGCCTCACGGTCGTAGGTCTGGAAGGGCAGCTCGTAGCTGTACTCGTGGCCGGACGCATTGGTCGCGGTGCGGTCGCTCCAGGAGAGGTAGTCCCCCTTCTTCTTCCAGACCTGCTGCACGCTTGTGGGAACCAACCGTCCATTGGCGTCATAGAAGTAGTTGGTCCGACGGCTCTGCCCGTGATCGTAGTCATAGAGCACCGCGAACTGAGTGCGGTAGACGGTGCACAGCTCCTCTGCAGGGATCCCCAGCATGAGGGCCACCAAGGCGTCGATCTCCACCAGCGCCTGTCTACGGTCGGAGTCCCGTCGGAGCGGAGTGTCCACGGTCCAATGGGGGGCCACATCGCCAAGGCCTGTGGTCGTGTGGTCCGTGGCGGTCCAGGAGTCGATGGTGAACGCCGTGTTCCAGCACTCGGCCCACAGATCGGCATAGGCGTTGGTCAGGCAGTTAACCTCGGCGTTTCATCGGTGAGTGCCGGAGGTGTGGTCGCCGGGTAGGCGAAAGTGCTCCTGACTTGGCAGGATAGGGCTTGTATAGAGTCCGAATCCGTCAAGGTCGAGGAGCACTCCCAAGGTGAAGGCTACCGGGTCGTATCCGCGTGTTCATGTCGATGCCGCGCCCGTGGCCGCAGCGGGTCAGGCCGGTGGGGTGCTGCTGGTCGAGACGATCCGCGCCTCCGGGTTGGACCGGGAACTGAGCAGGGCCCTGGCCCGGTGGGCCACACCGTTGACCGTCCATGACCCGGGCAAGATCCTGTGCGATCTGGCCCTGTCCCTGGCTGTGGGCGGTGACTGTCTGTC
>NZ_AUDD01000039.1 GCF_000425285.1 Acidipropionibacterium jensenii DSM 20535 | reverse complement strand
CCCGGTCCCATTCCGAACCCGGAAGTTAAGCCTCCACACGCCGATGGTACTGCCCACGCCAGTGGGTGGGAGAGTAGGACGCTGCCGCACAAACCCCTTAAAAGTGTTCGGGGCCCGGACCGTGTTCCCCATGTCGAGGTGATCGACATGACGGGGGACCCGGTCCGGGCCCCGAACCACACCCAGACACCGATTCCCGATTTGGGATTGCGGTCCTGATGCGGGTACTCTTCTATTCAGGACCGTCGCGGAGATGGTCCGTGAAAGCGGAGGCCTGACCTCCCACCCGGGCGAGTGCGAGTTCGCCGGGTCGAGACGAATCACTGCCGCCCTGTGGCGGCACCGGATGGGTGGCCGGCAAGGTCACTACGAGGGCGCCGGGTAACGGCGCCGAGGGCCTTCGAGGCCAGTGGTTCCTTACGTCAGGCTCCCGTGTCGTCACGGGAGCCTTTTCCGCATTGGTCGGAGAACACGAGATCCTGGGAGGACCCATCAGTACTGAACCGCGCATCAACGAGCGGATCCGAGTCCCCGAAGTGCGCCTGGTCGGCCCCAACGGCGAGCAGGTCGGCATCGTTCGGGTGGAGCAGGCCATGCAGCTGGCCCGTGAGCACGACCTCGACCTGGTCGAGGTGGCCCCGATGGCGAGGCCGCCGGTCGTCAAGCTCATGGACTACGGCAAGTTCAAGTACGAAGCGGCTCAGAAGGCGCGTGAGTCGCGCCGCAATCAGTCGAACACTGTGATCAAAGAGATGAAGCTGCGGCCGAAGATCGACGATCACGACTACGAGACGAAGAAGGGCCACGTCCTGCGCTTCCTCAAGGGCGGCGACAAGGTCAAGATCACGATCATGTTCCGTGGTCGCGAGCAGTCGCGTCCGGAACTCGGCGTCAACCTGCTGCGGCGTCTTGCCGAGGACGTGCAGGAGTACGCCACCGTCGAGTCCCCGCCCAAGCAGGAGGGGCGCAACATGCTGATGATTCTGGCGCCGACCCGCAAGAAGACAGAGGCGCGAGCCGATCAGAAGGTCGAGCGGGACCGGAAGGCCGCTCAGCGCGCCGCCGATGCCGAGGCGGACAAGGTCTACGAGGCCAAGCAGCGCGCTGCTGCCGCCCCGACCAGGAAGAAGAAGGGTCCGGCCGACAACATGGACCCCGATATCGACGTGTGATCATCAGCTGATCGGTCAGGGCCCACGGCCCTGCCGATCCCCACACCTGGCCACTGCCCCTTGTGGAGCAGTAGCCGACGAACCGGCTCGACCGGTTCACCCGGAGTCCCATGCGGCCCCGGGCCGACGAGAACGAATGGAGTCACCCGATGCCGAAGATGAAGACCCACTCCGGGGCCAAGAAGCGTTTCAAAGTGACGGGGTCGGGCAAGATCACCCACCTCAGGGCTGGCAAGCGCCACCTCAACGAGCACCTGTCCTCGCGTCAGACCCGTCGTCTGACCGGTGAGGCCGTGCTCTCGACCGGACAGGCGAAGAAGGTCCGCAAGCTGCTCGGTGGCCACTCCGGCCGCTGAGTCGCCTCGCCTTGCACCGTCCAGAACGGTTCAGGGCGCACTCGCCGATTCCCTCACAGTCCCCTCGATGGGTCCACAGGACTCATGAGTCGCCCCGGGCGACGGGACATCAGACCAAGAACTTTCAAGGAGAACAACGATGGCACGCGTCAAGCGTTCGGTGAACGCCAAGAAGAAGCGCCGCGAGATCCTCGAGCAGGCGTCCGGCTACCGAGGCCAGCGCTCGCGTCTGTACCGCAAGGCCAAGGAGCAGGTGCTGCACACCGGCACCTACTCCTTCCGCGACCGTCGCGCGAAGAAAGGCAACTTCCGTGCGCTGTGGATCCAGCGGATCAATGCCGCCGCGCGTGCCGAGGGCATGACCTACAACCGGTTCATGTACGGCCTCAAGAACGCCGGCGTCGAGGTGGACCGCAAGATCCTCGCCGAGCTGGCCGTCAGCGAGCCGAGCGCCTTCACCAGCCTGGTCGAGGTCGCGAAGGCCCACCAGTCCCAGCCTGCGGCCGCCTGACATCGGCACGCCATTGAACGGCGGGTCGAACGCACCGGAACCCATTTCGAGGAATGCGCTGCGCTCGGCCCGTCGTCTGCTGTCCCGGCGCGGTCGTGAGGAGGCCGGGCTCTTCCTGGTGGAGGGCGCCCAGGCGGTGGGGGAGGCCCTTCGGTGGACCGGCCGCACCTCGCTGCTGGCCACCATCGATCCGCAGCGCGACCGTGCCCTGGTGACAGAGGCGCAGCAGCGCGGCATCAGAGTCGTCGAACTCACCGACACCGACGTGCGAGCACTCTCGGAGACAGTGACCAGTCAGGGACTCTTCGCGATCTGCGAGCTGGTGTCCACGGCCCAGCCCCCCGCCATCACAGATCCGCGACTGGTGGTGATCTGCGCCCAGGTCCGCGATCCCGGGAATGCCGGCACCGTGATCCGGTGTGCCGACGCTTTCGGCGCTGACGCCGTCATCCTCACCAAGGGGTCCGTTGACCCGCACAATCCCAAGACCGTGCGCGCCTCGGTCGGTTCGGTCTTCCACCTGCCGGTGGTCTCCGGGATGGACCTGGCCGATGCCGTCGGCTGGGCGAGGACCGGCGGACTGCAGGTGCTCGCCGCCGACGGCGGCGGACGAAGTCTCGATGACCTGGCTCGACACGACGAACTGGGGAGACCCACCGCTTGGCTGATGGGCAATGAGGCGTGGGGGCTGCCTGCCGACCAGAAGGACCTGGCCGACCAGATCGTCGGCGTCCCGATGTGGGGCGCGGCGGAGTCCCTCAACCTCTCCACCGCTGCCGCGGTGTGCCTGTACACCACCGCCAGCGCCCAGCGGCGCTGATCTGCTGCATTCCAGTCGGCCTGGACCGGACTTCCGTATCCTTGCGCCATGGCTGCTGATCGACGCCGACCGGCGACCCCAGATGACGTCCTGAACGCCCTCGAGGCGCTCACCGCAAGCAATGCGGAACTGCGATCGGATATCCGACGCCTGGAGAGCACGGTGGCCAGAATGGCCGGCCCCGGCGGCCAGATGCCCTCCCCCCGGACTCAGCGGCCGGTGGGCCCATCGGCCGATCCGAGGCAACCTCCCGGAACGCAGCCATGGCCGCCCCCGCCTGATCGTGGCGGCCGCCCCGGCCCCCAGCTGCCGGCCGGTGGGTTCGCCCGACCACCCGCCGGTCTCCCACGGCCTCCCGGTCCACCGAGCACAGCTGCCCTCCCGCCCTCCTTCCGGCGGCCGAACTACCCGCCTCCCGCAGGAGCTCCGGTGCCCCCGGTCGGCCCGGCACTCGCCCCTCCGGTGGGTCCTTCCGCGGCGCCCAGCGCGTCCCCCGGTGTCACCGAGCGGCCATCCCGGCGCCTGCCCCGTGTCACCGGGGCCGTGGTGATCGGCGCTGTGGGCGCCGCCGTCCTGCTTGCCGGCGTCGTGATGCTGCTGGTGCTGGCGGCCCAGCACGGCTACTTCGGGCCGCTGGCGCGGGTGATCGCCTGTGGCGTGCTGGCGGTCGCCCTGGTGACCGTGGGGCTGATCATCCATCGCAAGGACCCCGGGAATGTCGGATCCCCGGTGCTGGCCGGTGCCGGACTGGCCGCCGGCTATCTCGACATCACGGCGATGACCTGGCTGCTGGGGACCCCTGTGCGCGCCGCGATGGGGGTGGCGGCCGTGCTGACGCTGGCCGGCCTCGGGCTGGCCTGGTGGTGGGGCGCCCAGCTCATTGCGGTGATCGCCACCGTCGGTGCACTGGTGCTGGTGCCCTTCGTCTCCGGTGACGACCTCCTGACCGCCACCGCCTTCCTGATACTCCTCACCGCTGTCAGCACGCCGGCCTCCTGGCGTCGGGGATGGCATGTTCTGCTCGGCTGCCGGGTGCTTCCGACGGTGATCTATCTGACCACGCTGATTCTGGCCGCCAGTCCGACAGACTCTCGGATGCCACTGCTGCGAGTCGGTGCCGCGGTGCTCGCAGCGATCCCCTTCCTGGACTGGTGGCTGCTCCGACCGATGGCGGCACGACTGGTGAGGCTGGGAGGCGAGGCCGTGGATCCGGCCACGGTCAGGGCCCATGCCCTCACCGTCGTCCCGCTGACTCTGCCGCTGTGGGCCGCCGCGATCTCCTCGCCGGGATGGGTCGCCGCACTGCTCGCCACTGCTCTGCTGGTGGTCTCCCTGGTCCACTGGGTGGTGGCCAAGGATCTGGTCATGGTCGCCGGATGCACCGTCGTGACGGTGCTGGCCGGTCTGGCCCTGCCGATCGCACTGCTGGAGGGTGATGCGCTCTGGCTCAGCGTGGCTCTGCTGTGCCTCGCCCTGCTGGATGTCCACCGACGCACCGGGCAGGTCTCCGCGCTGTGGGTGGCGGTGGTGTTCGCGACCATCCCGCTGGTCCACGCCATCACGGCTCTTCCGGACCAGCAGACGACCCGTTCGGCCGCGGAGCGTGCGCTGGAGGCTCTCACCGGACTGGCCGAGACCGCGACCGTGGTCGCCGTTCTGCTGATGCTGGGGAAGGTGGCCGCCGAGAGCACCCGCCCACCGGCGAACCCGTCCGCCGTGAGATCGGGATGGATCGTGGCCGCGACGACGGCGGCCTGCCTCCTGCTCAAGGGACCCGTCACGGCCGTCACCGACACCATCGCCCTGCTGATCGGGTACCAGGACGGCGCGGCCCCGCTGGGACGCGGCCTCACCACCGTCTGTGCTGCGGTGATCGTCACGGTGCTGCTGATGAAGTCGCGCGGGGCGGGGCGCGGCGCCGCCATCCGGCGGGTGGGCGGCTACGTGCTAATGGGCCTGATCCTGATCAAGCTGTGTCTGATCGATCTCGAGTATCTCGACGGAGTGGTCCGGGTGATCGCCTTCATCGGGGTCGGCCTGCTGATGCTCACCCTGGCGACCGCCTACTCGCGCACCATCGCCTCCCCCTCGGGGCCCGACCAGGAGGCGACGGATTCGGATGCGGCCGGTGTCGGGGCGCACGATCTCGCTCCACATCCCGCTGGGTCGGCTGGCTCCGCGACGAGCGCTCCCGGCCGGCCGGATCGGCGTCCGCCCCGACCCGGGCCGACCGGTGGGCCCGACGCGGCCCGCCCGCCGGTCGACGGTGGGGCCGCCGGTCCTCCCGGCGGTGGTGGCAGCTGGGCACCGCCCGGTACCTGAGCCGGTCGATCCCTCCGGCCCGGTGTCACTAGAATGGGCCGATGTGCCGGGTGCGCCCGGCCATCACACGCGCGCAGCGCTGCATTGGCAGACACTGTGCGCGAGCACGTTCCAACAGCATCAGGGGAAGGCCCATGAGCGGTCCCAACACGAATGACGACCCGGTGGCGACCAGCGCCTTGGACGCCGCCCAGGTCGAGCGGCACGTCACCGAGGCGCTGGCAGCGATTGCCCAGGCCTCGACCACCGCCGAGCTCAAGGATGTTCGCATCGCCCATGTCGGCGACCACTCACCGCTGGCCCTGGCCAACCGCGAGATCGGATCCTTGCCTCCCGCCGAGCGCAGGGAGGTCGGCAAGCGGGTCGGCATGGCCCGCGGCCGCGTCAAACAGGCCCTCGCGGCCCGTACCGCCGAGGTGGCCGAGACCGAGCTGGAGGCCAGCCTGGCCGCCGAGGCGGTCGACGTCACGCTGCCCGTGCAGACCCACCCGCAGGGCGCAATGCATCCGCTGACGGCACTCATCGACATGGTCTCCGACGTCTTCACCTCAATGGGGTGGGAGGTCGCCGAGGGGCCCGAGTGCGAGTCGGAGTGGTTCAACTTCGACGCCCTCAACCTGGGCACCGATCACCCCGCTCGGGCCCTCCAGGACACCCTGTGGATCGATCCGGTCTCCGACGGCAAGTGTCTGCGGACCGCGACCAGCCCGGTCCAGATCCACACCCTTCTCGCCCACGGCGCCCCGGTGCGCATTATCAGCCCCGGAAAGGTCTTCCGCGCCGACGAGTACGACGCGACCCACCTGCCGGTCTTCCACCAGGTCGAGGGACTGTGCGTCGACAAGGGCATCTCGATGGCCCACCTCAAGGGCACCCTGGACCACTTCGCCCAGGCGATCTTCGGTGATGTGCGGACCAGATTCCGCCCCCACTACTTCCCCTTCACCGAGCCCAGCGCCGAGGTCGACGTCGAGTGCTTCGTGTGCCACGGGGAGTCGGTCGGCAACCCCGCCCGCCCCTGCCGGACCTGCCGGTCCGAGGGATGGATCGAGTGGGGCGGGTGCGGGGTCGTCAACCCCCGCGTCCTGCGCGCCTGCGGCGTCGACACCGACGTCTACTCCGGATTCGCCTTCGGGATGGGCCTGGACCGCACCGTGATGGTGCGCAACAACGCCTCGGACCTGCGCGAGTTCGTCGAGGGCGACGTCCGGTTCAGCCGTTCACTGCTGGGAGGAGCACGATGAGGGTCCCGATGTCATGGCTGCGCGCCATGATCGATCTGCCGGAGGGCACCACGACCACCCAGGTGGCCGAGGTGATCACCGAGCACACCGCCGATGTCGAGCGCGTCGAGTCGATCGGCGGTGAGGTGAGCGGCCCGGTCGTGGTCGGCAAGGTGGTCAGCGCCGAGCCCAAGCTGCAGAAGAACGGCAAGACGATCGTGTGGTGCCGGGTCGACGTCGGCGCCGAGCTCAACGCCCAGGGGCATCCCAAGAACGCCGACGGCGCCGAGCTGGGCCGCGGCATCATCTGCGGCGCCCACAACTTCGGCGTCGGGGACCTCGTCGTGGTCTCCCTGCCGGGGGCCGTGCTTCCAGGCGGATTCGAGATCTCTGCCAGACACACCTACGGACACACCTCTGACGGGATGATCTGCGCAGCCGACGAGTTGGGGATCGGCACCGACCACACCGGCATCATCGTGCTGCCCGACACCTTCGATGGTCGCACCCCGGTGCCCGGCGAGGACGCCCGCCCGATCCTGGGCATCCCCGAGGATGTCCTGGAGATCGATGTCACCCCCGACATCGGCTACTGCATGTCGATCCGGGGGATCGCCCGCGAGGTGGCCCAGGTTCTGGGCCTGCACTTCCACGACCCCTACACCGAGGCTCCCGCACAACCGGTCTCCGGACCGGTGGCGGTGCGGATCGAGTCCCCGGCCTGCAGCCAGTTCGTCGCCCTGCCGGTCACCGGCCTGGACCCCCAGGCCACCACTCCCGGCTACATCGCCGACCGGATCACCCGGGCGGGGATGAGGCCGATCAGCCTGGCCGTCGACGTCACCAACTACGTGATGATCGAGTCCGGCCAGCCCCTGCACTCCTACGACCGCCAGCGCGTGCAGGGTGCCCTGGTGGTCCGCAAGGCGCTGGCGGGGGAGCACCTGAGGACCCTCGACGACGCCGAGAGGGAGCTGGATCCCGACGATCTGGTGATCGCCGATGACTCCGGTGCCATCGGTCTGGCCGGGGTGATGGGCGGAGCCAGCACCGAGATGACCGAGGACTCCCGCGACATCATCCTCGAGGGGGCACACTTCGACGGCACCACGGTGGCCCGCGCCTACCGACGTCACAAGCTGGGCTCGGAGGCCTCACGGCGCTTCGAGCGCGGCGTCGACCCGGTGTGCGCCCACACCGCGGTGGTGCGGGCGGCTCAGCTGCTCGCCGAGCTCGGCGGCGGAACGGTCGGGGAACCGACCATCGTCGGCGACGTCACCCCGATGCCGCAGGCGCGGATCTCCGCCGACCTGCCGGGCCGCATCCTGGGCCTGCCGGTCTCCCGCGAGAAGGTCATCGAGATTCTCCAGGCCTCCAAGGTCGAGGTGACCGCGCTCGGTGACAGCCTCACCGTCATCCCGCCCACCTGGCGACCGGACCTGGTGGATCCCTACGACTACGTCGAGGAGGTCGGCCGCAAGATCGGGTTCAGCCAGATCGAGGCGACGCTGCCCCCGCTGACCGCCGGCCGGGGACTCACCCGTGCCCAGCAGGGACGTCGCGCCGCCCTGCACGCGGTCGCCGACGCCGGATTCGTCGAGGTCATCTCGTTGCCCTTCATCGGCGACACCGACCTGGACGGGCTCGGCCTGACCGGCGAGGACCCGCGACGGCGCACCGTGCAGCTGGCCAACCCGCTGGACGACACCCGCGGATACCTGCGCACCACCCTGCTGCCCGGGCTCTTCCAGGCCGTCTCGCGCAACCAGTCGCGCTCCCAGGACGACGTCGCCATCTTCGAGTGCGGCACCGTCTTCCTGGCCGGACCGCCGGCCCGGGCCCCCAGGCCCAGCGTCGACCACCGACCCAGCGAAGAGGAGCTGGCGCAGATCGCCGCGGCCCTGCCCGACCAGCCCCGGATGCTGGCCGGAGTCCTGTCGGGCAACTGGCTGCCCGACCGGTGGAACGGACCGGCCGTGCGGGCCGACTGGACCCACGCGGTGCTGCTGGCCGAGTCGGCGGCCCAGGCCCTGGGGGTGAGGCTGGAGCGCCGCTCGGCGCGGCAGGCCCCCTGGCATCCCGGCCGGTGCGCGGCTCTGATGGTGGCCGGACAGATCGTCGGGTACGCCGGCGAGCTGCACCCGAAGGTCTGCAAGGCCTTCGGTCTGCCCGCCCGGGCATGTGCGGTCGAGTTGAGCCTCGACGCACTGCTGGAGGCCGCTCCTGCCGGCGGTCAGATCACCCCGCTGTCGACCTTCCCGGTGGCCAAGGAGGACGTCGCCCTGGTGGTGGACGCCGCCGTGCCGGCCGCCCAGGTGCGCGAGGCCCTGGTGGCCGGCGGAGGAGACCTGCTGGAGTCGGTGGAGCTGTTCGACGTCTACACCGGCGAGCAGGTCGGACCCGGGCGCAAGTCGCTGGCCTTCAGCCTGCGACTGCGGGCCGCCGACCGCACCCTCAAGGACGCCGAGGCCGCCCAGGTCCGTGACGCCGCGGTGGCCCAGGCCACCGCGCAGTTCGGGGCCGAGCTGCGGTCCTGACCCTGACGTGAATCACCCCGGCCGCAGGAGCCATGCTCCTGCGGCCGGGGTGCGTTCGGAACCGGAGATCAGGCGTTGACCGGCAGCTGACTGCCGATCCCGCGGTGGCGGATCGGCACCTCGGTGGGCTCCTCGGCGGGAGCCCTGTCAGTGGCCCCGGTCTGACCCTCCGGGACGAATCCGGCGTCGCGGATCATGTCCAGATCCTTGGCCCCTGCGGCCCCCTCGCTGGTGAGGTAGTCGCCCAGGAAGATCGAGTTGACGACCTCCAGGGCGACCGGCTGCATGGTGCGCAGATGCATCTCGCGGCCGGCGGCGGCGCGGACCTCCGCATCCGGGTGGACGAATCGCACCATCGACAGGATCCGAAGGCACCGCTGCGGGGTGAGCTCCCGGCCCTGGCCCTGCAGGGGGGTGCCCTCGAAGGGCAGCAGGAAGTTCACCGGAACCGAGTCGACCCCGTGACGGCGCAGGTCCCAGATGACGTCGACCAGTTCCTCGTCGGTCTCGCCCATCCCGGCGATCACCCCGGAGCAGGGGGACAGCCCGTTGCGCTTGAGGACCTCGACGGTGTCCATCCGGTCCTGGTAGGTGTGGGTGGAGCAGATCGACTCGTAGTGGCTGCGGGAGGTGTTGGCGTTGTGGTTGTAGGCGTCGGCACCGGCCTCATGGAGGGTGGCCGCCTTCTCGTCGTCGACGAATCCCAGGCAGACGCAGACCTCGACGTCGGGATGCCGGGTCTTCAGGTCGCTGACCAGTCCACTGACACGGTCCACGTCCCGGCGGCTGGGGCCGTGGCCGGAGGCCACCAGGCAGACGCGCCGGGCACCCCCGGCGATGCCGGCCTCCACGGCGTCATCGACCACCGCGGGATCGGCCCAGGAGTAGGTCATGATGTCGGCCCGCGAGCCGAGCCGCTGGGAGCAGTAGGAGCAGTCCTCGGGGCACAACCCGCTCTTGAGGTTCACCAGGTAGTTCAGTCTCACCCGGTTCGCGAAGAAGCGACGACGCAGGCGGCCGGCGGCCGCAACGATCGGCATCGTCATCTCATCGGGGCTGCGCAGGATCTCCAGAGCCTGCTCGGGGGTTGCAGAACGTCGGTCCAGGCCGGCCTGCACCATCTCGGATAGATTCATCATTGGCTCCCGGTTCGTCAGCGCATCGATCCCAGCGTGGTTGAACGCTGTTCAACTTGAACGGTGGTCAATATACCCGGGTGCTCCGGCGGACCCGGACCCGGTCACCGTGGGAGCTGCGACAGGAAGGCTCAGATGTCACTGAATCGGCAGGATGTGGTGCGGGCAGCGGTGGACGTGCTCGACCACTACGGGCTCGAGGACCTGACGATGCGTCGCCTGGCAGGACTCCTGGGGGTCAAGGCGGGGGCCCTGTACTGGCACGTGACCAACAAGCAGACCCTGCTGGCGCTGGTGAGCGACGAGATCCTCCGGGAGCCCGACGGTGCGGAGAGGATCGACACCGGCGTCGACGTCCGCGATCACCACCACGGCGATCCCCTCGGGGCGAGCAGCGGTTCGCGTGACGAGCTGGCGGACGCCGTGCGCCGCTGGGCCGGCCTCTTCCGCGCCGCGCTGCTGCGGCACCGCGACGGCGCCGAGGTGGTCGCCTCGACCATGCCGGTCGGGCTGGGCACGGTCGACCCTGCCGCGGAGGTCTCGACGCTGCTGGAGCGGTACGGGTTCTCCGGTCACCAGAGGCGGTACAGTTCCCGGGCGCTCGTGCACTTCATTCTGGGTCATGTCATCGAGGAGCAGACCCGATCGCAGCTGCACGAGCTGGGCGTGGTGGACCAGTTCGATCGTCGCGCCGAGGAGGAGGACTTCGCCGATGGTCTGGAGCTCCTGGTCACCGGGCTGCGCGGCGTGACGACCGGCGGCGCCGAGGACTCCTCCCAAGTTGAGAATGCTGACATCTGACTGCATACTTATGCTAAACAGTGCATGGTATTCGAGGGTCTCGGCCCTCCAGGATGGAGCCAGGATGTCGGAGGGGACGAACGGGGCACCGGCCTCACGCGCGGCCCGCCAGGCTCGAATACGCGACCTGGTGGCCGCCGGCCACGTGTCCTCGCAGTCCGAACTGGGCCAACGACTCGCCGAGGAGGGGATGGCGGTGTCCCAGGGCACCCTGTCGCGCGACCTGGTGGAGATCGGCGCGGTGCGAGGCCGAGATCTCGAGGGCAACCCCTGCTACACGATCCCCAGCGGGGAGCACCCCTCCGATGTGACCACCGGGTCACCGGCATGGACACGGTTGGCCCGACTCACCCGCGAACTGTGCACCGGCGTCCAGCACAACGACTCGCTGGTGGTGCTCAAGACCCCGCCGGGAGCCGCCCAGTACTTCGGATCGGCGATCGACAAGGCGGGATCGGCGGTCATCCTCGGAACCATCGCGGGGGACGACACGATCGCTCTCATCTGCGCCCGGGGGATCGGGGCCGATGAGCTGGCGGACGCCTTCCGGGAGATGGCCGAGACCGGAGCCCCCGCAGCTCTGCTGGCACACGGGTGAGTCGGCACCGCTGACACGGGGATGAATCAGTTCCGCTGGCACAGGGTGAGCGGGACGGGCCACGGCGCGGGACCCCGGTAGGCTGGCCCCGACATTCGCCGAATATCCAGAGGAGACTTGCGGTGGACAGCGTCCTGGACGAATTTGAGTGGCGCGGCCTGGTGGCCGACTCAACAGATCGGAAGGCCCTCGAGGCCCATCTGGCTCAGGGGCCGGTGACGTTCTATGTGGGATTCGATCCCACCGCGGCCAGCCTCCACATCGGGCACCTGGTGCAGCTGATGCTGGTCCGGGCGCTCCAGGAGCGCGGGCACCACCCGCTGCTGCTGGTGGGCGGTGCGACCGGGCTGATCGGTGATCCCAAGATGACCGGTGAGAGGAAGATGAACGACGCCGACGTCGTCGCCGGCTGGGTGGACTCGATCCGCGAGCAGGTGAGCAAGTACGTCGATCTGGACGGACCCAACCCGGCCCGGCTGGTCAACAACTACGACTGGACGAGCGAGTACTCGGCGCTGAGCTTCCTGCGCGACGTCGGCAAGTACTTCTCGGTGAACCGGATGCTCGCCCGGGACGTGGTGGCCCGCCGTCTGGAGTCGGGGATCTCCTACACGGAGTTCAGCTACGTCCTGCTGCAGTCCCTCGACTTCGCCGAGCTGCACCGCAGGTACGGATGCACCCTGCAGACCGGAGCCCAGGATCAGTGGGGCAACATCACCGCCGGCGCGGACTACATCCGGCGCAGTACCGGTGACGTCGTCCACGGGCTGGTGACGCCTCTGCTGACCAAGGCCGACGGCACCAAGTACGGCAAGACCGAGTCGGGGACGGTGTGGATCGATCCCGAGCGCACCAGCGCCTACGCCTTCCACCAGTTCTTCCTCAATGCCGAGGACTCCAAGGTCATCGACTACCTCAAGGTGTTCAGCCCGCGGTCCCATGAGGAGATCGATGAGCTGGCCCGACAGACCGCCGAGGAGCCGTGGCGGCGAGCAGCCCAGCACGCGCTGGCCGACGACATCACCGATCTGGTCCACGGGGTGGTCCAACGTCGGGCCGCCGAGGCCGCGGGCAAGGCACTGTTCGGACGCGGAGATCTGGCCGCACTGGACCAGACGACGGTGAAGGCGCTGGCACAGGAGGTCGGGGCCACCACGCTCGAGTCGGCGGAGCTTCCCACGATTCCGGAGGCCCTGGTGCTGGCCGGAGTGGTGGAGTCGCGATCGGCCGGACGCCGTGCCGTCACCGAGGGCGGCGCCTACCTCAACAACACGAAGGTCGAGGACGTCGAGCGCCGGCTCACCCCCCAGGACTTCCTGCACGGTGAGGTGGCTCTGCTGCGCCGAGGCAAGAAGACGGTGGGCGCACTGACCCTGAAGTGAGCTCCGAGGGGCCCGCCACGCCCCCTGGAACAGTCCTCCGGAACCGCCCGGCGGACTGTTCCAGGGGGCGTTCTGCGCCCTGTGTTGCGTGGTGGGTGGGTGTGGGGTAATGTTCTCCGAGCTGTCCGGTTGATGGTTCGTGGCTGTTCGGCTGTCTGGTGCCTGTTGCAGGCGTCGGGTGGTGGGGTGGTTTCGGGTTGTTGGGATGATGGTTCGGGATTTGTGCCGGGTTGTTGTTTCGGGTAGTGTTGGTCGGGTCGCCTCGTGAGGGGCGGTGTGATTGATCTGATTGTTTCGGGAATGCCTTTTTGGGGTGTTTTCGGGATGATTGGTGCCGGGATGTGTGCGGGTTGGTCGGTTTGACTGGCTGGTGTTGTTTCGGTAGTGTTGATCGGGTCGTCCTGTGAGGGGCGGTGTGATTGATTCCGGTTGTTCCGGGGATGCTTTTCGGGGTGTTTTCGGGATTGATTGGTGCTGGGAAGTGTGTGGATCGGCTGGTTTGACTGGCGGGTTTGTTTCCGGTAGTGTTGTGAGAGCCCCAAGCGGCCATGTGATGTGGTGGTACGGGTCGTGTGTGATGTTTGAGAACTCAACAGTGTGTCATATATTTAGTCAATAAAGATGTTTTGTTGATG
>NZ_AUDD01000038.1 GCF_000425285.1 Acidipropionibacterium jensenii DSM 20535 | reverse complement strand
CCTTGACGGATTCGGACTCTATACAAGCCCTATCCTGCCAAGTCAGGAGCACTTTCGCCTACCCGGCGACCACACCTCCGGCACTCACCGATGAAACGCCGAGGCTAGCTGCTGCCATCGGGACCACGGAAGCTGCGGCCACGACGGGGGCCGTCCATGCGGCGGCCTTGAGGACGCTGCGGCGCTTCAGGTCGTGAGTGAGCGCGTCTTTCGGATCAGTCATAGAAGACTCCTAAAGTCTGACGTACCGGGCTGGTGCGCCGGCATCCGTGACTTTTGTCCAGATACCCGCGTGTACGTGCGATCCAGGCGCTACGTGACGACTCGGGGATGGGAAGTGACGTTCTTGGTATCGTTTGATGTGGACAGCGTTCGTACCTGCCGGGGCGAGGGGTTCCCGAGGGCGCTCATGGCTCGGGCCAGGCCCGAACCGTTGGAGAACCCGACATAGCGTGCGATCTCGGTCACGCTCAGCGCGGCATAGTCGGGAGAGCGGAGCAGTGCGATCGCCTGCTCCACCCGTTCCCTGCGGATCTCCCGCTCGATGGTGGTGCCATGGGCGGAGAAGCTCCGTTGGATCTGTCGCAGGGACAGTCCAACCTGTTCGGCAACAACGGATGGCCTGAGGCTGGGATCTGAGCACTGGGATCCGATCACCGCTTGGGCGGCCGCGAAAGCGCTCGGGGACTGAGGGAGGACTCGCGATCTGGCGTGGTCGACGAGGATGCCGATGACCATCTCCTGGAGCAGCCGCTCGAGGTAGTAGATCGAAAGGCTGCTGGAGTCATCGAGGTCCATATCAAGGATGCCTCGAGCGAATGCCAGGATCGGCCGTGTCATCGGAACGTTGGATGCTCGGATCAGCGCGCCTGTCACGATGGGGGCCGGCGGCTCAAGTGCCAGTTGTGGCACGGAGACACTGAGCACCTCACCTGCGGAGGACCCCCCCGGGCGAGAGACGCACCGGAGCAGTGTCGGTTCCAAGGACGACCAGGCAGTCGCCTGGAAGGAGGTCGGGCTCAAGACTGGAGGCGCCGACTGGAGCAAGCCATCCGTCGGCGACGATGAGCAGATGCAAGTCTCCGTAGTGACCGGGGATCATAGGTGCAGAGAGGCTCCGCTCAACAGCAGATGTGACACTGCGTAGTCGGGTGCGTCCCAGTGTCGCGGTGCGAGTGGCGGCATTGTTGGGCTGGGTTGGCTCGGCCGACTGTTGACCTGAAGTTGACATCGTAAGCATCATGTCACGCTGCTCTGCTAATCTGTCGCGGCAGATGGCACGTAGACGCCTCTAGTTGAAAGAGCGGGAGCTTCCTGTATGACCATGCGAGACTATGCGAGGGTGCTTCGTGCCCACTGGGCAGGGGTGCTTGGCATCTTCTTACTGGGCTTGGCGATCGCTGCTGGCGTCACTGTCCTGCAGCCGAAGGAGTACACCGCGACGACCAGTGGCATCGTCACGGCCACAAGTGACAGCAGTGACACGGGCATGTCTCTAGCTGGAAGCTCCTTGGCGCAGAGCAAGGTCAAGTCATATGTCGACATGGGGTCATGGCGAACGGTTGCGGAGTACGCGATCGGCAAACTGAAGCTCCACGACAGTCCGGAGGCTCTGGTTGGGCGTGTGACTGTGACGAATCCGGTCAACACCACAATCCTTCAGGTCAGTGCCAAAGCACCCACGCCATACGCGGCGAGGGACCTTGCACAGGCGTGGTTGCAGGGCCTGGTTCGGCAGGTCGCGCAAGTGGAGACTTCGGGTGGCGGGAAGGCGTCAGTCAAGGTTATTGCAGGCGATTCGGCAAGGCTTCCCGGATCGCCATCCTCGCCCAGTTGGAACGTCAATCTGTTGGTGGGTGCGGCGGTGGGCCTGATTGTGGGCGCGGCGTATGCGTTGATTCGCGACCGAAGTGATCAGCGGATCCGTTCGACGACGGACGTGCAGCGGGTCACGGGCCAAGCAGTCGTCGGTGCACTTCCCGTCGAAGCCTCGATCGCCAAGAACCCGAGGCTACTGCCTGTGGACGGCTCCAACGACGAAGAACTCACGATTCTGGCAGAGGCGTTCCGATCCCTTCGGACGAACCTCCAGTACATGAGCGTCGATGATCCGCCCAGATCCATCGTGGTGACCAGTCCTGCGCCCGGAGACGGCAAGTCCTTCACTGCGGCGAATCTGGCGGTCGCGCTGTCGGCGACAGGCCAGGATGTCATCCTGATCGACGGTGACCTTCGTCGACCGCGAATTGCCGACCTGTTCGGAATCGTAGGCGATGTCGGACTGTCAGATGTGCTGGCTGGGCGGGCCTCGTATGACGATGTGGTCCAGTCGATCAGCGGCACGACCACCCTCCATGTGCTCGCCTCAGGTGCCATCCCCCCGAATCCCAGCGAGATCCTTGGATCGGCGAAGTTGAGAGACCTCATCAAGATCCTGAGCCGGCGCAGCATGGTGATTGTCGACGCTCCCCCGCTGTTGGCAGTCACCGATGCTGCCATTCTCAGCACCAGGACGGACGGAACCCTCGTCGTGGTGCGCACGGGAAGCACCACACGCGAGATGCTCGGGCTCGCCATGGGTGCTCTTGCCGCTGTCAAAGGCAAAGTGCTTGGCATCATCCTGAACCGGGTTCCCACCAAGGGGTCCGGCAAGATCTACTACGGGTACCGCTACACCGGTGAGTACTACCGCGATGAGAACGGTGCGAAACACAGAAAGCACCACACCTCCGCTCACCGGGAGGCTCGTACTCATACGCCATCAGCGCCGGTTGCCGGCGGTCCGTTGGGCACGGCACAGTCGGACGGTGATGTCGAGCAGGAAGCGAATGTCGTAACCACCGAGATGCCCATCGTGACGGACCCTCGCTCCGAGCCTGTTGGTAGCGGAAGTGCTCGAGTCCCCCGTCGGCTCAAGGGTTAGCCCTCGTGCACGGCGAAGCGCTCACTGAGCAGCAGGTCACTGGACGACGTTGTAATGGGAGGCGAGCGGTGCCTGGATCCACCAGGATCTGTGCTGTTGAACCGGTGGCGTCGATAGCGCATCGGGATCTGTTGTTCCTCACTCCTGCACATCCGGTCCCCCGCGCCGCGTCACACACTGAACCCGCAGCCATCGGGCATGTCACGACACTGGCGGGATCATCGCAGTTTCTGTGGTCCGCGGTGGAACAGTCAGGTGGATGCTCGGTCCAGGACCTCGAGAACAAGGTGATGGATCGGTTTGCCATTGACGATCCAACCATGGTCAAGAGCACGATCAGGGGCTGGGTGGACGCGTTGGTCGAGGCTCGTCTCCTTCGGGTCTCTTCAGGTCAGGTGGTGAGTCGAGAAAGCGCATGCACAAGTTCTGCCATTGACGCTGACGACTTGCCTGTGGGTGAGACTTTGACCAACCATGAGTGGGGACTCATGGCGCATGGGCTTGCGCATGGAATCGCTGCCAGCCTTGGGATCCGGGCATTTTCCATCAAGGGACCCGTGCTGGAGCACTACGGACTGAGGCCCCCGAGGGCGTCAGCGGACGCAGACATATGGATTGATCCAGTCCACTATGGGGCATTCACTGCGGCGTTGACATCGTTGGGGTGGATCAAGCGATTTGACCGTGGCGAACGCCAAGCGCGAGTCATTCCATGGCATTCGTTCTCCTACTATCATCCGGAGTGGCCCATTGATATCGACGTTCATTGGTGGTTTCCGGGGATCGGGATCGATCGCGAGGAAGCATTCAATCAGATCTGGGAGAACTGTCAGGCGACAACGTTCTCAGGGGTGCGGGCTCGCATCCCTTCCAAGGTTGACGCTGCGGTGATTCAGATGCTCCACTGTGTGAAGGACCGCGAGTCAGCCGTTCGCCGGGCCGAGTTGGTTCACGTTGTGAGTCTGGTGGGTAAATGGTCAACAGATGATCGAGCGTGTCTTGTGAGCCACTTGGTGGCCTTGCGAGCTTGCGATCCACTTCGACCCGTGCTGATGGAGGAAGGCGTCGAGCTCCCTGCTCAATGGACGCCCGCGGAGCAGCGGCGTTGGGATGTGGGAGTGCAGTGCAAGGAGGGAAGCTCTACACTCGCTATCTTGTACGAGCTCGAGCACGTGTCGTGGCGATCGAAGCCAGGGGTCGTGATGAATGCGCTCTGGCCTTCGGATGCTGATGTGATCCTGACGGAGAGCACGCCCGACGTGAGTAGAGCGGGCATGTCGCGGTCAGAGATCCTCGTGGCTCGCGCGCGGCGGCTCGTCAGAGGGGTGAAAGAGCTTCCAGAGGCACTGCACGTGCTCCTGAGGGCACACAACTAAGGACCATTAACTACTGACGGCGGTTGAGTATGACCTGTATCGCGAGGCACGGAAGGGCGACTCGTGTGCAGATAGTAGGCAAGAACGCAACGATCGTCGAGTCAAGACGTGCTAAACGGAGGACAAGATGACGCACCAGCTCAACCGTTCCGCGGCCAGAGTCGCGTGTGGCGGGGCCATCGTCTTTCTCTCCGTTCTTGCTGCTCCTCTGCTCGTGAAGCGCACCTCGGTGCCTCCCCGTTCTGCTCCCACGGAGAGCAGCGAGTCGAATCTGTCACTGGAAGTGATCATTCCGGCCTATCTCGAGCATGGCGTGATAGGTGAGTCGATTCAGTCTCTGAAGCGGCAACTGGAACACTGGCCAGGGCCCTGCTCGGTCACAATCGCAGCGTCCGACGACAAGACCGCACAGGCCTCGATCGCCGCGGATCAGATCTATCATCTTCGCCCCGCCGGAAAACCGGCAGCCATCGACCATGCAGTTGAGCGGTCTGATGCGGATATCGTAGTGCTCACGGATGCTAATTGCATTGTCCACCCAGACAACTGGCCAGAGCTTCTTCACAGCGCTCTGGAGCATGCAGACTTGGTGTCTGGAAGAAAATCTGAGCTCAAGGGAAGAGAAGAAGGCTACTGGAAGTATGAGCAGCTCGTGGGCCCGGGTCATGCGTCCCACCCATCCCTTGCAGTGGTTGGAGAGTTCCTGGCTATGCGTCGTCGGCTGTTCGAGCCGGTACCTCCCAGAACACAGCTCGATGACTTCTGGCTTGCCAGGTCATTTCTGGCTCGTGGACACCGCGTCGTGGTGGACCCGCAAATCAGTACCACCGAGCGTCCTGAACCGATCCGGGAGCAGCTGGAGCGGAGGATCAGAATTGCTTCTGGGTTCTACTCGGAGGTCATGCCGCACCTGTTCGGCCTCGTCCGGACCCCGGAAGGGCGGGCATACATCCTGCACAAGCCCCTGCGTATGACGGTTGGGGTAGGAGCGTTCTGGGCCTCGGTGTGCGGCGTGGCACTGTCGAAACCCCCGTTATCTGTCGGTATCGCGTTGGGTTCGGTGATCTCGTGCATGGGCATGTACATGAAGGGTGTGTCGCGGCCACGCGTGGTCAGCATGCTGGCGACAGGTGTGGCATTGCAGACGATTCCGCCTGCAGGGCTCTGGCGAGCCGTCCAGAGGCTGAGGAATGGCAGGCAGCCCGGCTGGAAGAAGGTGCCCCGGTGAGTGCGTCCACAGGAGGTGCGGGCCCTGAAATGGACTGCCCAGGGATAGGGACGACATTGATCTCCCGGACCGTTGCCGTGGATGGGTACTTCCTTGACGATCACAGGACCGGAATGGGGAATGTCCTTCTGGAGTACTTGGAGCTACTGGCGGCGAGCGTCAGCTCTCCGAGATTGGTCCTACTGCTGCCTGCCGGGGATGGGTACCGGGATGCATCGCGGCTGACTGAGCTCGGAGTAAGCGTTCAGAGGTTTCCAAGACTGCCGTTTCCTGCTTGGGAACAGGTGACGCTGCGGCGCTGGGCACTTCGGCGGCATCCAGATCTGTTGTGGAGTCCCTACAACACGGCTGTGCTGCATTCGCCAGTGCCCCAGATTGTGACTGTCCATGACACGATCTACCTTGATGGGCGGTGGAACGACCCGGAAACTCGGTACAAGCAGTTCGGGAAGCTCTATCGGAGGTGCGTTGTTCCGAGGGTCGCTGCCAGTGCTGCGGGCGTCATCACCGTCTCTGAGGACTCGAGTCGCAACATCCAGCGCCGCCTCCACGTGCCTAAGGCGGTCATCAGTGTCGTGCCACCGCCAGTCAAGGGGCCAGAACTCGATAGCTATCCCACCGGTGACGTACCTTGGAACAGCCCGTTCGTTCTGGGCGTTGGATCCCTTGAGGAACGCAAGAACTTGGCGCGACTTCTCGCGGCCTACAAGGACTGCGTGACTGACTGTGACGACTTCCCCGATCTTGTTCTCTATGGATTCCGTGAGTACACCGGATCCAGGGCAGAGGAATTGATCACCAACGCGGGCCTCAGGGATAGAGTTCATGTGATGGGGTATGTGGATGTCTCAACAAAATGGAGGCTCTATGGAGAAGCTGAATTCTTCTGCTTTCCGAGTCTCTATGAAGGATTTGGAATTCCAGCGGTCGAGGCCATGCTCGTCGGGTGTCCGGTGATGACGAGCAGTGCTGCAGCGCTGGCGGAGCTGCCGGATGAGACTGTCGCCAGGACGGATCCGTTCTCGGTTGGCTCGATGAGCCGGGTGATGCTTCAGTTGCACCGGAATGGTGAGATGCGTGCCAAGCTTTCGGACGCCGCGAGAGCTTGGGTGTCACGGCACCGGCGCCCAGAGGCGACTCTGCGGAGCCTGCACGAGGCGCTCGGGGCAGCCCTGGGGATTCCTCAGGGCGTGGGCGATGCGGAATGAGAGTGAAGCCAGTGACTGACGACAGGACGAGTCCCACGGCAGGGCTCATCACGTTGCACCGGGTCCCGAACTATGGATCGGTGTTGCAGGCGTACGCCACTCAGCAGCTGCTGAAGAGGAATGGCTTCCAGCCGACAGTCCTGGACTACTGGCGCCCAGACCAGGTGCCGGGTGCGCGGCGCGAGGGCATCCACACCAGGCTCGGTGGAACACCGTTGGGACGGGCCGTGTACCGCGTCACGCAACGCGACTACGTTGAGCGCTCGCTGGAGCGGTTCGGCCAGTTCGTCGACGCCAACCTCTGCGTTTCCTCGGCATGCACGTCAGTGGATGATATGTCGGCGCTTCCTGGGCAGGACCTTTACGTGGTGGGGTCAGACCAGGTGTGGAACCGGCGGCTGAACGTTGGTGGGACCGATCCCTATGTACTCTCGTACCTTCCCTCCTCGGCTCCCAAGATCGCTCTCTCGGCGTCGATCGGAAGAAGCAGGTTCACTTCGGAGGATACTGACTACTTCAGGAAGCACCTCCGGTCCTTCCGATGGATATCGGTCAGGGAGAGCAGCGCACAACAGTTGCTCAAGTCGATAAACATCACCTCAACCGTGGTGCCCGATCCGACTCTTCTGACTCAACGGTCCACTTGGGACGACCTTGCCGAGCCGCTTGACGTAGATGGCCCGTATCTGCTGATCTACTGCCTTCATGGGTCGAAGGCTGTACGCCGGTTGGCTGACCGGCTGGCCTCAGATCTTGGTCTGACAGTGGTCAACTTGGTTTCATACTGGCGATCACCGCTCAAGCACCCGGGAGATCTCCGTCTCCCCACAGTGCCGCAGTTCCTCGGTGCCGTGAGGGGTGCATCTCACGTGATCACCGATTCTTTCCACGGGACGTGTTTCTCGATGAACTTCGGAGTCCCGGTCTCAGTGGTCACCGAGCCGCCACACGGCGTTCGATTGGTGGACTTCCTCGAGCTTGTGGGATGCGGTGATCGGCTGCACGGAAGCGCGAACTACTCTCCGCAGGTATCCGAGGCGTACCTTTCGGCCATGGGAGACAGGGTGGCGGAGCTGCGTTCTGAGGGATTGCAGACGCTGGATGAGGCTCTGTCCTCGGGACAGGCGGGCAACTGAGATGATCGCTGCTGCCGTGCTGCCGGTCCTGGTTCTCTCGGTAGTCCTGTGGAAGGTGGCGCGCGTGGGATTCTACGCAGCGCTGCTGCTGGTGTTTGCCTTCTGGTGGCAGCTGCTGTCGGTGATTTACATCGAGTCCCATCCTGGGCTGTTGCTCGTATCCACGTGGTCGGTCGCTCAGAGCATCGGGGCTTCGTGGGCACTCAGCTGGGCATTCAGCAGCTTTCTCGCCGGTACGCTCCTTGTCGTCTGGTTGGGGTCGCACCATGGGAACAGGCATCTGGCGGGGGATCGAACAGCGGGAGCCTCTTTGCCTCCCAGCAGTGGGCCGGCTTTGGAAGGAGCCCCGCAGCCTGATCACGGCACTGTCGGGCCCACGACTCTGCAGCAAAGATTGGACGGTGGGTCGTCGACAGAGCTCGATGGAGGGAATCCGGTCGACAGTCCTGCCCCCAAGAGCAGTTTGTTAGCAGGCAGTGGGAAGTTCCCCCTGGCAGTGGCCTTCACTGCTGCGCTGTATGCATTTGTGGATGCAGTAATCAGCCCGAATGCGTTGACCGGAGCTGGCGATGTGCGAGCCACTTTCTACCAGACGGCATCTCTTCCCTTTGCACTGGAACTCAGCGTGGGGGCGCCTGTCTTTGCAGTAATGGCAGGGATAGTGGCAGTTCGGAATAAGCCGGGTTCAGGTCTGCGGAAAATCTCCTACCTCGTGTTCCTCATGGGATTGGTGACACTCTACCTCACGGGAGTGGAATTCACCGGGTATGTACAGCACGCATTCTCGTTCTTCTTGCCGGCAATGCTGGTGCAGAGCGACAGGCTGAGAGCTCGACGCGACGGTACGAGAAGGAGACTCTCGAAATGGTGGGGCGTTGGCGCCGTGATGGTGGGCGCCTTTGCCCTGTTCAAGTTGCTGTCGTTCCGGCAGGTGACAATCTACTCGGAGGTCGCTGGGTCGACGCTCTCACGGTTCATGTATCGCGCGTTCGCCCTTCAGGGAGAGGTTTTCTGGGCAACATTCGCCAAGTTCGGTGATGCTCCTGTGTTCAGCCAGTTGAGCAGCGAACTGCAGGTTCTCGCTGGGAGGGCTCCCTCCACGCAGTCGGGAATCTACGTGCTGATGGACGCTCTCTCTCCAAGCGGGGCAAACCAAGCTGGATACACGTTGAACTCCGGGTATCCGGCGATCCTGATCTATATTTTCGGATCGGGTTTGGCGACAGTGGGCGTGTGCTTCCTCGGCGGTTTGTTGTTTGGGCTTATTGCGCTGGTGGTTGCGCATTCGATCCTGCGTGGTTCCATGCTACTTGCGGCGTGCGGCTACGGTGTCTTGTACTCGCTTTACCTTGCATTCACCATGGGTGGTGCACTCTACATCTCGAGTCGGCTGATGTACGTTTCTCTTGTTGGATTGGTCATCGCAGCGCTTCGGCAGGCGGGCACCGAGCGGGAATCGGAACCCGACAAGCTTGGATCGCCAGGTCACGGCAGTACTGGGGATGCCATCCTATCGTCGCACGACTCTGAAGTTGGCGAGAACGCGTGAAAGTCTTGATCCTCAACGATCTCTTTGAGTATGGCGGGGCAGAACTCCATGCTCGACTCGAATGCCAGTTGCTGACGCGTGCAGGGCACGAGTGCGAGTTGGTGTGCGTGGAGACCGAACCCGGGCCGGCTGGCGAGTTCACTGGTCTCGGCCTGGGGGTGTCCCCCTTGAGCGAGGCTCGTCAGCGATTCGTCGCGGACTCTTCGGTAGTAGGTCGCCTGGGATCTCTCTTGGAGAGTCGCCAGCCCGATGTCATCCATATCCACAATGTGAATCTCCTTGGACGATCCTTGCTGTCGGCCATCTCACCATTCCACGTTGTGCAGACTGTGCATGACTACTCCTTCATCTGCCCGAAGGGGACAGCGGTCGACGACGATGAAGCCGCATGCTCTGGTTTCAAGACTCAGTCCTGCTGGCGGCGCTGCCGGCTGGGCGCCAGGAGCTTGCTCAAGAGAGCATCGTTTGGCCAGATGTTGGCCGATCGGATCGAGGCAGGAATCCGCTACGTGGCACCGTCTCAGGATCTGGCTGATCGGCTGGGAGCGTGCGACCTGAAGGCCACTGTGATCCACAACCCTTATGTCGGCGCCATCTCTGAGTTCACTCCGCGGCGCTCGCAGCAGTTCCTGTATGTGGGACTCATCTCTCCACGGAAGGGAGTGCGGCTGCTGCTGGAGGCATGGAGCGACGTGGCAGCGTCCTTGGACGATGCCCGGCTGGTGCTCGCTGGATCCGTGGAACAGGGGTTTGAGACGGAGTTCCGGAGCTTGCTCGCAAATATGGGTAGCTCAGTCTCCTACCTCGGACAGGTCGGCAGAAGCGAGGTCACCAGGCTGTACCGTGAGGCGTTCTGTTTGGTGGTGCCTTCGATCTGGCTCGAGAACTATCCGACGACCGTTCTCGAAGCTCAAGCGCAGCGCACGCTGGTAGTTGGTGCCGACAGAGGGGGCATTCCGGAGATGATCGGTGACAGCCGGTGCCTTGTTGACGTCATGGGTGGGCCCGACGCTCTGGCGGCGACGCTGATACGCGTGGCTCGGCTGACGGTCGACGAGTATCACGCGATCGTCGATGAGTCAGCGGCGAGGATGGCCAGGGAGAACGCGCCGGATCGTTATGTGAATCGGTTGGAGAAGGTCTTCGCTACGGCGTGAAGGGGACTGTCCTGACATGCTGAAGTCGTTGTGGAAAGGTTGATGACGGGGATGGTGGCACTAGTCAAGCGCTTGATGGCGTCTCGGTTGAGTCGTCCTGTGGATGTCGTTCGTATCTATCGGGAGCATCTCCTGGACGCGACCGCCTACGCAGCGTCCTCTCGGAGGGATCTGCAGCTGTCTCGGTCAGATGGCTATGCGTCCCGCAAAGCGCAACTGGACGGTCAGATCATCCGTGCGTATCACCAGATTGAGAAGGGAATGGCTCTTCCCACTCCCCGGCGGCCATATGGGATTAAGGTGAAGGAGAGACTCGTCAAGCTGCTTGCCCTGGCAGCCGAGTTTCCTGACCCGCCGGCATCAGTCGCCGACGGGAGGTCGGCTCTCGCGGCTCTGGACAACCACAACTCCACCGGAGCCATCGACTCGACAGTGGCTCCACTGCCCCAGCCGGCTCCTGACGGTGCTGATGACGCTGCACGGTTGATGGAGCTGTTCGAGCGCCGACACTCGGTGCGCGACTTCGATGCTTCACGCCCGGTAGATCGGACCGCCCTGAAGAAGGCGGTGGAACTCGCTGGGATGTCGCCGTCAGTGTGCAATCGAAAACCGTGGCACGTCTCTTTCTTCGACTCCACGGAGTCCAAGAAGGCGATTCTGCGTCTGCAGCGGGGTGCGAGCGGGTTTGGTGACGGGATCCCAGTGGTAGCGGTGATCAGTGTCGAGAGGTCCTTGTTCACAGGCGAGGGAGAACGCTTCCAGGAGTGGATCGAGGGGGGAATCTTCGCGATGAACCTGGTCTGGGGACTCCAAGCGCAGGGCTTGGACAGCTGTCTTCTCAACTGGTCGAAGCGAAATCGGGAGACGAGAGCTCTTCGATCTGTGACGGGCCTGTCGGACAGCCACGATGTCATCGTGGTCGTGGGCATCGGTCACGGTCGCGCAGGTCACAGAGTAACGCGGTCACCTCGCCGTACGCTGGATGAACTGTGCACTTTCGAGAACTAGCCCCACGTCGGGAGTCGTAAATGTCGACCGGAGATGCCAAGGACTCCCAAGAGAAGGTGCCGGCTTGGCGGTTGATCAAGAATCTCATCGGATTCGCGGGCGTTCCCGCTCTGTCGATCTTCTCCCCCCTGCTTGTCATGCCGATCGTCGCGCGAGTCGGAGGTCCCGCTGGCTGGGCCAGTCTGGGCGTGGGGCAGGCGGTCGGTTCGATCGGATCGCTGATCGTTGCCGCCGGCTGGACCACGGCGGGACCTCCACGCGTGATCCAGGCAGCCCGCGAGGGCACTGAGCACCGTGTCTACGCCATCTCCTTCTGGCAGAAGTCGATCCTGTTCCTGGTGTCCTCGATCGTGCTTGTGCCGCTGGTGGTGTTCCTGTGCTCCGAGGACAGAGCCACCGCGGTGGCGGCGTGCCTCGGAGCAATGTCTCTGAGCTACACCGTTGGCTGGTACGCGGTGGGCACCGGCTCCCCGGGCGTGTCACTGCGCTACTACGCAATCCCTCGTACAGCTCTGACGCTTCTGTCGGGTGGAATGGTCGCGCTCACCAAGGACGCGGTGTGGTTCGGAGTCTTCCAAGTGATCGGCAGTGCGATTGGACCGCTGCTCTTCCACCTGCACACGTTCGGACAGGTACTACCTCCGACCGTGGGACGGGCGGAGCTGAGAGAGTCCTTCGTGTGGGCCGTGGATCCCGGAATGGTCGAGCTCGGACTGGCACTCACCGGAATGTCGATCCTGCCTGTGGCCAGCCTCTTCTCATCGACGGCGAGCGTTGCGCGATTGGCATCTGCTGACAAGCTCTACCGCTACTCCTACCCGTTCGTCGATCTCGTGGGCGACTCAATGCAGAAGTGGGTGCTGGGTGGCTCAGACGCCGGCTTGAAGAGACGACTGCGGATGTCCTTGGGGTGTCAGCTGCTGGTGGGCACGGCGCTCGGGATCGTGCTCGTGTGGCTCGGACCTTGGCTGAGCGTGATTCTGTTCGGGAGGCCGGTCGCCGCTGTGCGATCTGTGATGGTGGGCTACGCGGTGGCCGTGGCTGCGCGGTCGTTCTCCCGCCCGATCCTTCGGCACGTCGTCATTCCGCGGGGCCTCACGCGCAAGGTGAGCCGTCCGGGAATGCTGGTCGCTCTCGGGTGTATCGGACTCATGTTCGCCTGGGAGGCGACCATGGGGTCTCTGGTGCTGGGAGTGGTGATGTGCTACGCGTTGTACGAGGTGCTCTTCGGACTTCTTGTGTGGGTGGTGGGACGCAGTTCAAACGGGGTTGAGCGTCATGGGGCGCGTTTCGAATCGACCAAGGGAGAATCGGAACACACTCATGGCGTTCAGTCCTGAACTGCAGTAGCGAGTTGGTGCGGATGGTCTATAAGCACCAAGTGCATCAAGAAAGTACCTTGGGCCGAGGGGTATTTCTTGGTCACATGAGTTGTCTCCATCACCGGTCAGCGTCGTGTCACGCTGTCGCCGGCGGGTGGACAGAACTGTGGACTGAGACGGTTTCTCGGGACTCACCGCCGACGTCGAATAGTGCGTCTTTCCGGGCCTTTAGATACGTTGGCATGTGGGACTCCGAGAAGAGCCCTTTCTGAGGCGCGTGAGGGTGCACGATCGTAACCTACTAGTGTCCTGAGTCGGAAGTTTCTGGTTGGTCGTTGGTGTGGTTGAGGATGGTGCAGTAGGCCGCGAGGGTGGAGAGGATTTGGTCGGCGGTCTTGGTCCAGATGAAGGGTTTGGGATCGGCGTTCCACTGGTTGATCCAGGCTTGGATATCGGCTTTCAGTTCGGTGACTGACCGGTGTGCCGAACCGTGGAGTTTCCGGCAGGTCAACTCGGCGAACCAGCGCTCGACCAGGTTCAACCACGACGAGTAGGTCGGGGTGAAGTGCAGATGGAACCGGGGGTGACGCAGCAGCCACGTGTGGACCTTCTGGGTCTTGTGAGTGGCGTAGTTGTCCAGGACCAGGTGCAGGTCCAAGTCCTGGGGCACGGCCTTGTCGATGGTGGTCAGGAGACCGATGAACTGGGCAGCGGTGTGCCGGGCGTGGTGCTCTGCGATCACCGAACCCGAGGCGATGTCCAGGGCGGCGAACAGGCTCGTGGTGCCATGACGCACATAGTCGTGGGAGGCCTTGGCCGGGCTGGTCGGCAGGACGGGGAGGATCGGGGCGGTCCGGTTCAGGGCCTGGATCTGGGTTTTCTCATCGACCGCCAGCACCAGGGCGTCAGCCGGCGGGTCCATGTACAGGCCGACCACGTCTCGGACCTTGTCGACGAACTCGGGATCGGTCGAGAGTTTCCATGAGTCGATCGCCTGGGGTTTCAGTCCGAAGGCCCGCCACACCCGAGAGACCATGGACTGGCTCATCCCGGAGGCCTGCGCGGCGCTGCGGGTGGACCAGGCCCGGTCCCCGTTGGCCGGTTTGGAGTGCAGGGTTCGATCGACCAGGGCCTGGACAGCCTCGTCGGTGACAGCACGCGGCCGCCCGGATCGGGGCGCGTCCTCCAGGCCATCGAGCCGGTCGGCGGCGAAGCGGGACCGCCACTTACCGACTGTGGTCCGTGAGCAACCCACCAGCTCGGCCGCCCGCCCGATCGTGGCCCCACCGTCGAGTTCCAGAATGATCCGGGCTCGCCGCGCCCGCCAGTCCGCCAGGGTTCGCCCGCGTGTCCAGCCCTCCAGCACGGCACGTTCCTCGTCGGTCAAGTACACGGGTTCAGTCCTGGGACTCGCCATGAGAAGAGTCTACCAATCCTGACCAGAAACTTCCGACTCAGGACACTAG
>NZ_AUDD01000037.1 GCF_000425285.1 Acidipropionibacterium jensenii DSM 20535 | reverse complement strand
GGTGTCACGTGGTCTCCCTTCGCAGCCGCAGCGCCGGCACCACTGGTCGGGCTCGACCACCTGGCAGGCCAATACGGCACGATCCGGCTCGAGTCGCTGCCCGGTGACAACGAGGCCGAGTTCGTCGAGGCGGCAGAAGGCAGTCAGGTCGGGGCTGGCGAACGCATCAGCGCGCCCGCCGACGGTAGCGTCGTGCACGTCGAGGTCTTTCGGGCTGAGTGTGTAGGAGCTCTCATCCTCGGGAGACCTCGACCTCTATCCGGCCACCGACGCGCCGGCCCGCCGCGCGACGTGCGCTACACCCTCATCTGGGAAGAGCCCCACATCCTTGAGTGGACGGTGGTCCACACCTGTCCCGGCGGTTGCTTGCCAGTGGCGGCAACCAGCTCGATGCCGTGCAGCAGAAAGACGTCGCTCACCGGCGAACTTTGGCGATGATCATCAGTGCGCACAGGTAGTCCGACTGGAAGGAGCAGACTTCGCCCAGTATCCGCCAGATCCACAAGTTGTCGCCAGCAGGTTTAGCGATCGACTTCGACGTCGTGACAGGTGGTATCTTGTGAAAAGCTAATAGGAAGGACAGCTGTGACGGGCCTTGCCGATGTTGCAGAAATAGCGGGTGTGAGCACCATGACTGTCTCCAACGTGCTCGCTGGACGACCCGGAAAGGTCTCCGAAACCACCGCCAAAAGGGTCTGGGCAGCAGTTGAACAGATCGGCTACGTGCCCAATGGCGCTGCACGTGCGCTATCCGGGCATCGTTCACGGCTCATAGCAATCGTGATCAATGTCAGATCCGTTGACGCCTTGCGTAGCACCCACGACGCCAGATTTATCGGCGCGATCACCGCCGAGCTACAAGAGCACGGCTATTGCGTACTGCTCCACGCGAGCACTGACCTGGCCGCGACCATCCGCAGCCTGAAGACGTGGTCTGTCGACGCCGCCTGTTTCGTCAAGACCAGAGCACGCGAAGTAGACTCTCTGCGCGCGGCATCAGACATACCGATGCTGTTCCCCGACAACTACTCTTCTTCCCCCGATGTGCTGACGGTCCGCATCGACGACTACGAAGGCGGACGTCTTGCCGGTGACTACCTCGTCTCCAAGGGACATCGGCGGGTTTGCTTCATCGGTGTCAAGGCCCAACGGAAGGTCGGCCTGATGGCGGAGCGACTACATGGTTTCCGGGACACCTTCGCAAGCGCCGGACTTCCCAGACCTACGATCGCCCACAACGTCAGTACGGCGCGGATTGACTCAGGCATTGCTGCCGCCGAACAAGTGCTGGCGCTCAGGCCTTTACCGACCGCAGCATTCTGCTCCTCCGACGAACTGGCCGCCGGTCTCATGCACGGACTGCGCAGGCATGGTCTTGCGGTGCCGCGGGACATCTCGGTCGTGGGCTTCGACGGCTTCGAGATCTCGGAGGTGACCACACCGCCGCTCACCACGATCGCCCAGGACGTTTCCGCCAAGGCTCACCGATGCGCCCAGCTGCTCCTCAACGCTCTTGGGGACGAATCCGGCGAGATCACAAGTGGCGTGCTGCCTGTGCGGCTCATCGAAAGAAATACGGTGCGTGACCTTACTTGTTGACACCCAGCCCCGAGACGCAAGTCCATGATCTCGTGGCACCAGTGCGATGCGGCACCCGGGGACGGCGTTCTGGTCATCTCGGAGCCGACATGTCAGCGGGAGAGCACCGGCTGCGACGGATCATCCAGGATCCGGATCAAGAGTGAACTCTTCCCTGCCCTGCCCATCAGTGAGGTTTTCTCACCAGGCTCCTCGCACGTGAGTAGCGATCACGAGGGCTGAGCGGACGATCTGGGTGATGCGCCAGGGGTCGAGGGTGACCTTCTGGAGGGCCTTGAAGCGTTTGAGGATGGCATTGGCTCGTTCGGCTGGGGCGCGGAGTTGGGTGATGAGCCGGTTGCGGGTGTTGGTGTCGGGGCCAGGCCGTGGCCCTTGATCGGGTGGCAGATGCCGATGCCGGCGCCTTGGTAGCCCTTGTCGGTCAACGTTTTCAGGCCTTGTGCGGCGGCTGGGTAGAGGGCCGGCAGGACGTGTTGGCGGGCGGCGGTGAGGTCGTGGGTCGAGCCCGGGGATACCGGCGAGGTCCAGATCGGGAAACCGGAGCTGTCGGTGAGGACTTGGACGTTTCCGCCGTGGCGGTGGTGTTTTCCCGAGTACCACGCATCGGTGGTTTTCCCTTGTCCGGCAGGGGTGTGGACGGCGGTGGTGGCGATCAGGGTGCCGTCGAGGCAGACGAACGCCGCGCCGTGGGCATGTTGTTCGTCGAGGACCTCGTGGAGGTCGGGTGCGTGGTCGGCGACCACGTCCAATGCCTCGTGGAGGTAGCGGTAGCAGGTGGCTTGGGACAGGCCATGGTCACGGGCCAAGCGGTGGATGGGCGTCGCATCACACATCCAGCGGCAGAGCAGGATCGCTTGGGTCCAGCAGGTGGCGGCGCGTTGCCAGGGGCGGCGGTCATGTCGGCGTCGGTGGGCCGACAGCCACGCGGAGATGCGGCGAACGATGGTGGTGGGAAGGTCAAGGGTGGCACGATAGGACAGCATGCGGGCTCGGTTCTGTTACAGGGACGGTCTCTTGGCAGAAACCGATCCTGCACCACCCGACCCGCATGCACCCACCCGAGTCGACCATCACCCCTTGCCACAGCATCAACGCCGATGATCCACGGTCAGGTCTGGTGAGAAAACCTCACTAGGGGCATTGGGAATTTCCGCCGCAGCTTTTATCGGATTTGCAGTATCGTCTCCGAGTATTGCAATGGCCACACCAACGGGATGCGGCGCCCGTGAAAGCGGCCGAGCGGTGGTCGGAACCTGCTCTGGAGGCACTGGCCAGTTCAGGATCCGTGCGGACTGCCGGAATGCTCCTGACCGAACCTCACCGTGGACCAAACCCAAGTCCTACACCAGTGTGACCTGTTTGGTGGGGCATGCTAATAGCTGGACATTCGAGGTGAAATGAGCCGATCTCCCCGAAGCCCCGCACACTACTTGTGCGGGGCCTCGGGCCGTTCGGGCCACGGCATGATCTGAGGGGAGATCGCTATGAGATTGACAGTCACCGATGTGTCGGTCAGATACCGCCGCCGAGTCGCGGTAGATCACGTGTCATGGTCTTTGGGACCCGGTTTCCACGCACTACTGGGCCCCAATGGTGCGGGCAAGTCCTCGCTCCTGACCACTGTGGCCACCATTCGGCGTCCGACCTCCGGGACTGTGGAGTTGGACGGTTTGAGGGGCGACCGGATCCGCACGCGCCTGGGTTACTGCCCGCAGGAGAACCTCAGGAAGTCGAGGTTCACGGTCCGTGAGCACCTGGCATACATGTGCTGGCTGCACCGGATCCCCTCCCCCGACCAGTCTGGTGAGATCTCCCGGATACTGGACGTCGTTGACCTTGATGCGCGTGCAGACGACAGGGTCGGCTCACTGTCTGGCGGGATGCGCCGGCGCCTCGGGATCGGATCGGCACTGGTCGGCTCACCCAACCTGTTAGTACTGGATGAACCGTCGGCGGGGCTGGACGTGGCTCAGCGTGCCGAACTCGCCTCGGTGCTGGGTCAGGTTTCTCGTGATGCCATAACCATTGTCTCGACCCATATCGTCGAGGACATCATCGACATCGCCGAGACCGTGACCATCATGGACTCCGGCCATTTCATCACCGATGAGAGCTTCAGCAGTTTCACGGTCTCCCGCGATCTTGACGCGGTGAGGAGCAAGTACCTCGCGATGGTCAGCCGATGACCCGCGGGATCGGGTTGTGGCTGCGCCATCACCACATTCCACTGATCACAGCCATCGCCGTGGTCAGCGCATTCGCGGTCACCGCCATGGTCACACTCGGCGTGGATACCGATGGGGGGACCGTCGAGGTCGCCACCTTGTGGATCGCGGCGGTGACGGCACTGCCATTGATGTTCCTGTTCACCTTCGAGACCGAGATCGACAAGGTCGCACCGCGGTCCCTGACGGGCCGGCGGGTCGGGCTGCTGCTCATCGTCCTTCTCGTGGCCTTGGTGGTCTCGCTGGGGAGCTATCCAACCCATGTCGGCGACTTCGGGAGTCTTGCGGTGTTCCGCGACATCTTGGGCCTGGTCGGGCTCGGACTGATCAGCCTTGCAGTACTCCCCCCGGTCGCCATGTGGGTGGCCCCGATGGCAGCCGCGTTGGCATCGCAGATGTTCTCCTGGCCGCTGTACCCGTCTGCGACCGACAGCACCTGGGGTGCACTGCGCGCCCCCGGCGTCCTACACATGTACGGGGGCGCCCCCGACCTCAGTGTGCCCGTGTGCCTGGCACTGGCGATGACGGGAGTCGTTGTCCTGCTCGCCGACATCAGGATCGACGTGGCGGGCCACCACCCACAGCACTGGCCGGCACCACGTTCTGCCGAAACCGTCCGGCCTCAGAACTCAACCGTCCAGCGCCGTACCAGTCTGCTCACCCGCGGCTTCACACGAGCCACCCTCGCGGTTCCCCTAGCAGCACTCATCGCCGTGCTCACCGGGTGGACGCTGCTGTCCAACATCTCAGCCTGGGGTGGAAGCCCCCGCCTGCTGCTCTCCCAGGACTTACCATCAGTCGTCTTCATCCCTGTAGGAGTATCGATGATGACTGGGGTCGTGTGCGGGCAGACACGATGGCGAAGCGCGCTGGTCATCTGGGAGAGACTGTCGACACGCCAGCCGATGGCAGTGGCGAGTCGCACCCTCACCATCGCGGCACTCATCGCCGTGACGGGAACCGGCATCCCCGTTCTGGTGCTCACCGCGGCCGCTGCCCTCGATCCCCTCGGTCACGGCATCCCCGCTCGGGTGATGGTCCACGAGGTAATGGCCGGATCAGGACGCACGCTGGCAGCCATGATGATGGTGATAGCTGGGGCACTCGTCGGAGCCGCCATCGGCCACCTGAGCCGGAGGATATGGCTGGCTCCCCTGTGTCTGGTGCTGTCAATGATCGCCCTGCTGCCCCTGCCCCGCCTCGCCGACAACGGCATCGACAACGAGCTCTCAGCCGAGTACGGCTACACCGCATGCATGGCTGTTCCTCACGAACAGGTAACGGTGTGTACCACCGAACCCAACAGGGCCTACCTGCCTGCTGCCGCCCACACCATACGGACCGTCTACCAGCAGGCCGACCCGTCCACACCGCTACCGAGAACCATCCGCCTCACCAACAAGATGACCCAAGGCCTCGTACCCGAGCAAGCACGAGCCACGACACGACCAACCGTAGGCCTGAACCTCAGCCGCAGATTGAGCACCCCAGCAGCACTGGACGAGCACTGGGTCCGAGAGTCGCTGGCCTACTCCATCGCCGGCTGGTGCGCTGGTACCCAATTCACCGACGTCCAAGACCTCATCACCGGCAACCCCACCCAGGGATCACCAACTATCTCCAGAACACTCACCTCACTTGCCCACTGCAGGGGCTGACCCCCTAACAGATAAGCCATGAGAACGAGCTGTATCTGCTGCAACTCACGAGCACCAGCCCTGCCCACCATCTAATGCCTCAGCCAACTCCAAATATGCAAGCACACCGCCGGGCTGGGCGCGCTGGAGGAGCAGGGACGGCACTCGTGCTGTGAACTCTTCCGCACGCAGCGCTCATCCCCGCACCACCAGGCCCGCTACCGCCACACAATCGGCACGGGCGTCGTCCCCGACATGTCGCGCAGCATGCGACATCGCCGCACTGCCAGGTCCTCGGACACGGAGTCCTGGACTGACCATCAATCGATCCAGCCAGCGACGCTACCGAATCGGCGACTACAACGTCATGACCCGCAACAACTAGCCGGATCCTGTTCCATATTGAGGACACGACGCTGGTCATCCTCGCCCTGAAGGTCGGCCACCGCAGCACCGTCCACTGACGATTTGAGAAGACCAACCAATGAAACCCACCGGGCCTCACACACCGTTCATCTGACAGTCCCGCCATCGGCTGGGCATCCGGGAGTGTCTGGTGGGGTATACCCCACCAGACACTCCCCCAGCCCACGCAAACACGTGTCCAACCATGCCGGTTCCAGCCATAATGGACAACGCTGCCGTAGGGTTTAGGTGTGAATGGACATTCTGGGCAGATGGTCGGCTACGTGCTGGGCCGCCCCCTTCATTCGGTCCGGTCGCTGTGCGAGTCGTCGGTTTCCGATTGATGGGTGCATTGCCGAGCGTAGTCGACGGGTGCGAGGTAGCCGAGCGATGAATGCCGGCGGTCGTGGTTGTATTCGGTCTTCCAGTCGCCGATCACGACCTGGGCGTGGAGCAGCGAGTAGAAGCTGTTGATGTTCAGGCACTCGTCGCGGAGCCTGCTGTTGAACGACTCGACGTACCCGTTGTGCCAGGGCGAGCCGGGCGGGATGTAGAACAGGCCGGTGCGGGTGCCGGCCCAGTCGGCCATCGCGTCGCTGATGAACTCGGGGCCGTTGTCGGATCGGAGCACCGCGGGGGCGCCGCGGACGGCGACGAGGTCCTCGAGGTGGGCGGTGAGCCGGTCCGCGGTGATCGACCGTTCGACGAGCCCGCCGATGCACTCGCGGGTGTGCTCGTCGACGATGGAGCAGATCTTGATCGGACGGCCCTGCTCGTCCGCGTCGAACTGGAAGTCCACCGCCCACACGAGGTTCGGTGCGACCGCTGCCGGGGCGTCGACGGTCGAAGACCCAACGCGTTTGCGGCGACGCCGCTGCGGGACGCGCAGCCCTTCCTCGCGCCAGAGCCGTTGGATCTTCTTGTGGTTCACGACCCACCCCTCGCCGCGGGCATCGTGGTAGGCCCTGCGGTATCCCCACCGCGGGTGCTTCTTCGCATACGCCCGCAGCCAGTCCCGCAACGCCAGGTCCGGGTCGGCTGTCGTCTCGCCCTGGAGCGGGCGACGGTATGCGGACCTGCTCAGCCCGGCCAGACGGCACGCCATTCGTTCGCTCACCCGCAGCTTGCGCTTGAGGTGGTCGACGGCGGCGCGGCGCCTGCCCGGGCCTAGAAGTTTCCCTCAGCCAGCTCCTTGAGCGCGGCCTTCTCGAGCTCTGCCTCGGCGAGCAGCCGCTTGAGCGTGGCGTTCTGCTTCTCGAGCTCCTTCAGCCGCTTCGCGTCGTCGGCCTTCAGCCCGCCGTACTGGTTCCGCCACCGGTAGTACGTCTGCTCGGACACTCCGAGCTCTCGACACACCCCGGCGATGTCGCTACCGCCCGCGAGCATCCTGTCGGCCTGCCCGAGCTTACGGACGACCTGCTCCGGAGTGTGACGCTTCCTGCTGTTCGTCATGATCTGACCAGTCTCCCTGCCCGGACCCCCGGGCAACAGGACGACTCACACAACCACCGGACCTACCAGACGGGGTCAGCCCACCACGAACACGCCGAATGTTGTCGCAATGTCAGCGGCAATTCCCCATGTCATGCGAGTGGCCCCAGACCCGTCCTGGACGAGTACCGCTTGTACAGCAATGCTTCCCCGTCATGGTTGCAGGCATGCTTCTTGGTGGCGCCGAAGATGCGGTCGACGAGGCAGTCGAGGTGGCCATTGGTGAGCAATCTCCGGAGCACCGACGCTACTCACCCGCGGAAGGCGGGATCCCACCGCCCGTCAGGATCGAAACTGAATCCTTCTGGGGCTGAGGTCCTGATGGTCAACGTCAGGCGCTCGTGGTCCGATGCACCTACAGAACCCAGATTGTCCACCACAGCTTCTGCCAAACCTGCGTCCATGAGCTGGCGCACACCTTGGGAGAGAACACGGGGCACCCATCCCAGCGGGACAGTCCCATCCATGACAAGTACCGCGTGGGGATCTTCGGGGTTGTCGATCTCTCTGGCGAGGCGGACACTCTGGAACTTCTGCACCCCGGCAAGAGCGCCATCCAGTTGCGGCCTGGTGACCTGAACCGTCCGATCGTCGAGGCGCAGTAGTCCATCGGGAATGTGCGAGATCCCGTTCACCAGGAACTGAGCTGTCGCCGTCCCCTCAGACACCACCGGCATCTGCATGAACTGCAACGTGTCCCCAGCCCGGGGACCACCCGAGTACACGATCTGTTCCCACGGGGTGGCCCGTTCCAGGCCCAGGCTGTGAAGATAGCTGCTGTAGTCGGGCCGCTGATCGGACATAACACGTTGACTGAATACCGCAGGCATCGTGGTCGACTGGTAGCGATCGAACAAGCCGCCAAGACCCGGAAGCGGCCGGAAGCTGCTGAGCTCGGTGGCAGTGCGGGTATAGGAGAACGTGTACTCGACGCCGTTAAAGCCGAACCGTCCAATCGGCACGATCTGCCTGGTGTCGGGGCGCTGCCACAACACCAGAAGGTCCACGACACGGGTGGCGGTATCGGCACTGGCACGCTCAAGCACTGATGTGTAAGGCATCCCGCAACCTCCTGACGTTCATATTGAGCAGTTCAGTGATGAACCTACCGGCCAGCTCAGACATTCCCGGAACCCCTGACGATACCCGCTCAACCACGGCACTGAGGTCAAGGTCGTGCAGGCGAGACCGCCACCACACGGCAGTGGCCGGCCGACACATCTCCAGTCCCCGTACGGCAACCTCGACAAGAGTGGGCGCAGGTCGTCGATGTTCGAACCGCCAGGCGGTACCGCGTTTCGCCCAACGAGCCACGCCATCCGGCTTGTCGAGACAGCTGAGGCGGGCGGCTTCGGACAGCTGATATCCCAGGGTCCCACCATGATCGTAGGAGGGAGACACTCGGTCAGCGACATCGTTCGTCTGAGCCCGTAGGACCGCCCAGTTCTCCTCGTGCCTGTCACGGTTGGCCACGAGGGCGTCGAGCACCAAGTACCCCACGAACACGTCAAACCCAGTCGCCGTGGAAGGCCCCATCCATCCATCGGGGGGCTCTACTTGGTCCAGGACTCTCCGAATGTTCTCCAAAGTGTGGCCGGGCCGCTCGACGCCGGGCCGCTGAGGATCAGCTGCATGACCGCCCACCTCATACGGCACGTAGCCGGGAACACTCTCAGTTTGGAGCAGAACTTTTCCTTCGACCAAGTCATAGCCGAAGGGCCTCACCGACAGCGACAGCGATCCTCGTTGGCCGTCCTGGGTGCACAGACAGGTTTGAGCGCAGGGCACAGACAGTGCCCGTGCCACTTGGGTGGACACCACCTCCGCCCAGTCCTCGCCCTGCTCCACACCTGTGGCCGGAGTCGTAGTCAGCTTGCACAACCAGTGCTGTGTGGTGCCCGGTCTGATCAGCCACATGCCGGCGGTCGACCCGGCCGGCTCAACAAGGTTCACCTTCCACCCCGACACGTCGATCCGAGTCCACGGATCCAGGGGTTCGGGATCGGTCACAACGGGAGCCCCGGCAGGGCTTCAACGACCGCCATGGTGTCGACACAGACGCGGGTAACGCGTCTAATGAGGTCGAGGATGTAGCGGGGGTCGTGGTGCTCGGTGGCCCATTGGTTGGGGTCGTTGATGATGCCGGAGGCCTTGTCGGTCTTGACCTGGTAGCGGTCGATGATCCACTCCAGCGCCGATCTGGAGCCGAGCATGTACTCGTTGGCGACGGCGGGGATGTCGTCGAGGGTGATGTGAGTGTTGTAGATGAGGGTTTTCTTGGTGGTCTTGTCCTTCCATCGCATCTTCTGGACCCGGTAGGCCTCACGACCGGTAACGGTGTCGCTGTGCTGTTCTGACAGCGGGTAGGGCTCGACAGTCTCGTAGCCGATGTGGAGGTCAGCCAGCGTTCGGCCAGCCGCGACGAACCGCTCGAAGTCGTCTCGGGAGGCGGCCAGCGGGATGCGGGGCAGCATGCGCTTGAGGTCTGCAGCGAACATGGCGCGGTACTGCGGCGAGTGGAGGACGGCGTAGACGTAGGAGAAGATGTCGTCCTTGGACACCTGCGCGCCGAACGCGTCGCGATAGGTCTTCAGGGACTGGTCGGTGATGTTGTCGACACGCCGGTAGCCCCACTCGTCGACGGTCTCGTCGGGGGCAGGCAGGGCGTCCTGGTCGTCGCTGTCGGCCCGCTCATAGGTCCAGCGGGGGAAGAACTGTGCCGCATCGACGTAGATCTTGCTGTCGGGGAGCTGATCGGTCATCAAGACGGAGAAGGGGGCACGCGCTCCACTCTCGATCACGGTGATGCCGATGTTGTCGTGTGCGGGGGTGGGGAAGATGGACTCGAGTCGGTAGACCCTTTCGTTGAGTGGTCGGTCGAAGTAGGCGTTCTGGTGGCAGAACGGCCGGTAGAGGGACTCGTAGATGCGCTCGGGGTGGAACTGGTGGGTCCGTCCCCGCAGCGCATCGGCTTTCAGGTTGGCGCTCCAGCTGATCCGTGTGGGGTCGGTGGTGAGCTTGCTCTCGTCGCCGGTGCAGGTGGTGGCCTCGAGGTTGTACTCGTCGACCATCCGGCTCATATTCGCCTCGACGGCCTCGCGGCTGACGTTGTAGCACCACGCATCCCGGCTGGTCGCCAGGCCGCGGGAGTGCAGCGTGAAGATGCGCGGCGTCGGGTCGTTGGTGTCCTTGAGGCCGATCGGCATGAAGGCCTGGAAGGCGGGGTTGCGTTGGTTGAGCCAGTCCCCGTCCGTGTTGGGTGTGATGGTGGTCCAGCCGGTGGTGGTCAAGGTGGCGTCGGTGATGTCGTCGAGTTTGTCCTCGCGTGACTGGTAGTCCGGCACCTGGTGGTAGTGGATGTGACAGCCGGTCTGGTGGGGGTTCTTGGCGGCGACCAGGACTGCGACACCGGCTCGTGATCCGGAGCCGAAGACCTTGCCCCCCTCCTGACGTGAACGCTCTCCGGCGGTGCGCTGGTTGCCTCGCAGGTTGTAGACCCAGATGTCGGAGAACTCTGCTTGGAAGGTCTTGCGGATTCCGTCGGCGGTGTTGCCATCCAGCCAGCCGTTGTTGGTCACGAACGCGACCACCCCCTGGTCGCCGAGGCGGTCGGTGGCCCACCGGAATGCCCGGATGTAGGAGTCGTAGAGGCTGTTCTTGTTCGTCGCGGTGGACTGGGCCGCATACGTCGCGGCGATCCGCCCGTCGAGGGTCGGGTACGGCAGGTTGGCGTTGTTGTCGTTGGCCGAGGTCTGGCCGGCGCTGTAGGGCGGGTTGCCCACGATGACTTTGATCGGGGCGGCCAGCTGGGCCTCGATGCGCTGGTTGTTGACCGGGATGAGGCTCGTGTCGACCCGGTCGCCCTTCTCGGTGATCTGGAACGTGTCGGTCAACGTGACACCTGGGAACGGCGCATAGTCCACCGGACGGTCCGGGTGCTGTTCGGCGACGAGGGCCTGGTAGGTCGTCTCGATGTTGACTGCGGCGATGTAGTAGGCCAGCAGCATGTACTCATTGGCCCACAACTCCCCAGCATATTTGCGGGCCAGATCCGCCGGTTTGATGATGCCCGATTGCAGGAGTCGGACGATGAACGTCCCGGTGCCGGTGAACGGGTCCTGGACGTGGACACCGGGATCGGTGATGCCGTAGCCGAACTGGTCGCGGCACACCTGGTCGGCGGCCCGCAGGATGAAGTCGACGACAGGCACCGGGGTGTAGACCACCCCCAGCGAGGACGACTGCGCCGGGAAGGCTGTGCGGAAGAACTGCTCATAGAGCTGGTGGATGACACTCTGGCGACCCTCCGGTGTGCGGATCTGGGAGGCGCGGCGGCCCACCGAGTCGTAGAACCGGTCCAGCTGTGCGGTCTCTGCGGCCAGTCCGTAGCCTTCCAGGGCGGTGGCCATCTGTCCCATCGTGATCGAGACCGGGTTGCGCTCGGCGAACGAGCCCGCAGGGAACAGGGCCTGGAACACGGGCCGGGTGATCAGGTGCTGGGAGATCATGTCAACGGCCTGGGCGGCGTCGATCGACTCGTTGAGGTTGGCCCGCAGGCCTTGAAGGAACATGTCGAACTGGCCGGCGACCGGCGCCCCGTCGTGGCGGGCGGCGGCAATGATGCCGGTGATGCGGCGGACTTGGTTGGCGTGGATGGCCACCACGTCATCGGCCCACGACTCCCAGTACTCCCGCTGGCCGCACTTCTTCACGATCCGGCCCAGGATCGCCTCACGCCACAGATCCGACCCCACCAGCAGCGGCTGGGTGCCGGCGAACGGGTTCACCGGCTGCGGGCCGTCCGGCCGGTTGTCATCGTCGGCGGGGGGGAACACGTCGATGGAGACCTTGCCGCCGGTGCTGTGGTCCAGGTCGATGGTGTTGATCATCGCCTCGAAACGGTCATCGTGGGCCCGCAGGGCGTTCAGCACATCCCAGACGACCTTGAAGCGCTTGTTGTCGCGCAGCGCCACCGACGGTTCCTCACTGGCATCGATCGCCACCGGCAAGATGACATACCCGTAGTCCTTGCCCGGGGCCTTGCGCATCACCCGGCCCACCGACTGGACCACGTCGACCAGCGAGTTACGCGGGGACAGGAACAACACCGCATCCAACGCCGGCACGTCCACACCCTCGGCCAGGCACCGGGCATTCGACAGAATCCGGCACTCCCCCTCCGGGACCGGGGCCTTGAGCCAGGCCAACTCGTCGGCACGGGTCAGCGCGTTCATCGTCCCGTCGACGTGGTGGGCGTCGACCTGCAACCCGGCATCATCACCGATGACCTGGTCGACGACCTGGGGCAGCGCCCCGGCGAACGCCTTGGAGGCCTTGATGTTGGCGGCGAACGCCACCGCCCGCTGCATGGGCGTCGGATGATCGCCGAAATCCATGTCGGTGGTGCGTTTGGCCAGCCCGTTCCAGCACCCCACGATCCTCGCCGCATCATCCAGGCTCAACTCGTGGCCCTCACCGGCCAGACAGGCCTGCATGCCCGGGTCGATGGCGTCATTGGCGACCGCCAGGATCATCACCTTGTAGTCCGACAGCAGGCCCCGTTCCACGGCCTGGCCGAAGCCCAGGCGGTGGAACACCGGCCCGAACATCGCCTGGTCGTCCATCGAGGTCAACACCGCGGCCGCGTCATCGGCCTTCTTCTTCACATCGGTGCCATAGATCCTGGGGGTCGCGGTCATGTACAACCGCTTGAGCGCCGGCAGGAACGAGTTGTCATGGACCTTGATGAACGCCGACTCCCCCGTGTCACCGGCCAGGGTGACACCGGTGGTGCGGTGGGCCTCATCACACAGAACCAGATCGAACGGGCCCGCCCCAGACTGCTTGAGCGCCCGGGCCACCACATCAATCGACTGGTAGGTCGAGAAGATCACCGTCATCTGCCGGCCCCGCCGCCCACCACGAGCCATCTCGGCCACCAGCCGGTCCGGGTCAGTGGTCGGCAGCGGAATGTCGTGAACGGTGATGTCCTCGGCCTGACGGCTGGCCTTGGTGTCCGAACACACCACGAACGGACGGATCGGGGTCTGGGACTGGGCCAGCCACTCCCGCAGACTCTGAGAGACCAGCGAGATCGACGGCGCCAGGAACAACACCGTCAAATGCCCCTCGTTCTCAGCGCAGCGCCGCTCGGCCAACTTCAACGACGTGAACGTCTTACCCGTCCCACACGCCGAGATCCACTGACCCCGATCATGAGACTCGAAGCCAGCCTGGATCGCATCAATGGCCTCCCTCTGATGAGGCCGCAACCCGAACCGGACAGCCTTGCGCGGAGTGAACCCCAACGGGTCATCAGCGTGGAACATCCAGTCCACACGAGACTCAGCAATATCGGCCATCCCGATCCGCTGGACAGGCACGCTCTGATGACGCAGCGCATCCTCGGCATTACGGGACCACCGGTCCGTGGTCGAGATGATGATCCGATCAGTGAACGCGACACCGTCCCAGCGTTTCCCCGAGGCCGTGAAGAACGAATCAATATCGGCCTTCTGCAACCGATGACGCGGGTCGTAGAACTTGCACTGGATCGCCGTCCACTCGCCCGACTCGCGTTCGCGAGCCACCAGATCGATCCCCGTGTCATGAGTGCCCTCATTGTGCGACCACTCGGGCCACCGGAACACCTCGTCATAGGCGGCCGCCAGGGTGGCGTCGGCGGCGAAGTAGCCAGCCATCAACTCCTCGAACCGAGTCCCCCGCACCACCGCAGACGGCTCGCAGCCGAACTCCTCGATCACATCCTGGATCGTCCTGACCTTCGCCACCAGCGTTTCCCTTCCGCCCCGACTGGGCCACAGCGTATCGACCTCACACCCGCCACAGGCCCAGGGCCGAACCATCCGTCTCCCCACCCGGCAGTGACCAGAACAGCCACCGGGCACCTCACGCGAACATTATTGGGGTACAATATTGTCCGTGACGTTCACCCACAGTGCTGGCCGGCACGGAGTCAGTGAGCAGGACGCCATCTGGGCGATCGAGCACGCCCTGCTCGCCAAACCCAGTTTCCAACGTTCTCGACTGCCCGACATGCCCGATCCCTCACTGTTCGTGGGACCCGACACCACCGG
>NZ_AUDD01000036.1 GCF_000425285.1 Acidipropionibacterium jensenii DSM 20535 | reverse complement strand
CATGACCACACCCGGTGCACCGGTAACGCCGGACGCGGACCTGCAGGATCGTGGGCCGATGGCCCCACGGGGTGTGGGCCAGGCGCCGGATCACCGTGTCACGCGGAGCGCCCTGGCATCCGCACCGCCGGCACCAGTCGTCAGCCTCGACCACCCGGCAGGCCACCACGGCCCGCTCGGCGGTGATGTGCTGGCCGACCACCTCCAGGCCCAGCTCATCGAGACAGCAGAACGTGGTCAGGTCAGGGGCGGTGAAGGTAACGTGAGACATGAGGGCCTTGTGGTGCAGGAACGGGACTTGAACACTCCGATCCTTCCGCAGGGCCCTCCCCACGCACCCCGTCCTCACAGCGAAGTGACAACCGATCCACACACAGTCAAGCCACAACTACACCCTGGATCCTGAAGAGCCCCTATGGGTGAGGACATAAAAATGAGGCCGTATAACATTGTCTTCCAGAAGACGTCGTAAATCAATAAGCTGACTTTCTTGTCGTCGGAAAGCACATGTCGGATTGTGTCTTGATCGGCAGTGATGTCATATACCACTTCGCGATCCCGGGAGTGTCCGGGGAGTCGGCGACGACCGTCGGATGCGTTCCTCTGAGACTTTGAGAAAGGCCACCCAAATGACCTCAATGACCGAGACCACCCAGCTCACGTTCCAGAACCCGGTGACCCGGTACCCGGCCATCTCGCCGCCGCAGCAGTCCCAGCCGGAACCGGGTTTGGACCTGCATCTGAGCCCTCCCGCTGACCGCGGCGAGAACAGCTATCGGGGCACCGGGCGTCTGGAGGGTCGCAGAGCTCTCATCACCGGCGCCGACTCTGGGATCGGGGCCGCTGTCGCGATCGCCTTCGCCCGGGAGGGAGCGGATGTGGCGATCTCCTACCTGCCGGCCGAGGAGGAGGACGCCGTGAGGGTCGCCGAGATCATTGCGGCGGCGGGACGGCGTGCTGTCACCATTCCCGGAGACCTCGCCAAGGCAGTCTTCTGCTCAGAGGTGGTGGAGAAGGCCGCATCTGAGCTCGGAGGCCTTGACGCACTGGTCAACAATGCCGGTAAGCAAATCTCAGTGGATCGTCTGGAAGATCTCACCGACGAGCAGCTCGACGCCACGTTCGAGGTCAATATCCTGGCCCAGTTCCGCATTGCACGGGCTGCGCTACGCCACCTCGCACCCGGCTCCACCATCGTCAACTCGACGTCAATCCAGGCGTACCGGCCAAGTCCTCACCTGTTGGACTACGCATCCACCAAGGCGGCCATCAACAATTTCACCAAGGGGTTGGCGCAGCAGGTGGCTCCGCGCGGGATCAGGGTCAATGCGGTGGCGCCCGGACCGATCTGGACGCCCCTTCAGGTATCGGACGGCCAGCCCACCGAGGCCCTGCCCTCATTCGGCCAGAACACCCCTCTGGGCAGGGCTGGACAGCCCACAGAGCTGGCGCCCGCTTATGTCTTCCTCACCTCTGCCGAGTCGAGCTATGTGGTTGGTGAGACACTCAACGTCAACGGCGGCAGCCCGAGCCCCTGACCCCACCGGCGGCCAACAGACACACCTGCGCCCCCGGAGCGCTTATCACTGATTTCACCCGAATCGCTGGCAAGGAGCGCAGATGACGCACTACGACTACCTGATTGTGGGCGGCGGCATGGCCGCCGACGCAGCAGCGCGCGGAATTCGGGAGCTCGACGAGGAAGGCACGCTGGGCATTCTCAGTGCAGACACCGACCCTCCCTACGCACGGCCGGCGCTCAGCAAGAATCTGTGGACCGATCGGCACTTCCCCTGGCATCGAGCCCTGCTGAGGACGCGAGAGAGCACTGACGCCGACCTTCATCTCGCGACCAGGGTCGCGCGGATTCTTCCGAAGGATCAACAGGTCGTCACCGACCGAGGCGAGACCTTTGGGTACCAGCACCTCCTGCTGGCCACCGGACTGACCCCCAGGACGCTTCCCGACACGGAACCTGGATCGGTCATCTACTACCGCAGTGCCGAGGACTACCGACAGTTGATGAGCCTGTCCTTGAGCAGGGACAGCTTTTTGGTGATCGGCGGCGGATACATCGGTGCGGAGCTCGCGGCGGCCCTCGTGGGCCATGGCCGCCGAGTCACCCTCGTCCTGCCGGGTCAGGTGCTGGGAGACACGATGTTCCCCCTCGATGCCGCCCGGGAGTACCACCAGCGGTTCGTCGACTCCGGGGTCCACCTGATCTGCGGTCATCGGGTCCGCCGGGTGGGACGCCGTGGCCCGGGAGGGAACGGGCGGTGGGAGGGGGTGACGGCCATCCTCGACGACGGCCGGCAGCTCACCGTTGATGGCGCGGTGGCAGGTCTCGGTTGCGTGCCCGACGCCGAGATGGCGCGCGATGCCGGCCTGAGGGTCGGCGACGGGATACTCGTCGACGCCCACCTGCGCACCTCTGATCCGTCGATCTGGGCCGCCGGGGACATCGCCCGATACCGAGATGCTGTGCTGGGATCAACCCGCGTGGAGCACGTCGACAATGCTCAGACGATGGGTCGGGCCGCAGGACGCGCCATGGCCGGCGACCCCGAGCCCTATGACTACACGCCGTACATCCACTCCCGGGTCCTGGGCATCGACTGGCAGGGGATCGGGCAGCTGGATCCGGCCCTGGACACAGTCGCCACCCCGATGGCAGGAGGCGGTCGCGTCGTCGCCTATCTTCGAGCTGGTCGGACGGTCGGGGTCCTGCTGTGGCGGGTCGACATCGGGGTGGAGATCGCCAGGTCTCTGCTGTCCAGGCGGGTCAGCAGTCCGGCCGATCTCGAGGCCGCCGTCCGACGTTGACGGACCGCTGTCGGGCTCGATGCCAGCTCGGAGCCGGTGATGCCTCCCGAGCAATCCGGATTGCTGTCTCGCCCGGACCGTGGTCACCGGGAGCCGGGCCACACGCCCTTCGGCAGACTGCCAGCTGTCACTGGGAGGCGCTCTGCGTCTGGTTTGGCTGGTCTGGCTGGTCTGGATCGCCGCCAGTCTTGCCGGTGTAGTCGCGGGGCGGGCCCTGCGTCACGTGCTGGGTGTCCTCGGCGGGAGGGATGCCCTCCTCAGTGCCGGGAATGCCGTCCTGTCCTTCGTTCAGGGTCATTCTCGAGGTCTCCGAAATCTCGCCTTCAGTCATGGGCTCTCCCGTGATTCGTGTCAACAGAAACAGTTCTTCCACGATCCTCCGGTTCGCCACCATCCATCACACCCCCAAGGGTGTGATGAGCCGTGCGGAACTCTCTCGCTTGAACGTGGCTCACGAGTCCAGGATTGATCATTCGGGTATGTCCCGGACGGCTTCAGGTGCCTTGAGGTGAAGGCACGGCTGAGGATCGCGACCGTCACAGTCCCAGCTCCCGGGCGACTGGGGCGGGTGTCACCGGGCCGCTGTCGCCCCGCGTTGACGCTGGGCAATGTCCGATGCGGCGGGGTCATGAGGGGAATGACGAGGCTGATGGCGTGCTACTTGGCCGGGCGTCTCCTCCATGAATGCAGGGAAATTGGCTCGGACAGGCACGGGTGCAGGGAGATCACCTCGGTCAGGCACGGGTGCAGGGAGATCACCTCGGTCAGGCACGGGTGCAGGGAGATCACCTCGGTCAGGCACGGGTGCAGGAGAATTGCTCTGGTGCCGGGCCATGGAAGCCGCTCGACAGCCAGGTGCGCCCCACGGATGCAGCGAATCTGTCCCGGGACAAGCACAGATGCAGGGAAAAGGCACCACCCCAAGGGACTTGGCCCGGGTCCGCTCCACGGATGCAGTCAAATGGATGCATTGGGACAGCACGGATGCAGGGAAACTGTTCGGGGCAAGCACAGATGCAGGGAAATGTCACGGATGCAGTGGAGCTCCACTGCATCCGTGCCTTTTGCCTGCATGTGTGGTCTGGGGGCTCCAGTTTTCCTGCATCCGTCCCTCGGTGTCGGCCGTTTTCCTGCATGCGTGAGCCGGGGGCTGCGGTTTCCCTGCATGCGTGAGCCGGGGGCTGCGGTTTCCCTGCATGCGTGGGCCGGGGGCTGCGGCTTTCCTGCATGCGTGGCCCGGGGGCTGCGGCTTCCCTGCATCCGTCCTCCGGGGCTGCAGTTTTTCTGCGTCCGTGGTCTGGGGGCTCCGGTTTCCCTGCATGCGTGGTCTGGGGGCTCCGGTTTCCCTGCGTCCCTCGACTGTGACCTGCGACCGGCCCCTGGTCCGATGCTCGGTGCCCGTTGCCTGATGGCCGTCGTGTCACCGACCGGCGACTGAAATCCGTCGTCCACGGCCCGAAGCCCGGCGTCCATCCTCCAGACGACTGGAGCGCTGGTGGCCTGGTCCGTGTGGAGCGCAGGTGGCGGTGGCCCCGGGGTGAGCTTCATGCTCAGGACCCCGCCGAGACTGCCGGGGGATCGGCGTTCCACGCTTGTCCGCGAGTCGATCGTGCCACGGTTGGGGCACCAGGGAACCCGGTGAGAGTCCGGGACTGACGCGCAGCGGTGAAGGTGACGATGCCGGCGGTGACCACTGGGTGAGAACCCGGGAAGGTGCCGGCACCGGATGAACCGAGTCCGAAGACCTGTCGGCCACACTGCACGTCGGGTGTCTCGCGACTGGGCGCCCCCGATCGAGAGTCTGAAGCCGTCATGGTCACCAGTGCTGATGCACGCCCCCGTTCCGACAAATCGGACGTCGAGAAGCTCCCTCAATGCGGGGACGCGGGCGGAGTGCCGCCCAGCCGGTGGCGCACACCGTCGCAATCCCCCACCACCCGGGCCGCAGGCCATCCGGGCCAGAGTCGGCATCCCGACTGCCCGGTGATCAGAACCTCCTACGGGGCCTGGGCAGCTGCACATCACACGGCTGGTGAGAGGGCATGACCACCACCGGTAGGCGTCTACCCGTCCTGCCCATCGTCATCCTCCTGGTGGTCCTGGCACTGGCCAGCACCGTCGTCTCGTTGGCCTTCGGATCCGAGCACATCCCGCTGGGCGAGGTCATCCACGTCGTGGAGGATCGGCTGGCCGGCCATCCGATCAGCTCACCTTTCGACACCATCGTCTGGGATCTGAGACTGCCCCGCGCCCTACTCGCTCTGATCGTCGGAGCAGGCCTGTCGATCGGCGGCGCAGGGATGCAGACCCTGGTACGCAACCCGTTGGCCGACCCCTACCTGCTGGGCATCTCCTCGGGCGCATCGGTCGGGGCGACCGCAGTGATCACGATGGGACTGCTCGGCCGCATGGGCAGCTGGGCGCTGTCGGGAGGTGCTCTGATCGGGGCGATGGGCTCGGCGGCCGCCGTCTACCTCATCTCGAAGGCCCAGGGCGGGCTGACACCGCTGCGGATGGTGCTGTCCGGGGTGGTGCTCTCGTCGGCTTTCTCCTCCATCGCGTCATTCATGGTGTTCCTGTCCGACGATGACCGGGCCGCCAACTCGGTGATGTTCTGGATGCTCGGATCAGTGGCCGGGGCGACCTGGCAACGACTCATCCTTCCTGCAGGGGCTCTGATCGTGGTCGGACTCGGAATGATGGCGATCCACAACTGGCTCGACGCGCTGGCAGCCGGTCCCGAAACCGCTGCGGCGCTGGGCGTGCGCACCGGTGCTCTGAGAACAGGACTGTTCGTGGCCCTCGGCATCCTGATCGGGGCTCTGGTGGCGGTGTCTGGCGGGATCGGTTTCGTCGGCCTGATCCTGCCGCACGCCGCCCGGATCCTGGTCGGGGCGACTCACCGACGGATGCTGCCGGTGGCGGCCGCGGCAGGCTCCCTCTTCATGGTCTGGGTCGACGTCATCTCCAGGGTGGTCGCCCGTCCACAGGAGATCCCACGGGGCGTGGTCACCGGAGTCATCGGCGCACCCGTCTTCCTCATCCTGATGGGCCGCCGCAAGTACGCCTTCGGCGGGAGAGACGCATGAGGCGAGAGGACGCACATTCGGTCAGTACACCCGACATGAAGGTCTCGGGTGTCAGCGCTGCGGTGGGAGGCAGGACCGTCGTGTCCGGCGTCACCTTCGACGTCCCCGCCGGAGCCAAGCTCGCGCTGGTGGGGACCAACGGGTCTGGAAAATCGACCCTGTTGAGGGCGCTGGCCGGCATCAACCCCGCAGTGTCCGGGTCCGTCACCCTCGACGGCAGGGCCGTTCAGCGGATCAAGGCCCGTGAACGTGCCCGCATGATCTCCTTCGTCAGCCAGGAGGAGGTGCCTCCCGCCGAGCTCCGACTGGGCGAGATGGTGGCCCTCGGACGCATTCCGCACCGACCTCCGTGGGCGATCGACACCGCATCTGAGGAGCGCATCGTCGTCGAATCGCTGACGGCCGTCGGCCTGGAGAAGCGGATCGGATCGCCCTGCGACCACCTTTCGGGTGGGGAACGACGTCGGGCAATGATCGCCCGAGGGCTCGCCCAGGAGTGCCCGGTGCTGATCCTCGACGAGCCGACGAATCATCTGGACATCGCCTGGCAGCTCAGACTTCTGGATCTCATCGGTGATCTGCAGGGCACCGTCATCGCGGCAATCCATGACATCGACTCGGTGCTGCGCCACTTCGACTTGGTCGCCGTCCTCCACGAGGGACGGCTGTGGGCCTTCGGAGACCCCGTTGAGGTGATCAACCACACCCTGATGGATCAGGCATTCGAGGTCGACGCCCAACAGTTCATGAATCCGACCACCCAGCAACCTCACCTACTCATCAGCAGAAGAAAGGACCAGTCATGAGGAAATCATGTGTCGTGCCGGCAGGCATCGTCGCTCTGACGATGCTCCTCGTCGGTTGTGGATCGGGGGCGAGTGAGACGTCGTCCGCCGCCTCCGCATAGGCCTCCCCCGGAGCGGTCACCGTCACCAACTGCGGGCAGAAGAAGACCTACCCGCGGACCACCAAGCTCTTCGCCAATGACGGCAACATCATCTCCATCTCACTGGCTGCCGGGGCCGAGAAGGACCTCGTCGCGGTGAGCAGCCTCGAGCGCGACAAGGAGGTCATCTCCCTCAAGTACGGTGACGGCGTCAAGCAGCTGCGCTCGGTGGCGCCCAAGTACCCGTCCTTGGAGAACATCCTGGCGGCCAACCCGCAGGTCGTCTTCGCAGGATGGAACTACGGGTTCAGTGAGGAGAAGAACCTCACCCCCGACATGCTCAATGACAAGGGGATCGACACCTATCTGCTGAGCGAGTCCTGCAAGCAGGCCAATGGGGACCGTGGCACCATGCCGCCGTGGACGGCACTGACCACCGACATCACCAACATTGGTGCCATCACCGGGCACAAGGACGTCGCCAAGAAGTCGGTGGCTGACATCGAGACCCGCCGCAAGGCCCTGGAGGCTGCACCGCGAGCAGCCAAGGAGCCGGTGGCCTTCCTCTTCGACTCCGGGTCGGACACCATCTTCTCCAGTGGTTCCTTCGGCGCTCCGCAGGCGATGATGGACGCCGCAGGAGCCAAGAATGCCCTGGCTGATGTGAAGGACACCTGGACTGCCGTCTCATGGGAGCGCATCACGAAGGCCAATCCTGACGTCATCTATTTCGTCGACTATCCGCCGCAGACCTTCCAGCAGAAGGTCGCCCTGCTGAAGTCGAACCCGGCCAGTAAGAACCTCAAGGCCGTGAAGGAGGGCCGGTTCGTCAACCTGCCCTACGCGATGTGGACCTCCGGGCCACTCAACATCGATGGGGCGGAGTACATCCGGGCATCCCTGGAGGCCTACGGGCTTCAGCCCAGGAGTGGTATCAAGCCCCAGCTCGACATCAGGAAGCTCAACAATCTGCCGGGCAACACCTGGCTCAAGTAGGTCCCCGTGGCGGGTCCTCCGGACGTGTGGTCCGGAGGACATCTGTGCGAGGAAATCCGTGCGGAGCTGAGAAGTGTGCGCCTGTGTGGTCGGCAGACGGGCGTGTGGTCGGGGTGCGTGCTCCAGCGTGCCTGAAGGTGGGTGTCGCGGGTGTCGAGGAGACCGGGCTTCACATGCACTGAGGATCTGTCCGGCCGATGTGACGGCGTCCGCCCCGGGGCCCTCCTCCACGGATGCAGTGAAACTGTCTCGGACAGGCACGGGTGCAGGAGAATTGCTTTGGTGCCTGGCCGTGGAAGCCACTCGACAGCCAGGTGCGCCCCACGGATGCAGGGAAATGTCACGGATGCAGTGGAGCTCCACTGCATCCGTGCCTTTTGCCTGCATGCGTGGTCTGGGGGCGGCGGCCTTCCTGCAACCGTCCTCCGGGGGCGGCGGCCTTCCTGTATCCGTCGCCCTGTCTCCGCAGTGTCGACGACAGGATCCCGTTCGCCCCGAACCGGGCGTCTACCGGTGATCACCGCCCAGGGGTCACCGATCCGGAGAGCTCGGCCTCGGTTTCAGCAACTGGACGGGCATCAGTCCCTCCCGGCAGCCACAAGGAGACCAGCGCCCCGAGGAGGCTGATCGCCACCGCCGTCCCGAAGGCCCAGTGGAACCCCTGCAGCCCGCTCAGGTGATGGGTGGTGACTGCCGACTCCAAGACCACCGCGGCCAGTGCGGTGCCCACCGACGTGCCGACCTGCTGAGTCACCCGGGTGAGGATCGATGCGTGCGGGGTCGATGCCTCGTCGATGTCGTGGTAGGCGGCCGTCATGGCCGGGATGAGGAGGGTTCCGATCGCCAGGCCGCGCAGTAGCAGGACGCCGGAGAGCAGGACATTGCTCGTGGTCGCCGTGGTGAAGCAGAACGGAACGGTGGTGACGGCGGTCAGCAGGAAGCCGACCAGAGAGACGATGCGCGCCCCGAAGCGATCGCTGAGTTTGCCGGCGATCGTCCGGCTGAGCAGCGACCCAATGCCCTGGGGGACCAGCAGCAGGGCCGCCCGGAGCACCGTCTCACCGCGCAGCGCCTGCCAGTAGAGGGGGAGCAGGAACTGTGCGGCGTACATCGCCGCGCCGCACAGGAACAGGGTTCCCGACGCGGAGGCCACCGACCGGAAACGCAGCAGGGTGATGTCGATCAGAGTGCGGCGGGGGTCGCGGGTGCGCGGCCACCAGACGAAGAAGGCGATCAGACACAGGCCGGCCGCCACCGGAATGACGACATCGGGATGGTTGGCACCGCCGGCCCGGGCAATGTTGGTGAACCCCAGCAGCAGGGCGGCCAGCCCGCCGGCCACCGACAGGAAGCCCACGACGTCCAGGCCCCTCCGCCCGGTGCTCGGCACGGGGCTGTCAGCCGGAAGTACAGCCACCGCGACCACGATCGCAGCGATTCCGATCGGCACATTGATGAGGAACAGCCAGTGCCAGGACATCCAGTTGAGCACCAGTCCGCCGAGCACCGGGCCGAGGATGGGACCCGCGGCGATCGGCAGCGACAGCGTCGCCACCAGTCCGCCGAGCTCCTCGATCCCCTCCTGGACGGCCATCGTCTGCATGAGCGGCATGAGGATGCCGGCGGCGAATCCCTGCACGGCGCGGAAGGCGATGAGGGAGACGGAGTTCCAGGCCAGGGAGCACAGCACCGAGCCGATGACGAAGGTGATGAGACCGAAGAGCCACAGTCGTCGGCTGCCGAACCGCAGCTGAGCCCATCCGACCACGGGCACGGCCACCGCCAGCGCCAACAGGTAGGAGGTGGTGACCCACTGGATGGTGGACGCGGTGGTGGCGAAGGTCTCCATCAGGGTGTGGAGTCCGATCGAGACGATGGTCGAGTCCATCACCGGCATCATCCCGCCAAGGATGATGCCGGTGACCAGTGGTCCGAGTCCCGTCGTCGTGGCGGACCTCCGGGACGTGTTGATGCCCATGGTTCTCCTCTCATGGCACGATGCCATCCATTAGATACGGACGAGTATCTTCAAGGACGAGAGGAGCCTACGTCGATCGGATAAGATACGCAAGAGGATCGTAAAGGAGGGGTTGACGATGACCGACAGCGCAACCGGGCAGGCCGGGACGCGACGCCGAGGAGCCGTCCTGGAGGCGGCGATCCTAGACGCCGCATGGGACCAGGTGCTCGAGGCGGGGGTCGCCGGGTTCACCTTCGATGCCGTCGCCGCCCGGGCGCACACCTCCAAACCGGTGCTCTACCGAAGATGGCCCTCACGCCAGGAACTCCTCGTCGCGACCCTTCACCGCCAGCTGCTGGGCGACCCGTTGGTCGTCCCCGACCTGGGGTCGCTGCGTGACGAGATGATCTGCCTGCTCCACGAGGGCAACAGGAAGCGGTTCCGCTTCATCTCTGTGTTCGGCAGCCTCGGCGTGGTGCTGGACGGTTCACCGATCAGCTTCGCCGAGCTGCGTGCGAAAGCCATCGGCGGCACCCGGCTCACCGTCGAGACCATCATCGCCAGGGCGCGAGGGCGCGGGGAGATCACCGTCGACCTGCCCCCGCGCGTCACCGGGCTGCCCTTCGAACTGCTGCGTGGCGAGGTCCTGATGACCATGCACCCCCTCAGTGAGGAGTCGATCACGACCATCGTCGACGAGGTGTTCCTGCCGTTGGTGAGCGCCTATCAGAACGGTCTGGCCGGGGCCGACGCGGATTGAACGACGAGGGCGCCCGACCTGCCTGGCCGGCTGAACGACGAGGCTGACGGGCTGAGTGACCACGCCGACCGGTCAGACCGGCTCGCCGACCAGACAGGCTCACATCTCCATCGCCATCGGCATCGCGAAGAGGACGCAGTTGAGCGCGACGAGCAGCATGATCGCAGGCTCCAAATGACGGGAAGGTCTCGCCGCAACCTGGGTCACGGGCAGATGGCTGAGCATGGCCGCCTCCGGCGCGCACCACATTCCGCGAGGAGACAGCTTCTCCCGATGGGGTTCTGCCATGGTGAGGTCGTCGCATCTCATATGCGAAGAGCAGGATATCTGTTGGGCCCTAAGTGTGTGCTGTGTCAAATCCGGTGTACACTCCGCTCTGTCAGGTTAAGGGAATCCGGTGAGATGCCGGAGCTGACGCGCAGCGGTATGGCTGACTGGCACTGGCTCGGAGACGAGTTGACCACTGGCAGGGTGTGAGAGCACCCGGCTGGGAAGGTTCTGGTGCAGGGATGAGGCCGAGTCCGAAGACCACCTGGCGCTAACTGTTGGTCGTACGGCCGCGAAAGCCGTCATACAGAAAGTGGCTGTGTCATGCCCTTGTCATCCCCGCCGCGCAGTGTGTGTGCGTCTCGTGGTACCCGAATTCCAGTGGCTGTTGCGGCCGCCTCGGCTCTGGTGGTCGGTGGTCTGGTCGCCGCCCCCCAGATCGTGACGCCGACTCCGGCGGCGGCAGCGTCGGGCACGACGCTGGACCCGGCGAATCCGATCAAGTTGGAGCGGTTCAATTTCTACTCCGGAGTTCCGACGCAGTTCGTGCGGCCGGTGGTGCTGCAGAAGAAGGTCGGGGATTCGTGGAGAACGATCTTTTCCGGTAATACCGCGGCGACCGGGAAGTTCCGGTTCACGGTGCACACGGGCTCGAATGACACCCTGCGGGCGTTTGCCCCGGTGGCGACGTACCAGGGTGTGCGGTATGGGCAGACGGGCACGACGCCGGTGACGGTGAAGCCACTGGATCAGACGGTGAAGCTCACTCTGCCGTCGGCGTCCGCGGCGAGTTCGGAGGTGACAGTGACGGTGTCGTCGGCTCCTGCTCGTGTGGGCCGGAAGGTTGAGCTTCAGGTTCAGGACGGCACAGGCGCGTGGTCGGCGGTGGGTAGGGGTGCGCTGGACGCTTCGGGGATTGCGAGTGTGAAGTTCACCCCGAGGGCGGAGGGGAGTTTCACGTACCGCGTCGTTCTGGACGGGTGGAGCGGCGCTCCTGCTCTCACGTCGGCGACCTCGGCGCTGACGGTGGGGAAGGCGAGTGTCAAGATTCCGGACAGGACTCTCCTGGCCTGTGCCAACAAGGCACTGGGTCATGATTCGGGTGCCCCGGTGACAAAAGATGACGCCCTTTCCTTCACGTCTCTCTCCTGCGGTAGTGCGGACAACAGTGGGACTATCTCGGACCTCAGTGGGCTCGAGGCGTTCACCAACCTGACATTTCTCAGCGTAAGAGGCAACCAGATCAGTGATCTCGCACCCCTTTCAACGCTCACCAAGCTCACCATACTTGACATCATCGACAACCATGTCAGTAATATCGCACCGCTCAGTAAGACGGTGAATCTGCTGGAGTTCTATGCCGATGGCAATCGGATCAGTGATCTCGCACCGCTCAGCAACTTGGTGAATCTGCAGTCGCTCTCTGTTAATGGCAACCAGATCAGTGATCTCACGCCACTTGCGAATATCGACCAACTCCAATATGCTAAACTCAGCAACAATAAGATTGTTCACCTCACGCCGCTTTCCGATCATGACCAGCTCTTTAACCTCGATGTCAGTGGCAATCAGATCAGCGATATCACACCGCTTGCGAGCTTGACTGGCCTTCTATACCTCACGGCCAATGACAATCAGATTGTTGACATCACGCCGCTCGGCAAGCTGGCGCTGGAAATTGCCGACCTGAGGAACAACAAGATCACCGATGCAACGCCGCTCTCCGGAATGAATTTTGGCCCCAACGTGTACTTGACGGGCAACCCGGTCTGCACGGCGTCCCCGACCACGAACGGCTGCGCCTCGTAACTCCCGCACGACCACGTCGTAGTGGATTGGCTGTCAGAGCGGGAACCGGTTGTGCTGAATTGATCCGGACACCGCTCGGACAGTGATACTCAAGGAGCAGTCCGTCCCGGATCGAGGACAGTTGACGTGTGCCTCCCGAGGATCCGAATAAAGAACCAATTACAAATTCGTCATATTTTCGAGGAGGAATGATGAAGCGCAAGACCATGACAAAGTCCATCGCGGCGCTGGCGGTGACGGTGAGCCTGGCTACCGCCTACCAGCCGGTGGCCGCGTGGGCCGACCCGACGCCCGGAAAACACATTACGCAGGCGAACAAGGGTGCCACGTACATTTCGACCAATGTTGGCACGCTGACTGGTCAGTCGGCGGGCCAGCTCGGTCAAGAGCTCGACGGCTATATCGGACTGAATGCGGTGAAGTACAACGGAGGAGATCAGTCACTCACCACGACTGCCTTGGACGCGATGAATCAGGACTTCGTCCAGAATTCGACCAAAGCTGACACCTATTGCGGTCAGGGGACCGCGTCGCCGAATATCGGCGGCTGTGCCAAGGTGGCGATCTCCCTCATGTCGGCCGGCCAGACGCCGAGCACGTCGACGAACCTCACCACATACCTCAATGTGATCTCTAACTCGCACACGTTTAACCAGTACGCAACGAACCAGGCGTTGGCGATCATCGCCCTGGCCAGGGCCGGTAAGCCGATTCCCAGTGAGCTGTACCAAGTGGCGCTGAACTGGTCGACGAGCAATTCGAGCTACTTCCCCGACACCGACACGTGCGGGCTGATGCTCACCGCCCTGTCTTACGTCAACGACTCCTCCTCGGCCAAGACCACTGCGATCGCCAACCTCAAGGCGCGACTGGCGGCCCAGAAAGTTGCCAATGCCGCTGGATGGGGGCTGACCTACGACGGGTCCACGCCGACGGTGGCGAACATCAACTCGACGGCGTGGGCCGCTCCGGGGGCGTTCCGTACCGGGGACGCCACACTCCAGGCGACGGCAGTGGCGGCGCAGTCGGTGTTCACCAGCAATCAGACCAGCACGGGTGCTATCACGCCTGGAACGTCGGGGTGGAATGACATGATGTCGACCACTCAGTCGGTGCCACCGCTGCTGGGCCTGCGCAGCTACGACAACGCCGGCAGCACCAGCACCGCGGCAGTCAATGTGGGGACCACCACCAGCACGGCGGCTTCACTCTCGGCCAAGGGCGCGGATTCGACGGTCAACTCGACGACGAAGCCCATCGCGGTGATCGGGGATGTGCCCTCGGGCACGATCACTGCTCAGCTGCTGGGGACGGCACCACTGATCAACGGGCAGAACAACTTCACGTACTGCGAGCCGGGCATGAGCGGCACGTTCAATCCGCTCTCCGGCAAGGTGGCATCGGGAAGCGTCACCAGCAGCGTGGCGAACTTCACCACGAGCCCGACGGTGACCAGCACCGGTTGCTACAAGTGGAAGCTCACACTGACCGCCGGTAGCACGACTCTCACGCAGACCACCGAGCCCTTTGCGGGTTCGCACCAGCTGAGTTGCATCACTTCTTCTCACCTCTTCCGTGGCGGTGGAACACCCAGTGCCACCGCCACGGCATCGGGCGATACGTCCCCTGTTTCTCGTCCCAGGAATTCTTGAGGTTCACTCCATGCCCACAGTTCATATCTGGCGGCGAACCGTAGCCGGAACCGCCACCGGGCTCGCTCTCCTGCTGACCTCGTCATCTCTCACCGCCTGGGCAGATTCCGGAGCGGCGGACCCCACTCCGGGCGCGAGCGCCACTAACCTCGATTTTTCATGGGTGGCTGCTGGGTGGGGGTTCGGCGGCTGTGTCGTCGAACTGAGCATTGATTCTGGCAGGCGGGTGCGACGGTTCGCCGCATGTCGCTGCGGGGGTCGGGCTGTCCGGGCCGTGGGGTTCTTTCAGATGGTGGGCGGTCAAGGTGCATACCGGGGGCTATCCCGCGGGGGCGGGCAGGCCCCGCAGCACGCCGACTGCGGCGACCACGGTGTCGACCCATGGTTGGCGATCCGAGACGTGCAGGATGACGCGCCGGCCGCTCCGGGCGAGGGTGGCGGGGATGGCGAACAGGCGATGGCGCAGCTTCTTG
>NZ_AUDD01000035.1 GCF_000425285.1 Acidipropionibacterium jensenii DSM 20535 | reverse complement strand
TACGTCGAACGCCGCAGCGCCGAAGGACGAACACCCCGAGAGATCCGCCGCTGTCTCAAGCGCTACCTCGCTCGAAACATCTACCGAAAACTCAACACGGCCGCAGCCAACTGCACCCCAAGCTCTGCTTGACAGACATAGGAGATTCAACGGCAGACTCGAACACCTCCGCGGCATCGCCCTGGGCTTCCGCAACGAGGTCCACTACCGACTCCGAAGCCTCCTGGAGACCGGAGGGTTCAGACCCCGACTACACCCTGGATCCTGAAGAGCCGGGTTACGCGGTCGATGATCACATGAGGACCGGATTGATCTGCAAGGCCATCGACATGGCCGTCAGGAATTGTGAGTATGTGAGAGGGGCGACCATTTTCCATTCGGATCATGGCTCGCAGTACATGTCGAAGGAATTCACCGAGCTGCTCGAGTCCTATGATATCAGACTGTCAGTGGGGAGGACGGGACTGTGCTGGGATAATGCGTGGGCGGAGTCGTTCAATGCGACATTGAAGAACGAGAGGGTGCACCGGTTAATCTATCGGACCAAGGATGAGGCGGTCCGGGATATTGTGCGGTGGATCGAGCTCAGGTATAATCAGAAACGTCTTCACTCGTCGTTGGGGTATCGGACCCCTAATGAGATTGAGGCGGAGTACCGGGAATCACCTCAGGTGGCCTGAAACCAAGTGTTTGGGCGTGTCCGAGAAACGGCAAGCAGTCCAATCCGACCCGACCTGGCCCATCGACTGGGAATCTCCGGCGTCGCGGCACACCATGGCAGATCCGTTCGCGGTTCAGGTTGTGACCAGATCGGTGGGGAGGATGACACGCGGGTTCTGGTCCTCGCGCCAATCCTCGTTCCCTGACGGCGTATCGAGTCACTGCGCATTGCCCATGGTCCGGAGAATCCTCACTCAACGTCAGATCGTCAGATTTCGTCCTCGGTCATGGCGTCGGCCATCTTCTTCAGCAGCGGCAGGGTGGCCCGTAAGGTGGCGCGCTCCTCAGCGTCCAAGGCCGATGCAGCCCCTTTGTAGATCACGATCCACATGCCATCGAGGATCCGGCGTCCCGACAGGGCCCTGTCCGTGGCCACCAGCCGGACGACCCTGCGGTCCTGCGCGTCCGGGGACTTCTCCACCAGATCGGCAGCTTCAAGGCGTCCCACTGCAGAGCTGGCATTGGAAGGGGCGTACATCAACGACCTGGCGACGTCCTGCACCCGGCACCGCGGATGGTCGACGATGAAGCGGAGGACTTCCTCGAGAGTGGGAGGGAGAAGTTCAACCTCAGAACGACGAAGCGCGGCGATGTGACCCTGCCGCGCGATCCGTCGAGTGAGCAATGCCAGATCGGCCCACTCGGACGCATCGTTGTGACGAGACGACACTGGGACTGTCATGCGCTCACCCTTAATCCGAGTTGCGGTCAGGACCGGTACGCTCAGCACCTCGATCAATGTATATCAATCTATATACAGTGTGGATGTGCACTCATCTCAGACTGTCGCAACCACCGGAAGAGCCGACATCGGGGCGGGGGTACTCACGACAGTCGCTCTCGTGTCGGGACTCTCGCCGCTGGCCACCGACACCTATCTGGCCACCTTCCCCGCCCTGGGCCGTGAACTCGGTGTCTCCAGCTCGGCGGTACAGATCACCCTGACGACCTACATGCTCGGGTTCGGGGTTGGGCAGTACGTCATCGGCGCGGTATCGGATCGGCTGGGACGACGGTACCTGCTCATCGGAGGCACGTCTCTTGCTGCCGCCGCGAGCGCCGGTGCGGCTCTTTCTCCGACCATCCAGCTACTGTGGCTGACACGGTTTCTTCAAGGAGTCGGGGCTGCTGCCGGGGCCGTGCTGGCGAGGGCTGTGGTGGGTGACACCTCGTCGGGGCGACGTCTGGCACAGCTGCTGTCGCTGATGATGATGGTCCAGGGCGTCCTTCCAGTCGCCGCGCCGCTGCTCGGAGCCTTCCTGGCAGAGCCGTTGGGCTGGCGCGGCATCATGTGGCTGTTGGCTGGAATCTCGATGGTGCTCCTGGTGGCCCTTGTCATCGTGGTACCGGAGTCCTTGCCTGCGGAGAGGCGTGTCCGCACTCCCATCGCGCGAGTGATCGCTGCTCCGCTTCGAGTTCTTTCGGTGGGGCAGTTCGGCGCATTCTCGCTGGCGATCATGGCCGGTTTCGGTGTCCTCTTCGCCTACATCTCCAGCTCGTCGTTCATCCTGCAGGATGTCTTCGGGCTGACGGAGATCGAGTACGGGCTGGTTTTCGCCATCAACGCGGCGGTCATGATCATCGGCAGTGCGCTCAACTCGCGGTTGGTGATCACTCATCTGCCCATGAGAGTCGTTCGAGCAGCCCTGGTGGTGATGATGGCTGGTTGCGCGGCGGCTCTGATCGATGCCCTCGCCGCCCCTCGGCTGGTGGTCTTCGTGGCCGCAGTGTCGTTGGCCTCGGCGGGTCTGTCCGCGCTGTTGCCGAACCTCACCACGCAGGCCCTTTCGGCTCTGCCTGCTGAGAGTCAGGGAGCCGGATCGGCTGTCATCGGCACCGGGCAAGCCGTCAGCGCAGCAGCAGTGGCCCCTTTGGTGGGCTTGGGGACCTCCTCGCTGCCCACCGCGATCGTCATGACATCATGTGCCATCGTGGCTGGTGGTGCGGCCCTTGTTGGTTCAGGTGCTTCTGAGCCTCGCCATTGAACCGTCAGTAGCCGGTTGCGCACCGCTGGATGCTCACCCGATCGTGGGTGCGCACCTCCTGGGGAGAGAGGCCGACTGACGAGGACTCGAAACTCCGCCGCGGTTCCAGGGATGAAGGGCTGCCAGTGCCGAGGGATCCCCTCCCAGATGAGGGTGTGTCGAGTTGGCGTCGGTCCTCAATCGACCAGGTTGTCCGGCCGACGAGTATGGAGCCCGCTGGATGGCCCCAGAACGCCGGGGCCATCCAGACGCGCCAGGACAACCGTTCAGAGCTCCTCCGATGCGAGTATCCGATCGAGCAGAGCGTCGTAGATCGGTGGCACTCTCAGGGCATCGGCGGTGAAGACCGCCAGGATGACGACCACGGCGACCGGCAGTAGATGAGAGAGGCTCCCGCTCATCTCGGCGGTCAACAGGATCGAGGTCAATGGAGTCCGTACGCTCGCAGCGAGCAGACCGGCCATCCCGCACACCGCCAGGATCGCCTGGTCACCCCGGGGCGCACCCCAGGCCTGGAGGACCAGGGCGTATACCGTGCCGGTCAGGGTTCCGATCGCGAGGATCGGCATGAAGATGCCGCCAGGGATACCTGATCCGAAGCTGATGGCGGTGAACGCTGTTTTCGCGCACAACATCAGGACGACCAGGCCGATACCGGTAGCGGTCTGTTCCGCCCACCCGATCAGTGGTTCTCCGCCCCCGAGGACCTGAGGAAGCATGCAGCCCGCAAGCAGGGCGCCCACCATCGCGGTCAGGATCCCAGCAGGCCCCGGCAGACTCGCCAGGCTCTGGGAGGCCAACAGGATCCGATTGACCAGAGCACCCATGAGCCCCGCGAGAACTCCCAGAGGCATCACCATCCACAGTCGCGACAGACCAAGTGTGCCCACCACGCCGAACTGGAGGATCGGGTGCGGACCGAAGACCAGAGTCGATACCGCACCCGCCGCCAGCGCGCCGGTCGAGGCCGATGCGATCACCAGCGGGGAGAAGCTGCGGTGAAGACCTTCGATGCCGAACAGGATGCCGGACACCGGTGCGTTGAAGGCTGCTGCCAGACCCGCTGAGGCGCCGCTGGTCACAAGGTGGTCCTGTTCCTCGCTGGTGGCTCGTAGTGGGCGCGCCAGCAGTTTGGCAATGGCGGCCCCAATGTGGATCGAGGGACCCTCCCGGCCCAGCGACAGGCCGAAGAGCGCTCCACCCACCCCGCCCAGGAAGCGTGTCGCCACGACCGGTGTGGGACGCATTCCCATTCGGGCGATCAAGTAGGCCTTGACCTGGGGGATTCCCGATCCGGCCGCCTGCGGCTCCCGTAGCAGCAACAGCCACACCGTCGCTGACACGATGACCGCCGCTACCAGCCAGGGGAACAGCGCCCACCAGTGGCGTCCCAGGAAGGAGTACCCACTCAACGCCGCCCTGGTGGCCTCCTCGATGAAGTAGCGGTAGAGGCTCGCGGCAGCGCCGCCGGCGATTCCCGCGAGGATACCGTTGCGTGTCACGCGCCATCTGCGCGACGACGCCAGCCGATGAAGACGTGTGATGGAGAAAGTTCGCACGGGATCAATTGTCGCGCAACCTGCTTCCTCCTCCCGCGCCGCGATACCCGACAGGTGGCTATGTCAACTTCATTTGGCCCCGGGTTGTCGGTCTGGCTGGGCCCCGGTTGGGTGCGAGAAGCCAACCCAGAGTGAACTCCGGGCAGCTTATGGGGGGCGGTTCATGTCAGTGGTGTCGGCGCAGGCGCAGGGAGTTGGTGATGACGCTCACCGAACTGAGGGCCATGGCGGCTGCGGCGATCATCGGGGACAACAGCCAGCCGAAGGCGGGGTAGAGCACTCCCGCGGCGATCGGAATGCCGATGACGTTGTAGATGAATGCGAACAGCAGGTTCTGCTTGATGTTGCGCATAGTGTCGACGGACAGGTCGCGGGCCTTGACCAGGGCTGCGAGGTCGCCGCCGAGGAGGGTCACGTCTGCGCTCTCGATGGCGACGTCGGTCCCGGTGCCCATGGCGACGCCAACGTCCGCCCCGGCCAGGGCAGGGGCGTCGTTGACGCCGTCACCGGCCATCGCGACCGTGTGACCTTGCTCCTGGAACCGCTGGACGTGCCCATGCTTCTGATCCGGAAGCACGTCCGCGATCACCTCGTCGATGTGGAGCTCGTCGGCGATGGCGTGGGCGGTGGTGGCGTTGTCCCCGGTCAGCATCACGATCCGCATGCCACGGTGACGTAGGTCGTCGATGGCCTGGGCGGTGGTGGGCTTGAGTGGGTCGGCGATGGCCAGGATGCTTGCAGGCTGACCATCGACAGTCACGATGACGGCAGTGGCTCCTTGGCGACGGAAGGCGTCGATGTCGTCGGTCAGGGGGGTCGTGTCGGCATGCTGGGTCGTGAGGAAGGCAGGGCTGCCGACCATGACCTGGTGACCGTCGACCAATGCTTCGACGCCGCCACCCGGGTGGGCGGTGAATGCAGTGGCGGTCGGTACGGTGACGTCGCGTTCTCGCGCCGCGTCGACGATCGCGCGGGCCAAGGGATGTTCGGACCCGGACTCGACAGCGGCCGCCATGGCCAGCACGATCTCGGCGTGGTGGCCGGCGACGACCTTCTGGTCGACGAGGCTGGGATGGCCCTGGGTCAGGGTCCCGGTCTTGTCGACCACCAGGGTGTCGATCTTCTGCAGTCGTTCGAGTGCTTCGGCGTTCTTGACCAGGACGCCATCGCGGGCTCCGCGACCAACCCCGACCATGATGGACATGGGTGTGGCAAGGCCAAGCGCGCAAGGGCAGGCGATGATGAGCACGGACACTGCAGCAACGATCGCGAACGGTAGCCGGGGCTGTGGCCCGACCGTGGCCCAGACGGCGAAGGTGATCAGTGCGATGCCGATCACGACCGGCACGAACACAGCGGAGATCTTGTCGACGAGCCCTTGGATGGGGGCTTGGGAACGTTGCGCCTGGGACACGAGGTCGACGATGCGGGCCAGGGTCGAGTCGGCGCCCAGGCCGGTGGCCTCGATGACCAGGCTGCCGCCGCTGGTGATGGTGCCGCCGATCACACGGTCGCCGGGGTTCTTGTCAACAGGTACCGGCTCGCCGGTGATCATGGATTCGTCGACGTAGGCGTGGCCGTCGACCACGATGCCGTCTGCTGGGATCTTCTCACCGGGGCGGACCCGGCAATGGTCGCCGACCTGCAGGTCCGCGGATGGCACTTCCTCTTCTTCTCCGTCGGGGTTGATGCGGTGCGCGGTGGCTGGCGACAGGTCCAGCAGGGCGCGGATGGCACCCGAGGTCTGGTCGCGTGCCCGCAGTTCGAGTACCTGCCCCAGCAGCACCAGGGTGATGATCACGGCGGTGGCCTCGAAGTAGACGCCGACCCGGCCACCGTCATCACGCATGATGGCCGGGAAGATCCCCGGGGCCAGGACGGCGACCACACTGTAGAACCACGCGGCACCCACACCGAGGCTGACGAGGGTGAACATGTTGAGGTGCCGGCTGGCCACTGATCGGGCGCCACGTGCGAAGAATGGCCACCCGGCCCACCACACCACGGGGGTGGACAGCGCGAGTTCGACCCAGGGCACCCACGCCCCGACGGCCAGGGCCGGGACCATCGCCAGCACCACCAGGGGCAGGCTGAGCACGGCTGCCACGCGGAGACGGCGGCGCATGTCTGCCAGCTCTGGGTTGGGTCCGTCGTGGACGCCCACCGAGACCGGTTCGAGCGCCATGCCACAGATCGGGCACTCGCCCGGCCCATCCTGCCGGATCTCGGGGTGCATGGGGCAGGTCCATTCGCCATCGCGTGGGCCGGTGTCGGCCTGTGGTGGCGGGGCGCTTTGCCCGCCGTGCTCTTGGTGGGCAGCAGTCTGCCCGGGGTGGGTGTGCTGGTGTGCTGCTGGCGCGGGGGGCTGTCCGTCCGGTTGGAGGAACATGCCGCACTTGGGGCAGCGGCCAGGGTGGTCACTGGTGACCTCGGGGTGCATGGGGCAGGTGAAGGAGTCCCCTTCAGCCGTGATGGGCTCGTCGGGTGGGGTAGGGCTGGTCATGGTCTTCCTCGTCCGTTGAGTGGTGGTGCTCTGTGGTGCTGGTGGGCGCGTGGTGCGAGGTTCTTGGCTCAGTGGTGATCGGCCCCGTGGTTCATCATCCGCATCATGAGCCACATCATCACTACGCAGCCGAGGGCGGGGATGACGGCGGCCATGACGCCGCCTGCGGCGAGGCTGGCACGACCTGTCCACAGGTATCCTGCCACGATGAGCAGCATCGGGGCACACATCAGCAGGTGCATCCAGTGGTGGCTCTTGCCGTGGCCTGTCATCTTCGGGTCGTGCCGGTGCTGCACGGGCTCGAGTACCGGGTCGGCGGCGGGGCGGGGAGCGTCGCTGTCACTGCGGTTGAGCTGGGTGGGGTTTGTGTACATGGTGGTCTCCTTCGTCGTGTGTGGCTGGCTGCCGTCACCATCCAGACTGTCGAGCGTCCATGAAGCTGGACCGGGGCAAATGATGAAGGTTTGACCAAGACGTCGGAGGCATGTGCGGGCATGCGGCGGTGCGGTTCCCGGGGTGACGCGGGAACCGCATCGGCGTGGGCTGGGGTCAGTAGCGCAGGCTGGTCATCATGCCGATCTCGGCGTGGTAGATGTTGTGGCAGTGCAGCATCCAGGCTCCGGGGTTGTCGGCCTGCAGGTCGGCCTCGATGGTCTGCATGGGCAGCAGCAGCACGGTGTCCTTGCGTAGTCCGTTGCTGCCCGGCAGGGACCAGGTGTGGCCGTGGATGTGCATCGGGTGGGCCATCATCGTCATGTTCGTCATCCGCATCCGGACCCGCTGTCCCGGGCTGATCGACAGGGGTGTGTCCTCACCGAACTTCTTGCCGTTGATGCCCCAGGCGTAGGGCTTCATCTGGCCGTTGAGCTGGACCTCGAGGGTCTGCTCCGGTTCCTTGTCGGGCAGCTTGGCTGCGTCGGCGGCGCGCAGGGCGGTGCCCAGGGCAGCCTTTCCTCCGAGTTCGGGGATTCGGGTGGTGGCCGGCGGAATGCTGCCGGCGCCGGTCTTGACGATGGCGCGGGCGGGAGTACCGGTCTTGCCCTCGGGGGCGGCCTGCAGCACGAAGACGCCGTCGCCGACGGTGACGGTGGCGTCGATCCTTTCTCCCATGGCGAGGTAGATGGCCGTCGCCTCGACTGGCTGCACGGCGAATCCGTCGGCGTGGGTGATGGTGAGTCGGTGCCCGGACAGGCCGACCTTGAAGATCGTGTCGGCTCCGGCATTGATCAGCCGTAGCCGGACCTTGTCCCCGGGGCGTGCCGTGAGGGTGCGCGGTGCGGCCGGGATCCGGCCGTTGACGACGTAGTGCGGGTAGCTCACGTCTCCGGCATCGCCCAAGGGGGAACTGCCGTGGTCCATGCCTCCCATGTCGTGGTTCATTCCTTGGGACAGGGGGCCGCTGTTGGCCTTGAAGTCGGCGAAGATCGCATCCGGTGACTTGCCAACCCCATCGGTCCAGTCATCCAGGACCAGGACCCATTCCGCGTCGTGGTCGCCCGGATCGCGTGGGTCGTCCAGCACGAGGGGAGCGTACAGCCCCCGGTCGATCTGGACTCCGCTGTGGGGATGGAAGAAGTAGGTTCCGGCATGGGGTGCGACGAACTCGTAGGTGAAGGCACTCTTGGCGGCGATGGGGTCCTGAGTGACACCAGGCACACCGTCGGAGGCGTTGCGCAGGGCAATGCCGTGCCAGTGCACCGAGGTGGCTGTGGGGAGCTGGTTGTCGACCGTGACCCGGAACAGGTCGCCCGCCTTGCCGCGCAGGACGTTCCCGTCGAGTTCGTCGGTGTAGGCCCAGGTCTTGGCCAGGACACCGCCCAGGTCCAAGGTGACAGGGCGCGGGGTCAGGGTGTGGGTGACGGTCGTCGCCCCGGCCGGGGTGGCGAGTGGTGTCTGGGTCGGGATGGCCCATGTGGCCGGGGTGGTGCTGGCCGGGGAGGGCTGCTTGGCGCCGCATGCAGCCAGGGCGCTGGTGGATGCCAGGCCGAGGCCGGCGAGCAAGGCCTGTCGGCGAGTGATCGTGTTCATGCCCCCGACTCTTCCCGCCCCGCATTGTGACCGGGTCAGGGAAGTGTGGAGATTCGATCAAGACTTCGTGGCAGCACCAGGGTGAACGACGCACCGCAGCCCACCCCCGGACTGGCCGCCAGCACGTCGCCCCCATGTGCCCGGGCGACGGCTCTGGCGATGGTCAGGCCGACTCCGGTTCCGCCGTCGACGTCACGGACCCTGCGTGATCCTTGGTGGAAGAAGCGTTCGAAGACGTGGGGCACCTCACCGGCGGGTATGCCTGCGCCGGTGTCGCTGACCTGGATGGACACCGAGTCCGTGTCAGACCAGCTCGTCACACATACCTCACCCCCGCGTGGCGTGTGCTGGACGGCGTTGCGCAGCAGGTTGTCCAGGACCTGGCCGATGCGTGCAGGGTCGACATCCACCTCCACGGGGCAGTTGCCACGGGTCACCAGCTGGATACCTGCCTCGGCACAGGCTTTCGCACACGAGGTGACCGCCGATTCCACCAGGTCATCGATGCGGGTCAGCCGTAGTTCCAAGGGGATCCGCCCCTCCTCTGCCCTGGAGACCTCGGAGATGTCGGCCGCCAGCGCCGTGATGCGCTCGTTCTGGCGTTGGAGGACCTCAAGGACCTCCGGCCCATACACGGCGACTCCGTCCTGGAGGCTCTCGAGCGTCACCCGCGTCACGGACAGGGGCGTTCGCAGCTCATGGCCAAGATCGGTCAACATGCGTCGTCGGGTGGCCTCCGTGGCCGCGATCTGGGCCGCCATCCGGTTGAACTCATGGGCCACGGATTCGAGTTCGCGCCCCAGTGGCGGCATGCGCACGGGGTCGTCGTAGTTGCCGTGCGCGACCCTCTCAGCCCCCTCGGCCAGGGCATCCAGCCCTCGGATGAGGCTGCGGTTCAGCACCCATGACGTCACCGCCGCGATCATCATCGCGGCGGCAAGTCCCAATCCCAGGGAGGCCGCACCGGCGTCATGGAAGGCACGCTCGGCATGGTCCAGCACCATGGGCTGGGTGTGCCCGGCCTCGGCCATGTGCTTCTTGAACAACGGCGGGCCCATCTCCAGGGCGGTCAGGACCAGCGTGACGCTCATGGTGACCAGGACGGCGAACTGGGTCCACACCAGCCGTCGACCCCACGACAACCCGGGCCACAGCTCTGATGGCCGTCCTCCCATCAGCCTCGGCCCATCCGGTAGCCCACGCCCCGCACAGTCAGCACGTAGCGGGGATCGGCGGCCTCCTCACCCAGCTTCTTGCGAAGGTGTGCCACGTGGACATCGACCAGATGGTCGTCGCCGACCCAGTCCTCGCCCCAGACCATGTCCGTGAGCTGACGCCGACTCAACACACGTCCGGGATGCGCGGACAGGGCCTTCAGCAGGTCGAACTCGGTGCGTGTCAGGTCCACCGCCACACCATCCATGGAAGCCTCGCGCGAGTCGGGATGCACCACCAGTTCCCCGATCCTGCGGGCGACGGATGCCGAAGCCGTGGATCTCGGGCGACGCAGCATCACCTGGACACGTGCGACGAGTTCGCGCGGGCTGAAGGGCTTGGTGAGGTAGTCATCCGCGCCCACGGACAACCCGATGAGCATGTCCACCTCGTCAGCTCGCGCGGTCAGCATCAGGACGTAGCAGTCGCTGAAGGTGCGCACCTTGCGACAGACCTCCACTCCGTCGAGGCCCGGAAGGCCGAGGTCGAGGATGACGACATCTGGCTGCTCCTCCCGGATCCGCGACACCGCCTCGTTCCCGTCTGCACAGGTGTCTGCGGCCATGCCGGCCCGTTCCAGGTAGTTCTTCACCGTGCCGGCCAGCACCGGTTCGTCGTCGACCACCAGCACCGAAGTGCGCGCCACATCGCTCATGGCTCCACCTCACCACGAGACCCAGCAGGCGTCACCTCGTCGGTTGCGAGGACGGGGACATGTTGTGGTTCATGCTGCCCATGTCGTGGTTCATGCCGGACATGCCACCCATGTCATGGGTCATGACGCTCGACGACGTGTCACCTCCCAGGACTGCCGGATCGACCATCCCGAAGATCATCGCCACGTGGGCCACCACGAGGAAGGCCGCCACCATCGCCACGTGCATCCGCAGACGGTTCTCACTACTGCGGCCCAGGACCCCCGCCTCGAGGAGACTGATCACGAGCATGGGCAGGCCACCGACCAGGTAGCTGAGGACCGCGATGACATCAGCCGGGCCGCGCCATCCCCCATTCATGGTCAAGGGCACCACCGCGTGGACCATCAGGTGCGTCCCGATGAAGACCCACACGGGACCGGCGAGCAGGCCAGCAGCCCGACTGAGCCTCGCCACCCACGGGGCTGCGGGCCGGTCATTGCGGCGCCCCAGCAGCATGACCAGTTCCGTGATCGCCAAGGTCTCGGCCAGGATGACCGGGAGGGCCATGAACAACAGCAGGTTCCACGGTTGCCGCACCGCGAGGAGTTCCATGTAGTGGGTCATCGCCATGCCAGCCATGCCCGAGCCAGCAGTCAGGTCGGGCACGGCCAGGGCCAGCCCGACCGCGGCCACGCTGGCAATTCCCAGGAATGCGAGGGACCCACGAGCCAGGGATGAGGATTCATTCGTCGTCATGCCGCCAAGCCTCCAGGCGGCATGTCGAGCACGAGCAAGACAGTGTGAAGAAATGATCAAGATCCACCGCGAACACCGGCTGTCACCCACCTCCCCCGTCCGGACCATCGATGCCCCGGACCTGTGCAGTACCCGCAGTGGCACAGAAACCCACCAGAAGTCGACCGGCACTCGGTTCGGCCGCCTCTCTGCCGTGCACTTCTCTCGATGGCCACGCCATGACCCGTCGAGTCACAGAGTCTGGCGAGCTCGCGTGTGGGCGAGGCGATAGGAGTGGGTGCCGGTCTCGATGATGGTGGCGTTGTAGGTGAGGCGGTCGACGATCGCTGCGCACAGTCGTGGATCGGTGAAGGTGTCGGTCCAGGCGGAGAAGGACTGGTTGGAGGCGATCGCGATGGCGTTCTTCTCCTCCCGCTCGGTGAGGACCTGGAACAACAGCTCGGCCCCGCGCCGGTCGAGCTCCATGTATCCCAGTTCGTCAATGACCAGGAGATCCACTCTTCCGTAGCGGTTGATGGTCTTGGTGAGTTGCTTCTCGTCAGCGGCCTCGACGAGCTCGTTCACCAGGCGGGTGGCGAGGGTGTAGCGGACGCGGTAGCCCTGCTCGGCGGCGGCGGTCCCGAGTGCGATGAGCAGGTGGGACTTGCCGGTGCCGGAGTCCCCGATCAGGCACAGCGGGTCGCCGCGGCGGATCCAGTCCCCGGTGGCGAGCTCGTTGATGGTGGCGGGGTTGATGTTCGGGTTCGCGGTGAAGTCGAAGTCGGCCAGCCACTTCTCGCGCGGGAATCCGGCGCTCTTGATACGGCGCAGGGTAGAGCGCCGGTCACGGTCGTCGACCTCGGCCAGGAGCAGCTCGGCGAGGAAGCCCTGGTAGGTGAGTTGTTCCTTGGTGGCGGTGGTGATCGCCTCATCGACGACGGACCGGATGGTGGGCAGTCGTAGGCGGCGGCAGGCCTGGTCGATCGCGGCCTGGGCGGCTTGTTCGGTGAGGCCGTGACGACGACGAAGACCGCCCGGACGGGAGCTGCTGGTGTTGGTGGTGGTCATGGGGTTCCTGTCGGAGTGTGGTGATGGGCTTCGGCGGTGGCCGAAGCGGGGTCGGGTTGGCGACGTCGCAACAGCTCGTCGTAGGCGGTGACGCTGGGCAGGGGCCGGGTGTCGGCCGGTAGCGCGGCGATCAGCGAGTTCGAGTCGGTGTGGCGGCGCGGTGGCAGGTTCACCACGGTGCCGCCGCACTGCGGCGCGGGCGCGGTGTGGCTGACGCTGTGGCGTCGGGCCTCGACGGCGACGACGTCGGCCGAGACGGCCCCGACGGACAGGGCGCTGGTGATCCCGACGATCACCGCGTCAGACGGGAGGGACCGGTGGAGCAGGAGCACGTCGATCAACTCCTGGGTGCCCGCGACGTCGCCGCTGGTCTTGCGGGCGGCAGCCCAGAACGCGTCGTGGGCGGCGGTGAACGCCCCCGCGGCTCTGGCTTGGGCCAGGGCGGTCGAGCCGGGGAACGCGCCGGGCTTGTGGCGCAGAACCTCGAGGTAGTGGTCCAGCTCGACCCGGGTCACCCCACGCGTGCCGAGGCGGGGATGGGTGGCGACCACGGTGCGGCCCTCGAACACGACCACGCACGAGGCCCGCAGACTGACCCGGACGCGCTGCCCGATCAGGTGCGCCGGAACGGAGTACTTGACCATGCGCACGGTGATCAGGGCGGAGCGGTCGACGCGCGGGTGGAGGATCAGGCCGGGGTCGAAGTCATCGGCCGGCAGCGGCGCCAGGTGGGGCAGCTCGGCGCGGTAGTCCTGCCCGATCGTGTTCGCATGGCCGGCGATCCGGCGGGTGTTGTCGTCGACTTCCCAGACACGGATCTGGTCGTTGAGTTCGTCCAGGCTGGCGACCTCGGGCATCGGGGTGAGGTGGTTGCGGCGGAACCAGCCGACCTCGCCCTCGACACCGCCCTTCTCATGGGCGCCGTCGATGCCGGGCTGGCAGTAGAACGCGTCGAAGCCGTAGTGGGAGCGGAACAGCACCCAGCGTTCGTTCTCCTCGCGGAGCCGGTCACCGCCATGGATTACCTGCACGACCGCGGACGTGAGGTTGTCGTAGCGGATGTGGCGGGTCGGGATGCCGCCCAGGGCGTGGAAGGCCTCGATGTGGCCCTCGAGGAAGGCTTCCTGCCCTCCGGTCGGGTAGACGCGGTGGATCGCCTTGCCCGAGTGCGACAGGCGGTAGACGAACATGTGGCACTTGGTCTTGACGCCGTCGAGGATCACATACACCTCGCCGAAGTCGACCTCGGCCTCCGCGCCGGGGGCGTGGTCCTGCGGCACCATCGCCTCCACCCGCCGCCCGGCCTCCAGCTCGATCTGCGCCCGCCGGGTCCTGACATAGTCCCGCACCGTCGAGTAGGACAGGTCCGTGGCACCGTGCTCGTCACGCAACCTGGCCAGGATCCTCGTGGCGGTGTGGCGCTGCTTGCGCGGGGCGGTCAGGTCGTAGAGCAGCATCTGGTCGATCGCCGGCTTGTACGGGTCCAGACGTGGTGCGGACCGTACCGGGGTCTTGCGGGGCGGGGGTTCGGCTGCCGCGAGGGCCTGGCGAATGGTGCGGCGGTGCACCCCGTGCTTGCGCGCGAGTTCGCGGATGGACAGGCCATCGACTCGCGCGTCGTGGCGGATGTCGGCAAACAGTTGCACTCGTGACCCCATCTCGGCCTCCTCGCCTCACACCAGTGGATGGGGACCAGCGTGGAGGGGCGGGGCCAATTCAGACCGTCAACACCCCGGCAGGCTGCACGTGGGGCCGATTCAGGCCGTCACAACGGGGCCAAACCAAGCTGTCACAACCACGACAGGTGACCACGGAGGCTGATACGGCCATCGGGAGCATCGTCGCCGGTCGTGTCCGAGGTGCAGCCCTGACGCGCGTCCCGCCGCAGCGTCACGGCGGCGGGCCTCGCGACGATCACAATGGCGATGAGGACAGCGATCCGGGCACCGTCCGTGAAAGTGCTGTCGGGAAAGGACAACCCAGCGATCAGCGGAGAGACCGTGAGTCCGAGTGCGATGAGCATTGGGAGGAACGGCAGATCGCACCTGCCACTCGCGTCGGGAGGCCTCAGCCGGGTCAACAAGGCCACGAGGAGAATCGTCCGATAAATCAATGGGCCTGACCACCAGCAAACCCGACCACGATCGGTCCCGAAGCTCTCAAGCATTCAGTCGACAGGGTCCCGCCAGACCGATCCCGCATCCATGGAGTATCGGAGGCTCCCGTCACCCTCAGGGCCTGAGTTGATCTACTCGTGGCCTGAGTCAGCAAGTCGTTGCCTATGGTGTCAACCGTAGTGTAACCCCACCAGACACTGTCGCGGGTTCCGGGAGGTGCGGGCTGGAATCGATGTCCCATCTGAGAGAACAGGTCGCCGCTCTACGAGAGGGACTGGCCGGTAACGGGACTACTTACACTGCCGAGAAGGTTTGACCTTGACGTCATGCCTTTGGTCCTGGAGTATCCGCTGACACCGGAGCCGGCTGGACGGCTCGCACCAGCAGAGACTGGATGAGGTGTGCCGAGGAGATCTCGGCGACATCGGTGCCGTTGAGTGTGAAGACCTGTCCGCTCGCGCGCTTGAAGACCACACCCCACGCCACCGTGATCCGGGACCCCTCGATCCGAGTCGTCCACATGTGCCGTGATGCGACGTTCCGGGCGAAAAAGGCTGTGAAGAACTGCCGGATCGCCGCCCTGCCACGCACGGGATCGCCACCATTGGGTGTCAGGACAGCGTCATCGGCGAACAGAGCAATCAACCGCTCGAAGTCCTCCGGGTCGGCGCCGGCAGTGTCGGAGAGCTCGAAGTACCTGTCCAGAACCGTCTCAGCCATCGGAACTCCATTCGTCAGTTAGGCAACTATCGAATAGATAGTAGCATGGAGACATGCCCGTGCTCTTTCACCCGTCGGTCGAGTCCTTGGACCTGGTCACCGTGCTGTCAGCACTGGCGGACCCGGTTCGGTTGCAGGTCGTTCGCTACATCGCCGACGACCAGCCACATTCATGTGGGGAAGTTCCCACGCCCCTCAGCCCGGCGAGTATGTCGCGCCATTTCCGCATCCTTCGTGAGGCCGGCGTCATCACGACCACGCCGGCCGGCAAGCATCGTCTGCTCACTTTGCGTCGCGGCGACCTCGAGGCCCGTTTCCCGGGCCTCCTGGCATCGGTGGGCGCTCTTCCAGCTCCCCCCGCAAGCTCATCGTAAGTTCATCGTGAGGTGGGCCGACGGAATACCCACCAGACGCTGAATGTCAGACGGTCGCTACTGAAGCGTCCCGGGCTCGGTGGAGGCTCTCAATTCACGGAGGATGAGAGTTATGGCTGCACCGAGGAAGTACCCGGATGAGTTGCGTGAGCGTGCGGCGCGGTTGGCGGTCGAGGCGCGACAGGATCCGGATCGGAAGGCTGGTGCGCTGCAGCGTATCGGTGAGCAGCTCGGGATCACCCCCGGGGACGCTGCACAGAACAACGCGCCGTACGGGCCGTTGTCGGAGGCTCACAGGACACAGTCAGGGGCGACACACAGGGAACAGTCCGGGACGCCAGAAGAGCGTTGTCCAGGACTCCCCGCCCAACCATTTCCCTTCATCCGTGGAGTCCCACGCCAGGCCGAGCGACCACCACACCAGGAGACCCGACCCACCGGCCCGGGGCCTCCCGGTTCACCTTGCCGACTTAGGTTCCCCTTCGGTCTGGTTGCTCTAGCCTCGATTTTTCATGGGTGGCTGCTGGGTGGGGGTTCGGCGGCTGTGTCGTCGAACTGAGCATTGATTCTGGCAGGCGGGTGCGACGGTTCGCCGCATGTCGCTGCGGGGGTCGGGCTGTCCGGGCCGTGGGGTTCTTTCAGATGGTGGGCGGTCAAGGTGCATACCGGGGGCTATCCCGCGGGGGCGGGCAGGCCCCGCAGCACGCCGACTGCGGCGACCACGGTGTCGACCCATGGTTGGCGATCCGAGACGTGCAGGATGACGCGCCGGCCGCTCCGGGCGAGGGTGGCGGGGATGGCGAACAGGCGATGGCGCAGCTTCTTGGGCTCCCACCGCCGGG
>NZ_AUDD01000034.1 GCF_000425285.1 Acidipropionibacterium jensenii DSM 20535 | reverse complement strand
GCCCGGCACCAGCAACGGTCCCACAGAGGCGATCAATGGCCGCCTCGAGCACCTCCGCGGATCAGCCCTCGGCTTCCGCAACCTCACCCACTATGTCGCCAGATCCCTCCTCGAAACCGGCGGGTTCAGACCTCAGCTACACCGTGGATTGTGATGAGCCGCTTTTGTGGACAGTGCTTTATGCGAGTTCGGAAATGGTTCATTGTCCTTGGTCGTATTCTTCGGGTGTGAGGTATCCGAGTGTGGAGTGGCGACGGGTGCGGTTTGAGTACTCCTCGATCCATGAGAATGTTCTGCGATGGAGGTCGTTCAGGGTAGTCCACCTGGCTCGTTGGACTCGCCAGGCGGCAAGGGGTCTGACGCCTGTCCAGCCCTCCAGAACGGCGCGTTCATCCTCAGTCAGGTACACGGGTCCAGTCTTGGGACTCGGCATGAGAGAAGCCCACCAACCCTGACCAGGGACATCCGGCTCAGGACGCTAGTCCTTCCGGGCACTCCTTCTCAACACCAGCGCTGCAGCCGCCAATAGCGCCAGCAACCCCAGACCGGCCAACATGGTCGCCCCGGCCGACATCTGCGGCCAGCGCACCTCGTCGCTGCGCTGCCCTCCCTGACGCGACGTCTTGTCCGCAGCCGCGGCACCGGGACGTGGATCGATCACCACCAACCGGGTCTCCGCCGACTTCGTCCCGCCGGTGACTCTCAGCGTGTATTGCTGCGCGCTCGCCGATCGCACGGAGACCGGGATCTTCGCCAGTCGATCCTTTCCGACAGTCCCCGAGCCCAGCGTCCCCCGGTACCCTGCCAGAGTCACGCTCAGCTTCTCCCCGGAACCGAATCCAGTCGCCAGCACAGTCACGACGCCGTTCTTGGCCACTGTGGGAGACGAGGCCACCACCTGGGCGGACACCCCTGGCACCCCAGCCCAGCCCGACCTCGTCACATACTTGTACTTCGTGAGGCCCACCGGGTTCATGCCCAGCAGCCCGACAGACGTCAGCCCAGACACCGGCACCAGCTTCTTGGCCAAGAGGTCGCTCAACAAAGGTGGCGTCTCCGCCCCGATCGCCCCGACGACACCTGGGTAGCTCGACGAAAGAACCTGCTGCCCCAGCACAATCGACTGCGCCTTGTGGGACGCCGCCGGATTCCAGAGGCTCAGCGGCCACACCAGGTAGGCCGCCGCAGTGGCCGGCACACGTCCCACCGGCCCGTTCAGCTCCTTGGCTTCCCAAGCCACCGCCTTTGCGATCGCGGCCCCCTGTTGGGCCACCCGCTGCTGACCGGCCACCAGCGCCGTCAGCGCCAACGCCTGATCCACATAGGCCGGCTGGCCGTGACACCCGTTGACCGGATCGGCGTCGAAGGAGCCGTCCTTGCACTGCCGGGAGCGCAGGAAGTCCAGAGTCTCGACGGGCAGCTTGCCAACCCGCGCCAGGGCGAGGATTCCCCAGGCCTGCCCCGAAAACTCCTCGCCGAAATCGGTGAGGAACTGCCCAGGCTGGGCGGGCCGAGTACCGATCCGTCCGGACAGCTCGGTGACGAGGTCGACGCCGTCAACCGACGCAGGGTTCTGCCCCGCGATCGAGATCGCGAGAATGATCTTGGCCAGTTCGGTCACGGTGAGCTTTGACACACCCCGGGAAGACGCCAGAAATCCCAACTGCCGCACCGAGTTGCCGACCCGGTCAGCCGGTGCCCCTGCAGCCTCCAGTCCCAGGGTGACGTCGGCCCGCTGCTCCGTGGTGAACGTCCCGGTGGGCTGCTTCACCAGCCAGGCCACCGCCAGATTCGTCCGGGAGTCGACCCCCTGGGCCCGAGCCGGTGTCGTCTCCGACAACACTGCGGTAGCCAATCCGGCTACCACGAGCACCATCACCAACGCGCGGGTCAGCGCGCGAGAGCAGGCTCCAGCCACGTCACCACCAGTCCGCGCCCCAACCACTACCCGGGTCACTCTCACCACGACTGATCACCCTTGTTCCGGGCCGGGGAGGAATCCTCATTGTCGCGATTCCGCTGCTCCTGGCGCTGACCTGCCTGATTCCCCTTTGTCAGCTGGTCGAGTTTCTGACTGGGAGTCTGCGACGACTCGTCCTGCTGTTCGTTCGCCTGCTGCTGGGCCCCGGCCTGCTTGATCTTGGACTGCAACCGACTATTCGTGCTGGCCTTCTGCTGAGCCTGGGAGCCCTTGTCGCGATCACGCGACTCCGATTTCTTCCTCGGCTGCTGCGAGTTGTCGCACTTGGCGCGCTTGGCGACGTCCTTGGCCTGTCCCCAGGCCAGCGCGGCATGCGGCGTGTCACCGATCTGCTTCAAGGAATCGCCCTTGGCCTCCAGGGTCCACGACAGATTCATCGCGACGGTGCACTTCTTGTCGTCGGGGGCCAGCGGCAGAGCCTTCTCGAACTGAGTCTCGGCACCTTTCCAGTTCTGCTGGTAGTACAGCGCCACCCCGGTGTTGTAGTGGGCTAGCCACGGGGTGAACCAGTTGAGTGAAAGGTTGTTCTCGAACCAGGACTGGGCCCCGGCGTAGTCCTGACGCCCCAAGGCAGAGCGCCCGGCTGCATTGGAGACCACATCGACCAAGAGTTTCGCTCCGAAGGCCAGCAGCAGCGCCGTGAGAATCCCCACCGCGATGGCGCGCAGACGTTGGCCCCGCCGCGCGGCGGCGGCCATCGCGGTGGCAGTGGCTGCCGCCGGTATCAGTCTGTCCATCTCCACTCCTTCCGGGCCCGCCGGTAATAAGCGACGTCGTCCCACAGCTCCCAGATCAGCAGTCCAGCGGCAACCAGCCCGAAGATCCAGTAGGTCTCGAATCCGCGCGGATCGCGATGCACCACCGGGATCAGGGTCGGATGGTCGACGTGGGCGTCCAACACACCCGGCCGGGTGCGGTGCTGGTAGCCGCCCTGGAGCTGCTGCCCCATCGCGTTGAGGTTCTGCTCGTTCATCTTCGAGATGGCGGTCGCCCCGTCCTTGCGGACATACTGCTTCGACCCGGGAGTGGTGAGCATCGGCGCCCCCTCGGCCGTCCCGTAACCGTAGATCGTCGACCCGGTGAGGTAGGGCCGCAGCGGCTCGAAGGACTGCGGAGCGGCTCGGCGGGTCTGCTCCCCGTCCCCGAAGTAGTACAGGTAGCGGCTCAGGTCCGGATCACTCCTCTGGGACCGGGCCAAGAGTTTCTGGGCGGTACCGAGCCCCTCAGCGATGTCCGAGCCGTTGCCATACTCGGAGGTGCGCCACTCCAGGGAGTCGACCAAGGAGACGACGGCGGTGCCGTCTGTGGTGAAGGGCAGTGCCACCCGAGCATTGTTGTCGAAGACGATGACGGCGAACCGCGACCCCTCCAGGGATCTCACCAGAGTGGTGACATCGGCCCGTACCCCGTCCATCCGCGGTTTTCCGCCGCCGTAGTCAACCGCCCCCATGGAGGCGGTGCGGTCGATCATCAGGACGACGTCCGCCCCTGAGGTGTAGGTGGTGGTCGTCACATTGCCGATCGTCGGTCGTACGGCGATCACCACCAGGGCCAGGGCGACGCCGAGATGCCGCCAGCGCTTGTGGCGGGTCCGCGCGGGAACGTGGGCATCCTTGCGGGTGCTCACCAGATTGACCACCGCGGCGGCCATCAGCAGGCTGGCGCCGGCGAACAGGTACCAGTTGGGGAAGACGTTCATGATCTGGTCCCCCAGGCGGCGAGCATCATGCCGGCCAGACCGAGCAGCATGAGGAGGGCGCCGGGCCAGGGCTGATCGAAGGAGCGGGCGATCGGCATGGTGAGCAGGGCCTGCCGCTGGCTTCTCTCGATGCCGTGGCTGATCTCCAGGTTGGTCCCCGGATCGGCGGTGTTCAGAGTCAGCACCTGTCCGCCGGTACGAGTCGCCTCGGCCTTGAAGTCGGCCCTCTTCGCCTGATCGGCCCACGACGGGGTGACGCCGTAGACCAGAATGTGCTCTCGCTCGGCCCGGTCGGCAGCCTCGGAGAGGGTGAACAGCGGGGTGCCGGACAGATCGTTGTCGGTGGTCAGCACCACGGTGCGCGACCGCGCTTCTCCCATCCGGTCGAATCCCTGGAGGCAGGAGGCCAGTCCGTCACCGATGAGCGAGGCGCCGCGATCGCCGACACGGGTGGCCTCCAACACCGGCGTGGTCTGGTTGGTACGCATGGCCTTGAGCGTTTCGGTGAGCTGGTCGGAGATGAATGCGTAGTCGTCGGTGAGCGGGAAGACGGTCGCCGCGGCGGAATCGAAGACGGTGAATCCGATCCGTTCCCCGTGCAGCCGACCGACCAGATCCTGGTAACTGCTGATGACGGCCGCGTCGGTCTGGCTCATGGATCCGGACACGTCGAGGCAGAGCATCACGTCGCGGTTGCGCATCTCGCGGGAATCGATGTTCACCCAGGCAGGCCGGGAGACGACGATTGCCACACCCAGGCAGGCCAGGCCGAGGCTGATCGCCTCTACCAGCAACCAACGCAGCTGCATCCTCACCAGATGTCGGTAGCGCGGCAGGACCTTGACGCGATCGGTGTGAGCTACCGGGAAGCCGGCCGGAGAAAGGTTTGCGCGGCCGGCCCGGACATGTCGAATGACGGCGACAGTGACCATCGCCAGGGTCACCGCCAGACCGAGGTACCAGTACTTCAGTCCCATTCCGCGATCACCTTCCGCGCCTGAGCGAAGGCGGCAGCCACCGCCCCATCCACACTCGGAGCCCCGGCGAAGCGGGTCTGATAACCCTGACCCACAAGATCGGCAACCGGTTTCAGCTCCGGTCGCAGCATCGCCCGGGAGCGCAGCTCGGTCAGCGTGAGGGCAGCGGTATCGGTGTCGGTGACGACGCCGACGAACTCGCGCACAGCGCCGGAGCAGTGCTCCAAGGCATCGGCATCTCCGAGATCACCGCCTCTCCACGCCTTCTCGGCCGCCTCCAGCCCGTTCAGATAGCTGGAGCGCACCGGCTCGATCTCGTTGGTGTCCCCCTCGGCCTTCTCGGCGCGGAACCGGTGACGCCTCCACAGGGCCACCACCAGCGGCACAACGATCCCAACCACGACAGCGGCGATGCCGCAGATGAGCCAGATTGCCGGCGTCGCCTCGGCGTCATTGATGTGGGGCGGTGTCTCAGCCACGAATCGCATGTCGGGTCCTTCCCAGCAGACGGAAGATCGCCGGTATCGCATCGTCGGTGGAGCCGATCACCTCGTGGGAGATCCCCAGTCCGGTGAACAGCCTGGCGCGTTCTTCGCGGCGGGCGGCGTCGGCATCGGCCAACTGCGCGGCGAGTTCGGGGTCATTGCGCACGAAGGCGGGGATCTCGGCGTTGTCGATGACCTCGTGCAGGATCTCCGGGTCCTCGCCGGTGGGGTCCAGGTCGGGCACCACGATGACGAAGATCTCGTGCTGGGCGGCGAGCCTGCGCAGCAGGGCCTCGACTGGGCCGTCGAGGGCGACGTCGTCGATCACCAGAACCAAGATGGAGCGGCGCCGAACAGTGGCGACGATGAACTCAAGCAAAGCCTTGAGATCCCCGGCGGGCTCGCCGGCCGCGCACCGCGCCTGCACGATCTGGAGCATCCGTTCCAATTCGATCTCGCGGGTGGAGGGTCGCTGCACGGTGATCTTGCCAGCACCGGTGACCTGCAGCCCGACGTAGTCGCCGTGCCGGGCACCCAGGTATCCCATCAAACCGGCGGCCATGATCACCACCTCGGCCTTGGTCTCGGCGACATTGGCCAGCCCGGCCATCTGGGCCCCTGCGCACACAGTGAGCAGAACGGTGCGCTTACGATCGGCGACATACCGCTTCACCAGCGGGGTGACGTGCCGCGCTGTGGCCTTCCAGTCGAAATCCTTGACGTCGTCCCCGAGGACGTACTCGCGCAGGTCGGAGAAATCGAGGCTCCGCCCGGTGACGGTCGAAGCGTACTGGCCCTCCAGCAGACCCGGGACTCTGCGTCTGGTCGCAATGGTGAGATTCGCCTTGATCTTCGTCAGAAGTGCCATCAGGCTACCCGGTTCACGGCGCGGTCACGGAGTCGAAGACGGCGTCGATGAGATCCTCGGCGCGCACTCGCTCGGCGACCGCCTCGAAGGTGAGGATGATTCGATGGCGCAGCACCGAGTGGCGGAAGTCCTTGACGTCCTCGGGGACGACGTGGTCACGCCCGGCCAGCAGAGCGCCAGTCCGCGCGGCCAGAAGGAAAGAGATGACGGCGCGCGGGGAGGCCCCGTACTCGATGTATCGAGCCTGCTCGGTGCCTAGATAGGTGCCCGGGTCGCGGGTGACGTTGACGATGTCGATGATGTACTTCTTGATCGACTCGTCCACCCGCACCCGGCGGGCCAAACCCTGCAGGAAGCCGACATCGTCCAGGGTGGTGCGACCCCCGACGGCGCCGGAGGCATGGTGATCGTCCAGGACCCCGGACTCGATTCGGTTGACCACCTCCAGCTCCTCGGTGGGAGTCGGGTAGGTCATCACCTCCTTGAGCAGGAACCGGTCCATCTGGGCCTGCGGCAGGACGTAGGTGCCCTCCTCCTCGATGGGGTTCTGAGTGGCCATCACCATGAACGGGTCAGGCAGCCGGTAGGTTGTGCCGCCGATCGAGGTCTGGCGCTCCTGCATCGCCTCCAGCATTGCCGACTGGGTCTTGGCGGAGGACCGGTTGATCTCGTCGAGCAGTACGAAGTTGACGTGGACGGGGCCCAGCTGGGTGCTGAAGGCGCCGGTCTGGGGGCTGTAGACCTGGGTGCCGATGATGTCGGAGGGCAACAGGTCGGGGGTGCACTGAACGCGGGCGAAAGTGCCGTCGACGGCCGAGGCCAGGGTGGAAGCGGCGAGGGTCTTGGCCAGACCGGGCACCGATTCCATCAGGATGTGGCCGCCGGCCAGCAGAGTGACCAGCAGGGCCCGGCGCAGCGATTTCTGGCCGACCAGCTTGCTGGAGACGGCGTCTCCGATTCGCCCGGTGAGGTCGTGCGCCCGCTGAAGCTCGGCGGGGGTGATGGGTGGACGTTCATCGATCATGAGGGAGACTCCTGGGAGGTGTCGGTGGTGTTCCAGTTGTCGGCGAGGCGGCCGGCGCGCCGCTGGCGGGCCAGGCCGTGCTCAGTGGGCCCGGTGCGCTCCGGGGCAGCGATGGCGTCCGGGCTGATCCGGGGCGACCACGCGTGGCGCAGGCCGGCCAGCACGGGCAGGCCGACGATCAGGACGCCGACGGCGGTGGTGACGCCGCGGGCCAGGTCGTAACCGAAGGATGTCTGCCAGGTGTAGCTGAGCAGCCGGGTGGCGTTGACCCATCCGGGCAGGCCGGGGAAGAAGAAGGATGATGTGGCGTCCTGGGTCTCGGTGGGCCAGCCGATGAGGTTGAGCAGGACACCGGCCAGCGGTCCGAATGCCATCGCCAACGGCAGGCACCAGGCCCATCCCCAGCCCAGCCTCAGCCGGTGGGCGAGGCCGCCGAGCAGTCCGGCGATCCCCCAGACCACGATCTGGCCGGGCAGTGGGGGTGCCACCAAGTCCATGCTGAACTGTGAGAGCAGACAGGAGGTGGCCCCGACCAGGAATCCTGCCGGGCCGCCGCCGGCGGCCCCGGCCAGCAGGGGCAACACGTAGTTGACCTCGACGCCGTTTGAACCGCCGTTGAGCAGCGGCCGGATGGCGACGTTGACGGCCACCAGGGCGGCGGCCAATCCCAGCCCGCTCACCTCCCGTGAGGAGTCGAGCCACAATCCGACCCATCCGGCGGCGACCAGCATCGCGATCAGCCCCAGGACGGCGACAGCCTCGACGTTGGACTGGGAACGGGTGCCCGAGTACAGCGGCCAGATGAGCGGATAGAGCAGCCACAGCAGACCCACAGCTGTGGTGATGCCGGTCAGCGCCCAGGAGCGGGGGCCGCAGCGCAAGCCGAAGACGCGAACGCTCACGAGGCCTCCTTGGTGGCGAGGTACTCGGCCCCGGCGATCACCTCGGCGGCGGTCATGATCCGCCGGGGAGCGCAGGCGACGGCCAGCCGCGGAGGGTAGGGCAGTCGGTCGGCGATGGCGGTGGCCCGCCCGTCGGCGGCAATCTGCCCATCGTCGGTGACGATGACCCGTTCAGCCGCCGGAAGGTCCTCGGCGTCGGTGGTGATCCACACCACAGTGCGGCCGGCCCGCTGTTGGGCGGCGACGTGCTCGAGCAGCCGGTCGCGGGTCCAGCCATCGAGGGGCTGGCCGGCGTCCAGTAGCGGGACGACAGTGCCGGACTCCAGGTCGAGCAGGGCCGTGACCAGGGCTTGCTCCCCGGCCGAGTGGCGGGCGAGCACGTCGCTGCCCCGCAGCTGGGGCCAGGCGTCGTGGATCTGCGCCCAGGTGGAACCCTTCGGCCGCCCGGAGCGGCGGTCCTGGAACCGGCAGATGTCAGCCAGGGTGCGGTTGGGCTGGGTGGGGGCCAGGGTGAAAGCGTTGGCGGCGGTGAACTCGTCATAGGCGATAGCCGCTTGCTCGCCGGTCGCGCAGGCCAGCCGAAGCATCTGGTCGTCGCGCACCAGCACCTTCTCGCGGTCGTTGAGGACCAAGGTGAGCTGCCCGGTGTCGCGGTGGGCCGGTGGCTGCCGGAGCCCCTGCCCCAGAACCGGCGCGAGCATGTCGTGCAGCCGGTTCGGGTCATCGGCGCCGGGTCCAGTCAGACCCAGGGCGGTGGCGACCTGCTGGAGCGGGGTCCAGGGGATGGTGCGAGGACGCCATTGCCAGGCAGGATGTGCCAGGCCGGTGTGCTCCCCCGGGTAAGGCTTGGCAGTGCGGGGCCTGGCATGGTTCTCGCGGCGGTACTCATCGGGATACGTGCCGACCGCACGGCTACCAGGCACCTGGTTGCTGGGCCGGACGAGTTCGATCACGTGATCGGCGACGGCCAGGGCGTGGATGAGGTGGTGCTCGGCCCACACGATGGTCATCCCGGCGTCGGCGTGGGCGCGCAGCAACCTGCAGGCGGCGTCTCGCCAGGGGCTCTCCATCGGGGCAAGCGGCTGGTCGGCCAGCAGCAGCCGAGGTGCAGCGAGGAGGCCGGCTGCCAGCACGGCGCGCGCCCTCAACGACCGGGTGGCGTCGGCGACTCGGTCGTTGAGGTGGCCATCCAGGCCCAGCTCGTTGGCGATCTGCTCTGGGGAGAGCAGCGCAGGGCGTCGGGGCGCTGCCGATTCGAGCGAGCTGTGATGAGGTCCCTCGACGTGAAGGAGATCTCCAATGCGCAGGGATCGGGCAGGGTCGACGTCTCCGACGGTGGCGATGATGCCGTCCAGATCGTCGGGGTGGGCTCCGGAGATGTCGACGCCGTCCAACACGACGGCGCCCTGGCGCCGGGAGCCGGCGGGCAGATCGGCGACGATGGCCGCCAGGGCAGTGCTGGTGCCACAACCATTGCGTCCGGTGAGCAGCAGGATCTGCCCGTCGGAGGCGCTGAAACTGAGTCCGGCGAGGGCGAGGCCGCGGGTGGGATACCACACCGCCAGGTCGGTGACCTCAAGCATGGGCGGCCTCCTTGGTGTCGGCATCATCCGGGCCGCGCTGGGCGACCGAGGCCCCGAGGACCATCACGACGGCGGTGGCCAGGCACACCGCGATGACAGTGATCTGCGGAAGCCCGGGCCACTGGCCGTCCGGGGTCCTCAGCTGGCCGGCGTCGGGCCCGCCGAGACCCGCGCACAGCACCGCGGCCACCGGCAGCAGCGAGATCACGGCGGCGACGACGTCCTGCCCGGTGGGGCGCGGGATGAGGGCGGCCCCGCCGATGGTGGGCCGCAGCAGGGCCCAGCAGCAGGCGATGGCCCCGGCCAGCGCCGGGCCAGGGATCGTGTGTCCGCCAGCCAGGCTGGTGGAGATACCGCCCAGCATGGAGGCGGCCAGCACCAGAGCGGTCACCACGACGAGGGTGAGGCCCGCGACCAGGGCGGACAGCGCCGAGGGGCGCGGGTGCGGCGAGTAGCGCCGCCACGAGGAGGCGATCTGGAGGTCCTGGTCGACGATGGCCGGAGCCAGCCCCCAACGGGGGTGCCCGGTGTCGTGGACGCGTGCGATGGCCTCCCCGAGGCTCAGCAGCGGGGCGAGCAGCAGGGCCGCGCGGCCGAGGAAGGTCTCGGCCAGATCGCACCACTGCCCAGCGGGGCAAGCCTGCCACATCAGGCCGACCAGGCAGCTGTAGGCCAGGACCTCGATTGCGGTGGTGCCAGTGGCGGCAAGCCGATATGTGGTGTAGATGCCGCCGAAGTCTGCCCCGGCGCCCATGCTGAATCGCGGAACCGTGAACAGCACTGTGGTGTTTCCGCTGGCCGGGCCGGTGAACAGGCCGATGACCAGCACGATCGCGCCGAGCAGCAGGCCAATCTTGACCGCCGCGCCGAAGGCGGAGCTGCGGGGGCTGCGCCGGGCTCCAGAGATGACGACGGCGCAGGCGAGCACGGTGACTGTCACGATGGGATTGCCCGCCACCGCAACAGTGACGGCCAAGCTACCTCCCAGCAGCAGCCAGGCCAGCGGATGAAGGTGCCTCATGGCGTCCACCTCCAGTACTGATTGCGCCGGCGTCTCAGGGCCAGCGCGGGCCAGGCGATGACACCGGCCGCCGAGATCCCAGCCAGAGCCCCGGCCGAGGCGATGACCGGAGTGCTCGAGTGGCGGCCCGCGACCTGGTGGCCGCCGACTGATGCACCGAGCTTGGGAATGGCGAGCATCGGGACGCGCGGCTGGGTGGGCGCGTTGACGGCCGGAGTGACGGCCCATTGCTGGGCGACGGCGCTGGGGTCGGTGATGTTGAACAGCCGGAACTGGTAGGGCCGCGATTGGAGTCCCTGGGGAACCGTGTAGGAGACGTGGCTAATCCCGTCGGAGCTTTGCACCGGATTGAAGGTGCCGGTGCTCACGCCGTGCCAGGCGCCGTCGTCGGCCAAGTACTCCACCGCGAAGCGGGTGCCGAGGATGGCGTTGGTGAACTGGAGATCGAGGGGCTGGCCGACAGGCTTCTGCGGTCCGTAGCCGTCCCCGAGAATGGTGGGACGCCGAGAGGCGTAGCTGGCGATGGAGCCCACAACCTGGGAGGGATCCCAGGTGCTCGCGTTTCCCGCGATGTCGCTGGGGGCGGCCAGGATCCACCCGGCGTCCTGCCTGGGGTTGTTCGCCTGGAAGGCGACGGAGACCGAACCGTATCCCTGGTCGTTGGTGCGGACGTCGACCGACCGTTGGAGCGGCATGATTCCGGTGGCCTTTCCAGAGGCGGCGGTCAGCCGATAGATGGTGACAGACACGGTGGTGCGGGCCCGGCCGGTGACCATCACCGAAGCCGCGGCACCCTCGCGCTGCTGGGGGCGCATCTGGATGGAGCAGGGCGCGGCCGACTGAGTGCACAGATGCTGGGTCTGGACGCTGGGGGCGGCCCAGGCCGGGGTGACGACCAAGGCGCAGAGCACGGCCCCTGGCAGGGCCGCGCGCCGGAGTACTCGTCGCAGCAGTGACCTGCCGGGATGCCGGCGTTCTCTAGTGAGGTTCACGAGACGGTCAGCGCTTCGCGGACGGCGGTGTCGGGCCGTCTTTCTTCTTGCCAGTGGTGAGGCCTTGGATCCCAGCTGTGACTGCGGCCGCCACGATCACTGCGGCCAGGCCGATACCCGCCCACATCCAGTTCTTGCTATCGCTGCTACTCCCAGCTTGCGAGGCGCTGCCCTTCGGGGACTCGGCGGCGTAGACCGGCGAAGCCGCGGCCGATGCGTTGTCAGAAGCACCCGGCGTCGGCGACGCCGAACCGCTCGGCTTGGCCGATGGCGACTTGGCCTTGGCACTCGCCTGGGCCTTGGCCGCAGCCGTCGTACTCTGCTGATTGCCGGCGCCGCCTCCGTTGTTGCTCCCGGTGCCACTACCCCCCGACGTGCCGGAACGCCCACCCGTGCCCGAACCATTGGAACCGCCGTTGCCAGATCCACCGTTGCCTCCTGGGCCCCGTGCAGCGCCGCCATTGGTGGTCTTGTTGCCATTGCCCTTCCCACCGCCGCCCGCACCGCTCCCCGGGTTGTAAGTCTGCTTCGGTGCTCCGGGATTCAGGGACCCGTCGCCCCCTCCGTCGCCGTTGTTGTTTCCTCCAGCACTGGCGAACTGGGGTTGGACCGCTGGGAAGCTGTTTAAGCCGTATTGGCTGGATGCTGCGAGCCAGTACTCGAACCCATTGACCTGCGGGCTCGGTTGTGCGTCATTGGTTGCCATCCAAGCGAGCTTCCCGCTCTTGTTGGTGCCATGCGTCCAGCCCCACACCTGCTCGTTCTTCGTGAGACCGAGGATCGACACCACCTCCCCGTCGCTCTGCGTGACGTGCGGTATCCCGGTGAGATTCAACGCAGCAGCGCGAGCCCCGCTCGTGATCCGCGGGTTCACAATGCACTTGACGACGTAACCCCGGGAGTTGGGCCACAGGCTCGCCTTCGTGTGGCTGAAATCCACGACAACGGCCAGTCCTGTGTCCTTGACGCACCAGCCGTCGTGCACACTCATGGCCTGAGCGGGCACCGCCGGGAGGCTGAACAGCGCCAGACCAGTCGCCACAGCCAGCGCTGTTCCCGTCGCCTCGCGATGCAGTCGAGATGTTGTCATTTTCTACCTCTCCACAGATCACCGACTCGCCGCGCCGGGAGGGCAGCGGCCCAGTCCACCCCCGGCACGGTGACCATCAGTGCCGCCTCCGCGCGGTAGCAATGCCCGCAAGGCCGAGCAGCAGGACAATTGCGGCGGGAATGCCCGCCTCGGGCCCATCACCCCCGGTCCCGGGCAGGCCGAGGCCGGGCCCAGGCTGCTCCCCTTGGCTTGCACCTCCGTCATTGCCGTGACCGACACCTTGATTGCCGCCACCTCCATCGCTGTATGTGGCGCCCTCAGTGCCACCGGAACCGTTACCTCCGCCGTTGCCGAAGTGCACGACAGTGGCGCCGGACGGCATCCCCACCGGACGGATATCCGTGGGCCTCTGGGCGGGGGTGAGCTTCACCGTGAGGGTGGTCCATGCCGTGACGCCGCTCGCCGACCCTGTGGCAGTCACGCGATACGTACCTGCCCTCGTACTCAGTGGGACTACCGTATTGGTGCTCCGAGCGCTGCCCCATTCATTGGTGATGGCCTGATCGAGCCTCGGACCGTTCCTCCCGAGCGTGAAAGTGACGACCTCGCCGGGATTGAAGCCTGCCCCCGTGGCATTGAGCATTTGCCCGGCGTAGAGGCTGGTCGGGTTGATGTTGAGCACCTTCTGGTGGGGTGAGACGACTGTCACGGTGAACACACCCGAGGCCCACGGCGGATTCTCGCCACCCGAGGTACCGTCCGAGTTCCGGTACGCATAGTTGATCGTGAACCCGATCTCGTAGACGCCCGGCTTGGCGAACACCAGGGTTCTGCCTCCATGAGCCGCTGGGTGCGCTGTGGCGCCGGTTGGCATCCGATACTCCACCATGGGGATAGTGCCGTCCTGCGGGCTCAGCGCCATCACCTTGGGAATGGCGACCGGCTGCCCGGCGAGAGCCATCGGAAGACTGATCTCCTGGGCGAGGCCTTCAACGTAAGGAGTGGTTCTCTGCAGATCCCGGAAATCGACGATCCGGTTTCCTATCACCACGATCTGAAGCCCACCGCTCTGGGGTTTCATGGCTCCGGTGGAAGCTATCGCATTGTTCGACACGTCGATCAGCCACACCTTGGAGGACAACGTTGGAAGGCTCGCCAGCGAGGTGAGGGCGTTTCCGTTGAGCAGGATCTGCCCCTTCTTGAAGGCGTCGAGTCCGGCGAGGTTGGTGATCCCCCGGCCACGGCAGTCCAGGGTGCCTTCCATCCGACCGGTGACACTGCGGTACAGGGCCGCCCCGGGCTTGAGGCTGAGCGCGTCGGTGAAGCACCCACGCAGGTTCACGTCCGGGATGCTCACGGTGTCATCGGCGGCCAGGGTGAACTTCACGGTTGCGCTCAGCTTGCTGGTCCGCCCGCTGGCCGTTACCGTGACCCGCCCGTGCTCCGACGGGTCCAGCGTCCGCCAGGTGAACACCGCATTCCCCGCTGCGTCAGCGGTCACCGTGCCCATCGTCTTTCCATCCCAGGAGAAGGTCACCTGCTCCCCCGGTGTGTAGCCGTTGCCGGTGAATGTCATCAGTGAGCCGGACTTGGGCTTGTCTGGCGAGACAGTGAGCGCTGGGACCCCAGCCACTGCACCGACGCTTACTGAGAAGGTTCCCGAGAACCGCGCGTACTGCGCCTGAACTCTCTCCCACGACAGCGTCTTCGTGCCGCTCGTGGCGTAGGAGACATGACCATCGGTCAGGGATGCGCCCTCCGCCGACGTCACCGCTATCGTCTTCCCGTTGGGCCCGGTCACCGTCGGCACCTGCACCGGTGCCCCCACGGCGGCACCGGGCAGAGTGACCTCCTGATTGAGAAAACTCACCGGCACCGGGTTGTTCGGGGCCACCGGGCTGGGCAAGGTGCTCAGACCCGACAGGTCAGAGACATGATTGTGGTCCAGATTGAATCCGGCCGGGCTGCGAAGGTTGTCCCAATCCTTCCGCATCCAGGTGCCAGCAACCCCGTCCTCCCACAGCGGCGACGCGTCCGAGATGTTGTTGTATGACAGGTCGACATCCAGCCCGGAGAAGGCATCTCCAGTGGTGACATCGGCCGTGATCGGTGTGATATCGGTGATCTGGTTGTGAGAGAGGTTGAAGTTGGCAGCAGCTCCTCCGGAGATTCCATTCGGGACGCCGTGAACGTACTGCAGTCCCTCCATGCTGGTGATTCCTCGACCAGAACAATCATAAGATGAGTACTGGGCATCCGTGCGGAGATTCGTATAGGTCAACGGACCGCCGTGGAAGGCGGTAACACATTTCGCCAGACGAGCATCGGGAAAATCGACAATCGCATTTGAATCGACCCAGTTCGATGCGACAGGGGAACTGCCCACGAACGCGACGAGTGCGTACAGCAGTGGGCCCGTCTTCTTCGAGTTGACGACGGTGAGGCTCTTGCCGGCGGCGTTGGCCACCGGGGTCATGTAGCTGAAATTCTTTGTCTTGCTGGCCGCGGTGTACCACTGATATCGAGTGACCGCCCCAGCGCCGCGCCCCGCCACGGTACCGGTGAAGGTCATAGCCTTGCCCGCGGGCACCGGGGAACTCGGGCCCTTTGCGGTGACCGTCAGGCCCGTCAGGGTCGAGGTGCCCTTGAGGGTCCCCTGCGAGAATGAGATGTTCCCGATGTTCGGTATCGTCCAGAGCGCCTGGAACCCGCCGACGGACTGCATCACGAAGGTGTTAGGGTCCGATCCCGCGATCACGCTCGCCCCGGAGAAGGTGGCCCTCGATCCGGTGGGCAGGGTGATGTACTTCTCCAAGGAGATCGGGGCACCCGCCGGTACGCTGTCAGGGATCGTGACGCTTCCCGGATCCACCGACACCTTCGCCGTGATTCCCTTGTACTTCTCGGCGGCCGACAGATCAGGTATCCCCGACTTCGTGCCTATTGAGAGGGTGTCGACCGCGGCGAAACGATCCAGCCCGTCCAAGTTGGAGAAATCGTTGTACCCCAGGTCCACGGACGAGACTTTCGAGGCGATCAGCACATCTTGGAGTGACGTCACCCCGTTCCATGTGAGGTCAAGGGAATCGAGCCCAGGGTATCCTTTTTTCCAGGTCGGCGAGGAAATAGAATTGTGGGCGAGATTCACCGACTTCAACGCTGGAGTTCCGGAGAAGTCCGGGATGGAGGCGAGTCTGTTGCTCGACAGGTCGACCTTCTCCAGACGGGGGAGGTCCGTGAACGCCGAGAACGATGTGTTCAGCGACCCCTGGATGGACAGGGATGTGAGTTCCGGTGCTCCGCTGAGCCCGTCGGTGGACAGGCTTGAGCTCGAGTTCGCCAGGGAGTCGATCGCGAGGGTCTGAAGCTTGTTCAGGCCGGCCACACCCTTGAGGTCAGTCACGCCAGAGACGCTCGATGTCAGCGTGTGGAGATTTGGGAACGTTGCGGGGAGGCCGGAGAAGGATGCCGCCCCGGTGAAGTTCCACGTCAGGGCTGTGACTTTGGTGGAGGGCCCGAACTGGGCCGGGGTGAATGGTCCGGTGATGCTCAGGTTGGTCAGCGCGGGCAGGAGTGGCGCGATTCCGCCCTGCGGGAAGGAGAGTCCACCGGCGACCTTGGTGCCATTGACGCTCAAGGAGGTGAGACCGGTGAGGAAATCGATCCCGGTCCACCACGGCACCGTGTCTGCGGGCAGGCTGGCGAGCGCGCCTCCAGGAATCTGTGTCAGCGTCGAGGTCTTGGCGTAGGTCACGGAGTCCGCGGTCGGAAACTCATCGGGAGCCTTCGCCATCAAGCGCCGTTTGATCGGGCCGTCGGCCATGATGTCGGCCGGTTGGTGGGCACCCGTTCTCGCCAGTTCCGTCGCGGTGCTGGACGTGGCCGGAGCCGATGGTTTGCTGGTAGTCGTGCCGACCGGCTCACGGGATGATGCCGACGTCGCAGGTGCGGTCGGAGCAGCCTCGCCCTCCTTGCTCGCCGGCTGGGTCTTAGCCTCGGCGTTTCATCGGTGAGTGCCGGAGGTGTGGTCGCCGGGTAGGCGAAAGTGCTCCTGACTTGGCAGGATAGGGCTTGTATAGAGTCCGAATCCGTCAAGGTCGAGGAGCACTCCCAAGGTGAAGGCTACCGGGTCGTATCCGCGTGTTCATGTCGATGCCGCGCCCGTGGCCGCAGCGGGTCAGGCCGGTGGGGTGCTGCTGGTCGAGACGATCCGCGCCTCCGGGTTGGACCGGGAACTGAGCAGGGCCCTGGCCCGGTGGGCCACACCGTTGACCGTCCATGACCCGGGCAAGATCCTGTGCGATCTGGCCCTGTCCCT
>NZ_AUDD01000033.1 GCF_000425285.1 Acidipropionibacterium jensenii DSM 20535 | reverse complement strand
CCAGCGCATGATCGCCGCCTACCGCCACGAGAACCGGCGCCACGGCCGCGAGCTGATGGCCCGGCTCATCGACTCGATCAGCACCGGCGTCCCCAAGGCCCTGGTCGAGATCACCAAGCTCGGCAGGACGCTGAAGAAGCGCGCCGCCGACGTCCTGGCCTACTTCGACCGGCCCAGCACCTCCAACGGGCCCACCGAGGCGATCAACGGCAGGCTCGAGCACCTGCGCGGCTCGGCGCTGGGGTTCCGCAACCTGACCAACTACATCGCCAGATCCCTGCTCGAGACCGGCGGGTTCAGACCCCGACTACACCCTGGATTCGGATGAGCCGGATGTGGATGCCTGAGGTCTCGGATCACGGACCAGGCTCCTCGGGTGGGGGCACTACAGGTGGTGTCAACGGCTCATCCCTGCGCCCCAGTCCTGCCTCGTGGCAGCGCAATGCGGCGGCTGACTGCGCTCTGCAGTGGCCTGCGATCAGGCTCCAGGTCGGGTCTTGACTGCTGGCGATCTACACGCGTAGCCTGCAATTATAGCGATAAACGTCCGGCACACAGCTGACGCTCGGAGGTTTATCTCTGCTTGTGTGTCGGTGGTCAACTCTGCAGCAGGAGACCACCTAAATCGAGGTCCTACGGCAGGGCTGACGGAACCACAATGCGTCCAGCTTGACGGCTCCACGTAAGTACCAAGGAGAGTGAACAAAAGTGACGATGGGCCTGTTCGTTCTTGAGGTGAGACTTGGTCTTGGTCAGAGCTGGAATCAGCTGTGTGAGTTGACACTCGCACTTCTGCTGACGTCTCTTGTCGGACTTGAAAGAAATATGCGCGGCAAGGGTGCGGGTTTGCGTACCCAAAGTATTGTTGGTGTCGCCTCAGCATTATTTCTCCAGGTCGGGAAGTATGGATTCTTTGACCTTGTTCCCCTGATGGGTGGAGACATCCGGCTCGATCCATCGCGGGTGGCCTCCCAAGTCGTCTCCGGTGTCGGGTTCCTGGGCGCCGGATTGATCATGACGCAGCACAGCAGGGTGCGTGGTCTCACCACCGCGGCCTCCGTGTGGGAGTCCTCCGCGATCGGGATGGCCGCTGGTGCGGGGCTGTGGGTCCTGGCGGTCGCTGTCACCGCGATGCACTTTCTGATCACCTTCGGATTCAATGCGCTGGAACGCATCCTTCCCACTCGTGGTCGTGGTCTGATCCATCTGGACGTCACCTACTGCGATGGCTTGGGCCTACTGAGAACACTCCTGTCATCGATCACTAGGGCCGGGTGGGCAGTTGAGCGAGCCGTGCCGCGCTCTCGTCATGCTTCAGGAAGCGCCCGGCTGATTCTGGAACTGGAGGGACCACGCCAGACGGAGGCTCTGATGTCCGGCCTCGCTGACTTGGAGGGTGTCCTGTCGGTGGAGGTCCTCCCTGAGGTGGACATCGAGTGATGGGCATGAATGAACGCACTGCGAATCTCCAGTCATCAGCGGTTTCACATCAGCGACCAGATCTGAGGCCTCCCCAGAATCAACGCTCCGGTGATGCAGCAACCGCTGGGACTGACGGAGCCGGATCAATCGACGGCCCGTGGACAGTACAGCTCCCGGCGGGTGCCCACCAGCAGAAAACATCAACGGGAGTGCGGCCGAAATGCTGACGTCGCGGCTCAGCGGCCGGGTAATGAAAAGGGAGGTGCGCGCATGAGCGATGCATCAAAGGCGGAAGCACGAGTTCTCGCCGTCGTCGAGGCATCGGGTCAAGAGCTCCGAAGGCACAGAAAGTACGAGTGGAGGGAGATCGCGCTCTTCGCTGCGCTGATCCTTCCGAACATGATCCTCATCGTGGTCTTCGCCTACTGGCCGACCTTCTACAATCTCTTCCTCAGCTTCACCGACTGGGACTTCGTCCAACCGTCAGCCACCTTCGTTGGCCTCAGGAAATGGCAGGAGCTGTTCGAGTCGAGTGAGTTCTATACGGTCCTGTGGAACACTCTTGTATTCACTCTCTTCACCGTCGTCGGCACTCTCATTGCCGGTTTGGGAATCGCTCTCCTACTTGCCCAGAAGCTGCGCTTCTCCGCGGTCGTGCGCACCCTGACCTTTGCGCCTCATATGATTGCAGGCGCTGTCGTTGGAATTCTGTTCCTGTTCATGTTCGATCCTCAGTACGGCATAAGCAGAATGGTATTCGAATGGTTCGGGGCTTCCTCACCGCAATGGACGGCTACCTCGAAGTGGTCCCTATGGGCAATCATCATCGCCTATTCATGGCAGCGCATTGGATTCGTCACAATCATCTACTACGCGGCGATTCTGGACCTTCCCCACGACGTCATGGAGGCGGCAGACGTCGATGGGGCCCACGGTTGGCAGAAGTTCCGGCAGATGACGTTCCCTCTGCTGCGACCAGTGAACTACTTCATGCTCATTACCAGCATCATCGCTAGTACTCAGGCGTTCGACATCATCGCTACCCTGACCAGCGGTGGACCCGGCTACTCGTCATCGACGTTGACTTGGTCGATCTACAAGAAGGCCTTCCAGGAGTTCGATATTGGTTCCTCGGCAGCGCAGTCGATGGTGCTATTCGCCCTTCTTATGGTGGCGACGATCTTCCAGGTGAAGCTCAGTAACAGGAAGGACTCCTGATGACTCTCAACGCTGCGACTCTCAGCCGCGTCAAGTCCAGTAGAACCCGGCGCAGACTGTCACTGGGCCGGGTGATCATGTACATCTTGTTGGCCATCACCTTGATCACGTTCCTAGTGCCGATCTATTGGATGTTCTTGTCGGCTCTCAAACCTCAGGCAGATGTATACACCTGGCCGATAAAATGGTTTGTCTTCCATCCGACGATGGGAAACTTTACAGAGGCGATGCGCGCCGCCCCTTTCCTCCGATTCTTCTGGAACTCTGTCGTGACCAGTGTTGTTGGAACAGTGGTGGAGCTGATCTTCGCCGTGATGTGCGCCTACGCCTTTGTGTTCGTCAAGGCCCCTTTGAAGAACTTCATGTTCATGTTGGTGCTTGGCTCGATGATGCTTCCTGGTCATGTCACCCTGCTGGTGAACTACATCACTATCTCGCAGATGGATCTACTCAATACTTATGCAGGTATTATTCTGCCTTCTCTGGCGTCGTCGTTCATCATGTTCCTGCTCTATCAAGAGATGAGGACGGTGCCCACCGAGCTCATTGAGTCAGCAAGAATGGACGGAGCGGGACACCTCAGACGAATGGTCCAAGTTGTCCTGCCGATCTGTCAGCCAATGCTCGTTACCGCCGCTCTCATCACCTTCATGGGGAAGTGGAATTCCTACGTCTGGCCTTTGATCGTCACCAGCACCACTGACATGCAGACTCTTCCGATCGGTCTGAAGTTCCTGCAGAACGACGAGGGCGGGACCAACTGGGGAGCCGTGATGGCCGGTGCAGTGATGGCAGCCGCTCCGATGCTGATCCTATTCTTCGCAGCCCAGAAGAAGATCGTCGGCGGTTTGGCCGCAGGCGCCGTCAAGGGCTAAGACCGAAATCATGCCGTGCCGAAATTCAATACCGTTGAACAATCTGTCAAGGAGGACTCCCATGTTCGACTTCCTGCACACCAACACTAGCCGCAGGTCCATGCTGGAACTGATGGGTTTTGCCGGAGCGGCCAGCCTGGGCCTGTCCGGATGCGTCGGGGTCGGAGGAAACGATTCCGACACATCCACGAGCGGAGCACGCAAGGGATTTAGACAGGCCCCTGTGAAGGTTCCCGCCAAGTATAAGGGCCGGACGAAAGTTCTGTTCTGGGCGCCTTTCACCGGAATCAACTTCCAAGTGTTGTCCAGCCTGCTCACCAAGTTCAACGACTCGCAGAAAGACATATACGCTGGTGCCGAGTCGGTTGGCGGTTACGCGGACCTGGCGCAGAAGTTCACTGCAGCCCTCCAGGCCAAGGAGGTGCCCGACATCGTCTGTTTCCCGGAGCACCGATGGATTCAGTACTGGCAGGCCGAGGCTCTCGCCCCGCTGGACAAGTACTTCGACGACGACTGGTCCACCAAGGTCTACATGGAGCAGTTCGTCGCCGAGGGCCAAGCTCAGGGCAAGACGTTCCAGGTGCCCTTCGCCCGTTCGACCCCGTTGTTCTACTACAACAAGACCAGATTCAAGGAGGCGGGGCTGCCGGAGCAAGGCCCCGGGACCTGGCCTGAGTTCGCCGAGATGGCCGCCGACCTCGTCAGGCTCAAGGCCGCCGGCAAGGCATTGAAGGTCTTCCCCTTCAAGAACGACGACGAGTGGTACGGTCAGGCGCACATCTGGGCCTGGGGTGGCCGATTCTCCGAGGGCACCAAGGTTCTCGTCGACCAGGGCCCGATGCTGGAGTGGCTGACCTGGAAGAACAAGTTCATTCATCGGGACAACTTCGGTTACGTCGCAAAGTCTCCGGTGACCGATTTCACCACAGGCATCTCGGCGGCCACGCATGCGTCGACCGCTACGCTCGCCCAGATCCTCCACGATGCCAAGTTCGATGTGGGCACCCACTTCATGCTGGGCAAGGCCTCTCCCGGCCCGAAGGTACCGATCGGCGGGTCAGGCCTGGCTGTGGTCCGCGCGGAGTCGACGGACCGGCAGGATGCTGCTGCCAAGGTGCTCAGATTCATGGCCGAACCAGAGGTCTGCGCTACCTGGCACCTGGGTACCGGTTACCTGCCGATCGTGAAGAAAGCTGCCGAACTGTCGAATGTCCAGGCCAACGTCAAGAAGATCCCGAACTATGGAGTGGCGCTGGACCAAGTGAAGAACGCCAAGCAGTCCGACACCATTACCTGGTTCGACTCCCCAGTGGATGACATCAACCGCGCAATGGGACTGGTTTACGGCGACGGCAAGGATCCCAGGACCGTCGTCGCCGACCTGCAGAAGCAGCTTGACGCCAAGATGGCCAAGTACAAGGACACCATTTCAAATGTGATGGCCAAGGGCAACTGAGTCCGGAAGGTTCTCCATCCGAACACCGCGAGCCCTCGATGTCATGGCTCGCGGTGTTCGGAGCCGGCCCACATGGAGGTCGGCCGAGATCCGGGTTCTCGTCCAGTAGTTCAGTAGTCACGATCCGAGGTCACATGAATGCCCCAACACTGATCCTCATCTCGGTCGACGCAATGGAGGATGTCGACGAGGAGTATGCACGTACTCTGCCGTTCTTCCGGCGGATCCTCGACAATCCTGCTCGGGCTCAGATTCAAGCGGTCTATCCAACGTTGACCTATCCCAATCACACTGCCCAGATCACGGGCTGCCCGCCTGCTGTGACTGGCATATTCAACAATGTTCGAATGCAACCGGGGGTTGGTCATCCCGACTGGTTCTGGTGGTATCGGTTCATCCAGGTACCCACTCTGCTCGACCAGGCGTCTGCAGCCGGGATGAAGGTGGCCACGGTTCAGTGGCCCGTCACGGCTGGAGCTCCCTTTGACGTCGTCGTACCCGAGATCGGCAATGAGGGCCGTACCGGTGGCGTCGAGAAGACGATGCGGGCGGCCTGTTCGCCACGGGGATACGAGCTCTTCGAGCGTCACCGACATCGCATCGTTGAACAGCCCAAGCGCAACCACGGGGCGTTCGCTGCTTCGGTGGCCGCGGACGTGCTGCGGGAGGACTGCCCCGATCTGCTGCTGATCCACCTGGTCGAGTTGGATGCATCCCGTCACAGGTATGGCCCCCGTGGTCCCCACATTCGCGAGGCACTTCGAGTGATCGACAGTCGGCTCGGCACTGTCCTCGGCGCTCTCGAGGAGACGGGGGAGGTCGCGCGAAGCAACATCGTCATCGTCTCTGATCATGGCCAGCTCGATGTGGTCCAGCACACCAACCTGAACTCACTGCTGGCCCAGCGCGGTTTCCTGGAACTTGATGCCGCGGGGCATCTTGCGAGCTGGGACGCCTACCTGCACAGTTCCGGGTTGTCTGGTCAACTCTTCGTCTCCGAGACGATTCCGGCTCTGCGACGTCGAAAGCTGGAGGACCTCCTGGTTGAAATAGTCGAGGACCCGAAGTATCGGATTCGGAAGGTGTGGACGGCACGCGAGGCTCGCGACGCCTTCGGCCTAGACGGCCCATTCAGCTACGTCATCGAGTCCGATCCGGGTGTCATCGTCGGCGGGGCGCTCGATCGCCGAGTAGTGGTGCGTCGCACTGATTCTGATTTCAGCGGCAACCTCGGCAATCACGGCCACCACCCCGGTGCAGGCGCCCAGCCCGTTTTCCTCGCCACCGGGCCGGCATTCATCCCGGGGGCCGACGCCGGGCGGCATCAGATGACTGATGAAGCTCCCACTCTGGCTCAAGCAATGGGGTTGCAGTTGCCCGAGGCTCGCGGCACGTCCATGTCCGCCCTGCTGCGCCCGGGCCCCTGATCCGGGGCTGCTGCCTAGGGCCGCAGGCACTGATCATGACTGGTGGTGGGAAGGGCAACCCACGAGCAGTCGAGTGCACAGCATCATTTCCCCGGAGCCTGGGGCAGACCGGAGCCCAGTTGCAGCTCGGTTGCCAGGGCCGACGGGTCACAGCGATTTCCACGGCAAGATCCCCAGGAGTGAACTCATGAGACCAATCGAGGCTTCCACCGATGACAAGAACCCTCTGCTGCGGGGGGAGCACTATCGCATTACTCCGCTCACCGACCTCGTGGTGAGACTCGAGTGGTCCCCGTCGGGACGATTTGACGACCGCCCGACGACTTTCGCCATCCACCGCGACCTGCCCACCCCCCAGATCGATGTCCAGTCCACCGACACAGGCGTCCGGCTCGTCACTGGCCACTACGTTCTTGACTACGACCGGGGCCCCTTCACCACCAACGGGTTGAGCGTGGCAGTTCGCGGCGGTGTGACTGGCTATCGTTCGGTGTGGCGCTATGAACAGGACCTCTCCCTGCCGGCCGACCGCCAGTTGAGCTTCGAGGGGCGGCCCGGCCGCAGCCTCGACGGCAACTTGGGCGGGGCAGCGCGTACCCTCGATCTCGCAGACGGCCAGATTCCATTGGAGGGTGGCGTCAACAGCAGACTGGGTTACGCCGTTCTTGATGACTCGGACTCGATGGTGTTCGACGACCACGGCCATCTGTGTCCCCGGAACGCTGAGCCGGACTATCAGGACCTGTACATTTTCGCCGCCGGCCATGACCATGTCGCTGCAGTCCGGGACTTCTTCGCGATCTCTGGTTCGCAGCCGCTGCTGCCGCGGTTCGCGTTGGGCAACTGGTGGTCGCGCTACCACCGTTACGACGAGGCCGAGTACTTGGAGCTGATGGACCGGTTCGAGGCCGAGAAGGTTCCGTTCTCGGTTGCTGTCATCGATATGGACTGGCATCTGACCGATATCGACCCGACGTTCGGTTCGGGGTGGACCGGCTATACTTGGAACCGTAAACTGTTTCCCGATCCTGCGGAGTTCCAGGCGGAGCTTCACCGCCGCGGCCTCAGGGTGACGCTGAACGTCCACCCGGCCGACGGTGTGCGGGCCTTCGAGGACGCCTACGTCCCTCTGTGTCGTGCGATGGGTCGTGAGCCTAACGGTGCGCCGGTCAGTTTCGACGTGACCGACCAGCGCTTCATGGATGCCTACTTCGCCGTGCTGCACCGCGGCCTAGAAGATCTGGGCACCGACTTCTGGTGGATCGACTGGCAGTCGGGGCCCTACTCGAAGATCCCCGGGATGGACCCCCTGTGGGTGCTCAACCACGGCCACTACGTCGACTCGGCGACCCAGATGGACCGCGGCCTGATCTTCTCCCGCTACGCCGGGCCCGGCTCGCACCGCTACCCGGTCGGCTTCTCCGGGGATGCCATCATCACCTGGAAGTCGCTGGCCTTCCAGCCGCGATTCACCGCCGCCGGGGCCAATATCGGCTATGGCTGGTGGAGCCACGACATCGGCGGGCACATGGACGGATTCAAGGATGACGCGCTGGCGACCCGCTGGGTGGAGTTCGGCGTCTTCTCCCCGATCATGAGACTGCACTCTGGGAGCTCGAGATTCAGCGGAAAAGAGCCGTGGAAGGTCGCCGAGCCCGGGCGAGGGGCGATCATCGAGCATCTCCGGCTCCGGCACCGCATGCTGCCCTATCTCAATGCCATGAACCTGCGCGCCCACCGCGACGGCCGGTCCATCGTCGAGCCGGTCTACTATGAGGACCACTCGGCGCAGGCCTATCGGTACCTCGATGAGTACCTGTTCGGCTCCCAGCTCTTGGTCGCCCCGATCGTCGTTCCGAACGATCCCGTGTTGCAGATGGGGTGCTCCGATGTGTTTCTACCTCGAGGACGTTGGACGGACGTTTTCACGGGTCGGTCCTACGAGGGCGGGCAGGGCTATCGGATGTGGCGGGGTCTGGAGTCGATCCCGGTGCTGTTGCGGGCCGGTGGTTTCCTGCCGCTGGCGGCTCGCGGCGAGTCGTTGGATGTCCAGACGCTGTTCCCGCAGCTGGAGGTGCTGGTGGCCGCCGGGGCGTCGGGGCGTTTCGGTCTGGAGGAGGAGACCCCGGACGGGGAGTGGCAGAAGACCGTCTTCGAGCTGGACGCCGAGGCCGGGGCCCTGAGGATCACGCCGGCCGAGCATGATCTGGCCGACCGGAGGGAATGGACCATCACTCTGATTGGCTTTTCTCAAGAGGCGACTCGCACATTCGATATCGATGGTGCGCAGTTGCTGGATGTCGAGTGTATGGATCAGAGAGTCCGACTTCACCTACGCGGTGACGGGAGCGCGATCGTGATCCATTCCGGCCTGCTCTCCACCGTCGGACAGCCCGACCCGCTGGCGGCGGTGGAACAGTTGCTGGCAGATGCCCAGACCGGGTTCGTCCTCAAGGACAAGATCTACCATCTGGTCGCCGTGCATGGGGCTGGCGCGCTCAGTGCAGTCGCATCACTCGGCCGCTATCCGCTTGGTCACCTCGGTGAGGTGCACGACTACGACGCCGCGACCCCGGAACTCCTCTCAGCTCTCACGGAGATTCTTGAGGATGAGGCCTGACTGAATCGGGCAGGACGCTTGTCCCGTGCGGAGCGGCTTCGGGGCCATCGCTTCACGCCTCGTTGAGAACGCAGCCCAGCGGTTCCGCCAGGGGCACCTCCGGTGCATTGCGACGGGGTCGGTGACGAAGGACGGTCGTCGTGCAGATGGCGTGCTGTGCGCGAGGCTGCCACCGGGGCGATCCCCGTCGTTTGATGGACAGGGCAGAGAAGAGTTCACTCATGATCCGGATCCTGGAGGATCCGTCGCAGACTGTGCACGACCTGCGACATCGACGGATGGTTCGGGGCGAGCGCGCCATGGAGGGTGAGGCCCTCGATGTAGGCGTCGACGTCACGGGCGAGGTCGGGCGGGAGATGCTGTTCGAGGGCGGTCCGGCTGCGCTGTATCCACCGTTCAGCGATGTCGCGGAACTCCGGGCGCCGGGCGGCGATCGTGTACAGCTCGTGGTTGAGGACCAGATCGCCGGCGTCGTCGCGGATGCCGCTCATGATGACGCCGGCGATCGCAGCGATCATCGACCTCACCCCTGTCCGTGACGGCACTGGCCCCGCCCGGCTGCTCGACATGGTCGAGGGCCGCTCCAAGCAGGCGTTCAAGTCCTGGCTCGCCGACCGGCCGCAGTCGTGGCGCGACGCCGTGCAGGTCGTCGCGATGGACGGGTTCACCGGCTTCAAGACCGCCGCGGTCGAGGAGTTGCCCGACGTGGTCACCGTGATGGACCCCTTCCACGTCACCAGGCTCGCGGGCGAGGCACTGGACGTGTGCCGCCGTCGGGTCCAACAAGCCATCCACGGGCACCGCGGGATGAAGGGCGACCCGCTCTACTCGGCGCGACGCACGCTGTGCACTGGCGCCGACCTGCTCACAGACAAGCAGGCAACCCGACTCAGGTCCTTGTTCGCCGACGACAACCACGTCGAGGTCGAGGCGACCTGGGGCGTCTACCAGAGGATGATCGCTGCCTACCGGCACGAGGACCGAAGCCGTGGCCGTGAGCTGATGGCCAAGTTGATCGACGACCTCAGCGCCGGCGTGCCGACGGTCCTGGTCGAGATCACCAAGCTCGGCAGAACCCTGAAGAAGCGCGCCGACGACGTACTGGCCTACTTCGACCGGCCCGGCACCAGCAACGGCCCAACGGAGGCGATCAACGGCCGGCTCGAGCACCTGCGCGGCTCCGCGCTCGGGTTCCGCAACCTGACCAGCTACATCGCCAGATCGCTGCTCGAGACCGGCGGGTTCAGGCCGCAACCACACCCTCGATTGTGAAGAGCCCGGTATCGCGCGTGACAGCCACAGAATTCCTTCGCCACTTTTACGAGCACCGAGACCAGTGAAACGCAACGAAGAACTCTCGGCCACGTCAGCGTAGAGGCAGCTCCGCAGAGACCACCCACCTGGGCGACAAGACGGTCGCAGCAGAGTGGCTGACCGATCCGGTCATCCGAGGTGAGCGCCCGTACCGAGTTGTCGGTAGACGTGACTGCGTACGCGCGCACGTTCACAGGTGAGTGTGTTTGCGTGAACCCGGCTAGTCGAGATCGACTTCCGGCAACACCTCCACCGAGGAGACGCCGCCGATCTCGCTGAGACTCGATATGAGAGGTGCAGTGTCCTTGGCGCCCTCGAGCTCGAGTACCAGACGTGCCAGCTCATGCCCTGAGCGCCTGGGCTGGGAGCGTTGCACCGCCCATCCCGCCCTCGTGATGGTCGACAACAGCTCGCGGAGCAGGCCCTGGCCGTCCAGGTAGCTGATGTCCAGGTATGAGGGATCGCGGCCCTTGTTGGGTAGGCGTTCCTGCAACCAGTTGAACCCGAAGGTGATGACGAAGTGCAGCGCGGTGACGACGATGGCCAGCAGCCACAGCCCGGCTCCGGCGGCGGTCCCGATCGCGGCGCACTCCCACACCGAGGCAGCGGTCGTCAGTCCTCGCACCCGGCTGTGCTGAGTGATGATGAGTCCAGCGCCCAGGAAGCCGACTCCCGAGACGATCTGGGCCGCCACCCGGGACGGATCGAGGGTGACATTGGGCCCGAGCACGTCGAAGAATCCGTACTTGCTCACCATCAGGAAGATCGCGGAGGCGACTCCGACGATCGCCTGGGTGCGCATGCCGGCGCCCTTGCCGCGGATATTGCGCTCGAGCCCGACGAGCGAGGTGAGCACGAAGGCGAGCAGCAGCTCACCGATCTGTAGTGGTCCTTGTCCCATCATTGTTGTTCCACGTCCGCCTTGAGCATGAGCACCTGATCCGGATTGAGCAAGGGGGAGTGGACGCCGACATCCTCGAGGACCGCTCCCGGCACCACGATCCCGCCGGGCTCCGAGGCCCATGGCGGCAGCACGAGGCCTGCCGGTCCGCCGCCCACCAGGACGGTTCGGAGCCGGTAGCTCCGATCCCGGTCCAGCCCCGGAATGGGCATCATCCCCCTCGGTGACAACGGCGAGCGGTGACGCGTGACGAGTTGATAGAGGCCCTGTGACCGGTCCTGGGAGACGACGCCGTGCAACCAGATGGAACCATCGGCCACGTCCCGGCGGACGATATCTCCTGTGAAGAGTTGCTGGCGGTGCTGCTTGAAGAAGCTCACCCATTCAGCGAGCCGGGACATGTCCTCGTCGGTCGCTGAGAGGAGATCCCACTCGAAACCGAAGTGTCCCCACAGCGCCGTGCCGGCGCGGAAGGACAGGTCGGAGACCCGGCCGGTCGTGTGCGAGCGCGGCGAGGCGATGTGGGAACCGAGATACTCCAGTGCCGCCAGCTGTGAGGTCCAGCGGACAATGCTCTGGCGCTCGTGCGGGTCGATGCAGTCCGACGGCCAGACGCGCTGGACGTGGCACAGCATCTCCAGATCGATTCGTCCACCGCCTGAGGCGCAGGACTCGATCTCGAGTCCTGGGTGCCTGCTGCGCAGGGCGTCCATCAGTCGGTAGCAGGCCAGGGTCTGCTCGTGGACGGCGGCGGATCCGCCGGAAGTGGCGTCGCCGGACTCGATGAGATCTCTGTTGTGGTCCCATTTCAGATAGTCGATCGCATACTCGTCGATGAGTGTGTCCAGGCGGTCGCGCAGATGATCCCAGGCCTGCGGGATGGTGAGGTTCAGGACCTGCTGGTGGCGCCACTCGGTCGGCAGTTCGGAGCGAGCCCGCATGATCCAGTCGGGATGGGATCGGGCCAGGTCGGAGTCGACGCTGATCATCTCGGGTTCCACCCAGAGGCCGAACTGCATGCCGAGCGAGCGGACCCGATCGACCAGTGGGTGCAGGCCCTGGGGCCACACCTGCGGGTCGACGGTCCAGTCGCCCAGGCCGGCGCGGTCATTGCGACGACCCTTGAACCAGCCGTCGTCGAGCACGAAGCGCTCCACCCCGATCTGCGCCGCCCGTGCGGCGAGGTTCAGCAGCGTCTCGAGGTCGTGGTTGAAGTAGACCGCCTCCCAGACGTTGAGACTCACCGGCCGGTCGGCCCCGGGATGGCTGGGAAGGGTGCGCTCCCAGCGGTGCAGCTGGCGGGCCGCGGCGTCCAGCCCCTCGGCGTACTGCGCGTACACCCATGGGGAGGTGTAGGTCTGCCGGGCAGCGAGCCTCCCCTCGCCGGGGAGCAGCAGCTCGCCGCCGGCGATCACCTGGCGGCCCGTGCTGGTGCGCTCGAGCCAGGAGCGGGAGTTGCCCGAGTGGCCGACGTGCAGGCCCCAGAGGCTGCCGTGGGCGAAGTCGAAGCTCGGCTCTCCGCAGTACATCATCATGGCGGAGTCGAACCCGGGGCGTCCATGGCGGCTCTCGCGCAGATGACAGCCGACCTCCACCTGACGACGCTGAGGTGTGCGTTCCAGCCCCCAGCGGCCACTGAAGTCGAGAATCTCTGAGGCGCTGAGCGGCAGCGGGAGCGCGAATGAGAGTTCGTCGAGGAAGTACGTCTGATCGGCGGCGTCGCCCCGGGCTCCGGTGTTCAGCAGGGTGGCCCGCATCCGTAGCAGCCCCTGGGGAAGCAGCTCCATCGTGAGCGCGAGGTCAAGGCCTGCCTCGGCGTCCTGCAGGTGGTAGACGAGTCGCCCCGAACCGGCGCTGACGGCCTGCGATGCCTGGTGCTCCGCTGTGAGCAGGCGCGCACTCCCGGCATCGATCTCGAGGCCGGTGCAGCTGAGCCTGGGGGACCAGGCCGTGCCGTCGGCGCGGTGACCGACGAGGCCGGGGCGCCCCATCCATCCTCCTGATCCAAGAGGAATGACGCCGACTCGCGGCGAAGTGCTCAACTGGCCGCCCGAACTGGGCGCGCAGGACGCCGCTGCGAGAGCGCTCAGGGCCGACAGGGGCAGTGCTCCGAGATCTGGTCCCCAGTGAAGGATCATGGGCTGCTGGCCGAGGGTGGTGTCGATGATGAGTGACGAGCCCCCTGCGCGCAGGTGGGCGATCTGGGTCTGACGGGGGTCCAGTTTCACGGCCTCGGTGCTCCTTGCCTCATGGGGTTGGCAGCTGTCCCAGCACGGTCGGGAATCGAGTGGGCAGCCACTACTCTACTCAAGTAGATTGGGAGGCGTCGCCCTCAGATGACGTCGATCGTGCACGCATCGCCCGTGGTGGCCTCCACAGACCGGCCGACGCGGTCACTCTCGGCTCCCACATCAGGGCGTTTCAAGGGCCACCGATCCGCGTGACCATCGTGTCAGGATGTGGAGACCTGAAGGTAGCCCGATGATCCCGACGCGGCGGCGGCGCTCGAGGCGGCACCGATACAATCCTCGGTGATCGCGGGGTGCGGCCCGACGCGCTCGTCGCATGATTCCTCAGTGCGTCGAGTCCGGTTGCCGGAGTCCGTGTCCACAGCAAGGAGAGGCACGTGACCAGCGGGGAGAGCAGACCCACGACACGGGCGGATGTGGCCCGTCGGGCCGGGGTCTCGACCGCGGTCGTCAGCTATGTGGTCAACGACGGGCCGAGGCCGGTGGCCAGCCAGACTCGCAGACGAGTCCTGGAGGCCATCAGAGAGCTGGGATATCACCCCAATCCCTCGGCTCGCGCACTCAAGACCGGTTCAACCGGACTGATCGGGGTCGTCGTGCCCGAGATCCTCAATGCATACTTCAGCGAGTTCGTCGACGCCATCGACGTGGCCGCCCGGCGCCGAGCGAGCTCGATTCTGCTGAGCATCACCCATGAGGACGCGGGCACCGAGAAGGAGGTGGTCGCAAGCCTGGTCAACCGCGGCGTTGACAGTCTCATCTTTAACTGCCGTCTGGTGAACACCGAGCTCTACCAGGCCGGAGACCCTCGCATCCCCAGGGTGCTGCTCGACCGCTCCACACCGGTCGGAGAGATTCCCGCCTTCGGTGCCGATCTCGCGATGGGGGCACGGCTGGCCACCGAGCATCTGGTCGGTCACGGTCACACCAGGATCGGCTACGTCGGAGGGCCGCTGCCCGACGATCACGCGGACTTCCGTCGGGACGCCTGGCAGACGGTCCTGGAGGAGCGGGAACTGCCGTTGCTGTCGCCGGCGATCACGGCCTGGGATCGCAACGGCGGTCACCAGGGGGCTCAGGAGCTTCTCGACCGGCCCGAGCCGCCGACCGCGATCTTCGCGGCCTCGGACCAGATCGCGATCGGGGTGATGCACGCTCTGCACCAGCGCCGCCTGCGGATCCCCGACGACGTCGCGGTCGTGAGCCTGGACGGTACTGCTGAGACGGCCTACAGCTGGCCATCGCTGACCACCGTCCGACAGCCCTTCGAGGCGATGGCCGAGGCGGCGATAGCGGCGCTGACCGGGCCGCCGGAGCCAGGGACGCGGACGCTGTTTCCGATGACCCTCCAGGTGAGGGCGTCGTGCGGTTGCCACCAGGACCAGGAGAGCCTGGAGTAGCCCTCGTCGCTGCTGCTCAGAAGCCGATCATCTGGTCGGCGATGTCGGTGATGACGCCACAACCCCAGTTGCGGTACTTGTTCGCGGTGCCCAGGTCATTGATGGTCCAGACATTGACCCTGAGCCCGGCCGCCAGGTACTCGTCCACCGCCTGGTGAGTGGCCAGAGTGGTACTGGGATGGATCAGGGTGGCCCCGCACAGCTCGATGGTCGCCCGCCAGTTCGCACGCAGGTCCCGGCTGTCGGCCAGCAGGGCGAGGGCGAACCGGTCTGTGCGCCGGGACAACTCGGCCAGCTGCAGGGGGGCGAAGGAGGAGACGATCACCTCGATGCTGGGATCCAGACGATTCAGTTCGGTGATGGCCGCCTCGACCAGGGCGATCGCCTGCCGGCCGCCCTGCTGGTTGCCCTTGAGCTCCAGGTTGAGATTCATCGGATGGCCGTTGAGGAAGTCGACCAGCTGATGCAGGGTCGGTACCGGTTCCCCGGCGAACTCGGTGGAGAACCAGGAGCCGGCGTCCAGCTTCCCGAGGTCGGACGAGGTGAGGTCGTAGATCGAGCCGGGACGGTCGGTGGTCCGGTCGGTGGCGGCGTCATGCATGACGATCGGGGTGCCGTCGGCGATGACGTCGGTGTCGGTCTCGATCCACCGGACACCGGCGGAGTAGGCCTTCTCGAAGGCGGCGATGGTGTTCTCGGGGGCTTGGCGGTTGAGACCGCGGTGGGCGTGGACGTCTGTCATGGTTGATCGCTTTGCGGTTGAGGATGTGCTGATGAGCCGAAAGGTCTCCTCGGCGCCCTGAGAGAGGGGGCGCCGAGGAGACCGCGTGGCATCTATGGGTCGATGCCGGTGACCGGTGAGTTACTTCTTGACATTCTACTCGTAGTCGCCCTTGATGGTGGTCTGGGCCGCCGTCATGGTCTGCTTGACGTCCGCCTTGTCGACCAGGATCTTCATCAGGCTGGAGTCGAGGGTGCTGGCGCCGCCGGGCACCAGCACTCGCGCGTAGCTCTGCGGCCTGAGGCGCTTCAGGGAGTCGAGGACGGCCTGGAAGTCCGGATTGGCGGCAGTGAGCGAGGCGGTGTCGGCGTCGGTGCGCACCGGGACGTAGCCGGTGATCTTGGAGAAGTCGACGGTATTGGCCGAGCTCGTCAGGTAGTCGGCGAACATGGCCGCGGCGAGCTTCTTCGCGGGCGTGGTCTTGGCGTTGATGGCCAGACCTGCGCCGCCGGAGGGCACGATCTTCGTGTCACCGGTGAGCCCGGTGGGCAGCACGCCGACGCCGACATTGAACTTCGCGGCGCCCTTGATCCCCGAGATGCCACCGGAGGAGTTGATCATCTGCGCTATCGCGCCGGAGCCGAAGACCGTTGACGGGTCGCCGTTGAGCACCTGGGCCCATCCCTGCTTGACGGAGTCCTGGGCGAAGGTCAGGGAGGAGATGGTCTTGTCGCCGGTCATCGGCGAGAAGTCCCACTTGTTGCTCCAATCGCCGCCATTGGCCCACAGCAGACTGGTGACTTCCCAGGAGACGTATGAGGTGTCGCTGGCCCAGGTGAAGGGAATCTGCTTGGGATTGGCCGCCTTCAGCTTCTTGGAGTACTGCTCCACCTGATCCCAGGTGGCCGGCGCCTTGTCGGGCAACCCGGCCTTCTTGAACGCGTCCTTGTCGTAGATGAAGGCCGTCGAGCAGCTGGCGATCCGCGCCGTTCTGGAGCAGGATCGCGGGCTGGCCTTCGAGGCACTGGCCAAGCACCCTCTGGTGGGGTCGGTGGAGATCGCCGAGAAGCTGACCGAGGCATTCTGGCCGCAGCACTGATCGCCGACGCCGCTGGGATGATGACCGATGGGCCGCGGCCCCGGGCCGCGGTGCTGCAGGACTGGCCCGGCAGTCGGTGGACCGGCAGTCGGTGGACCATCACAGCCGACCCCCGGGTCAGCGCCCGCTCTTGCACCTCGATGAAGGAGATCCTGTGGAACTTCGAGCCATCCCTGCTGGCACGCCGAAGATGGCCTACTCGCTGGCCGTGCACGGCGGCGCCGGATCGCGCAGTCATGCGCTGACCGATGCGGAGGCCGCCGAGTACCACGC
>NZ_AUDD01000032.1 GCF_000425285.1 Acidipropionibacterium jensenii DSM 20535 | reverse complement strand
GTTCGCCATCCCCGCCACCCTCGCCCGGAGCGGCCGGCGCGTCATCCTGCACGTCTCGGATCGCCAACCATGGGTCGACACCGTGGTCGCCGCAGTCGGCGTGCTGCGGGGCCTGCCCGCCCCCGCGGGATAGCCCCCGGTATGCACCTTGACCGCCCACCATCTGAAAGAACCCCACGGCCCGGACAGCCCGACCCCCGCAGCGACATGCGGCGAACCGTCGCACCCGCCTGCCAGAATCAATGCTCAGTTCGACGACACAGCCGCCGAACCCCCACCCAGCAGCCACCCATGAAAAATCGAGGTTAATGGCGATTCTGGCCTGGCGACCCAGCCGACCTCGCCCCGGGATCCGGAGGACGGGAGTGCGTAGAAGCAGTTGAGAGAGTTCCATACTGAACTTCTCGTGGTCCACGACCCATTCTGGCCGGGAGACGCACAATCTGTGGACAACTGACAGTGGCCAACAGGGCCTGTGGACAACTCGCGGTGCCCCCGACTCTGCCGAGCCGTGAACACATCACTCACGGAAGTGGGGACCCCAGCTCCGGAGGATCGCCCACAGCAGTTCCGCGAGTGAAATGTGCACATCAAGGGTCCCAAGAGATCCGCACCAACGCGGATTCTCCCGGGAACCCCCAGCGAGATGAGCACCTCAGCAACACCCCCGGGGAACCCACGAGAGAACCACACCTCACCGGCGGTTCCCGAAGAAGAGTGCATGAAGGAGCGGGATCGCCGAGATCGACATCAACACGATCCCCAGCGGGGCGTTGATCCGGTGCAGCAGGGCACCGCCGATCAGCAGCCCGGTGAAGACGATCGCCGAGATCACCCGGCCGATCGCCCGCTCGACGCGCTTGAGCTGCCGATCGATCTCGGGGGTCTCCACCGACAGCTGCCCGCGCTCGACCAGGGAGATGATGTGGTCCGCCCGCCGCGGCAACTCGGCCACCACACGCAAGGTGGAAACCGCCTCCCGCACGGCCTGCTCGGCCGCTCCGCCTCCCTCCTCCTGGATCAGTCGCGTGGCGTAGGGCTGAACGGCATCCCACATGTTGAAGTCGGGATCCAGGGACTGACACAGCCCCGACAGCAGCGACACGGTCCGGATGATCAGCAGGAAGGCCTGCGGCATCTGGAAGGGCATCGACTCCATCAACCCGCGGAACTGCCTCCCCAGCCGGATGAACTGCTGGGGGTCCACATTGCGCAGCTCATTGAGGCCCATCCCGCCGAACTGCTCGAAGAGCTTGACGACGAGCCGTTCCAGCTGCCCGATGTCGGCGCTGGGAAGAAGCACGTCCATGTCCTGCATGGCCTTGACCAGACGCTGTCCGTCCCGCGAGCCGATCGCGATCATTGCCTCGCGCAGCCCGCCTCTCAGGGTGGGAGGAACCTGGCCCATCATCCCGAAGTCGATGAGGACGAGTCTCCAGTTCTGCCCGGCATCCTCGGCGGCACCATCACTCAGCGGTGCGATGAACAGGTTGCCCGGGTGCGGATCGGCATGGAAGAAGCCGGTCCCGAAGAGTTGGTCGAAGGTCAGTTCGGCGAGTTGCTGGGCCACCGCGGCGGGGTCGACGCCGGCGCCCCGGATCGCGTCGAGATCCCTGATCCTGATGGCGGTGACGTCGGACATCGTGAGCACTCTGCGGGTGGTCTGTTCCCAGGCCACCCGGGGGTACCCGACGCGGGGATCGTCGTGGTGCTCCTCGGCGAACCGTTCGGCATTGGCGCCCTCATGGAGATAGTCGATCTCGAGCATGCTGATCCGCCCGAACTCGTCGACCAGGGCCGGGGCATCCACCCGGTCGGAGACGAAGTCGAATCGCATCAGCCATCGCGCGACCGTCCGCAGGGCCGACAGGTCGGTCTCGACGACCTCTCCGATCCCGGGACGCTGCACCTTGACGACGACCTCGCGGAACCCGGCGACCTCGGCATTGGCTCCACTCAGCCGGGCGCGGTGCACCTGGCCGAGTGAGGCAGCCGCCAGCGGAGTGGGGTCGAAGTTGTCGTAGACGGTGTCCAGGGGCGCCCCGAAGCTCTCCTCGGTGAGCCTCCGAATGTCCTCGAAGGGAACCGCCGGAGCCTCGTCCTGGAGCCCGGCGAGTTCCTCGGTCACCTCGGCCGGCAGCACATCCATCCGGGTGGACATGAACTGCCCGAGCTTGATCATCAGCCCGCCCAGGTCGGCGGCCAGGTCGTGAAAGTCGCGAGCGGCGTTCTTCAGTCTCTCGTCGCGGCCGCGGATCGCCCGTTTGCGAAATCCGAGCATCGGCATGACGACGGCGAACCACCACATGTGGAGGATCTGCCCCGCGGCGAACCGCAGGATCCGGTTGTACCGTCTCCGCAACGACCGACGTCGGGATCTGTCGACCGAGCGCGTCTGGTCAGCGCCCACGGAGAGGCTGCTCACTCCTGGGAGAGGATCGTGTAGATCCCGCGGCGGGCGTCGTCGAGGATTGTGACCGCCTTGGCGATCTGCTCGGGGTCGCCTCCCCTGGCGATCTGGCCGACCGCCTGGGCGAGCTTGGTGGCGGCCTTGGGCAGCTCGATGGTCCTGCCGGCGTTCTGGGCGGCAGCGGTCTGCCAGGGTGCGGACTCCTCGTCGGCACCGGCTGCCTCCTCGCGGCCGGCGTCGGTGAGCCGGTAGGTCTTGCGACCCTCGGACTCCTCCACCTCGACCAGCCCCTCGTCGGCGAGCATCTGCAGGGTCGGGTAGACCGATCCGGCCGAGGGCTTCCAGACGCCGTGACTGCGGGTCTCGATCTCGCGGATGATCTGGTAACCGTGCATCGGCTCCTCGCCGAGCAGGGTGAGAATGGCGGCGCGGACGTCACCACGTCCCATCCGCGGGCCGAACCGGCCGTGGTGGGCGGGAATGCGGCCGTTGGCGAGGTCTCGGACGGCGTCGACGATCTCCCAGGGGGACGTCGGGCAGTCCCCACCGTGACCGTGGCGCGAGCCGTGGCCGCAGGACCCTGCGCTGTCTCCGGAATGCTGTGGGCACATGATGGATTTCCTCCTCCGGGTCCGAGGATGCTCTCCAGCACCCCCGAATGAACGATATGCCAACGATACATCGTTCACTCAAGGTCGGTCCGAGCCCGCGCCGCCGGAAACGCGACGACAAGGAGAGCTGCCGGATCAGGAGAACACACAGGGAGCGGGGCGCCCGTCTCGCGACGGGTGCCCCGCTCCTCTGGTTGATCAGTTCACATCGCTCCGCGCGGACGCACCGCGCAGAGGCACAGCCTCAGTCGATGGCGGCCATCTCGCGCTCGGGAACCATCTCGACGGCCTCGCGGCCGATGGTGTCCAGCTCGCGGTCCTTGGTCTCGGGGATCGTGAGGCAGGCCACGAAGGTGCAGGCGCCCATCGCGATGAGGTAGACGCCGACCCATCCGGGGCCGTAGGTGGTCGCCAGCCAGGTGGCGATGAAGGGGGCCACTGCAGCACCCAGAATCGAGGAGACGTTGTAGGCCACGGCCGAGCCGGTGTAGCGGACGTTGGTCGGGAACAGCTCCGGCAGCAGGGCCGACTGGATGCCGAAGGTCAGGCCCATCAGGGCCATGCCGATGAGCATGAAGACGGTGATCCGAGCGATGTCGGCGCTCGCCCCGGTGCCGACCCGGGCAGGATCCAGGAAGAACTGGAAGGTGAGTCCGAAGACCATGATCGCGGCGGTGGTGCCGGTGAGGAAGCGCTTGCGTCCGACCTTGTCACCGAGCCAGCCCGAGATCGGGATGGTGACCGCGAAGGCGCAGATGGTGATGATCTGGACGATCAGGAAGCGCTGGTAGCCGATCCCCAGGAAGCCGGCCTCAGTCTTGCCGATGGCGTAGGAGAGGATCCAGGTGGTCATCAGGTAGAACAGCGTGTAGGTCGACAGCATCAGGAAGGTGCCCTGGATGATCTGGCGCCACGAGGTGCGGAAGGCCGCGGCGACGGGGGCCTTGACGACCTCGCCGCGCTGCTTGCTGACCTGGAAGGCCGGGGTCTCCTCCAGCTTGAACCGGACGTAGAGGCCCAGGGCCACGATCACCGAGGAGAACAGGAAGGGCAGCCGCCAGCCCCACACCAGGAAGGTGTGGTTGGTGGTGGCGCTGGTCGAGTCGTAGTTCATCGACACGGTGAGGAAGAGGAAGAAGCCGTTGGCCAGTGCGAAGCCGATCGGGGCGCCCAGCTGGGGCCACATGGAGTCGAACCCGCGCTTGCCCTTGCGGGCGTTCTCGCCGGCCAGCAGGGAGGCACCGGACCACTCGCCGCCCAGGCCCATGCCCTGGCAGAACCGCATGATGGCCAGCAGGGCGGGCGCCCAGATGCCGATCTGGTAGAAGGTCGGCAGGAAGCCGATGACGACGGTGGCGATACCCATGGTCAGCAGCGAGGCGACCAGGGTGGCCTTGCGTCCGACCCGGTCACCGAAGTGGCCGAAGACGACCGAGCCGACCGGGCGGGCCACGAAGGCGACGCCGAAGGTGGCCAGCGAGGCGAGCAGTGCGCCGGTGTCGGAGGCCGAGTGGAAGAACAGCATCGGGAAGACCGAAATCGCCGCGGTGGCGTAGACGTAGAAGTCGTAGAACTCAATCGTCGTCCCCACAAGTGAGGACAGAATAATCCGAAACTTGCTGTTGCCGGATGGTGTCGTCACTGCCTGCGGAGATGTATCGATTGCGTTGCTCATGGTCGAGAATTCTGCGCCTGTCTCTCATCGCGGGCAATCCATCTCATATTTTGAGCAGATCCCCTGCACAGGGGACCGCCCCGTTCCGACGTCGCCTCGTAGTGTGGGGACCGTGACTCCTCCCAGCAGCGACTTCGCGACCCCGGCCAGCACGTACCGTCTGCAGTTCAACGCGGACTTCGGCTACGACGACGCGCGGGCCCGGCTGGACTACTTCCGCAACCTCGGCGTCACCCACCTGTTCTGCTCCCCGATCCTGCAGGCGGCACCGGGCTCGACCCACGGCTACGACGTCGTCGACCACACCCGGGTCTGGCAGGAGTGCGGCGGGGAGGACGCCTTCCGCCGGCTGTGCACGGCCGCCCACGAGCACGACATCGGCATCGTGGTGGACGTCGTCCCCAACCACATGGCCGTGCCCACCCCGCTGTGGCACAACCGGCCGCTGTGGGATGCGCTGAGGCAGGGTCCCTCCTCCCCCTTCTCGAGCTGGTTCGACATCGATCTGTCCAACTCCCTGTCGGTCCTCATGCCGGTGCTCGGCGATCGGATCGGCACCGAGCTGGCCAATGGCAACATCCACCTGGAGACCCGCGACATCCCGCTGCTGGACCAGCAGGGGGCCGCCGGGTCGCGCACCGAGCGGCAGAACGTCGTCGTCTACTTCGACCACGTCTTCCCGGTGCGTCCCGGCACCGACGATCTGCCTCTGGCGGCCCTGCTGGACCAGCAGTGGTACCGGCTGGCCTACTGGAAGGTGGCCAGCGAGGAACTCAACTACCGCCGGTTCTTCGACGTCGACACCCTGGCGGCGATCCGGGTCGAGGATGACGAGGTCTTCCAGATCAGCCACGCGAAGCTGCTCGAGCTGTACCGCGACCACATGATCGACGGCTTCCGGATCGACCACCCCGACGGTCTGGCGAACCCGCGCAAGTACCTCAACGATCTGCGCAGGGCCACCGACGGCGTCTGGGTGGTGGTGGAGAAGATCCTGGAGCCCTCCGAGACGCTGCCCTCCGACTTCGCCTGCAATGGCACCACCGGCTACGACTCCCTGTTGAGGGTGGACGGGTTGTTCAGCGAGCCGAACGGGCTCTCGGAGCTCGACCGGGTCTGGGAGCGGCTGGCCGGCACCGCGCAGGAGCCCGCGCCGTCCTTCTCGACGACCCTGCGCAAGGCCAAGCGCGAGGTCATCAGCGACATGCTGTTCACCGAGGTGAACCGCCTCACCAGCCTGGCGGTGTCGATCTGCGCCGGCGACATCATGCTGCGCGACCACACCCGTCGTCAGCTGCGCCGGGCGATCACCGCCCTGCTCACCTCGATGGACCGCTACCGGGCCTACATCGAGCCCGGTGTCGAGGCGCCCGACGCGGAGAAGGCGGTCATCCAGCGGGCCGCCGACCGGGCGCGTCACGGGCTGGACGAGGACGAGATGGACTCCCTGGATCTGGTGGTGTCGTTGGCCTGCGGCACCGTCGGGCCGGCCCATGATCCTTACGCCCAGGCCGAGCGCGACGAGTTCATCACCCGGTTCGCCCAGACCTGCGGGCCGGTGATGGCCAAGTCCAAGGAGGACACCGCCTTCTACCGCTACACCCGCTACACGGCGGTCAACGAGGTGGGTTCGGACCCGGGGCTGGTGGGGGTCTCCCTCGACGACTTCCACAACTTCGCCGGGCACATGGACCGCGCCTGGCCGACCACCATGACCACCCTGTCGACCCACGACACGAAGCGCTCCTCTGATGTGCGGGCGCGTCTGTCGGCGCTGCTGGAGTACCCGACGCTGTGGGCCAAGACGGTGGGCGAGCTGGAGACCTTCGCCCGGCGCTGGCGCGAGGACGAGGTGGACGGTGCGACCGCGAACCTGCTGTGGCAGACCCTGGTGGGGACCTGGCGGCTGCCGGGGACGGCGGCCGGCTCCGAGCCGATCTCCTCGGAGCGGCTGTCGGGGTATCTCACCAAGGCGATGCGCGAGGCCAAGACCCACACCAGTTGGACCGAGCAGGACGCCGACTACGAGAAGGCTGTTCTGGAGCTGGCGGCCGAATGTCTGGAGGACCCGACGGTCAGCGCCCTGCTGGACGAGTTCACCTGGCACACCTTCAAGGCCCAGCGGGCGGCGATCCTGGGGCGCAAGCTCATCCAGTTGACGATGCCCGGGGTGCCCGACAGCTATCAGGGCTGCGAGCTGGTGGACCTGTCCCTGGTGGATCCTGACAATCGGCGGCCGGTGGATCTGGATCACCGTGAGGATCTGCTGGCCCGGCTCAGGCCGGGGACCTGGAGTCCACTGTCGGGGGTCGCCGACGAGGAGAAGCTGGACGCCGAGAAGCTCCTGGTGACCTCGTCTGCGCTGGGTTTGCGACGGGCGCACAGTTCGGCGTTCCGGGGGTCGGAGGCCGACTACCGTCCGGTGGCCACGACCACCGGGCATGCGGCTGCCTTCGCCCGCCTGGAGGCCGGCGCGAAGACGGTGACCTCGATCACCGTGGCCACCAGGCTGGCGGGGGTGCTGGCCGAGCGGCACGGCTGGGCGGACCACCACGTGGTGCTGCCCGAGGGGCGGTTCCGCGATCTGTTCACCGGCCGGGAGCTCAACGGCGGTCAGGTGTCGCTGGCCGAACTGATGAACACCCTCCCGGTGGCGCTCCTGGTCCCCCAGGACTGAGGGCCGGTCACTACCACCGGCCACTCCCCGCCCCACCGCCTTCGTCCCCACTCACCTCTCCCCCGTCGCCGGCTTCCGACCCCTCCTCCGGTTCGTGTTCGATCCTTAGGCGACTACGACCCACGATCGAACACAAACCCCAGAGCAGCGGCCCCGGGGCGCCGGTCTGTCCCTCGACGACCGCTCAGTGCAGGCCGCCGACCGCCCCTCCGCATTCGCCCCCGCTCACCTCCCCCCCCCGTCGCCGGCTTCCGACCGCCCCACCGATCAGTGTTCGATCCTCGGGCAACTACAACCCACGATCGAACACAAACCCCAGAGCAGCGGCCCCGGGGCGCCGGACTGTCCCTCGACGACCGCTCAGTGCAGGCCGCCGACCGCCCCTCCGCATTCGCCCCCGCTCACCTCCCCCCCCCGTCGCCGGCTTCCGACCGCCCCACCGATCAGTGTTCGATCCTCGGGCAACTACAACCCACGATCGAACACAAACCCCAGAGCAGCGGCCCCGGGGCGCCGGGCTGCCCCTCGCCGACCGCTGAGTGCTCACCGCCGACCGCCCCACCGATCAGTGTTCGATCCTCGGCCAACTACAACCCACGATCGAACACGAACCCCGGGGACCTCGACCCCGACCACCGGCATCACCATCGCTGGCCCCCAGGACTGGGAGCCCGCTCTCGGCTCGCCCGCCTTCCTTCCCCTCGTCACCAGCCCCCGCCGGCCTGCCCTCTGCCACCGACCACCGGGCACCGATCTCCCACCGCCCCACCGGATTGTGTTCGATCCTCGGCCAACTACAACCCACGATCGAACACGAACCCCGGGGAGATCGACCGTGGGGGCGCTGGGCTGCCCCCTCACCGAAGACTCGGCTTCCCCACACGAGGCACGGGGACCAGGTACGCCTGGCACCGACCACAGGACCCGCCCCACTCACGCCGACGCCACGACACCACAGCCAAGACTTCAGCTCCCCGGTCCACCCACAACTCGACACCGAGGACAGGGCTTCAGCGTCCCGGTCCAGCCACGGGCCTGCAGCACCGTGGCGATCTTGGACGCGGTCTCGCAGGGCCTGTCGACCACATCGCTCCAACAGAACCTCAGGGTGGCGTACCCGGCCGCCAGATGATCGGCGTCCCGACGGGCATCCCGCACCTCGCCGGGGCCACGATGCCCCAGCCTCCCATCGAGTTCGACGAGGAGCTTGTACGCGTCGTGGCCCATGTCCGAACTCGTCCCCCTCGAGTAGGACTCCTGACGGCTGGGGGTCGGCAGACCGTGCGGCACCTCAACGCTCTTCTGGAACCTGACCTCCATCGGACTGTGCGAACCGCCCCCGACCACCTGGAGGGTCTCGGCGATGAGTCCCCTCCGCGGGAGCTTCGGGGAGGCATCAATGGCGGCCGCCAGCCGCTCCACCGTCGTGCGCCGGTGGTGGAGCGCCTCCGACAGCCAGTGGGCGATGCCATCGGTAGTCCCCTCGGCGCACAGGTCGAGGATGGCCTCCTCCGCGCTGGTGTGGGGTGGCGACCCGATGGCGGACCGCATCCCGCGCCGGAAGCGCCAGAACCGACCGGCCCGTCGCCTCACCTTGGACCGGTCCGTGGACCAGACATCGATGGGCCTCGGTGCCTCGGCCAGGCCCATCAGATGAGCAGCGGCGGCACCGCCGAGGGTGGCGCCCGGGCCGGCGATCAGCACCCCGGCCCGGGCGAACTGCCTCCAGCCCGGGAGCCCGGACGAGTAGACACCGGGGCTCAACCGGTGCCATCGGCCGCTGTCGACGAGGGAGCCGATGCCGTCATCGGTGAGGCCACGGGACCTCGCCTGAGCGCGGGTGATCACGTGGTCCTGCTCGTCCAGAAGCCACTCGACGGACTCGGGAACGCGGGTTCGGGGTCTCATGGGCCAGCAGCTTCACGGACGAGACGCCGCCCGGCCAGAGCCTGGCACCCCATCTGTGGACAACAAGAATCTTGTCCACACCCGTCACACCCTCAGCCGGGGACGCCAACAGGGATGACGCTGGCCCTGGCAGACGCCAACGGGCCCGTTCGTGTTCGATCTTCCGGTGAACTCGACCGAAGATCGAACACAGACCCCCGGACCAGGCCCGACCTCGGGCCCACGACCCCACGCGGCGCCCGTTTCTGTGCGATCTTCCGGTGAACTCGACCGAGGATCGCGCACAAACCCCCACGCTGGACCTGACATCGGGCTCACGACCCAACACGGCGCCCATTCGTGTGCGATCTTCCGGTGAACTCAACCGAAGATCGAACACAAACCCCCACACCAGACCCGTCATCGGACCCGAGGCCCTACACCAGGCCCGTTCTCGTTCGATCCTCCGGCGAACTCAACCGACGATCGAACAGAAACCCCACGCTGGACCCGACATCAGGCCCTAACCGCACGCCGGGCCCACCATCAGGCCCACGGCCCCACACCAGGCCCCACACCAGACTCGCCATCAGCCCCACACAACCCCAGCTCCCGGCGAACTCACCAGGGCCCAGCCGAACACCGGCATTACGGTGGAGCCATGCCCCCTCGTGACTATCAGCAGATCTGTGTCTGGGCCCCGGACGCCTCCACCGTCGACACCCTCCTGGACGGCGACCGGCTCCCGCTGACCGCCGGCGATGACGGCTGGTGGACTCTCCCCCGGCGGGTCCGAGAGGGTCAGCGGTACACCTTCAGCATCGACGGCGGCGATCCACTTCCCGATCCGCGATCCCTCCTCCAGCCTGACGGGGTCCACGGCTCCTCGGAGGTCTTCGACCCGACCACAGCGGACCGCGAACCATGGGACGGGGTGGATCTTCGGGGGAAGGTGCTCTACGAGCTGCACGTCGGCGCGTTCACCCCCGAGGGGACCTTCGACGCGGCGATCTCCCGGCTCGACGACTTGGCGCGGTTGGGGGTCGAGGCGGTCGAGGTGATGCCGGTCGCCCAGACCCCGGGACATCGCAACTGGGGCTACGACGGGGTGGATCTGTACGCCACCAGCACCGACTACGGCGGCCCGGCGGGGTTCATCCGGTTCATCGACGCGGCCCACCATCGCGGCATGGGGGTGCTGCTCGACGTCGTCTACAACCATCTGGGACCGGAGGGGAACTACCTGGCCCAGTTCGGCCCGTACTTCAACCCCGCCCACGAGACGCCGTGGGGACCGGCGGTCAACCTGGACGGGGAGCATGCCGGCCCGGTGCGCCAGTTCCTCATCGACAACGCCCGTCAGTGGCTGGTCGACATGGGGCTGGACGGGTTGAGGCTGGACGCCGTCCACGCCCTGATCGACGACTCGGACCGGCACTTCCTGGCGGAGCTGTCGCAGGCCACCGCCGGGTGGGCCCGGGAGCTCGGCCGGCCGCTCACCCTGGTCGCCGAGTCCGACCGCAACCAGCCGTCGACGGTCTGCCCGGTCGGCTCGGGTGCCGACGCCAAGGGGATGGCGATGCAGTGGGCCGACGACGTCCACCACTGCCTGCACGCCTTCCTCACCGGGGAGAAGCAGGGGTACTACGTCGACTTCGGGACCGCCGACACTGTGGCCAGGGCGCTGACCAGGGTGTTCATCCATGACGGCGGCTGGTCGACCTTCCGCGAGCAGCGCTGGGGAGCCCCGGTCGAGACGTCGGGGCGGCACTACGACGGGCACTCCTTCGTCGTCTTCCTCCAGGATCACGACCAGGTGGGCAACCGGGCGGCCGGGGACCGGATCGGGCACGGCGTCGACGACGGTGCGCAGGCGGCCGGGGCGGCGCTGTACCTGCTGAGCGCCTTCACCCCGATGATCTTCATGGGTGAGGAGTGGAACGCCTCGGCCCCCTTCCCGTACTTCTGCGACATGGGCCCCGAGCTGGCGCCGCTGGTGACCCAGGGACGCCGCGACGAGTTCGCCCGCACCGGTTGGGCCGACGACGTGCCCGACCCGGAGGACCCGGCGACGTTCGAGTCGGCCAAGCTGGACTGGGACGAGCGCGACGAGCGGGATCACGCCCGGATGCTCGACTGGTACGCCACCCTCATCGGGCTGCGCCACGAGGTGCCGGAGCTGGCGTCGGGTGACCTGTCCCAGGTCGATGTCACGGTGGTCGACGAGGACACCGTCGTGGTGCACCGGGGACGGTCGGCGGTGGTCGCCAGCAGGGCCGAGGGCGAGGCCCAGGTCGATCTTGCCGAGATCCTGGAGGGCGGTACTCCCGAGGTGCTGGCGGGCTGGTCCCCGATCTCGGTCAGTGGCTCGGCGATCCGGTTCCGGGGTCCGGGGGCTGCGGTGGTGCGGCTGAGTGCGGCGGATGACCACTGAGCGCCCCTGGCACCAGATCGTTGCACGCGGCTCGTACTGTGAAGTCGTGACCTCCCCCAGCAACGCGCCGCGATACCGGCTGCCTCCCGAACCCGGGACGCAGTCATGGGGCGGCCCGTCGCAGTCCCAGGGGAGTTCGACGCCACCGCAGGGGGGCAGGAGATTCTCCTACCCGTGGCCGGTCCACCAGGTGTCCGACCAGCAGATCCAAGACCGTCCGGTGGTGGACGGGATCTCGGTGCTGGCGAGGCTGTGCGCGCTGATCTATCTGCTGATGATCGGGATCGCGGTGCTGCTCCCCGATCCGAGACTGATCGCAGTGTTGAAGCTCAGGGTGGCCCACGTGGTCCAGACGGTGGCGCACCACATCGCCCAGGCCCATCCCACCGCCGTGGGGGACGTTGCAAGCAATATCGCGGCCTTCGTGCCGGTGACTCTTCTGCTGGCGCTGGCCTGGCGGAAGGTCCCGCTGTGGATCTGGGGTGTCGCGGGGATGCTCATCAGCACCGCCGCGGAGCTGCTGCAGTTCCTGTTGCCGCAGATTCACCGCCGGCCGTACTTCTGGAATGTGGTGGAGAACTCCGTCGGAGGGTGGATCGGGGTCGCCATCGCGGCGGTGCTCTTCCAGCTGGTCGGACGCCATCACGAGAATGCGCGCCAAGGCCCCTGAGAACAGGGACAGGCTCAGATCGCGTGGTGCGCCGCAGGCCAGCGGGCCCGGCGCAGGTCAGCCGATCTGGGCCGCCCTGTTCCTCGGGCTGTGTCTGACGGTGGTGACGATCTGGTCGACGGCCGCCCTGATCTCGGCCAGTGCCCGGTCGTAGTCCTCGGCCTCGCGGCGGAACGGGTCGTCGATGACGAGGTTCGGGCCGAGTGGGAATCGGCCGCGCTGTTGACTGGCTCGGTCCATCAGGTCCTGGAGCCGGGACTCATCGTCCAGGCGCACGGGCCAGGTGATCTCGCCGGAGGTGTCGAGGTAGTCGCAGATCAGGGCGAACTCACGCAGCGTGTAGGCCCGCTTGAGCGCCATCGGGACTCGTCCCAGAATCCAGCTTCGCTGGTCGGTGTCCATCGTGAGCACCAGGTCCGAGTGGGCGATCATGGGCTCGGTCACCTGACGGGCGGCGTGCGGCACCACCGGAACCCCGGCGCGCTCGATCGCCTCCAGCATCCCTGAAGCAATGTCGGAGCCGACCACGGCTGCCACACCTGCGCTGTGCACATGAGCGGCATCGAGGCCGACAGCAAGCAGTTGCGCGGCGATCGGGGAGCGACAGATGTTTCCGGTGCACACGACCAGAATCTCGAAGGCCATGCGAACAGTATCGGGGTTGTGCGCGTCTACCACCGCACCGGCGCCCGCGGGGAATCCGCCTGGCAGTGTGCCGAGCTCCACATCATGAGGGCCACTCGATCCTGTTCACCATCAATTCGACGTCGTTCCAGATCGCGTCTGCGGCCCTTGCCATCGCCTGTTTCCCCTTGTGAAAAGGATCCTCGATCCAGTCCTCGTCTGCCACTTCGGGACGTTGCTGACGGACATCCCTCACAAGATCGTTGACATTCATCAGGGCACGACGAGGCTGGACTCTCAGCACAGCGGCCAACTGCCCGAGCGAGACCACTCGACCCAGATACTCCGGGTACTCGCGGGCGATCCACTCTGCATGCTCAGGCCCGAAGACCATCACGATGTCCGCCCCCTTGAGCAACCGGCCAGTGAGTTGCTGGGCTCGGTGAGCCGATGCATCTATGCCCCTCATGGCGGCTTCTCGAGCCATCTGGGGCTCCATGGCGTTGCCGACAACCGCCATCACTCCGGCGGATCTCACCATGGCCGTGGAGGTCGATCGAAGACGCGAGGCCAAGCACACCTCGGCGAATGCAGACCGGCAGATGTTTCCCGTGCAGACAAACAGCAGGTGAGCACGTCTGGCATTTCCGCTGGTCAACTGCATGGTCACGATCCTCCCATGACTCCCCCTGAACAGGTCGCGGCACCCCCATCACGCACATTCACCAATTAGCAAGCTCCTCCCCTCTTGTCAAGAGAGTCGTTTGCCTGCAAGAACAACCTGCGGCAGCGAACCAGTATCATGACTCCGGCAATATGCCGCACGGCCACCGAGTGTGTGCTTTCCGAGTGGACTAGGACCCCGTACCATGACGCTCCGAGACTTCCTGAAGCTGACAAGACGTCGGCTGGGGACCATTGTCACGTGCACCCTGCTCGGTGCCGTCGCGGCCGCAGGCCTGCTTGTGGCAACGCCGACCAAGTACTCTGCGCAGGCCACCGCCTATGTCCGCGTCGCGGTTCCGACCAACACCAGTGGGTCCACTGACTCGAACTCGTACTTCGCCGCATCGCAGCTGGCCATTCAGAAGGCCAAGGCCTTTGTCTCTGTGTTCACATCCCAGTCCGTGGCTCAGAGCGTCATCAAGCAACTTGGCCTGGAGACCACTCCGGCCGATCTCGTCGGCGACATCAGCGCCTCCAATGCCACCAACTCCCTGACGATTGTTGTCACCGCTTCTGGGGACAGTCCCCAGCGAGCTCGCAGTATCGCGGACGCCGTCGTCACCCAGTCTGCCGCCCAGGTGAGGCGTCTGGAGGGCGAGACCTCGCCCGTTCAGGTCGTCATGATGGCTCCGGCAAGCCTCTCGCAGATCACCAAGGCCCCCTCACCGGTCAAGTACTTGACTATCGGAATCCTCGGTGGACTGGCAATCGGCCTTCTCGCAGCGTTCGCCAGGCAGCACTTTGACACCCGCCTGCGCACTGCAGACGACATCACAGACCGATTCAAGTCAGCGGTACTGGCGGTGGGCTGACCCCGTTTTTTAGGTCCGGTGGTTCTGGGAGTCGTCCTGTCGCCCGTGGTTGCGGGCAGGGAGACTGGTCAGATCATGTCGAACAGCAGGAAGCGTCACACCCCGGAGCAGGTCGTCCGCAAGCTCGGGCAGGCCGACAGGATGCTCGCCGACGGCAGCGACATCGCCGCGGTGTGTCGGGAGCTTGGGATATCCGAGCAGACGTATTACCGGTGGCGTAACCAGTACGGCGGACTGAAGGCCGACGACGCGAAGCGCCTCAGGGAGCTGGAGAAGCAGAACGCCACGCTCAAGCGGTTGCTGGCCGAAGCGGAGCTGGAGAAGGCTGCGCTCAAGGAGCTGGCCGAGGGAAACTTCTAGGCCCGGGCAGGCGCCGCGCCGCCGTCTCGCACCTGATCAGGACACTGCAGGTGAGCGAGCGGATGGCGTGCCGTCTGGCCGGGCTGAGCAGGTCCGCGTACCGTCGCCCGCTCAAGGGCGACACGGTCGCCGACCCTGATCGCGCGTTGCGAGACTGGCTGCGCGCGTGGGCGAAGAAGCATCCCCGCTACGGGTACCGGCGGGCGTATCACGACGCCCGGGGTGAGGGCTGGGCGGTCAACCACAAGAAGATCCAACGCCTCTGGCGAGCCGAAGGCCTCCGCGTCCCGCAGCGGCGACGCCGCAAGCGTGTCGGATCCTCGACCGTCGACGCCCCGGCGGCGGTCGCACCGAACCTCGTATGGGCGGTGGACTTCCAGTTCGACGCCGACGAGCGGGGCTGCCCGATCAAGATCTGCTCCATCGTCGACGAGCACACCCGCGAATGCATCGGCGGGCTCGTGGAGCGGTCGATCACCGCCGACCGGCTCACCGCCCACCTCGAAGAGCTCGTCGCCGTCCGCGGTGCACCGGGTGTGCTCCGCAGCGACAACGGGCCCGAGTTCATCAGCGACGCGATGGCCGACTGGGCGGGTACCCGCACCGGCCTGTTCTACATTCCGCCCGGCTCGCCCTGGCACAACGGATACGTCGAATCGTTCAACAGCCGCCTCCGCGACGAGTGCCTCAACATCAACAGCTTCTACTCACTGCTGCACGCTCAGGTCGTGATCGGCGACTGGAAGACCGAGTACAACCATCAGCGTCGGCACTCATCGCTCGGCTACCTACCCCCGGCCGAGTACGCTCGGCAGTGCACCCATCAAATCGAAACCGACGACTCACAGAGCGACCGGACCGAATGAAGGGGGCGGCCCAGCGGTCCTTCCCCAGTCGAAGGGCATCGCTCGAACCGACTCGGACCCGCAGGACGACTTCCAAGCGGCCGAGTCTCTGCGCAAGCTCCGAACCAATCTGCGCTACACCAACATCGACCACCAGGCGAGGGTCATCCTCGTCACCTCCCCATTGCAGGGTGATGGGAAGTCATCAGTGGCTGCGGGTTTGGCGAAGGTGATGGCCGTCGCAGGCGATGACGTCGTCCTGGTCGACACCGACCTTCGCCGCCCCAGCATGGCTGGTACCTACGACCTTCGCGGGCCGCTCGGGTTGCTTCAGGTCCTCATCGGTTCAGCGCCCGTCGAGAGCACTCTCCACTCGACCGGGATACCCGGCCTTTCGGTTCTGCCGGCCTTTGACACTCCCCCGAACCCGTCCGAGCTCCTCGGATCAGCCCGAATGGCCGATCTCGTCAAGCACCTGGCCCGCAACCACAACGTGATCCTGGACGCGCCGCCGGTCCTGCCAGTGACCGACGCGGTGGTGCTCTCTCACCTTGCTGACGCGATCGTCGTCGTCGCTTCCGCAGGCCACACACGAGCCGAACAGCTCGAACACGCCATCGCATCCCTCAAGCACGGAGAGGGCAGAATCGCAGGAGTCGTGCTCAATCGGGCCGCCTCCTCCAAGTTGGCCAGGCTGCGCTACGGCGACGCCGAGTACGGGTACGAGTACTCCAAGTCGGAGTACACCTCAGCGCAGAAGCGACGCATCCCCACAGAGTCGGAAGATTCTGACCATACGAGTCAGCTCGTGCCGCCATCTCAGAGCGCTGCGGAGGCAGCCTCGGAGACCAGGCGAATGCCCGTGGTCCCCCATTCTGGGGACTGTTCTGCGGTCGGCGTCACGGTCAGCTCCGAGCAAGAGGAGCGCCAGGATGAGCATTGGCCGACAAATCTCCCCTTGTGGCGCGGCACTTCCAACGGTTCATAAGGCCATGACTACTGGTTCTGACCGAGTTGTCAGTCTGTGAATTCTTAACCTAGGATCAGGATTGCTGATTGCCAAACTCGGCAGCGGGTTTGAGCGATTTCTGCAGCGGGACGGCGAACACGCCGGTTTCCCTCGACCTGGACACGAGGCGGACACACATGGCAACTGATGAGCTCACCGTCGAAGCACCGGGGACGACAACCGCCGCGCCCGGCCGCGAGCGCGTCTTGCATCGCCAGACTCGTGAGCCCGCGTGGGGCCGCATCTTCCGGATGGTGCTCGTCGCCACGGATGCCGTGGCGATTGCCATCGCAGTGGCATTCTCAACCGCCTTGATGACTCCGGCTGACCTGATCCTTGAAGAGGTCGCTGGACTGCCCTACATCGTCATAGCTCCTCTCCTGGGAGTGATCTGGCTTGTTGTTCTGGGAACAGGCGGCTCTCGCAACCCGTGGATCACGGGTTCCGGCGTCGAGGAGTACATGCGGGTCACCAAGTTGAGCCTCTACATGTTCGGCGCCATCGCCATCGCCTCCTACATCCTCAAGGCCCAGTTCGCGAGATCCCTGTTCATCGCCCTCCTGCCGATCGGCGTACTCCTGCTGCTCTTCGGGCGATGGCTGGCCCGAGCGTGGATCAACACCACGCGCGGCCATGGCAAGAACCTCACCTCGTGCGCCGTGGTCGGACCGACCGACCAGGTTCAACGCGTTGTCGGCGATCTGAGGCGCCACACTGACGCCGGCTTCCAACCACTGGGCGTGTGCCTCCTCGACCAGGAGGATCAGCCCGGTGACGTTGCTGGCATCCCCACCTTCAGCGCCAACCAGCTGCTCGGTACTGCCAACTCGACCACCTTTGACGCCGTGATCGCCACCGAGGGCCTTCCCGACACGTACCTGCGCCGACTCGCATGGAACCTCGAGGGATCCTCAACCGCTCTCGTCGTCACGCCGCGTGTCATGGACATTGTTGGACCGCGCGCTCACTACACCGACGCGCCTGGTGTGTCACTTATTCACGTCGATATCCCCGTCTTCTCCGGATGGAAGTACGCCGTCAAACGGGCCTTCGACATTGTGGTCTCCGTAATCGCGCTCATCGTTCTCTCCCCTGTTTTTCTCATCACTGCGATCCTCATCAAGCGCGAGGATAGTGGACCAGTGATCTTCCGGCAGCAGCGGGTGGGTCAGAATGGTGAGCCCTTCACCATCCACAAGTTCCGCTCGATGAGCGTCAACGCTGAGTCCAAGATCCAGAAGCTCATCGACGACGCCGGCGGCCACGCCTTGTTCTTCAAGCTCGATCACGATCCGCGTATGACCAAGATCGGCGCAACCCTTCGCAAGTACTCGATCGACGAGCTTCCCCAGTTCTGGACGGTTCTCAAGGGGAACATGAGCGTCGTGGGCCCTCGACCGCAGATGGCTCGCGAGGTCGCCGAGTACACCCCCGCCTACAAGCGGCGCCTGCTCACCAAGCCTGGGATCACGGGCCTGTGGCAGATCTGCGGCCGCTCCGATCTGTCCCCGGAGGAGGGCATGCGACTGGACCTCCGCTACGTCGAGAACTGGTCGCCCATCTCAGACATCATCATCGTCGCCAAGACGATCACCACAATTCTCAAGCCAGAGAATGGGGCGTATTAAGAGCGTTATTCACGGAGGGCTGTATTGACGTTTTAGGGGTGTCTTCAAGAAAAGCATCGGCCTCTTCAAATACAATGTGGTTACCACACCAGAACAATGTATTTGGAGAAGGCCGATGCATTACCAGACTACTACAGGACCCGACCCCGATGACATGACCGAACTCGTCGCCCGGGTCCACGACATCCTCACATGCCAGGGCATCGACCTGCGGGGCCACCGGCTGGGCCTGTACCGCCAGGTCGAACTCACGCTGGTGCTGTTACGCCAGGACATGGTCCAGATGTGCGCCGCCGACCTGTACGCCATCTCACAGCCCTCGGTCTCCCGTATCTGGCGGCGTGTCCTTCCCCTGCTGGACGAGGTCCTGGCCTTCAACGGCGTCAGCCTCCAGGAAGCCGTGGCCCAGGGCGAGCCGGTGCTGGTCGACGGCACATTCATCCCCACCGGCAACCGCCCGGCCAGCGGGCAGTCGAAGGCCAACTACTCCGGCAAGCACCACGTCCAGTGCCTCAACATCCAGGTCGCCGGCACCCTGGCCGGGGACCTGATCGCCACCTCGGAGCCGGCACCGGGATCGCGTCATGACTCCGCGGCGATCCAGCTGTGCGGGTGGCAGGAGATCCTCCACGAGGCGCAGGCCTGCTGGATCGCCGACACCGCCTACATCGCCACCACCGCGATCACGCCCATCAAGAAGACTCCCGGGCGTGACCGTCTCGACTGGGAGAAGACTTTCAATCATGACGTGTCCAGCCTCCGTTCGGCCATCGAGCACATTATCGGTCAGCTCAAGAACTGGAAGATTCTTGCAAAAGGATACCGGGGCCGCCTCTCTGAACTCCCCACAATCATCAGGATCGTCACCCGACTCGAACTCTACAGAATCGGCTGGTAATCACCGATGAATAGTGCCCTAAGACGCCAACTAAATAAACCAACTCGGGCTCGGTTCAGACAATGAATACTCTCGTTCAGAACAATCTCTGATAAACGAAGCTCAAAGACTGCAAACGAACGGTTCTCCAGAAACGATCAAACTTCAGCACAACAGCGACTAATCGCAATGAAGAGCGACTATCTTTCACATCATGGATTCGCTATCTGCCGCATTAAAAGCAGTCTTTCTCCACGCATTTCGATCCCACTTCCAAATTGAAACCACATTGCTCTTGCTAGCGCCCTGGAGGAGCCCTTTAAGTGGCTCTTCGCAGTTGAGGGGGTAGGTGGTTGGGCGTGTTGATGCCCGGTAGGGGTCGAGGTCTTCCGATGATGGAAGTTCCTACACTCGCCATCTGGAAGACCTCGACGTGCACCACGCTACCTTCACGACCCCTGACTGGACTGAGTGAAGCTTCCCGGACTCTTGAGGAAAATCATAGTTTCGAGAATCGGGTAGGATCACATCATGTCAGGATCGAAGTACAGTCCCGAGTTCAAGAACCAGGTCGTTCTTGAAGTCGTGGACAAGCATCGCACCATCAAAGCCGTAGCAGAATCATACAATCTTGTCGCTCAGACTGTCGGTGTATGGGTCAAGGAGTATCGCAAGAAGAATCCGGACCCGGAAACCGAGAACCTCACCAGTGCCGAGTCGGCCGAACTCGAACGGTTGAGGAAGGATCTCCGTGAGGCCCGGATGGAGAACGAGTTCCTAAAAAAAGCGGCAGCCTTCTTCGCGAAGGAATCACAGTAGCTGTCCGCTACACGTACATCTTCTCGCAAG
>NZ_AUDD01000031.1 GCF_000425285.1 Acidipropionibacterium jensenii DSM 20535 | reverse complement strand
CGCGACGATCCGATGCTCCGTCTTACGCGAAAGCCGGTTCGGTGACGAGGTGGGCCTCGAACTACGGTCGATCAACGGCAGCCCTGCCCGGTACCTGTCGGCCCACCGCTTCACCGTCGCGGGCGAGCACTGGAACCGTTCCGCCGCCCGCCGCAACGACCAGCCCTGTTCCACGACGAGAACAGCAAGACGACGACGCCCTTCCGGTGTCAAGGGTGCGTTAGCGTGAGTCACGAAGACCTCCGTGGTCAGGAGAGTGAGTGTGGTAACCCACATCCTGCCCGGAGGTCTTCGCTACCTCACCCGTTCACAACCTCCCGGGGAAGTACACCTAGCCGGCGGCATCCGCCACCCACACGGGACGCACAGGATCCAGCAGTCGGCTGGGAGCCATGGAGAATCCAGCGGCTCTCGGTCCCACGCACACACGACTCATGTCCGGCGTCACCGCCCCACAGGACGCTGCCCGGAACAGCACTACCCGGGACCCCACCACACTGGACACCACCGCCCAGGACGCCGCCTCCCAGAACACCACCGCCCAGGACACCACCGCCCAGGACGCCGCCTCCCAGGACCCCACCGAACGCAGGGCCGCGCTCCGGGCCGGTGCGCGCGGTGGGTCCCGCCGCTCGTCGCTGCGAGCCGGCCGGGTATGGCGGGCGGCCAGTCTCGGTCTCCTGCTCCTCGCCATCGGATGCCTCTACATCATCGGCCTGTCGGCCTCTGGCTGGGCCAACTCGTTCTACTCGGCGGCCGCGCAGGCGGCCTCACAGTCATGGAAGGCGCTGTTCTTCGGGTCCTCGGACGCCGCGAACTTCATCACCGTCGACAAACCACCGGCATTCCTGTGGATCATCGGCATCTCGGTGCGCATCTTCGGCGTCAACTCCTGGGCGATCCTGGTGCCCGAGGCGCTCGAGGGGGTCGCCGCGGCCGCCGTCCTCTACGTCACGGTGCGCCGGGTCCTGGCCCACGGCGGTTGGCGCGACGTCACCCCCGAGACCAGCGCTCTGCACAACCGCGCCCACTGGGCGGCGATGGGTGCCACGGCCGTCTTCGCGACGGTGCCCTCGGCGACCCTCATGTTCCGCTACAACAACCCCGACGCCCTGCTCACCCTGCTGCTCGTCGTCGCCACCTACTGCGTGCTGCGAGCCTGCGAGAAGGGCTCGCGCGGATGGCTGGCCTGGGCGGGGACCGCGGTCGGGTTCGCTTTCCTCACCAAGATGCTGCAGTCCTTCCTGGTGCTGCCCGCCCTGCTGATCGCCTACGTCATCACCGCGCCGCGCAGCTGGAGGCACAAGCTCGTCGACCTGCTGACGGCCCTTGGCACCATGGTGCTCTCGGCCGGCTGGTACATCGCCGTCTTCGAACTGGTGCCCGCCTCCTCCCGTCCCTACATGGGCGGGTCGCAGACCAACTCCTTCCTGGAGCTGGTGCTCGGCTACAACGGACTGGGCCGGATCACCGGCAACGAGACCGGATCGGTGGTTCCCGGCGGCACCACCGGGGCGGGGTCCTGGGGACGCACCGGGATCACCCGGCTGTTCGACGGCACCTCGGCCGGCATGGTCACCTGGCTCATCCCGGCGGCCCTCATCCTGTCGGTGACGGCCGTGGTCCTCATCGGGCGCAGGGGCTGGGTCGGTCTGTCCACCCGTCGTCTCGATCCCTCGAACGCGAGGTCGACGCCGTCGACCCAGACGCTGGCCGGCGTCATCGCGACGGCCGGGTCGCTGGTCGTCACCGCCCTCACGTTCTCGTTCATGTCGGGCATCTACCACGACTACTACACGGTCGCCCTCGCACCGTGGATCGGTGGAGCGGTCGGTCTGGGGGCCGCCGTCTGCTGGCAGCACCGGGACCGGTGGACGGGCCGCATCGCGCTGGCCGCGTCCACGGCGGTGACCGCCGGCTATGCGATCTACCTGCTCTCGCAGGCCGGTGGGGCCTGGATGATCCTGGCGGCCGCGGTGGGCGTCGCCGGACTGGTCGCCTCCCTCGGGCTGCTCCTCGGTCCGCTGCTTCCCGCCGGGATCGCGAGGGCATCCCTGGCGATCGCCCCGGCCGCCGGGCTCGCCGGCCCTGTCGGCTACTCGGTCAACACGGCGGTCACCCCGCACACCGGCGCAATCATCACTGCGGGACCGGTCTCCAGCGGTCAGGGCGGCGGCCCCGGCGGAGCGGGCGGCCAGGCGGGCCGGACGAGCCGGGGAGGTCCAGGGGGTCAGGCAGGTCAGAGACAGCCGCAGAACGGCCAGGGCGGACCCGGGCAGTCGGGGACGGGCAGTACCCGAACTGGTCGGACGCCCGGCGCCGGCCAGACCGGAGGTCGACCCAACGGCATGGCCGCAGGCCAGTCCACCGGAGGGACCAACGGGTCGACCCCCGCGCGCCAGGGCGGCCGGCCCGGCAGCACCGGCGGCGGGATGGGCGGCCTCAACGGCAGCGCCCAGGTCTCCACCGCCGCCAGGACCCTTCTGTCATCGGGTGCCGGCTCCTACACCTGGGTGGCGGCCGTCACCCAGGTCGAACAACGCCGCCAGCTACCAGCTCGCCACCGGCTATCCAGTGATGGCCGTCGGCGGCTACAACGGCACGGACCCGGCGCCCACGCTGAGCCAGTTCAAACAGCTGGTGGCGCAGGGAAGGATCCACTTCTACATCTCCACCGGCTCCGGCGGCGCCGCCGGATCCAACGCCGGCTCCGGATCCACCACCTCCGGTTCCAGCGCCAGCTCCGAGATCTCCACCTGGGTCGCCAAGAACTTCACGGCACAGTCCGTGGGCGGCACATCAATCTATGACCTCTCACAGGCGACATCATGACGGCACAGATTCTCCACAATGCCGCCAAAGCCAACACCTCATTGCACGCGGAAGTCTCTTGTTCAGAAGGAGACAACGCCATGACATTCATTGACACGCTTCCCCGGACATCGATGACCAGTACCCCCGCGGTCAATTCCGCCCTCGATATCGTCATTCCGGTCTACAACGAGCAGAAGGACCTTCGAGAATCCGTCACCCGGCTGCACCGTTTTCTGCAGAAGGACCTCCCGTGGCCGGCAACAATCACCATCGCCGACAATGCCAGCACCGACGACACCTGGCTCATCGCAACCGAGCTGGCCGACCGGCTCGACGGGGTGCGTGCGGTCCACCTGGACCAGAAGGGCCGGGGACGCGCATTCAAACTCACCTGGCTGGGGTCCACCGCCACGGTGCTGGCCTACATGGACGTCGACCTGTCGACCGACCTTCGGGCCCTCGCCCCACTGGTGGCACCGCTGCTGTCGGGACACTCCGACCTGGCGATCGGCTCGCGACTGTCGTCCTCCTCGCGGGTGGTGCGGGGGCCGAAGCGTGAGTTCATCTCGCGCTCCTACAACTTGATCCTGCACACCGTCCTCGGGGTGTCCTTCTCCGACGCCCAGTGCGGCTTCAAGGCCATCCGCTCCGACATCGCCCATCACCTGCTGCCGCTGGTCGAGGACAACAACTGGTTCTTCGACACCGAGATGCTGATTCTCGCCCAGCGCGCCGGCCTGCGCATCCACGAGGTGCCCGTGGACTGGATCGACGACCCCGACTCCACCGTCCACATCGTCGGTACCGCCACCGAGGACCTCAAGGGGGTGGCCCGCCTGATGAAGGGGTTCGCCACCGGGCGGATCCCGCTCGCCGGGCTCCGCGCGGAGTTGGAGCGCGACGCCGACACGGCCAGCTCGGCCGGCGCACCCCGCCGCCAGCCCCGTGGACTGATGGGCGAACTCGTCAGCTTCGGTGTGGTCGGCGTGGTGAGCACCCTCGCCTACTACGTCATCTACCTGCTGGCCCGGATGGCGATGGGACCGCAGCTGTCCAACCTGCTGTCGCTGCTGATCACCCAGATCTGGAACACCAGCGCGAATCGCAGGCACACCTTCGGCCTGCACAACCGAGACGGGATGCTCAAGCACCAGGCCAGCGGGCTGATCGCGTTCGGCGTCGGGCTGCTGCTCACCAGTGGCTCGCTGTGGGGCCTCCACCACTGGGCCACCACGGTGCCGCGCTGGGCGGAGGTGCTGGTGCTCCTGGTCGCCAACGCCATCGCCACCCTGGTCCGCTTCGCCACCCTTCGGGCGGTGATCCACCACGACGCCGACCCCGCCTCCGCGCAGGTGTCGGCCGGGTGACCCCGCCCCCGGCAGCCGCCGACCCACCCCGGACGCCCTTTCGCGCCGAGGTGGGTCCTCGGCGCGTCGCCCGGTGTGTGCTCGCCGGACAATTCCCTGTTCTCATATCTGCCACGCTCTGCTCACAGAAATCCCACACGAATTCCGTGGACTCTTGAACACTGCCACTCAGAGATTTCGAGAGGAACTCATATGACATCCGTCACGGTCGAAGACCCCCATCCTCGAAGAGGCATCCCAGAGAGAACTGATTCCGAACGCCGACAGTCCTCGGGTGCCGCACCGGAACGCGCGTGGTACATCCGCGCATTCACCGGCCGCCGTGAGGATCCGCGCTGGGCGCGCCCGGCACTGTGGGGACTTGTCGCGATCACCGCATTCCTGTACCTGTATGAACTCACCATCTCCGGATATGCGAACGAGTTCTACGCCGCCAGTGTGAAGTCGTCGACGCAGAGCTGGCGCGCCTGGCTGTGGGCGAGTCTGGACTCCCAGCTGTCGATCACCGTCGACAAGCCGCCCGCAGCGATCTGGCTGATGGGCCTGTCGGCGCGGATCCTCGGGTTCTCCAGCTTCAGTCTGCTGCTGCCCAACGCCCTGATGGGCGTGGCCACCGTGGCGCTCAGCTACGGAGCGGTGCGCCGCCTCTCCGGGCACCTGGCGGGTCTGATCGCCGGTGCGGTGGTCGCGGTGACGCCGGTGGCCGCGCTGATGTTCCGGTTCGACAACCCCGATGCCATGCTGGCCGCGTGCCTGACGGCGGCCGCCTACATGGTGGTGCGCGCCCTTCAGACCGAGCGTGGCCGCACCGCCCTGTGGTGGTTGATCGGCGCCGGCTGGCTCATCGGGCTCGCCTTCCTCACCAAGATGCTCCAGGGTGTGCTCATCCTGCCCGCTCTGGGTCTGGTGTACCTGCTGTGCGCCCGGCGGGGCTGGTGGACCCGGATCTGGCACCTCCTGGTGGCGACCGCCTCGATGGTCGTCTCGGCCGGATGGCTGATCGCCCTGTGCGCGGTCTGGCCGGCCTCCTCACGTCCGTACATCGGAGGTTCCGAGAACAACTCGCTGTGGGAACTGGCCCTCGGCTACAACGGCCTGGGGCGGGTCCTGGGTGGCGACGGCAACCGCGGAGGAGGCGGAGCAGGGGGTGGCAACGCCTCGTTCGGCGGGGAGGCGGGCCTGCTGCGGATGGTCAACTCGGCCTTCGCCACCGAGATCAGCTGGCTGCTCCCGGCGGCCCTCCTCCTGCTGGTGGCAGGGCTCATCGCCCGCGGACGACGTCCACTCCACGACCGCCAGCGTGCCGGCATCATGCTGTGGGGTGCCTCCATGGTGGTCACGGCCCTCGTGTTCAGCGTCATGCAGGGCACCATCCATCCGTACTACGCGGTGGCGCTGGCACCGCTGATCGGCGGCACCATCGGCAGTGGTGCGGCCGCCCTGTGGCCCGGCGAGGGTGACAGCACGACGGTCGCCACGCTCAAGCGCGTCTGCCTGGCCGTCGCGGTCGTCCTCACCGGGGCCTGGGGGTTCCACCTGCTCGGGGTCTACGCATCCGGGTGGCAGTCCTGGATCCGCTGGCTGGCACTGATCGGGAGTCTGGCCGGTGCGATCGTCTTCCTGGTCGCCGGATCGCTGAGATCACCGACCGGGGCCATCGTGCTCAAGCGGATCGCGGTCGGCTCGCTGCTGGTGGGGTCGCTGGCCGCGGTGGCTCCCACGAGTGCCTGGACGGCCGCCACCGTCGTGACTGCGCACTCCGGTTCGACGCCGACCTCGGGTCCTGCCGGGATGTCCGGCAGTGGCATGGGTGGCCCCGGAGGTGCTGCGGCCGGCTCCTCGCGACAGCGCCCGGCGGTACCCGGAGGTTCGGGCAGCTCCGGAGAGTCCGGGGCACAGGGCAGTTCCGAGATGCAGAACGGCTCCGGGAGACAGGGCAGCCCCGGTGCGCAGGGCCGCTCAGCCAGCTCCGGCGCGCCCGGCAGCCCGACCGGCGGTGACGCACGAGCCTCCGGTGGCCAGACCGGTCAGCAGGGCCAGACCGGTCAGCAGGGCCGGTCCGCCGGGGGCACCACCTCCAGAGGCGGTGGCATGGGGGGCACGACGTCCACCAGCACCGCACTGGTGAAGCTCCTCAACAGCGCCGGGACCAAGTGGTCTGCGGCCGTTGTCGGAGACCAGACCGCGGCCGGATACATCCTGTCCACCGACACCGCGGTGTTCTCCATCGGCGGCTGGTCCGGCAGCGACAACAACATCACCCTGGCCCAGTTCAAGCAGTACGTGGCCGACGGGAAGATCCGCTACTTCATCGGCGGCGGTGGCATGGGAGGCCGGATGGGCGGCGGCACGACCGAGAACTCGTCGTCCGGCGCCCCCACCGCAGACGGGGCGTCCGGTTTCGGGAGTGCGGGCACCGGACCCAGCGGCTCGGGCACCGGTGAGATGGGCCAGTGGGGCGGTTCCCGCGGTACCGGTGCAGGAAGCACCACACGCCACAGGGGAACCGGCGGCTCCGGTGGCGCCGAAAGCGGCGCATCATCGGCCATCACCAGCTGGGTGACCTCCACCTTCACCGCCAGGACAGTGGGCGGCGTGACGGTCTACGACCTCACCAGCGCCAAGAGCTGAGAAGGGCCGCCACCGGCGAGCCCTGTCAGAGCTGCCGTGGGACTGGTTGACACCCAGTCCCACGGCAACACTGCGTCATCTCTGGCTGCGTCATCTCTGGCTGTGTCGTCTCTGGCTGCGTCATCTCTGGCTGCGTCATCTCTGGCTGCGTCATCTCTGGCTGTGTCGTCTCTGGCTGCGTCATCTCTGGCTGCGTCATCTCTGGCTGCGTCATCCCGAGCGAGGAGCAGCGGCCCCAGCGCCGCCGCCGCCTTGAGCCCGGCCAACGGGTGGAGCACCCACATCATGTGGGCGAACCGAGCGCCGAGAACAGGCGCCCGCTCAGTCGTCGTCGCCCTTCGGCTCGGCCGATGCGCTCGGCAGATGGACGGTCTGGGTGAGGACCGCGTAGTTGTGGGTCGGGACGCCGGCGGCCGCGGCCTCCTGGGCGCTGACCGCCCCGGTCCCGGCCACCGCGATCGTCGCCCCGGCGGCGATGCCGAGCACCATGCGGCGGACCCGGTGACGCCAGCCGCCCCGGCCGGTCCGACCTGCGGACCCTGCCGAGGCAGTGGCCTTCGAGGGGTGCTCCGCGGGGATGCGGGACTCAGTCCCCGAGGGGGTGGTCTGTGAGGGATGCGGGTTCTCGATGCTGTCCATGGCCGCAGTCTGCCCACCGCGTCTGTGAGTGATCTGTACGAGTCATGTGACGTCTCCCGGGGCTCTCGACGCGATTCCCGAGGCCCACCTGCGCCACGCCCGGCCCACGCCCGGGACCGGTCTGGAGCCACCGGGAGCGGCCGGGCTCCGTATCCTGAGGGGTGCACTCCAAGGAAGGAACAGACGTGAACGCACATCCGAGCGCACGCGAGCTCGCTCAGTACATCGACCACACCCTGCTGACCCCCGAAGCGACCTCGGCCGAGGTCAGGATCCTGGCCGAGCAGGCGAGGTCGCTGGGCACCTGGTCCATCTGCGTCTCCCCGGCGATGCTGCCGCTGCGCGACGTCGAGCTGGGCCCGGTGCACCTGGCCGTGGTGTGCGGGTTCCCCTCGGGCAAGCACACCCCGTCGATCAAGGCCGCAGAGGCCGCCGAATCGGTGGCGCTGGGAGCCGACGAGATCGACATGGTGATCAACATCGGACTGCTCAAGGAGGGGGACGCCGACGCCCTGACCGCCGAGATCGCCGCGGTCCGGGCGGCCGCCCCCTCCCCCACCCTCCTCAAGGTGATCATCGAGTCGGCGGTCCTCACCGATGAGGAGATCGTCACCGCGTGCCGGTGCGCCGAACAGGCCGATGCCGACTTCGTCAAGACCTCGACGGGATTCCACAAGGCTGGCGGTGCATCGGTGCACGCCGTGGAACTGATGGCCGCCACCGTCGGCGGCCGGCTGGGGGTCAAGGCCTCCGGCGGGATCCGCGACTACGCGACGGCCTGCGCGATGATCGACGCCGGCGCCACCCGGCTCGGGGTCTCCGCCACCGCCGCGATCCTGGCGGGAGCCCCGCAGAACTGAGGCCCGGCGGGCCCCCATGATGCGGGGGCCGGGAGCGGGACGGCTGAGCTCTCCGGCACACCGGAGAGGGTTGAGAGCGGGACTCAGGCGGTCGCGGGAGAGGACACCAGCCTCTCCTCGCCCGCCTTCCTGTCCTCCTCGGCCTTCCTGGCCTCCTGCACGGCCAGCCGCTTCTTCCAGTTGAGCAGCCAGCTCACCTCCGAGCACAGCAGCATCCGCCGGGACGCCGACTCGTAGGACCGCCCCGAGTGCCCCAGTCCGTCGTAGATGACGTTGTTGCCCATCACCCAGTCCACCACCTGGAACTCCTCGCTCGTCTCGTGGAAGAGCAGCGGGGTGGCCAACGGGTCGATGACCAGGTTCGAGTAGCGCTCGTCGTAACAGACCACCTGGTCGACCCCGCGCAGCGCCGGGTGTCCCTCGGCTCCCGGCATCGGCTCGAAGACCGCGTAGGAGCGCTCCGGATGGCCCGAGACGCCGGGAACCCACTTGCCGCCCAGGATGGTCGGCCACAGCTCCCAGTCGCAGAAGGTGTTGGCGGCGGTGTGCAGACCGAGAATCGGCTTGCCGGACTCCCAGTGGTCGAGGATCTTGGCATGGGCGCGGGACCACGCGGGAATGTAGTCCCAGCCCTCCTCGGGGTCGCCGCCGCCGGTGTTGACCACCAGCAGGTCGGCGTCGGGCAGGGTGTCCAGCGCCTCGGGGCAACTGCGCCGCACCACGGCCTGGTGACCGCGATCGGTGAGGATCTGGGCCACCGCCGCGGAGGTCTCGTCGAAGTTGTGCCAGGCATCGCCGTACCGCCCGGCACCCGACAGAATGAGGACTCGAGCCATCACACGTCCCTTTCATGAACTCTGAGCCCCGGACGACCGGGGCATCAGGACACGATAGGTCACCAAGGGGTGGTTCGACACCCCTCCCCCTGTGGAAACCCCGGGGTTCGGACTCAGCCGCGCGGCGGCGCGATCTGCAGGGTCACACCGTCGCCCAGATCGATGACGGCACCGATCTCCACGGTCACCGTCTCACCGGCGGACAGCCGGATCGACTCCTCCCCCGGATGGCGGACCAGGGTGCCGTTGGTGGAGTTCATGTCGGTCACCTCGATCGACCAGTCATTGGGCGCCACCCGCACATGGGTGCGGCTGATGTCCTGGTTGGGAGAGAGCACCCGCATCAGCGCGGCCTGTGGATCGGTGGTGCCGCCATTGGGGGCGCGACCCACCAGAACCGGCCCCAGCAGGTCGATCGAGTCGCCGCTGGAGCACACCAGCACACCCAGGCACGGTCGGTCGACCAGCCGGGGACCCGAGGGGTCCATCGGCGCCGAGCAGATCCGGCAATGCTGGGAGCCGGGCGGATTCGCATGGCCGGAGGTGCACTCCGAGGCCATCACCAGACCCGAACCCGCCGGGTCGGCCGACGGCGACTCGTTGGCCAGACCGGGCATGAACATGGTGGCCCCGTCGTGGGCCATCGAACTCTCCGGGTCCCCCCATCCCGACGGCGACCGCGCATCGGTCTTCTCGGCCGTCTGGGCAGGGGCGGCCGGAGGCTGGGAGGAGGACGCGGAGGAGTCGGGTTTGGACCAGGGAGTCGATCCCCAGTCATCGGGGGCGACATCCTGGTCGGCCTGGTCATCCAGGCGCGAGGTGGCCGGCCACGGCTTCGAGGAGTCCTCGTCGGAGTCCTTCCACTCCGACGATCCCCAGCCGAGATCCCCGGAGGCCTCGGCGGGCGGGGTCGACCAGGTCCCGGGGGCGGCCGGCGGAACAGCGTCGACGGGAGCAGGGGCGACCGGGGCCGGGGAGCCGAGGGAGTCCGCAGAGTCCGCCGAGGTGGCCGGTGCCCGACCCAGGTCGTCGACGTCGGCGAAGGCATCGGCGGAGGCGCTCGAGGCCGGCGAGCTGGCAGCGGGCTGGTCGGACGGCGCGGAGGACTGCTCCGCCACCGCATCGGGACGGGCCGACGCCGGGGCGACATCCTGCGCCGCCGACCGGCTCGGCTGCCCCTGAGGGGCCGATGCCGCGTCGCGGTCATCCTCTACGACCAGCGGCTCGACGGTCCCGGTGGCGTCGATGGTGAGCCGGGAGGCCTGCACCACGCCGAGCAGCAGCGGCATCACCAGATTCTCCTGGGCCGACTCCTCCATCTCGACGGTGATGATCGACGGATCCAGCCCGGCCTCCCGCCAGGTGAGGACGCCATCGCCGTGATTGACCACTTTGCCGCTGGAGGCGTCCTTGACGACGACCGAGCCACGGGCCAGGGAGACCATCTGGTCGCCGGACCAGAAGAACACCCCGAGACTGGGCATCTGGGACAGTCCGATCGCGGTGAGGGTCTGGACCAGGGCGTTGGCGTCATCGGCGTGGGCCACCTGGTACCAGATCTTGGCGATCAGCTCCGAGTGTCGTGGGACCGCCGGCTGCATGACCACCAGGGAGCTCGGACCGGCGAGCACCACCCAGTTGCCCGGTGTGTAGCTGGCGCGCCAGGAGCCGAATGACTGAGACATATGTCCTCCACGACGGGATGTTGACAGGTACTGCGGTGGTGCTGCGAGCTGGGCGGCAACCGTTCAAAGGGTATCCGGGAGCCGGGCAGATGCGCAGCACCCGTTGTCACCCGGACACCGTGGGACCTCCAGAGACCGACGAGCCGCCCCCGTGACGGGACACCCCCAACGGGACACCCGGGACGGGGCAGCGCCCCTGCCGGAGTCCTGGATACTCCGGCAGGGGCGCTGACCGCACCATTTGAGGCCCGTCCGGTCCTGTTCGGCCGCACACGGTCCCGTTCAGGCCCGTTCGACCCTCTCGAACCAGACCCGGTCCTACTTGTCGCGAACGGTCGTCTCGCCGTTCTTCTCCTCGATGGCCGCCTGGGCCGCCGAGAACCGGGCGATCGGCACCCGGAACGGGGAGCAGGACACGTAGTCCAGACCGGCCTGGTGGAAGAAGTGCACCGAATCCGGATCCCCGCCGTGCTCGCCGCAGACGCCCAGGGAGATCTCGGGCTTGACGGCCCGACCCTTCTTCACCGCGCCGGAGACCAGCTGGCCGACCCCGTCGACGTCGATCGAGGCGAACGGGTTCTGCTTGAGCACCTTGTTCTGGAGGTACTCGGTGAGGAAGCCGTTCTCCGCATCGTCGCGACTGATGCCCAGGGTGGTCTGGGTGAGGTCGTTGGTGCCGAAGGAGAAGAAGTCGGCCTGGGTGGCGATCTGGTCGGCGACCAGGGCGGCCCGCGGCAGCTCGATCATCGTGCCGATCTTGACGTCCAGCTCCTTGCCGGCCTTCGCCAGCTCATCGGCGGCCGCCGCGGTGACGATCCTGCGCTGGGTCTCCAGCTCGACGACGGTGAAGACCAGCGGGATCATGATGTTGATCTGGACGGTCTCGCCCTCCTTCTCCTGCACCGCCAGGACGGCGCGGATGATGGCGCGGGCCTGCATGTCGGGGATCTCGGGGTACAGCATCGCCAGCCGCACGCCGCGGGTGCCGAGCATCGGGTTCTGCTCGTGCAGCTTCTTGACCTGGGCCAGCAGGCGACGCTCCTTGTCCAGGGCGACCGGATCGGCCCCGGTGAGCTCCATCTGCTGGACCTTGAGGGACTGCTCCACCAGGTTCGGCAGGAACTCGTGGAGCGGCGGGTCGAGCAGCCGGACGGTGACCGGCAGCCCCTTCATCGCGGTGAAGACGCCCTCGAAGTCGGCCTGCTGCATCGGCAGGATCTTGTCGACGGCGACCTTGCGCTCCTCCGGGGTCTCGGCGGTGATCATCTCGTGCATCGCCGGGAGCCGGTCGGCGCCGAAGAACATGTGCTCGGTGCGGCACAGCCCGATTCCCTCGGCGCCCAGCTCGCGGGCCTTGGCGGCGTCGGTGGCGTTGTCGGCATTGGCCTCCACGCCGAGCCGGCGCACCTCGTCGGCCCAGCCCAGGACCTCCTCGAAGTCCTCGTTGATCTGCGGCGGGATGAGCGGCAGACCCGCGTTGAAGACCTCACCGGTGGACCCGTTGAGGGTGATGAGATCCCCCTTGGAGATCACCACGCCGCCGGCCGACAGGGTGCCGGCCTGGGCGTCGATCTTGATCCCGCGGGCGCCGGCCACGCAGGGCTTGCCCATCCCTCGGGCGACCACCGCGGCGTGCGAGGTCATCCCGCCGTGTGCGGTGAGGACTCCCTGGGCGGCGATCACACCGTGGATGTCGTCGGGGGTGGTCTCGAAACGGATCAGGACGACCTTCTCGCCCTTCTCCCCCAGCTCGGCGGCCTCGTCGGCGTCGAAGACGGCCTTGCCGACGGCGGCACCGGGGGATGCCGGCAGTCCCTCGGTGACCGCCTTCTCGCTGTGGTTCGGGTCGATGGCCTCGTGGAGGAGCTGGTCGAGCTGCTCGGGCTCGATGCGCATCAGCGCCTCCTCCTTGGTGATGACTCCCTCGGAGACCAGATCGCGGGCCACCTTGAGGGCGGCCGCCGCGGTGCGCTTGCCGTTGCGGGTCTGCAGCAGGTAGAGCTTGCCGTTCTCGACGGTGAACTCCATGTCCTGCATGTCGCGGTAGTGAGACTCCATCTTGTGCATGGTGTCGATGAGGTCGTGGTAGGCGTCCGGCAGGATCGCCTCCATCTCACCCAGCGGCTTGGGGGTGCGGATGCCGGAGACGACGTCCTCGCCCTGGGCGTTGAGGAGGAACTCGCCGTACAGCTCCTTGGCGCCGGTGGCCGGGTTGCGGGTGAAGCAGACGCCGGTCGCCGAGGTGTCGCCGCGGTTGCCGAAGACCATCTGCATGACGTTGACGGCGGTGCCCAGGTCGTCGGAGATCTTGTTGGCCTTGCGGTAGACGAAGGCGCGCGGGTTGAGCCAGGACCGGAAGACGGCGTCGACGGCGCGCATCAGCTGCTCGCGCGGGTCGGTGGTCCAGTTGCCGCCGAGCTTCTCGTTGGACAGCTTCTTGAAGATCTCGACGAGTTCCTTGAGATCGGCAGCACTCAGATCGGTGTCGGAGTCGACCTTGCGGTCGGCCTTCATGGCGGTGAGGGCGTCCTCGTAGACGTGGGAGTCGATCCCCTCGACCACCTCGCCGTACATCTGGATGAAGCGCCGGTAGCAGTCCCAGGCGAACCGCTCATTGCCGGCCTTGCGACCGACCGCCTCGACCGTGTCATCGGAGATCCCGAGGTTGAGGATGGTGTCCATCATCCCGGGCATCGACATCACCGCACCGGACCGGACCGAGACCAGCAGCGGGTTGTCGGGGTCGCCGAGAATCATCCCGGTGCGCTCCTCGAGGCGCTTGAGCCCCTCGCTGATCTGGTCTGCCAGGGGGGCCGGCCACTGGCCGTCCTTCCTCATCGTCTCCACGCAGGCCTCGGTGGTGACGGTGAAGGCGTCCGGGACGGGTACCCCCACCCGGTTCATCTCTGCCACTCCGGCGCCCTTGCCGCCGAGCAGGGGCTTCATGTCGGCGCTTCCCTCGGACAGGTCATAGACGTAACGGTGCTGGTCGCTCATCGTGAGGATCTCCTTCGATCGCATGCCTTGCGGGTTCATCTGCGCGGTTCCATCTGCCTGACGGGTGACCTCGTGGGGTACTCCGGTGCTGGATGAAACCCCGTGTCGGGACGGCGGACAGTGTCGCCCCCGGGCAGTCGACATTCTTCCACGTTTTGCCCGGTGGAGAGCAGATCCGATCCGAGCCCTTTCCCGAGTCTGCTCGAGTCCTCCCGGGCCGCTCAGGGGCGGATGCGCAACTGTCCGGCGGGACGCCGCAGGTGGGCCCCGGCGGTGCGGGCACGCTCCTCGACGATGTCGACGACCCGGGTGGCGGCCTCCTCCAGGGCCAGTCCGGTGGTGTCGATCACCGGGCAGCCCAGTCTGCGCTGGACCTTGCCGACCTCGTCCAGCTCGTCGTAGATCTTCACCAGATCGGCGTACCCGTCCGAGGTGCCGAACCCGCCCATCCCCTTGACCCTGCGACCGCGGATCTCCAGCAGCCGCTGGGCGTCGATGGTCAGCCCGACGATCCGCCAGCGGTCCACCGCGAAGAGCTCCGCGGGCGCCTCGATGCCGGGGATGAGGGGGACGTTGACGGTCTTGTAGCCGAGATACCCCAGGTAGATCGACAGCGGCGTCTTGCCCGAGCGGGAGGCCCCGATCAGGCAGATGTCGGCCTCGGTGACCCGCTCGGGGATCGCCCCGTCGTCGTTGCGCACCGCGAACTCCATCGCCGAGATCCGGGTGAAGTAGTCGGCCTCCACACCCACCGGACGCCGGGGCACCTCGTCGGCGTCCAGCCCGGAGGCGTGCTCCATCGCCCCCAGGATCGGGCCCATCAGATCGACCTGCTGGACCTCCATCGCCTCGCAGGCGTCGCAGACCATCTGACGCTGGTCCGACAGGGCCAGGGTGTGGACCACCGTGACCCACATCCCGGCGTCCCGGCGCTCCTTGATCTCGGACAGGGCGACCACCATGTCCTTGACCGAACCGATCATCGGATGGCGCACGATGTGCCAGTGCACCCCCTCGAACTGGCTGCGGGCGGCACGTGCCAGCCGCACGGCCGTCTCTCCCGTGGAGTCGGCGATGACATGGATCTCGAGAACGGACTCGGGCATGTCCGAACGCTAACAGCGCGCGGACCGCTGCCGGGGGCGCTGGCCCATAATGGGGGCCCATGGACGATCCCGTGGACGACATCATCGCCGCCGAGGCCCCCGCAGGGGCGCGTCACATCTGGATTCTCGGACGCCCCGGACTCGTCGACGCCGCCCGGGCCTGGGCTCCCGTATCCGTCTGGTGCGATGACCTGAGACTGGCCCGCCGGGTGGACAGGGACCACCCCGGGGAGGGTCTGCTGGTCAACCCGCTGGCCGAGGCGGCGACCGAGCGCCGGGCCGGTGACGGTGTCGATGCCCGGGCAGGTCGCGGTGCGGATGCCCGGGTTGAGGCCGTCTCATCCGCGGGCGTTCCCCAGGAGGCTCCCCACCAGGTCTGGATGGAGCTGCCGGAGTCCCTGGACGCCCTCGACGAGACCCTCTCGGCCCTCCACGGGCTGGCCGCCCGGCACGGCATCGACGACCTGCACGTGGTGGCCGGCGGGAGGATCCGCCGGATGAACCGCTCGATGAACGAGGTGGGACTGCGCTGGTTCGACGACGTCAGCGCCAGCCTGGGCCGGCGACGCGCCCGGGTGCTGCACATGTTGGGGCCCAGAAGCCGGCCTGCCCGCGGATCGGGCTGGCCGCGCCGTCAGCACATCGACTCCCTGGACCTGGTGGCCCACGGCGGGGTCTTCCACGTCGCCGGACTGGACGCCGGCACCGCCCTGCTGCTCGACCAGTTGCCGTCGATCGGCCGCCATCTTCCCGACAACCGTCCGGCCGAGGTGCTGGATCTGGGCTGCGGCAACGGGGTGATCGCCGCCTCGGTCGCCAAGAAGTTCGGGGCCCGGGTCTTGGTGCGGGCCAGCGACGTCTCCTGGGCGGCGGCCGACTCCACCGCCATGACGGCCGCCGCCAACGGTCTGGACATCGCGGTACGACAGGCCGACGGGCTGACGGGAGTGCCCGACTCCAGCCTCGACGTCATCGTCACCAACCCGCCCTTTCACCGGGGGTCGGCCCGCGACTCCGGGCCCACCCACAGGATGCTGGCCGAGGCCGGCCGGGTGCTGCGCCCCGGGGGGCAGTTGTGGTGCGTCTACAACTCACATCTGCCCTGGGGCCGCTACCTCGACGAGCGGGTTGGGCCGACCCGGCAGGTGGCCAGGACCCGCGCCTACACCGTGACCCGCACGATCTGCGGATCCTGAGCCCGCTCCGACAAGGGCAGAACTCCATATGCTGAGGCCATGGCCTATCGCATCGTGCTCCTGTGTGACCTGGACAGTCTCGAGCCGCTGCGGCATGTCGCCCAGCCCTTCTGGAGCCAGGCGGCGACCGCCCGAGGACTCACCGGGGAGGGTTGGCGATCGCTGGGGTTCAAACTCCCCGCCCAGCCGCTCCACGACGTGCGGCGACTGGCCGCCGAGGCCCGCCCCGCCGGCGTCGACATCATCGCGGTGCCGCCCCATCTCAACGACGAGTTCCCGGGTCTGATCGTCAGCGACGTCGACTCGACGGTGACCCGCACCGAGGGCATCGACCTGCTGGCCGAGGTCGCCGGGTGCGCCGACCAGGTGGCCGAGGTGACCGCCCGGGCGATGAACGGCGAGCTCGACTTCGCCCAGTCCCTCACCGAACGGGTCGGTCTGCTCAAGGGACTTCCGGAGGGGGCGCTGGCCGAGGCCGGTGCCGCGGTGAAGGTGACCGACGGGGCGGCGGAGCTGTTCCGCCAGGCACACCAGGTGAGCTGCCGGGTCGGTCTGGTGAGCGGCGGGTTCACCGCCATGGTCGCCCCGCTGGCCGCCCAGCTCGGCGCCGACGTCCTCGCCGCCAACGAGTTGGAGATCGTCGACGGCGCACTCACTGGACGCCTTGCGGGCGAGATCGTGGACCGGGCGGCCAAGGAGCGGTACCTGCGCCGGTGGGCCGACCAGTTCGGGGTGCCGATGAGACGCACCATCGCGCTGGGCGATGGAGCCAACGATCTGGACATGCTCGGCGCCGCCGGCCTGGGCATCGCCTTCTGCGCCAAGCCGGTGGTGGTCGGGGCGGCCGACGGTGCGCTGTCCTTCCCCCGGCTGGACGCCCTGGGCACCCTGTGGGCCCGCCCCTGAGCCGCAGTCCTTGGCCAGAGCCGCTGCTCGGTCGGTAGCCTCTGCGGGTGATTGACCTTCCCGGACCCGTTCTCACCAGGCAGCACAGTCGTTGGGCGGTCGCCCATCACGGTGCCCAGGTGCTGGCCTGGCAGCCCGTCCCGGCGATCAGCGCCGGTGCACCGGCGGCATCGTCCTCGCAGCTGGCATGGACCGACCGGCCGGTGCTGTGGTTCGACCCCACCGACCCCCAGGAGCTGCCCGGGGTGATCCGCGGCGGGATCCCGGTCTGCGCCCCCTGGTTCGGCCACGGCCCGGCCGATGACCGCAACCCCCAGCACGGCGCGATGCGTCTGATCGACTTCACCCGCGAGATCCTCGCAGACAGCGCCAACCGGCTCCGGGTGCGCTACCGCGGATCCCTGCCCGGTGTCGACGTCGTCCAGATGGTCGAGATGACCGACTCCGCCCTGCGACTGGGGCTGACCCTCACCTCGACCCTCGGCCATCCCCAGCAGGTCGAGGCGGTGTGGCACAGCTACCTGCGGGTCGGCGACGCCTCCCGCACCACGGTCCGGGGAGTCGCCGGGGCCGATCTCCACAACTACGCCACCGGACAGCGCGGACCCCTCGCCGACGACATCCTGCCGGTGCGCCCCGACACCGACACCGTGCTGCAGGATCCCGCCGGACCGCTGGTCCTGGTCGACCCGGCCTGGCGGCGTCGCATCACCCTGAGGACCGCGGGGTGCCCGACCGCCGTGGTGTGGAACCCGCTGCTCAGCCAGGACACCCGTTCCGACCTCACCGGGACCGCCTGGCGGGACTTCGTCTGTGTCGAGACCGGGGCCGCCAAGGAGCACGCGATCGAGCTTCCGGCAGGTCGTTCGACGACCCTCCAGCTGGAGATCGGCGTCCATCCCGACCCCCGGTCCTGACCACACCCGCGGGGAGGGCCCCGGCCACCGGCACACAACAGCAGTCGGATATCGTGACCACTGGCTTTCACGACGCCGTTCGCCCACCCGGGGCGGACCACGCGACTCAACGTTATGCAGCCCAATGCTCACGCATGCAACGCAGGAGGACAGATGTCAGAACGGATTGCCAACGAGGCAATGCGTCAGAAGGTGATGAGCGCCGACGATGCCGCCGCTCTCATTCATGACAAGGCTCAGATCGGCTTCGGGGGGTTCACCGGGTCCGGCTACCCCAAGGAGTTCCCGCCGGCCCTCGCCAAGCGCATCAAGGCCGCCCATGAGAAGGGTGAGCACTTCACTGTCAACGTCTTCACCGGAGCCTCCACCGCTCCCGAGCTCGACGGCGAGCTGGCCGGGGTCGACGGCATCGGACTGCGCTCCCCGTACCAGTCCGACCCGATGATGCGCGCCAAGATCAACGACGGCACCAGCTACTACGACGACATCCACCTGTCGCAGTTCGGCATGCAGGTCCGCGAGGGATTCTTCGGCAAGCTCGACTTCGCCGTGATCGAGGCCACCAAGATCACCGCCGACGGCAACGTCATCCCCACCTCCTCGATCGGCAACAACGCCGTGTACATCGAGAAGGCCGAGAAGATCATCATCGAGGTCAACGACTGGCAGTCGGAGGACCTCGAGGGGATGCACGACATCTACTACGGCTTCGCGCTGCCGCCGCACCGCGTCCCGATTCCGATCACCCACCCCGGCGACCGGATCGGCGAGACCTACCTGCGGGTCCCGGCCAACAAGGTCGTCGCCGTCATCGAGACCCACGATCCCGACCGCAACTCGCCGTTCAAGCCGATCGACGAGGCCTCCCACAAGATCGCCGGATACCTCCTCGACTTCTACGACAACGAGGTCGCCCAGGGCCGGATGCCGAAGAACCTGCTGCCCCTGCAGTCGGGCGTCGGCAACATCCCGAACGCCGTCCTCGACGGTCTGCTGCACTCCGACCTGGAGCACCTCACCTCCTACACCGAGGTGATTCAGGACGGCATGATCGACCTGATCGACGCCGGCAAGATCGACGTGGCCTCGGCCACCGCGTTCTCGCTGTCCCCCGACTACGCGCACAAGATGAATGTGAACGCGGCCTTCTACCGCAACCACATCATCCTGCGCCCCCAGGAGATCTCGAACCACCCCGAGGTGATCCGTCGTCTCGGCGTGCTGGGCGCCAACGGGATGATCGAGGCCGACATCTACGGCAATGTGAACTCCACCCACGTGATGGGTTCGCGGATGATGAACGGCATCGGCGGGTCCGGTGACTTCACCCGTAACGCCTTCATCTCGGCCTTCGTGTCCCCCTCGACGGCCAAGGGCGGCAAGATCTCGGCGATCGTGCCGATGGTCTCCCACGTCGACCACACCGAGCACGACACGATGGTCATCATCACCGAGCAGGGCATCGCCGATCTGCGTGGCCTGGCCCCCCGCCAGCGCGCCCCGAAGATCATCGAGAACTGCGCCCACCCGGACTACAAGGAGATGCTGAGCGACTACTACGAGCGCGCTCTGCGTGACTGCAAGTTCAAGCAGACCCCGCATCTGCTCAATGAGGCCTACAGCTGGCACACCCGGTTCCTAGAGACCGGGACGATGAAGCTCAACTGAGTCTCCCGACTCCACTGAGAAGCCCGTGAGCCCGGGCGTCGACCGCGCGGTCGACGCCCGGGCTCACGCCGTACCGGGAGGTGATGGTCACCGCAGCCCTGGGGGCCCTCAGCCCAGCAGCAGGGTTCGCAGCTCGGTGACGTCGTGCACCCGGAGGGCAGCGGCCCCGGCCTCCGCATCGGTGCCGTAGCCCCACTCGACGAAGATGGTGGGGATGTCGTGGGCGCCGGCACCGTCGATGTCGTGACGCCGGTCGCCGACCATCACGGGCCGCGAGACGTCGTGGCCCTGGTCGCGCAGTTGGGCCAGGGAGTCGGCGATGATGCCCGCCTTGTCGGCCCCGGCATGGCCCTCCGACGCGCCGGCCACCGCGTCGACGTCGTCGCCGAGGTGGTAGTCGACCAGCCAGCGCCGGGCTATCCGGAGCCGCTTGGAGGTGGCCACCCCGACCGGGATGCCGGCGTCGTGGAGGTCGGTGATGAGCTCGACCATCCCCGGGTAGGTCGTCACGAGGTACTCCAGCTCGTCGTGATGGTCCCGGTAGAGAGTGGAGGCGCGAGCGATGTCGTCCTCGCGGGTGAAGCCGGTGACCCACTCCAGGGTGTCGCGCATCGGAGGACCCATGAAGGTGGTGACATCGGAGAGGTCCGGCTCGCCGATCCCGAGATCGGCGGCCATCAGCCGCAGCGCACCGGCGATGCACTCCATCGAGTCGACGATGGTGCCGTCCATGTCGAACAGCACGGTGCTCCACCGTGGCCGGGTTGCGTGTGCCGGGGGGTTGTCGGCGAGTGTCACTGGGATCTCCCTCGATTCTGTGCGCGGCGGGCCCACCGCGTCGTGGCCGGGTCACTGCACGACAATGGCGAGGTGACCAGCTCGAAACCACGCGGCCGGCGTCCCGGATCCCCGGACACCCGACAGACCATCGTCGGGGCTGCCCGGGGACTCTTCGACACCCAACCCTATGACCAGGTCTCACTGCGGGCGATCGCCAGGCGCGCCGACGTCGACCCGGCCCTGGTTCACCACTACTTCAGCGGTAAGGCGGAGCTCTTCCTCACCGCTACCGCCGACGTCTCGGCGGACCCGATGGAGATCTTCCGGATGGTCGACGACGTCCCCGCCGATCGACGCGGCGCCGCCCTGGTGCTGACCTTCACCGCGGTGTGGGAGGCGGCGGGGCGGTCCGGGATGTTCACCGAGTTCATCTCCTCGATGCTGGCCACTCCGGACCTCACCGCCGGAGCCGGGGAATTCATCACCCAGCAGATCCGTGAACGGATCGCTCACTTCGCCGATCCGGACGAGCGGACTCTGCGCGCCACCCTGGCGATGAGCCAGATGATCGGCATGGCGATGCTGCGCTACACCCTGCGGATGGAGCCCGTGACGTCGGTCAACCGCAGCCGGCTCGCCGAACTGTACGGGCTCTTCAGGATCCAGGGTGCAGTTGTGGCTTGACTGTGTGTGGATCGGTTGTCACTTCGCTGTGAGGACGGGGTGCGTGGGGGAGGGCCCTGCGGAAGGATCGGAGTGTTCAAGTCCCGTTCCTGCACCACAAGGCCCTCATGTCTCACGTTACCTTCACCGCCCCTGACCTGACCACGTTCTGCTGTCTCGATGAGCTGGGCCTGGAGGTGGTCGGCCAGCACATCACCGCCGAGCGGGCCGTGGTGGCCTGCCGGGTGGTCGAGGCTGACGACTGGTGCCGGCGGTGCGGATGCCAGGGCGCTCCGCGT
>NZ_AUDD01000030.1 GCF_000425285.1 Acidipropionibacterium jensenii DSM 20535 | reverse complement strand
TGAACCGCAGCCCGACGATCCGGTGCTCGGTGCTCCGCGACAACCGGTTGGGGCTGTGAGCCGGCCGGGAGGAGTGATCGATCAGCGGCTGGCCGGCACGATAGCGATCGGCCCAGCGTTTCGCGGTGGCCGGACTCACCTGGAAGCGCTCAGCAGCCCGTCTCAGGGGCCAGCCGTCGTCGACGATGCAGGCGGCCAGCCGGAGCCTTCCAGCGGGGGTCAGGGGTGCGTTAGCGTGGGTCACAGAGGCCTCCGGTTCCTGGATGCGTGTGTGGTAACCCACATCCTGCCGGAGGCCTCCCCCCTCAGCTCAACTGTTCACAACGTCCCGGGGAAGTACACCTAGACCTCGCTCTCCTGCTCCAGCTGGCGGTTCCGGCGGTGGAGATCCCATAGCCCGGAGGATTCCTCACGAGTAGCTCCGGAACGGTGGTCGCCGTCGATATCGGCCTGACGGAACGACTTGTGGATCGTCGTCCCGTGGATGCCGGAGTCCTTAATGATCTGAGCGAGGGAAACGCCGTCTTCACGGGGCCGAACCACGCGCACGACGCACTCGCGGAACTCACTCGGGTAGGGAGCAGCCGTGGCGCGCATCCTTCTTGGCCGCCCAACGGGCAAGCCAGATTGGATGTCACCCATTTGGGCGGCAGTCCCGATGCCTTCACACAGGAATGTTCTTGGCTGGCGCTTCAGTTCGTCTGTACAACAAGCCCGTTCACGACCTGTCGCGGACGCCAGAGATTATACGGCGAAACGAAATTCAACCACGTCACCGTCCTGCATGACATAGTCCTTACCCTCCAGCCGGAGCTTGCCGGCCGCCTGGGCCTCCTTCTCGGAGCCATAGGTCACCAGGTCGTCGAAGGAGACCACCTGCGCCTTGATGAATCCCTTCTGGAAGTCGGTGTGGATCACCCCGGCGGCCTGCGGGGCCGTCCAGCCCTTGTGGATCGTCCAGGCGCGGGACTCCTTCTCACCGGCGGTGAGGAAGGTCTGCAGACCCAGGGTGTCGAACCCGACACGTGCCAGCTTGTCCAGCCCGGGCTCGGTGATCCCGGCGTCAGCGAGGAACTCCTCGGCGTCCTCGGGCTCCATCTCGGCCAGCTCGGCCTCGAACTCGGCGTCCAGGAAGATCGCCTCGGCCGGGGCGACGATCTTGGCCATCCTCGCCTTGAGATCCTCGTCGGCGAGCTGATCCTGGTCGCAGTTGAAGACGTAGATGAAGGGCTTGGTGGTGAGCAGGAACAGGTCGTGGAGAGGCTCGGGGTCCAGCCCTGCCGAGTAGATCGTCCGACCCTCCTCGAGGACCTTCTGGGCCTCCTCCCAGGCCTGCGCGCGGGGCCGCGACTCCTTGCGGATCGCCGCCTCCTTCTCGAGCTTGGGCAGCTGCTTCTCGAGGGTCTGGAGGTCGGCCAGCACCAGTTCGGTGGTGATCGTCTCGATGTCGGAGGAGGGCTCGACCTTCCCGTCGACATGGGTGACGTCGTCATCCTCGAAGCAGCGGGTCACCTGGCAGATCGCGTCGGCCTCGCGAATGTTGGAGAGGAACTCGTTGCCCATCCCCTCCCCCTGGCTGGCACCCTTGACGATCCCGGCGATGTCGACGAAGGACACCGTGGCGGGAACGGTCTTGACCGAGCTGTACATCTTCGTCAGCACGTCCAGCCGAGAATCGGGGACGCCGACCACCCCGACATTCGGCTCGATGGTCGCGAACGGGTAGTTCGCCGCCAGCACGTCGTTGCGGGTCAGTGCGTTGAACAGGGTTGACTTGCCGGCATTGGGGAGGCCGACGATTCCGATGGTGAGTGCCACGTCGCGCCATCTTACCGGCGGCCTCGCAGAGCCTGGCCCCGGCGCGGGGTAGCGTCCGGCCATGCCCCAGCGAATCATCCCGAAGCTCTGGTTCAACCACACCGCCCGCGAGGCGGTGGACCACTACCTGGAGATCTTCCCCGACAGCAGCGAGGTGTCGGTCAGCCACTACCCGACCGAGGGCCTGCTGGACTTCCAGCAGGACCTCGCCGGCGACGTCCTGGAGATCCAGTTCCGGATCGGGGACCTCACCTTCTCGGCGATCAACGCCGGGGGCGAGTTCAGGCCCAACTCGTCGATCTCCTTCCTGCTGAACTTCGATCCCTCCCGGGACCCGGACGCCCGGGGACACCTCGACCAGCTCTGGGAGCGCCTCACCGCCGACGGGCTGGTCGGGATGGAGTTGTCCTCCTACCCCTTCTCGTCCCACTACGGATGGGTCGAGGACCGGTACGGGGTCAACTGGCAGCTGATGCTCACCAATCCCGACGGCGACCCGCGGCCCTTCGTCACCCCCGAGTTGATGTTTCCCCACGCCCAGACGCAGGCGACCGAGGCCATCGAGCTGTACACCGGCCTGTTCGAGAACTCCGGCACCGGGGTCATCGCCCGCTACTCGGAGCTCGGCGAGCTGCCCTCCGAGGAGACGTCCCCGCAGGCCCTCGCCTACGCCGACTTCACCCTGGCCGGTCAGTGGTTCGCGGCGATGGACTCGGCGGTCCCCCAGGACGTCACCTTCACCGAGGGGGTCTCGCTGGTGGCGCTGTGCCCCGACCAGGCCGAGATCGACCGACTCTGGGCGGTCCTGTCGACGGTCCCGGAGGCCGAGCAGTGCGGCTGGTGCAAGGACCAGTTCGGGGTCAGTTGGCAGATCGTCCCGCAGGACATGCCCGACTTCTCCCAGCCGGAGGCCTTCGGCAGGCTTCTGGGCATGAAGAAGCTGGTGATCGCCGACCTGTCCTGATCAGGCTCCCGCCCAGTAGGCCCTCAGAGCCGCCGACAGGTGGCTGAGGTCTGCGACACCGGCCAGTTCGCGGGTGGAGTGCATCGACATCAACGGGACGCCGACGTCGACGGTGAGGATGCCCAGACGAGTTGCCGTGAGCGGTCCGATGGTCGAACCGCAGGGCACCGAGTTGTTCGAGACGAAGTCCTGGGTCGGGACCCCGGCGGCCGCGCAGGCGCGGGCCCACAGCACGGCCCCCACACCGTCGGTGGCGTATCGCTGGTTCGCGTTGATCTTGAGCAGCGGCCCGCCGTTGAGCAGCGGGTGGTTCGCCGGGTCGAACTTCTCGACGTAGTTGGGGTGGACGCCGTGCCCGGCGTCGGAGGAGACGCAGGAGGAGCGGGCGAGCATGGCGCGGTAGCTGTCGCCGTCCCGGCCCAGGCCATCAGCGATCCTCACCAGGATGTCCTCCAGGAGGGGCCCGCAGGCCCCCGAGCGGGTGGCCGAGCCGACCTCCTCGTGGTCGAAGCAGGCCATCACCGCGATGTCGTCTCCCGGTGCCGCCTCGACCATTGCGGCGATCGAGGAGTGCACCGAGGAGAGATTGTCCATCCGCGAGCTGGCCAGGAACTCCCCGCGGGGCCCGATCACCGCCGGGCTCTCGGTCGGGTAGGCCAGGATGTCGTGGAAGCCGAGGTCGGCCCGGTCGATGCCGGCAGCCTCGCACAGCAGGTCCTCGACGTCCAGATCGGGGTTCGAGACCGACAGGATCGGCATCAGGTGGCGCTGCCTGTCCAGGTGCAGGGTGTCGTTGACGCTGCGGTCCAGATGCGGGGCCAGCTGGCTGATCCGCAGGATCGGTCCGGTGCGCACCAGATGGCTGCGGCCGTCGCGGGTGACCAGCCGTCCAGCCAGTCCCAGGTCACGGTCCAGCCAGGAGTTGAGCAGTCCCCCGCCGTAGACCTCCATCCCCACCTGCTGCCAGCCGTGGTTGGTCACGGTGGCATGGGGCTTGAGCTTGAAGGAGGGCGAGTCGGTGTGCGAGCCGACCACTCGGAAGGCGGTGCGGTCGCTGATGGCGTCCGGCGTCTGCCAGGCGACCACCGCGCCGTCGCGCACCACGTAGTGGCGCCCGAGAGTCTGGGACCACGGTTCGGTCTCGTCCAGTCGGGTGAATCCGGCCTCGTCGAGACGCCGGCAGAGCTCGGCGGCCGCGTGGTAGGAGGTCGGGGAGGCCTTCACGAAGGAGATGACGTCCTCGGCGTGGGAGGCGAACGGAGAGGCCGCCAGCGCGGTGGTGGAGGTCTCGGGCAGGAGTGGTTCTGACACGTCAGTCATTCAACCACCGCCTGGCATTTCCACCCCCGCCCGTCGCCCGGCGGTCCGGAGGCGACCCTGCCCGGACGGCCCGACCAGACTGCCTGCCCAGAACTGTCGGTGGCGGCTGGCACCCTGTGGACATGACCATTTCGTCCCTCGTGATGCTGCTGATCGGACTGCTCCTCGGCCTGGCGATCGGTTGGCTCCTGGCCGAGCTGCGCGCCCGCTCGTCGGTGGCCTCCGAACGCGCCCGGGCCGACGTCGCCCGGGCGCAGTGCCAGGCCGCCGAGCAGCGCGCCGAGATCACCGCCGCCGATCGCGACGGGCTGGCGGACCGCTTCAAGTCCCTGTCGGCCGACGCCCTGAACCTCCAGCAGTTGCGCGCAGACCGGGCCGCCGAGCGCACCGTCACCGACACCCAGCGCCTGTTGACCCCGGTCTCCCAGGCTCTCGACAAGTTGGAGCATCGGCTGGCCGAGGTCGAACGGGAGCGCGCCTCGATGACCGCCTCGCTGGGCAAGCAGGTGGACCTGGTCAATGCCGCTGGGGAGGGCCTGCGCCGGGAGACCGCATCCCTGGTCACCGCGCTGCGCAAACCGCAGGTGCGGGGCGCTTGGGGGGAGGTTCAGTTGCGCCGGGTGGTGGAACTGGCCGGGATGGTGGAGCACTGCGATTTCGAGGTCCAGGCGACCACCCGTGTCACCGGCCAGCCGCTGCGCCCCGACATGACCATCCGGATGGCCGGGGACCGGTGCGTCCATGTCGACGCCAAGACGCCGCTGTCGGCGTTCCTGGACGCCGCCGGCACCGACGACCCGGACCAGCGGGCCACCCATCTGGCACATTTCGCGCGAAATGTGCGCGGTCACATCGATGACCTGTCGTCGAAGGCCTACTGGCGCACCGAGACCGACTCCCCCGAGTTCGTCATCCTCTTCCTGCCCAGCGACGCCTTCCTCCAGGCCGCCCTGGACGAGATGCCCGACCTCCACGAGTACGCGTCGCGGCGCAACATCGTGCTCGCCGATCCGGCCGTGCTGATCCCCATGCTCAAGGTCATCGCGCTGGCCTGGCGCCAGCAGGATGTCGCCCGGTCCGCCGCCGAGGTGGCGGCCCTCGGCCGCGACCTGCACGACCGGCTGGCCACCCTGTCGAACCATCTCGACCGGCTGGGGCGTTCGTTGACCGGCGCGGTGAAGAGCTACAACTCGGCCGTCGGGTCCCTGGAGACCCGGGTGCTGGTCAGTGCCCGCCGGTTCGAGGAGATGGGGGTGACCACCTCCGAGCTGGCCTCACCGGCCCCCGTCCAGGACGCCACCCGGCCGCTCACCGCACCCGAGATCACCGATCCGCTCGCCTCCGTCGAGGAGGCCGACACCGTGACACGAGGCTCCAACTCTGAGACACGAGAGTCCGGGACGACCGACACCGATGCGGAGATGCTCCGCCCCGCCATTGCAGCGACCGGTCCCGGGTCCGAGTCCTCCCGCCGGGGCCAGGAGAAGGCCTCCTGAGGCGACCGGAGGCCCCGGGCACTCAGGCTCCGGTACGCGCCGACCTGCTGCGCCTGGGGCGCAGCTGAGGGGGCAGCGCGAAGGTCAGCGACTCCCCGATGAGGGACTCCTCGACCGCCGGCGGCCAGCCTCTGGACTCCAGCAGCGCCAGCACCTCCTTGACCAGCTGCTCGGGAACCGAGGCTCCGCTGGTCACCCCGATGGTGGCCACCCCGTCCAGCCAGGAGTCGTCGATCTCGGTCGCGTCGTCGACCCGGTGGGAGGCCCCCGCGCCGGCCTCCAGGGCGACGTCGACCAGGCGCGCGGTGTTCGAGGAGTTGCGCGACCCCACCACGATCACCAGGTCGCAGTGGGCCGCGATCTGCTTGATGGCGTACTGACGGTTGGATGTGGCGTAGCAGATGTCGTCGGAGGGCGGGTTCATCAGGTCGGGGCGCAGCGCGCGCAGCCGCTCGAGTGTCTCGGCGGTCTCGTCGACGCTCAGGGTGGTCTGACTCAGCCAGGACACCGGACGGTCAGGGTCCAGCTCCAGATCGGCGACATCCTCGGGGCGCTGCACCAGGGTGATGTGGTCGGGAGCCTCCCCGGTGGTGCCCTCCACCTCCTCGTGGCCAGCATGGCCGATGAGCACGATCTGGGTGTCCTCGGTGGCGAACCGCCGCGCCTCGTGGTGCACCTTGGTCACCAGGGGGCAGGTCGCGTCGATCGTGCGCAGGCCGCGTCTCCTCGCCTCCGACGTCACCTCGGGCGAGACGCCGTGGGCGGAGAAGACCACCAGAGCGCCCTCGGGAACCTCGTCCAGATCCTCGACGAAGATCGCTCCGCGGGTCTCGAGGTCCTCCACGACATGGCGGTTGTGGACGATCTGCTTGCGTACGTAGACCGGCGCGCCATAGGCCTCCAGGGCCTTCTCGACGGTCACCACGGCCCGGTCGACACCGGCGCAGTAGCCGCGCGGGGCGGCCAGAATGAGCTTGCGGGGCACATCGGGCATGAGGTGCAGTGTAATCGCCGCGGCCCAAGCCACAGAGTCGTCAGACCCGGCCACTACGGTGGGGCCCATGCCCGATCCCTCAGACGCCGACAACCCGAAGTCCCTGGCCTGGGTGGTCCGTGCCGTCAAGGCGTGGGTGGAGCGCTGCGGCGCGGTCTGGGTGCAGGCCCAGGTCATCGAGCTCAACCGCCGCTCCGGACCCACCCAGTTCCTCACCCTGCGCGACATCGACGAGGAGGTCTCGGTGACGGCCACCTGCCACCGTCGCGTGCTGGACGCCGCCGGCCCCGTGGAGACCGGCATGACGGTCACCGCCCTGCTGAAGCCGACCGTCTGGTCGAAGACGGGCCGGCTGTCCTTCGAGTGCTCCCAGATCCGGCCCTCCGGGGAGGGCCAGTTGCTCGCCCAGCTCGAGCGCCGACGCCGCCTGCTGGAGGCCGAGGGACTGTTCGACACCAGCCTTCACAAGCCCCTGCCGCTGCTGCCGGCCGGCATCGGACTGATCACCGGCGCCCACTCCGATGCCGAGCGCGATGTGATCCGCAACGCCGGTCTGCGCTGGCCGGCGGTGCGGTTCGTGGTGCGCAACACCCTGGTCCAGGGGCCCCGCGCCGTCGAACAGATCCTGGCCGCCCTGGCCGAGCTGGACGCCGACCCCGGCGTCGACGTCATCATCATCGCCCGCGGCGGAGGGTCCCTGGAGGATCTCCTGCCGTTCTCCGACGAGGCGCTCATCCGCGCCGTCTTCGCCGCCCGCACGCCGGTGGTCTCGGCGATCGGCCACGAGCGCGACAACCCGATCCTGGATCTGGTGGCCGATCTGCGCGCCTCCACCCCCACCGACGCCGGCAAGCGCATCGTCCCCGATGTCGCCGAGGAGGCCGCCCTGGTCGCCGAGTGCCGAACGCGGATCAGGCAGTCGGTCGCCACCCTGGTCGCCACCGAGCAGACCAGGCTGGAGGGGTTGCGGTCCCGGCCCGTGATGGTCGATCCCACCGCCACCCTGGACATCGCCGCCGAACGCCTGTCGACAACGGTCTCCCGGCTCCGGATGGCCGCCGAGCACGGACTGGACGCCTGCACCCACCAGATCGACCAGTACCTGACCCAGATCCGGGCGATGTCGCCGAAGGCCACCCTCGACCGCGGCTACGCCGCCCTGGCCGACGATCACGGAGACTCGGTGAGCTCGGTCGAACAGGTGACCACCGGCGGCCGGCTGATGGCCTACCTGGCCGACGGCCAACTCGGCCTCCTTGTCGAGTCCGCCACCCCCACCGCATCACGCACCCCCGCCGAGGAGCAGTCATGACATCCCAGAACCCCACCGATCAGACCCCTACCGTCCAGGCCAGCACCGCCCAGACCTCTGCCTCCCAGACCTCTGCCTCCCAGGCGGTCGATAACCAGACCACCGGCGAACCGGAGATCGGCTACGAGCAGGCCCGCGACGAACTGGTCGAGGTGGTCCGGCGCCTCGAGTCAGGAGGCACCAGCCTCGCCGACACGATGGCCCTGTGGGAGCGCGGGGAGAAGCTGGCCGCCATCTGCCAGACCTGGCTGGACGGCGCCCGGTCACGGATCGACCAGGCGCGCCGTCAGTCGGGCCCCGTGGGCTCCTGACCCCGGCCGGTCACGAGCTGGTCAGCAGGCTGGCGTAGCCCTGGAGCACCGGGTAGTCCGCGTCCCCGACGACCGCCGCCGTCGAGCGGCCCTCCGGGCGCACCAGGGAGCGGGTGCGCCCGTCGTCACTGATCCTCTTCTCCCAGGGGTGCCCCTCGACGACCACCATCCCATCGGGCCGTCCCGACCGGGTGACCGAGTCGAGGAATGCGCTGGTGGACGGCTCGTCGGACTGGTTCACCCCGATGTAGATCTGGTCGGTGCTGAGGAACCCCAGTTCCCAGCGATTGCCACTGGCGACGGTGTCACCCACCCACTGCCCGCCACGTTCGACGAAGCGGGCCTTGACCGGCTTCCAGCCGGCCGGCGGGGCCGAGGGGGCGAGCACCGGGTATCCCGCCTTCTGGCGCGCCTGGGCGAGCGTCGGCTGCCAGTCCACCGGGTCGACCTGCGGTGCGTCGGGGGTCCTGGTGAAGAACCAGACGATCAGGAGGACGGGGACCAGCAGGACGGCCAGGGAGATGACCATGTCGCGTCCGGTCGCCTTGGTGTTGCCATGTGATGCCACGGCGACCATGTTCCCAGATTCTCGGCCCGACGGCTCCGATCGCCTAGACCATGTCCTCGAGCATCTGGGTCACCAGGGCGGCGATCGGGGAACGTTCCGAGCGGGTCAGTGTGACATGGCCGAACAACGGATTGCCGCGCAGCCTCTCGACGACGGCGGCCACCCCGTCATGGCGGCCCACCCTCAGGTTGTCGCGCTGGGCGACGTCGTGGGTGAGCACCACCCGCGAGTTCTGCCCGATCCGCGAGAGCACGGTGAGCAGCACGTTGCGCTCCAGGGACTGGGCCTCGTCGACGATGACGAAGGCGTCGTGCAGGGACCGTCCCCGGATGTGGGTGAGGGGAAGCACCTCCAGCATCCCCCGCTCGGTGACCTCGTCGATGACGTAGGAGTTCGTCACCGAACTGAGGGTGTCGATCACCGCCTGACCCCAGGGGGCCATCTTCTCCCCCTCGGAACCTGGCAGGTAGCCGAGTTCCTGACCGCCCACCGGGTACAGCGGCCGGAAGACCATCACCTTCCGGTACAGCTCCCGCTCCAGGACGGCGTCCAGACCCGCGCACAGAGCCAGCGCCGACTTGCCGGTGCCGGCCCGGCCACCGAGCGAGACGATGCCGACCTCCGGGTCGACCAGCAGGTCCAGGGCCACCCGCTGCTCCGCCGAGCGTCCGTGGATGCCGAAGACCTCCAGGTCGGTGTTGATGAGATGGGCCCTCCCGTCGGGTCGCAGTCGCGCCAGGGCGCTGCCGCCGGGCCCCTCCATCACCAGTCCGGAGTGCACCGCGATGTCCTCGGCGCGCGGAGTCCCGTCGGACCCGTCGAGTGCCACCGACCCCTGCTCGTAGAGCCGGCCGATGGTCTGGGAGGTGACCTCCACGGTCGTCATCCCGGTCCAACCGACGTCGGAGGCCTGCTCGTGGCGGTACTCCTCGGCCTCCAGACCGATCGCCGACGCCTTGATCCGCAGCGGAAGGTCCTTGCTCACCAGGACCACGTGATGACCGGCGTGCCGGTAGTTGGCGGCCACCGCCAGTATCCGGGTGTCGTTGTCCCCCAGCCGAAGTCCGTCGGGGAGGCACTCGGGATCGGAGTGGTCGAGCTCGACCATCAGGGTGCCGCCCTCGTCGTTGAGCGGGGCCGGGTGATTGAGCCCGCCGTGCTCGAGGGTCAGACTGTCGAGCAGCCGCAGGGCCGCCCTGGCGAAGTATCCGAGGTCCGGGTGGTCCCGCTTGGCCTCCAGCTCGGTGATGACCACGATCGGGAGCACGACCTGGTGCTCGGCGAAGTTGAGGAGCGCCCTCGGGTCGGACAGCAGCACCGAGGTGTCGACCACATAGGTGTGCCGACCCTCCACAGGGGCGACGATGACGGCATGCGGCCGATCCGGCGCATTCGGACGAGTGGGCACAGCGACCTCCCGTGACGATCGAACCGCTCCGAGAACGAGGCCGCCGCGAGGGCGCCTGGACCGGTTCCCTGCCCACAGGCTACCGACGATCTGCCGTGCCGGGGCAACACCGGCCCCCGGACACCGACCCGGACCGTGCCAGGGGACCGAACCGGCGCAGGGTTCAGATCACCACCAGGCCGATGGCGATCGCGTGGCAGATGGCGCCGATAGCGGTCCCGGCGTGGAAGACCTCGTGGAAGCCGAACCAGGTCGGTGAGGGATTGGGCTTCTTCAGCGCGTAACTCACCGCGCCCGCCGAGTAGGCCACCCCGCCGACCAGTACGAGGATGACCACGGCCGGTCCGCCGGCGTGCCAGAACTGCGGCAGCCACCACAGCGCACCCCAGCCCATCACGATGTACAGGCCGGTGTAGAGCCACCGGGGGGCGTCGATCCACAACCATCGGAAGGTGACGTCGATGACGGCGGCCCCCCAGATGACCGCCAGAAGCACCACCCGGGAGGTCCCGGTGAGCATCGAGACGGCCAGCGGGGTGTAGGTGCCGGCGATGAAGACCGCGATGTTGGTGTGGTCGATCCGGCGCAGCACCGCCTTGACCCGGGGGGACCAGCGGACCCGGTGGTAGACCGCCGAGTTCCCGAACAGCTCGACCCCGGTGCAGATCCACACGGCCACCGCCAGGCGCGTCTGCCAGGAGTCCCCGGCGACGATGAGGCCGAGTCCGCAGAGCAGGATCAGTGGCGCCATCACGGTGTGGATCCAGCCCCGCAGGCGGGGCGGCGTGTCCTCGGCCGGCACCCCGACCAGATCATCGGGACCCTTGGGCCCGACCGCCGGCGCCCGGTCAATGGAGGGCGCACCCGTCGAACCGCTGTTGCTGGTGGTATCTCTCATGGCATCATCCCGTCCTCGCCAAAGCAAAAACCTACCGAACCGTAGGTTATCTCGCTGCGCCGACTGTCAACACCCCGGCCCGAGCGGTGGACGCCGTCGGGCCGTCCCCGGCCGACCTGATGGCCGCGACGCAATAGGCTGACGTCATGAGCAGATCCGACCACCGCAGCAGGAGGGTGGGAGAGCTGGCCGACCGCCTCCATCCCTCCGGCCTGCTCTACAGCACCTACGAAGCCAGGCTGCTCGACCAGTTGGACCGCTCGCGGCTGCCCGAGCACGTCGCCGTTCTGGCCGACGGGAATCGCCGGTGGGCCCGCCTCAACGCACCGGGACAGCCGCTGGTCACCGGCTATCGCGCCGGTGCCCGCAAGCTCAAGCACTTCTGCGCCTGGTGCGACGAGGTCGGCATCCCGATCGTCACCCTGTGGGTGCTGTCGACCGACAATCTGCAGCGCGCCGAGACCGGGGAGCTGAGCTCCCTGCTGAAGGTCATCGAGGACCTCGTCGTCGCGCTGAGCGGCAATCCGAGCTGGCGGGTCCAGGTGGTCGGCGATCTCAACCTGCTCCCCGACGAGATGACCCGGGTCCTCACCGACGCCTGCCAGCGCACGGTCGAGCACCACACCATGCACATCAACGTGGCGATCGCCTACGGCGGTCGCCACGAGCTGCGCGACGCCGTCCGGGAGCTGCTCGCCGAGGAGGCCGGCAAGGGCACCTCGCTGACCGAGCTGTCCCAGACCCTGGAGATCGACCAGATCGCCGAGCACCTCTACACCCGCGGACAGCCCGACCCCGACCTCATCATCCGCACCTCCGGGGAGCAGCGGCTCTCCGGGTTCCTGATGTGGCAGAGCGCCCACTCCGAGTTCTACTTCTGCGAGGCACTGTGGCCAGACTTCCGCAAGGTCGACTTCCTGCGGGCACTGCGCTCCTTCTCCCAGCGGGAGCGCCGGTACGGCCGGTGACCCGCCCGACCCGGCCGACCCGCCCGGCAGATATGCCGCGTCAGGCGCTCACACCCTGCGCCACAGCGGGTCCTTGAGCTCCAGGAAGTCGGTCACGGGTTCGAGACAGACCGTGCCCCGGCACACATAGGCGGTCGGTCCGGTCGAGTCGGTGCGGTCCTGGAACCAGCTGCCGAAGCCGCTGGTGCCGGCCTTCCCGCGCACCAGGGCCGACCCGGCAGGGGCCATCCGCCAGGCCGCCGAGGCCAGGTCGCCGGGCACCTCGTCCTCCTCGACCACCACCACGGTCGCCGGCTTCAGTCCGCGACGGGCGTCGTCGCGGATGAGGTGGTCGGCCAGCGCCCACCCGGCGAACCGGGGATTCTGGGCGACCACCGGTGCCAGCACCGCCGAGGCCCGGTCGGCGCGATCCAGCAGATCCTGGCGCTCGGCCATCAGACCGACCCTCCTCAGCGCCTTGACCATCGTCGCCGTCACCGATGGGCAGGCGTCGTCGGTGAGCTGGCGGGAGGGCACCGCAACCAGTGCGGAGGGCTCGGCGTCCAGGAAGGATCCGTCGTCGGCGGAGAACCTCTCCACCGCCCGCTGTGCCACCTCCACGGCCCGGTCCAGCCAGACTCCCCGGCCGGTGGCGCCGGCCAGTCCGGCCAGGGCCAGCGCCAGGTGCGCGTGGTCCTCGGCCACCGCGGGGGCGCCGGGGACGCCGTGCAGGGAGGTGCGAAGGGGGGTCCTGCCCGCCCAGTGGGCGGCCCACAGCCGCTCCGCCAGGTCTGCCGCCAGGCTCACCCAGGTCCACTCGCGCAGGATCATCCCGGCCTCGACCAGGGAGTCGATCGCCATCGCGTTCCAGGCGGTGATCACCTTGTCGTCGCGGTCCGGTGCCGGGCGCACCTGGCGCAGTGCCAGCAGCTTGTCCAGGTCGGTGTTGATCCGCTTCCAGTCCACTCTTCCCCGCATCTGGAGGGTGGACAGGCCGTTCTCGAAGTTGCCGGCCGCGTCGATGTGGACCAGCGGTCGCAGCCAGTCGGCCTCCTCGGCGCCCAGGGCGTCGACCAGCAGGTCGGGATTCCACAGGTAGTACATGCCCTCGTGGCTGTGGCCGGCCAGATCGTCGGAGTCGGCGTCCAGGGAGGCGGCCAGCAGGCCGTCGTCGGTGGTCATCTCCCGTTCCAGCCAGCTCACCGTGCGCCGGGCAGCGTGGGAGTAGAGCTCGCGGCGGTCCGGGTCGTGGTCGGCGGTGCGACGCCAGCAGCGGGCCATCGTGCCCAGCAGCAGGGCGTTGCCGTCGAGCATCTTCTCGAAGTGCGGGACAACCCACTGCGAGTCGGTGCTGTACCGGTGAAAACCGCCGCCCACCTGGTCGAAGATGCCGCCTCGCACCAGGTGCTCGCAGGTGTTCTGGGCCATGTCGAGGCTGGTGGGGTCCCCCTTGACCAGCAGGGCGTCGATGAGGGTGGGGCCGGGGAACTTGACCGGTCCGCCGAAGCCGCCGTTGACGATGTCGTAGTCGGCCCCCACCGCGTCCAGCAGGTCCTGGGCCGGTGGCACGGGTGCGGTTGCGGCCGGAGGCTCGGCGCCCTGGCGAAGCTGCTCGGCGATGATGCCGGCCTGCTCGACGACCTCGCCGCGACGCTGTTGCCAGGCCTGCCCCAGGGCGCCGACGACGTCGACCAGTCCGGGCTGGCCGCCTCTGGCCACCGGTGGGAAGTAGGTGCCGGCGAAGAAGGGCTCCCCCTCGGGGGTGCAGAAGACGGTGTTGGGCCAGCCGCCCGAGCCGGTCAGCGCCAGGGTGGCCTGCATCAGTGAGGAGTCGACCTCGGGCATCTCCTCCCGGTCCACCTTGACCGCGATGAAGTAGGTGTTGATGACCTCGGCGATCTCCGGGTCGGAGAACGACTCCAGCGCCATCACGTGGCACCAGTGGCACGAGGAGTATCCGACGCTGACCATCAGGGGCAGGTCTCTACGGGCCGCCTCCTCGAACGCCTCGGTTCCCCAGGGGTACCAGTCCACCGGGTTTCCGGCGTGCTGGAGCAGGTAGGGGCTGGCCGAGTCCGCAAGGTGATTGGGCATGCCGGCCAGCCTACGGCGCAGCGACCACCCTCGGACAAATCAGGTCTGTCAGGCCTTCGTCTCGTCGTCGTGACGCTTCTTCAGCGCCGGGCCCGAGGGGGTCTCGTCGAAATCGATCCGGCGGATGTTGCGGCGCAGGCTGAACCAGGCGAGGATCCCGAATGCCACCAGCACGCAGAACACGATGAGATTCTGGGTGCCGCTGCCGATCATCGCTACAAGCATGACTGGACCTTATCAACGGGCGGTACGGCACAATGACGGGGTGAGTCAGTCTGAGCAGGGACCCGATGACCCGGTGAGCGCGGAGGACCGGGAGCGCATCGCCCGACGCTATCCGCCGCGCCCGGGCCGTCGGCTCTGGCTCGTGGCGGTCGTGGTGCTGGCCGGACTGGTGCTGGCCTGGACCGTCTGGGCGGGCCTTCACGCCTCCGCCGATCCGGTCCGCGTCCAGGTGTTCGGCTACCAGGTGGTCAGCGACTTCCGGGTCGACGTCACCCTCGAGATCCACCGGGGCACTCCCTCCGACACCGGATCCTGCACGGTCTACGCCACCTCGCACGACTCTCAGCGGGTCGGCGAGAAGCAGCTGGTGATCGGGCCCGGGACCGCCGAGGACGTCCGTGTCACCACCTCGGTGAAGACCTTCTCCCGCGCTGTCACCGCCCAGTTGGAGAACTGTCAGGCGATTCGCTAGCCACGGCCTCGACGCCGGGTCCGGCCAGGTCGGGGCGCCCCTGCAGGAGCGGTCGTGCTCTGGGACGGCGGCCACAGCGATATCATTGGGGAATGCCTGAGTCCCAAGACACCGTGTGGCTCACCCAAGAGGCATTCGACAAGCTCACCAAGGAGCTCGAGTACCTCAAGGGTGAAGGTCGCACGAAGATCAGCAACAAGATCGCCGAAGCCCGCTCCGAGGGTGACCTCTCGGAGAACGGCGGATACCACGCCGCCCGTGATGAACAGGGGCAGGCGGAGGCGCGAATCCTCCAGCTCGACCAGATGCTGCGGCACGCCCAGGTCGGGGAGCGCCCGACCGCCTCCGACAAGGTCGCCCCCGGGTCGAAGGTGACGGTCTACTACTTCGGAGACTCCTCCGACACCGAGACCTTCCTGCTGGGATCGCGCGAGATGATGAATGTCGACAAGTCGGTCGACACGCCGGTCTACTCCCCCCAGTCGCCGCTGGGCGGTGCGGTGGTCGGTCTGCGTCCCGGCGAGTCGACCAGCTACCAGGCCCCCTCCGGCAAGGCGATCAAGGTCACTGTGGTCAGCGTCTCCGCCTGACCTGCCGGCTCTTCTCGATGTTGCGGCCCGCAGCGCCCCAGGGGCGCGGCGGGCCGCAACGGTTCATGGTCGGTTCGTGGCCGATTCGCCGACGCCGCTGGGCGGCCCGGCACCGGGTGCTCCCACCTGGTGCGAGCCGGCACAGGCCAGGGTCAGGCCGGGGTCAGACCAGCCGGACCGAGATCCTTCCCATCACCGCGGACAGGTCCAGCCGGGCCGCCCCGTTGCCGACCACGTACTCGTCGACCTCGGACCCGCCGTCGGGCCAGGAGACGACGCTGGTCTGGGTGTCGGCGCGCACCGCCACATTGGCATCCCCGGTGAGCCTGACCGACAGGTTTCCCGACTCCACCCGGATCCGGGACCGTCCCTGGTCGACCGGACCGGTGACGGTGGCCCCGCCGACCTGGAAGAGGGCGTCCTCGATCCGGTGCACGTCGGCGATGTCGGCGGCCCCGGCGGTGACCCTCACGGAGTCGACCACCGGAACTCCCAACAGTCTCAGCGCACCGCCCGACAGCTCGATGTCGAGCCCCAGGTCGGGGTGCATCCGGATGACGAGTTCGGGTCCCAGGCCGAGGTCCTTGAGGTCCTCGGTGTCCTTGGGGAGCCTGAACTTCAGCAGCCCCGACAGGTCCGGTCCGATGTGTCCCTTGGCGGAGATCTCGACAGCCTCGCCGACCCGACGTCGGATGTGCTCCCCCTCGACCTTCACGCCTGGGGTTGCCGGGTCCCCGATGATCGTCACCCGGCGCCCCACACAGCGCACCCGGACCTGGCTCACCTGACCCGACGGGTCGGGGCCGGGGCCACCGGGACCGGCGCTCCCGCGGGATCCGGAGGCGGCGTCGGCGACCTGCTCGGCCACTCCTGTGACGCGCTGCCAGGCTGATCTGAGGCCCTCACGGGCCTCCGGCGGCACCCGGTTCCAGGGCTCGTCGAAGAGCCCTTGTCGTGACTGACCGGGGGCGTCGTGGGCCTGATGGGGACCGGTCGGGGGCTCCTCCGCCCGACCCTGGCCGGACTCGTCGGGTCGGTTGGTCTCTGCGGCGGGCCCGGTCGGCCCGGCGCCGTCCCGGTCTGCGTCTGCGTCTGCGGGCTGCTGGGCCGCGCCCCGGCTGGCGGCCTCGATGCGGCGGGTCGCCTCAGCTGCATCGATGCGGCCGGCGGCGAGATCGTCGAGGATCGAGGACAGGTCTGGAGTCGGACTCATGGCACCCACTGTATGGGCTCGGACGGGCCGGATCACGCGTGCGCGCCGTGCCCGTTCCGCCGCCTCGTGGTGCGGCCCGGCATCCTCACGCGGTTCTGGCCCTGCTCCCCCTGGGCTCGTCGTCAACGGGAACCGCCTCCTCGGGGGAGGCCGAGGAGCTGAGCGCCTTGGCGAAGGCGAACCCGAAGGCCACCAGCGGGATCGCGAACAGGGCGCCGACGATGCCGGCCTGGCTGGCACCGATCGCGATGCCCAGCAGTACCGCCAGCGGGTGGATGGAGACGGCCTTGCCGAGCAGGAAGGGCTGCAGGACATGTCCCTCGATCTCCATCACCGCGACGAAGACGATGAGCATGATGATGGCCTTGACCCATCCCAGTGTCACCAGCACCACCGCGACGGCGACCACACCGGCGATGAGTGCTCCGGCGATCGGGACGAAGGCGAGGACGAAGGTCAGGGCGCCGATCGCCACGGCCACCGAGGAGCCGATCAGGGCGGCGCCGATCCCGGCCCCCAGACCGTCGACGAAGGCCACGATGACGGCGGCTCGGACATAGGCGACCAGGGCGACCCAGCCGCGCTTGGCGGCGTCCAGAATCCGGGAGCGGCCGGACCGGGGCACCAGGTGGGACAGCGTCTCGCCGAAGTAGGAGCCCTCGTAGAGGAAGAAGAAGGTGGCGAACAGGGCGATCAGCAGTCCGGCCACGAAGTGGCCCACCCCGGTTCCCGCGGCGGCCGCCCAGCCGGCGATGCGCCCCTGGGAGGCCTTCGCCCAGGCTTCGCCCTGGTTGACCAGGTTGTTGAGCTGGTCACTGCCGATGTGCAGCGGGCCGGTGTCGAGCCAGTGGGTCAGCTGGGCGAAGCTGGCCATCGTCTGGTTGGACAGTTCACCCCACTGGCTGGCGATCTGTGCGCCGACCAGGGTGAACAGTCCGCCGACGACGATCACCAGGAGCAGGAGGCACAGGGCCGCCGACAACCCGCGGTGGAGACCGTGGCGGATGAACCAGTGGGCCAGGGACCACAGTGCCGCGGTCAGCATGAGAGCGACCGCGATCGGGATGGTGACGTCCGAGATGGTGGCCAGGACCTTCGCCACCATGTACACCAGGGCGCCGATCACCAGGATCCGCCAGGACCAGCCCGCGGCGGCTCTCAACCCGGAGGGGACGGGGTCGCGGTGGTCGGCCGATCCGTCGGCCCGCGCGACGGTGGGGCCCGCCGCCGCGGAGTCTGCCGCAGGGCTCGCGACGGTCTGCGGGGAGGACGTCGCGGCCGGCGGCTTGTTCCCGGATCCCGGAGAGTTGCTCTCGGAGTCGGGGGTCGACTCGTCTGGCGCAGTCATGGTGTCCTTTCCACCGAGCCGATGAACAGCCCGATGGCCAGAAGGGTAGCGTTACCGGGTCAGGTCTCCCCTCCAGACGCGTCCGGGGAGACGGTGCGAACCACGGAGGTGCCATGACGGCCAAGCCACTGAGCGAACTCGTGGCACCCGACTGGGCAGAGGCGCTGGCTCCCGTGGAGCCGGTCATCCATCAGATGGGCGAGTTCCTGCGGGGCGAGTTGGCGGCAGGACGCCAGTACCTGCCGACCGGCGACCGGGTGCTGAGAGCCTTCTCCAGGCCGATGGCCGATGTCCGCGTCCTCATCGTCGGCCAGGATCCCTACCCCACACCGGGTCATCCGGTGGGGCTGAGCTTCTCGGTGGAGCGCGACGTCCGCCCGATCCCCCGGTCCCTGCAGAACATCTATGCCGAGCTGCAGTCGGATCTGGGGATCCCGCCGTGTCCGCACGGGGATCTCACCGGCTGGTTCGAGCAGGGGGTGCTGCTGCTCAACAGATGTCTCACCGTGCAGCCGGGGCGGCCGGGGTCCCATCGTCACAAGGGGTGGGAGACGGTGACCCAGCTGGCCATCGAGTCCCTGGTCGCCCGTGGGGGTCCGCTGGTGGCGGTCCTGTGGGGCCGTGACGCGCAGTCCCTCACCCCGATGCTGGGGACGGTACCCATCGTCGCCTCCCCGCATCCCTCACCGATGTCGGCACGATACGGATTCTTCGGTTCCCGGCCCTTCAGCCGCACCAACGAGCTGCTGGCCGAGCAGGGGGCCGAGCCGATAGACTGGGACCTCTCCCATCCCCGGGGCGGGATCGACCCGCAGTAGGTCGGCCGACGTCCTGCACGCTCCCCCGGCGACAACGCCTCACGGGAGCACCGTCAAGCGAGCACCGTCGGAGGCGCGCGGTCGGAGGAGAGCCATCACGGGGCGCGGGAATAGCGTGGAGCCGCCGGGCGCTTCCCCTGCGTGGTCTTCGGAGGATTTGCGAACAAGCGTCAGATGGTCGGTCCCGACAACGCCCTTCCGGGCGGATCAACTCCTGTTCTGGAGATGCCCTTCTTCCACCGGGTCCTCGGCGACCGGCTCGACCGGCAGTTCGAGGGGGCCGAGGTGATCCATCTCGCGATGGGCTGTTTCTGGGGGGCGGAGAAGCTCTTCTGGCAGACTCCCGGGGTACTGCTCACCTCGGTGGGGTACATGGGCGGGTACACGCCCAACCCGACCTACCGAGAGGTGTGCACGGGGCGCACCGGTCACGCCGAGACGGTGCGCGTGGTGTACGACCCGGACGCGATCTCCACCGATGAGATCGTGCGACTGTTCTTCGAGAACCATGACCCGACCCAGGGCATGCGGCAGGGCAACGACGTCGGCACCCAGTACCGCTCAGCGATCTGGTGCACCTCTGCCGACCAGCTCATCACCGCCACCAGGGTGCGCGGCGAGTACCAGGCCGATCTCCTCAACGCCGGCTACGGGCAGATCAGCACCACCATCGAGATGGCCGAGTCGCCCTTCTACCCGGCCGAGGCCGAGCATCAGCAGTACCTCCAGGCCAACCCGCAGGGCTACTGCCCGGTCCATGCCACCGGGGTCTGTCTGAGTCACTGAGGGCCGGCCCCGTCCGCCGTCCTCCTGCTGCTCCTCAGCCGAGCAGTCTGATCACCACGACGCACTCCGGCGTCTTCCCGCCGAACAGCTCCCGGGTGCGCCCGGCGACCGCCGTGGCCCAGGACTGTGCACGGTACTTCTCGACGATCTGGGCCTTCACCTGATCGAAGACCGGACCGTCGGCCAGCACGACGGCCCTGCCCTCCAGAACCGGCTCAGAGTCGATGGCGCGACCTCTGCTGGTCGCGGCGTGCACGCTCACCACGCAGTTGTCGGGAAATCGCTCGCGAACGCCCAGGTCATTGGCCAGCCAGAAGCCGATCTCCCCGTCGCCGACCAGGACGACCTGCTCCGTGCTGGTGGTTCTTCTGCCCTCCGAGTCGTAGGAACTCACCAGGATCCGTTCGGCGGTGCGCAGGCTCATCGGGTGTGCTCCGGACCGGCGGCGTCGTCATCGCGCGGCGACTGGTCGTCACCGGCCGTCAGCTGACGGTCCTCCGGTGCCCCGGACTCCGCTCCACCGAGCTCGGGGGCCGGCTTCTCGCTGGCCGCCTTCTCACCGGTGGTGGGAATCGACTCGACGGTCGTGCGGGCATTCGGCTCACCGGTCGGCGGCTGGATCCCGGCGCCGCCCTGACGTAGGGCGCTGTCGCGGATGGACCGTTCGCGCTGCTCGGCGGCGCCCCGCAGGGTTGCCTTGCGGACCGAGGAGTTCGTCTGGCGCGGGAGACCGACTCCCAGACCGATCAGCAGGCCGCAGGCCAGCGACACGCCCGCCACGGTCCAGATCGTCGAGGTCGGATCCGTCAGCCCCGCTCCCCCGGAGCTGGAGCGCGCGGCGGCCATGATCGTGTCCATCGCCATCCCCACGCTGATCGTCATGTAGAGACCAACTCCCAGGGCTACCGCGCCCAGGACGATCAGGACCAGCTTCAGCGTCTTCATCACCAGACGATCCTAAGCCCAACACGGCGGTCGCATCGGCTGTCGTAGGCTGGACGACCATGGCCAGCACTCGCCGGGCAGGGGCCCGCGACATCCCCTTCATGATTCATGTCCTCCGGCTTGCCGCCGGCGGAGCGAACGGCCCGCTCAGCATCGAGGAGTGCCGGTCCAATCCAGCGATATCTCACTATCTGGACCGGTGGAGTCCCGAACAGCTCGGTCTCATCTGCAGCGAGGAGGACACCGAGATCGGGGCGGCCTGGCTCACCCTGCTGCCCGCCGACGACCCGGGCTATGGATTCATCGCCCCCACCATTCCGGAACTGACGATCGGTGTGGCACCGGAGTACCAGGGCAAGGGCCACGGTGACTTCCTGCTCGCGAACCTGCTGGACGCCGCAGACCGGGCGGGTGTCCGCTCCATCAGCCTGTCGGTGGCCGACGACAATGACAGGGCTCGGGCGATGTACCAGCGAGCCGGATTCGCCCCGGTGGGACAGCACGAGCAGGCCACCACCATGCTGCGAGTCGCCTGATCCCTGACAAGTCCTGCCGGACTCGACGGGTCAGTGCCAGTGTGTGCCTGGTCGTCAGGTCAGCCCACCACTCGACTGGCCCCGGGCGTCATCGGCCCCGGGGTGTGTCCTGTCTGTGCCCGGTCGATCCAGGGGTGTTGCCGTCGGTGTCTGGGTGTGGTTCGGGGCCTGGACCGGGTCCCCCGTCATGTCGATCACCTCGACATGGGGAACACGGTCCGGGCCCCGAACTCTTTTTTTAAGGGGTTTGTGCGGCAGCGTCCTACTCTCCCACCCACTGGCGTGGGCAGTACCATCGGCGTGTGGAGGCTTAACTTCCGGGTTCGGAATGGGACCGGGTGTTTCCCTCCAGCCATGGCCACCGGCACAAAAACTGTGGATATAACTCCCACACCGGCCAACCCCTGGGGGGTTGGTGTCGTGTGGGCGTGTTTGTTTCGGATCCAGCCACCATCCCGCACCCCGCAGGGGGGTGTGTGGTGGGCCAGAGCCGCACAGTGGATACGAGCAGTCACAGAAGATGAAGTGTGTGTAGCAAGCCCTCGGCCTATTAGTACCGGTCAGCTCCGCACCTTG
>NZ_AUDD01000029.1 GCF_000425285.1 Acidipropionibacterium jensenii DSM 20535 | reverse complement strand
GAGCACCTTGGTCCAGCCGCCGCGGGAGGCGGACAGGGCCTTGACGTGCCCGGCACGGGGCAGCATCCCGATCTTGGCGCTGGAGGTGGTGGCCCTGGCGCGCACGTTGACGGTGGCGGTCGCGTAGACGAGCTTGCCGGCCTGGCCGGCGGGCTTCGGTGCGACGGCAGCCTTCGGGGCTGCGACCGGCTTGGGGGCGCTGGCCACCTTGGTGGGCTGCGCGGGAGCGGCGTGAGCCTGTTCCACAACCGATCCCATGACGGCGACGCCGGTGGCTGCACTGATGGCAACGATGCGGCGCAGGGACCGACTGTGGCCCGAGGTCTGAGTGTTGATCATGTCGAGTTCCTTCCGCTGGGGGCCAACGGAGGCCCGGCGACAACCCGACAATAAGGACAGTCTGAGAGATTCTCAACTTTTTGTCGGAACTTTCGCTCCCCGGGCGCCCCGTGGACGGCCGCCCGATGGCCGTCTGACGGCGTCCTGAGGACGTCGCGAGGGCTTGTCAGGGCAGGGTGACAGTGCTTTCGGTCGGTCGGATCTCATCACCGCTTCAGACTTCACAGCCGGGTCGAGATCGTCTGTCAGCGAGAGCGGTGGTCAGTGGGATCCGACGAATCGCGTCACCAGGCGGTGCAGGGCGGCGACGGTGAGCTCGAGATCGGCCACCGACAGGTGCTCGTCGGTCGCGTGCCAGCGACGGAGCATCTGGCCCAGAGTGCTCTCGCGGTGGTAGAGCGAGAACCCGTAGCCGAGGCCGCCGAGCGGGCGGGTGAACTGCATGTCGGAACCGCCCGAGCCGATCACGGGGACCACTGCGGAGTCCGGGAAGAACTCCTTGATGGTCTCCTCGATGGCGGTGTAGAGCGGGGTGTCGGTCGGGCTGACGGTGGCCTCGGCGCTGATCAGGCGCTCGATCTCCACCTCCTCGGCAAGATCACCGAGGGCGGCGCGCAGAGTCTGGTCGACGTCGTCGTCGGTCTGTCCGGGGAGGGTCCGGATGTCCAGCTCCAGGCTCGCGGTGCCCGGGATGACGTTGATCGCCTTGCCGGCGCCGACGACGGTCTCGGCGACCGTGAGGTGGGAGACCGCGTGGGCGTAAGGGGCCAGATCCCCGAAGGCCTCGTAGACCTCGTCGGAGGCGCCGGCCAGCAGGGCCTGCTCGGTGGCCGGGTCGAAGCGGAAGAAGCTCACGAAGTGGCGCCACAGGTCGTCGTGGGCCGAGGGCAGCGGCATCTGTGCCAGCCGGGTGGCCACCTCGGCGATCTTCTGGACCGCCGAGGTCTTGCGCCAGGGCATCGAGCCGTGGCCGGGCTGGGTGTGGACGGTGAGGCGTCGCTGGGCGGCTCCCTTCTCGCCGACCGCCACCACGACGGCGTCCGACCCGTCACTCGCCTGCAGGTGCGAGCCGCCGAACTCCGAGATGCAGTTCCGCCAGTCGAACGCATCGGGCTGGTGGGCCGTGATCCAGCCGGCGCCCAGGCCGCCGCGGGCCTCCTCGTCGGCGACCGCGGCGAAGGTGAGGGTGCCGTGCGGGCGCCCGGAGGTCGCGATCTCGCGGGTGACCACGGCCATCGCCGCGGTCAGGCCCATCATGTCGACGGTGCCGCGGCCCCAGATCTGGCCGTCGACGATCTCGGCGCCGAAGGGGTCCCTGGACCATGCCGGGGCGTCGACCGGGACAACGTCGGTGTGGCCGAGCAGGGTGAGCGGTTCGGCCTGCGGGTCGGTCCCCTCGATCGTCACGATGAGGGAGACGCGACCCGGGTGGGGTTCGATCCGCCGGGTCGTGACGGGGGTGCCGGCGAAGAAGGCCTCCAGGGTCTCGGCGTTGCGGACCTCCTGGCCGGAGTCGGGGGTCAGGTCGTTCTCGCAGGCGTTTCTCACCAGTTCCTCGAGCAGCGCGAGGGTGGTTCCGGCGAGATCCTCCGGTCCGCGCGGGGAGTCGCTGGAGGGTGTGGGGTAATTGGTGGGCATTGACGCTCCTGGATGAGTTCTGGACCGGTCTTCGCCGTGCTGGATGGTTGGCCGCGACCCTACCGGTCGGAGCGGGGTGGTCCCGGGGGTGATCAGGGTCCGGGCAACCTGGGGTGCACGCCGGCGTGAGAGCCGCGGATGGGATCTGTGTGGGGAATCTCCGTCAGGGTCTTGACGGGGCTCGTTGCGTGTGTTGCACTTGTGGAAACGATTCCATGTAATCGTTTCCAAGCCTCTTCGGAGCACGCGGTCCGACGGTGTCGACGGGCCGCCCCATGACGTCCATCTCTCAACGCTGAGGACGGTGCAGACGCGATGCGCAAACCCACGATCAAGGACGTCGCGGCCCGGGCGGGAGTGTCCGTCGGCACCGTCTCCAGGGTCCTCAACGGCAGCACGGCGACCTCGCCGGGCGCCCGGGAGGCAGTTCTGGCGGCGGCCCGAGATCTGGGGTACCTGCCCAATGCGCATGCCCGGTCACTGCGGTCAGAGCACAGCGGCACCATTGCCGTCCTGGTCCCCGACATCAGAAATCCCTTCTTCGCGGAACTCGCACGGGTGGTGGAGAAGGCCGCCCTGGACCGGGGCCTGGCAACCCTGCTGTGCAATGCCGATGAGTCGGCCGAGCAGTTCGACCGCTATGTCGGGGTGATCCGCCGGCAACGGGTCGACGGGGTCGCGATGATCCCGATCAGCGAGGCCCACCGGGCCATCGACAGTCTGGTCCAGGACGGCATCCCGGTGGTCTTCCTCGACCGCCACATGCGGGGCTCCGGGATTCCCTCGATCGTCAGTGACCCGGATGCCGGCGTCTGCCAGGCGGTGGACCACCTGCTGGCCTGCGGTCATCGGCGGATCGGCGTCATCACCGGGCCGATGGCCTCATCGGCCGGCCGGGAGCGATACGAGGCCTACTGCCGTGCGATGGCGAACCACAGGCTGCCGGTCGACCAGGAGCTGGTCGCCAACGGCGACTTCCAGGAGAGCTCCGGTGAGCGGGGAGCCGGTCTGCTGATCGACCGGGGAGCCAGCGCGATCTTCGCATCGGACTCCCTGATGTCGATGGGGGCGTTGAGGACCTGCCACACCAGGGGACTGCGGATCGGCGTCGACATCGACCTCGTCGGATTCGACGACCTTCCGGTCTTCACCCTCACCGACCCACCGCTGACGGTGGTCGACCAGCCGATCCAGGAGATCGGCGACCAGGGGGTCGAGATGCTCGCCCGACGGATGGCCGGCGAACTGCCGGACAGTCGGCGTCTTCCCACCCGTCTCATCGTCCGGGCCTCGACGAGGGCCGGTCGTGCCCCGGCCGTCGCACCCGCATCACCCATCCCTTCCGCATGAGAGGAGGAGCCATGTCCGAACCATTGCAGTCGGTCCTGAGACTCGACCATGTCACGAAGAGCTTCGGCCCGGTGACGGTGATCGACGATGTCAGTGTCGACGTCGTCCCGGGGCGCGTCCGCGTCCTGCTCGGCGAGAACGGCGCCGGAAAGTCCACCCTGATCAAGATGATGTCGGGGATCTACCACCCGGACTCGGGATCGGTGATCATCGACGGGCATCCCGCCGAGCTCCCCGATGTCAAGGCCGCCGAGGTCCAGGGCATCGCCGTCATCCACCAGGAACTCAACCTCGTCCCACAGCTGTCGGTCGCCGAGAACATCATGCTCGGGCGTACCCCGAGCCGAGGCGGACTGGTCCAGTGGAGACCCCTGCGACGCAGAGCCGAGGCCGCCCTCGAGCGGATCGGCCTGAACGTCTCGCCCGAGAAGCTGGTGGGCGAACTGAGCTCGGCCCATCAGCAGCTGGTGGAGATCGCCAGAGCCCTGTCGACGGATGCCCGGGTACTCATCCTCGACGAGCCGACCGCAGCGCTCACCCGCAGGGAGTCGCGGCAGCTCTTCTCGGTGATGGACGACCTCAAGGCCCGGGGAGTCGCGATGGTCTTCATCTCCCACCACCTCGACGAGATACCGAGGGTGGGAGACGATGTCACCGTGCTTCGCGACGGCGTCGCGGTCGGGGAGGTGCCGGCCGACACCCCGGAACCCGAGCTGGTGCGGCTGATGGTCGGCCGGGACATCGAGGACCAGTTCCCGCGGCACCGCAGCGAACCGGGGGAGGTCCTGCTGGAGGTCGAGGGACTCACCCGACGGGGAGACTTCGACAACATCAGCTTCGAGGTCCGCGCCGGAGAGGTGCTCGGCCTGTCCGGGCTGGTCGGCGCAGGCCGCTCCGAGGTGGTCCGGGCGATCTTCGGCGCCGATCCCTACGACTCCGGCACCGTGCGGGTCCGCGGGGAGAAGCTCCCCCGGGGCAGTGTCGGCGCCGCCATCTCCCGCGGGGTGGGTCAGGTTCCCGAGGAGCGCAAGTCCCAGGGGCTGGTGCTGGCCGGCAGCGTCGCCGACAACATCGGCTACGCGACACTGCGCTCCACCTCCCGCGCCGGTCTCGTCGATCGCAGAGGTCAGCGGCAGCGGGCGGCCGAGGTCGCCGAGAAGCTGCACATCCGGATGGCAGGCCTCGACCAGGCCGTCGGCGATCTGTCCGGCGGCAACCAGCAGAAGGCGGTGCTGGGACGCTGGGTGCTGGCCGGATCCTCGGTGCTGCTCCTCGACGAGCCGACCCGCGGTGTCGACGTCGGCGCCAAGGTCGAGATCTATCAACTCATCAATCGGGTGACCGACTCGGGCGGCGCCGTCGTGATGGTCTCCAGCGAGCTCCCCGAGGTCCTCGGGATGAGCGATCGGATCGCGGTGATGGCCAACGGCCGCCTCACCGGCATCGTCGAAGCCGACTCGGCCACCGAGGACTCTGTCATGACCCTGGCCGTGAAGAGTCTCGACTGAGACGCCCCCGCACCGCATCGTCGCGGCCCGGTTCCCGAGCCGCACCCGTCCTCCACTCCTCATTTCTCGGGGGAAAGGAATCAATGATCATGAGCAGCACCGTTGCCGCTCCCGCAAAGGTCTCCCCGGCCAGACGTGTCGGCCACTGGGCCCTCAACCATGGCGCACTGGTGGGCCTCATCGTGCTGTGCGTGGCACTGTTCATCGCCACGCCGGCCTTTCTCACGGTGTCCAATGTCATCAACATCGGCATTCAGACGGCTGTCGTCGCCATTCTGGCGTTCGGCATGACATTCGTCATCATCACCGCCGGAATCGACCTGTCGGTCGGGTCCCTGGTGGCCTTCTCGGCGATGACCTGTGCGTGGATGTTCTCCAATGCCGGACTGCCCGGGCCGCTGACCCTGGTCATCGGCCTGCTGGCCGGCCTGGTCGCCGGAGCGATCTCCGGGCTGGGGATCGCCTACGCCAAGCTGCCGGCCTTCATCGCCACCCTGGCGATGATGAGCATCGCCCGCGGCCTCACCCTGGTGATCTCCGACGGCACGCCGATCGCCACCCCGGAGTCGGTCAACTGGCTGGGCGGCGACATCGGGCCGATTCCGGTGCCGATCATCATGATGGCCCTGGCCTGGCTGGTCTGCTGGTTCCTGCTGTCGCGCACGGTGCTCGGCCGATCCCTCTACGCCATCGGCGGCAACCCCGAGGCCGCCAGGCTGTCGGGCCTGCCGGTGAAGAAGACCCTGGTCACGGTGTACGCCCTGAGCGGCGTCTTCGCCGCACTGGCCGGCCTCGTACTGGCCGGCAGGCTCTCCTCGGCCCAGCCCCAGGCGGGGGTCAGCTACGAGATGGACGCCATCGCCGCGGTGGTCATCGGCGGTGCGTCGCTGGCCGGAGGCGCCGGCAAGGCGAGCGGCACCTTCATCGGCGCGGTGCTGCTGGCAGTCATCCGCAACGGCCTCAACATTCTCAACGTGTCGTCGTTCTGGCAGCAGGTCGTCATCGGCTGCGTCATCGCTGTCGCCGTCGGGTTCGACGTGTTCCGCAATCACAAGAAGTCCTGAGAGAAGAACTCGTAACAACCGTTGCAATGGCATACCGGAAGTCGTTCCGGATGCCTTCTGAAAGGAAATGAACAATGCAGTTCAACAAGATCTCGAAGACCATGGCTGCTCTCATGGTGGGAGCCCTGGCGGTCGGTGGACTCGCTGGGTGCAACCGCGACGGGGGTGCGGCCAGCGGGTCGAGCGCCGACAAGGGAACCGTCGTGCTGGCGGTGTCCACCCAGACCAACCCCTTCTTCGTCCAGCTGGTGAACGGCGCCAAGGCGGAGGCGAAGGCCAAGGGGGTCACCCTCCAGATCCAGGACGCCTCCGACGACGCGGCCACCCAGGCCAACCAGATCTCCAACGCCATCTCGACCGGGGCGAAGGTGGTCATCGTCAACCCGACCGACTCCGACGCGGTGGCCCCCTCGGTCAAGGCCCTCAACAAGGCCAAGATCCCGGTGATCGCCGTCGACCGGAGTTCCTCCAGCGGAACCGTGGACTCCTTCATCGCATCGGACAACGTCGCCGGCGGCGCCCAGGCGGCCAAGGAGCTCGCCACCAGCATGGGTGAGAAGGGCGACGTCATCCAGCTCCAGGGGACCCCGGGAACCTCCGCGAGCCGCGACCGCGGCAAGGGATTCACCCAGGAGATCGCCAAGTACCCCAATATCAAGGTGGTGGCCAAGCAGACCGCCAACTTCGACCGCTCCAAGGCTCTCGACGTGACCACCAACCTGGTGCAGGCACACCAGGGGGTGACCGGCCTGTTCGCCGAGAACGACGAGATGGCCCTGGGTGCCATCTCTGCTCTCGGATCGAAGGCCGGCAAGTCGGTGAAGGTCATCGGCTTCGACGGGACGGCCGACGGGCTGAAGGCGGTGGCGGCCGGAACGATGGGCGCCTCGATCGCCCAGCAGCCGGCGCTGCTCGGCAAGACCGCCGTTGACCAGGCCGCAGATCTGCTGGCCGGCAAGAAGGTGCCGACCACGACCCCGATGAAGGTCGTCACCGTCACGAAGTCGAATGTGAAGGACTACCAGTGAGCGTGCCCATTGTTGTCGTCGGATCGGTGAACGCCGATCTGCGGGCCACCGTCGAGCGTCATCCCCAGCCGGGGGAGACGGTCCTCGGCGGTGACGGCACCGTGACCCCGGGCGGCAAGGGCGCCAACCAGGCCCTCGCCGCGGTGAGGGCCGGCGGCCGGGTCGCGATGGTCGGCGCCGTCGGCCGCGATCCGAACTCCGACGCCGCGCTGCGCCTGCTGAGGAGCCAGGGGCCCGATCTTGGCGCCGTCGACGAGGTGGACGGACCCACCGGGGTGGCCGTCGTGATGGTGGCCGCCTCCGGGGAGAACGCAATCATCGTCATCCCCGGGGCCAACGCCACCGTCGACGCCTCGGCGGTGGAGCGTCACCGCGACCTCATCGAGGGGGCCGGGGTGGTGGTCTGCCAGGGCGAGATTCCGGTGGACGGGATCGTGCAGGCATCCGAGCTCTGCGAGTCGGCGGGAGGGCGGTTCATCCTCAACCTCGCCCCGGTGATCGAGGTGCCGTCCGAGCTGATCCTGCGGGCCGACCCGCTGGTCGTCAACGAGCACGAGGGAGCCTTGGTGGCGGCGATGTTCGACGCCGGGGCCGACACCGAGGCCCTGGAGGCCGACCCGTCGGCCTGCGTCGACCTGCTGATGTCACAGGGCTGCCGCTCGGTGGTGATGACCCTGGGGTCGAAGGGCTCGTTGGTGACCGTGGAGGACCAGGTGCGCGCGATTCCGGCGGAGAGGGTTGAGGCCGTCGACACGGTCGGTGCCGGGGATGCCTTCGTGGGAGCCCTGGCCGCCCGGCTCGCCGATGACGGGGATCTCGAGTCGGCCTGCCGCAGTGCGTCGGGATTCGCCGCGCTGACGGTCACCCGGCCCGGGGCGCAGGCGTCCTACCCGACCGCGGAGGAGGTTGCAGCGACATGAAGCGGCAGGGGCTCCTCAACCCGCAGTTGTGTGCGGCGATCGCACGGTTGGGCCACACCGACACCTTCGTCGTCGCGGACTGCGGGCTGCCCGTACCGCGCGACGTGCCGGTCGTGGACCTGGCTCTGGTCTTCGGGATTCCGAGATTCGCGGAGGTGCTGTCGGCCGTCCTGTCCGAGGTCGTCGTCGATCACGCGGTGATCGCCGGCGAGGCGGTGGGCGCCGAACCCGAGGAGTGGGTCCGCGGCGGGATCGACAGGGTGCTGACCGTCCCCCACGAGGAGCTGAAGCGGCAGGTGGCCGACGCCTCCTTCGTGGTCAGAACGGGAGAGACGACCCCCTTCGCCAATGTCATCGTGCACTGCGGGGTGCCGTTCTGAGGCCGGACCGGCCATCACAGTGATCGTTCCCACTGAGCATCCCTCCGGCGTGGGGCCGGAATCGCGGGCGATCGGGCCCCGGGATTGCGAGGATGAGGCATGACCATGAGTGACGGCCGGCCGGTGATCGGCCTGGTGGGTGCCGGCGGGATCAGCCGGGCCCACCTCCCCGCCCTGCTGGAGCTTGGCAGCAGGGTTCTGGTGCTGCGCCGGACGGGGGCCGAGGCGCTGGTCGCCGCACATTCGGAGGCACCGGTACCCCTCGAGATCGTCGACTCCCTGGCGGAGCTGCTGGACCGCTCCGATGTGGTGGACGTCGTCACCCCCACGCCGACCCATCTCGACATCGTGAGGGCCGCTCTGGAGGCGGGTTGCGACGTCGTCTGCGAGAAGCCGCTGGCCCGCACCGCCGCCGACGCCCGGGAACTGGCCGACTGCGCGGCCGCCACCGGCCGCCGGCTGTTCCCCGCCCACGTGGTGCGCTACTTCCCCGAGTACCTCGCGCTCAAACGGGCGGTGGACCGGGGCGAGGCGGGCAGACTCGCGGTGCTGAGATTCCTGCGCTCGGGATCCTTCCCGGCCAGCGGCTGGTTCGCCGATCTGGAGGCCTCCGGCGGGGTGATCATGGACCAGATGTTCCACGACCTGGATCAGGCGCGCTTGATCGCCGGACCGGTGCGAAGTGTCTCGGCGCTGAGGACCCGCAGCAGCCGCGACGGCCACCGACTCGAGGTCGGCCATGTCATCCTCACCCACGCCAGCGGCGCGATCTCGCAGTGCTCGGGGGTGTGGGGGCCGCCGAGTCTGACCTTCTCCACCGAGTACGCGGTCACCGGCGACGCCTGGACGTTGCGCCACTCCTCCCTCGACGGCGGAGGTGGGGCGGCACTGGAGGACGATTCCTCCGACGTCCTGGACCCCTATGGCCCGTACACCGCCCAGCTGCGGGAGTTCTTCGCCGCGATGACCGGCGGACCGGCACCCCGGGTGTCGGTGGAGGACGGCGTCGAGGCGGTGCGGATCGCCGAGGCGGCCCTGGAGTCGGTGGCCACCGGGGCGCCGGTGTCCCTGGTGCCGGAGGCGTGACGCCGTGGAGGTGACGATCGACATCGGCAAGTCGGGATCCCGGACGCGACTGCACGAGACTCCCGGTGGTCTCCCCGGCTCGAGCTCAGCGCCGGTCGAGGTCGAGGGGCCCGGGATCGATCCGTCGACTGCCGGGCGACCCGATGGGGCAGCCCGGGTGGCCAGAGTCGTGCGGGAGGCCGTCGCATCGGCTGCGGCGCAGGTGCCGGGCGGGCAGATCACCTCGATCGTGGTGGCGAGCACGGCCGTCCCCGCCGATGCCCGGCCCGTGGCCGACGGCCTCGCCGAGCGGTTCCCGGCCGCCCGGATCGCCATGTTCACCGATCACACCGCCGCCCACGCCGCGGTGCTCGGAGAGCCCGGGGTGGCCGCGACGGTGGGCACCGGGGTCGGCGTCACCGCCCTGTCCCGACAGGGTGCCATCACCCGGGTGGACGGCTGGGGGCCCGATCTGGGGGACCGGGGATCGCCTGGCAGATCGGCCGCGAGGCACTGCGCGCCGGATTCGCGGCACACGACGGTGTCGGGGAGGCCACCGCCCTGGAGGAGGCGGCCAGGATCTTCTGCGGAGGGATGGAGCTGGCCGACGCGGTCCGGCTGCTCGCTGCCGAGGACCGGGTGGCGCGGATTGCCGGTTTCGCCCCCACGGTGTGCGCTCTCGACGACCCGGTGGCGCGCGGCATCGTCTCCACGGCGGCCGAGGATCTGTTGGCCAGCCGGGCCAGCGCGGCGATCCGATCGGGGACCACGACGGTGGCCTGCCGGGGCCGGTTGCTGCTCAACGACCGGTTCCGGACCATGATCGAGGAGGACTGCTGGCTGCGGGGCTGGGAGTTCCGGCGGCCGCGCGGCGACATCCTGGACGTCGACCACGACCTGCTGTTCGCCGAGCCCTACCGGCGTCACGCCCTGGCCCTCAGGTGGCGGCCGGGCCGGTGAGGGTCGCGATGGCGGTGAGTTCGGACAGCAGACGTCGGGCCTCGGCGGCGTCGGCGTAGGAGCTGGTCGCCTCGTAGCTGCCGGCCCGGTGGGCGTCCTCGTCCGCCAGATAGCCCAGGTAGTCGTCGGTGTAGCCGATGACCCGCAGGTCGCCGGCGGTGGCGAGGCGGCGTCCCCAGTCGTTGGGCAGTTCGACGGGCACCGCGAGGTAGCGCACCGATCCGATCCGCAGGTCGTGGACCGGGGCGATGAGGGTGTGCGGGCCGGGATGCGCCGCCAGGGCGCGCAGGCCGGCCAGCCCTTGACTACGGGCGAGTTGCTGGGAGTCGGCGCCCGCGGTGGTGCTGCCTGGAGGGTCGATGGTGGCCAGCTCGGCCTCGGCGTCGCGGCGGTTCAGGACCAGGACGTGACGGTGGCCGCCGATTCCGGCTGCGGAATCCACCGGACGGGCCGATTCGAGGGCTGAGAGGGCCCCGGCGGCGACCCGTCGTCCGATGCGGATGGCCTCGGCCGTGGTGGGGCAGCGGCGGGTGAACCGGGTGCTGACATCGCCGGCGGCGCCCTGGAGGAAGAGCACCGGGACCGCTCCGAGGGAGGTTTCCAGGCCGTCGCGCAGCCCGGTGACCCAGTCGGGGGACCAGGCGGTGCTGTCGGGGCCCAGCACGGTGGGGTGGCATGCGTGGTCGACGATTAGGCCGATGGGGCCGGCGGAGTGGTTGCCGGGGAGCAGGGCCGCCAGGACGTCGACCGTGGTGTCGACCGGGCGGGCGGGGTCGTTGCGATTGGTGCCCACTCCGGTGACTGACGCGACGCCGCGGACCAGGTCGACCGAGCGGACCTGGGGGAGGGCGGACCCGATCTGCTGGGCGACCGCGTCGATCTGCGCCAGGTCGAGGGCGGCCGGAAGCAAGGGATGGATGGTGCCGCACCACGCTCCCGGGGCCGAGTGAGTGTGGCTGGCGCTCACCAGGACAGTGGCGCCCGGAAGCTGCTGCCGGACGGCGGCGCGGATCGCTGAGTGCAAGGGGCGGCTCACCGCCAGGGCGTCGATGGCGACCCACACGAGGGCCGTGTGGGCGGCGTCGGCGGAATCGATGCTGGTGGGCCGGGTGGTGTCGGGGGCGTGCCCGCGCAGGGGGGTGCGCGGGACCTGGAACCGGGCGATGGTCGCGGTCAGCGGCGCAGAGCTGGTGCGGGCGCGACGGTCGGCCACCGCGTAGCCGGCGAGCAGACCGTGCGGGGGAGTGGGCAGTGCGGTGGTGGCGAAGCCGGCGCTGATACGCATGATCAGATCATGGTCAGATGTTGAAGCTGGTGTAGGTGTCCACCGGTGTGCCACGGGTGCGCATCTGGCCCACGACCTCCACGGTGATCGCCTGGGCGATGAGGGCCCCGGTGAGGGTGGAGGTGGCCCCGACGCCGCCCTGCTCCCCGTCGACGGCGGCGTCTCCGGGTGTTCCGCAGTTGTCGATGACGACGTCGGCCAGCTCGAAGAGCCGCTTTCCGCTGGGGGCCCGGGAGGTGACCGATCGGGAGTGGGCCATCGAGGTGATGGCGATCACGGCGACGCCGCGCTGCCGGGCGCCCTCGGCCATCTCGACCGGCACCGCGTTGCGTCCGGAGTTGGAGGCGATGACGATGACGTCGCCGCGGGTCGGGCCGTGGACCTCCAGGAGGTCGTCCGCCAGGCCGGCCCGGCGTTCCAGCAGGGTGCTCTTGGCGAGGCTCTCGTGGAGCATCAGGGCCGGTTCGAGGATGGGGTGGATGTCGGTGAGTCCGCCCGCCCGGCCGTAGAACTCCTCGGCGATCATGTGCGAGTGCCCGGTGCCGAAGACCCACCACCGGCCGCCGGCCGACAGGGTGTCGCAGATCAGCCGGGATGCGTCGAGGATGGCGTCCAGCTGGGTGTCGACGACGCGCTGGCAGGTCTCGAGTTCGGCGGTGAGGAGATCGGATGCCGTGTAGGGCATGGGTGGTGCCTCTCGGGTGGTGGGGAAGCGGGGGTGGGCGTTAGTGGCTTTGGTGATCAGAGCCATCTTCCCAAGTGGTCGAAGTCGTCGGTGTGCCAGCCCGCGTCGGTCTCGGGCGCGTCAATGGTTCTGGATCCCTCAGCCCAGATAGAGCGCGGCCTCAGGACCGCCTTGCCCGGCGCTTTCTCGATGCGGCGCTCCAGCCATGGCGCATGGGGTTCGTCACCTTCCCCTCACTCGGCCTGCGCATGAGTTGGAGCCCGTCCAGATCAACGACCTCCCAGTCATGCTGGTGGACCTTGAACGCCAGTCGCTGCTCATTTCTTGTGGAGTAGATGAGAATCGCTCGACCGTTCTTGCACATTTCCTCCACTCGCATCCACAGGAGATCGCGGATCCGCGCTGGGACGTGTCCTATGAACACCCCGGGGCTGACCTCCAGCAGCCAGCGTGTCAGATGTCCGCGCAACCCGGCGGGGCATGCCGTCAGCACGAGCACTACCATCCAGGTTCCTGTCCCCACGCCTTGCCGGCGTCGACGGTACCGACCTTGTCGTCCCAGAGCTCGACGACATCCCACCCAAAGCCGTCGTCCCCGGCGCCGTCTGCACCAAGCACACGGTGGATGTCCCGCACGCATCGCGTCAGGAGTTTTGCTTCGAACATCGCATCGCGCATTGCTCTGCGAGTCTCCGATGGGATGTCCTCGATGTCCCTTCGTGAGATGACCTCGAATGCGACAGGGACGGCGATCTCCGTCTTGTACAGGTCGGCAATGTCGTACACGAATGACCTGTCATTGCCCACATGCACGAAGCCAAGTCCAGAGGAGAGACCGAGGGCGACTGTGACGGCCTGAGCAACACCGTAGAGGCAGGTCGTTGCCGCGGTGAGCGCCTGGTTGGCGTCGTCCGACTCGTCGAACTCCTGCGGCTTGTAGCTGCGCTTATCCCAGTCGATGCCGTACTTGTTTGCCGCATCGCGGTATGCCTGACGGACGCGTGCCCCCTCGTGGCCGCGAAGCTGCTGCATGTTCAGACCGTCTGTGACGTCGTCCGGGAAGCGGATCTCGTACATTCGTCTGGCAACTGCGAGTCGCTCATTACGGTTGGACACCGCCGCAGCCTGAAGGTCGAGGAGTTTTGTGGTGCGGGCGAGAGGCCTCCCGTGCGCGTAGTACCTCACGCCCTTCTCCCCCACCCAGACGGTGGTGGCCCCGCTGTCGGCAAGCAGCATCATCGCTTGATGGGAGATGTTCGTCCCCGGACCCAGCAGCAGGGCTCCAATCATCGCCGCCGGAACATGGATGACGCCTTTCTCATTCGTGGCGGTGATGGCGTTGGCATCGCGATGGACCAGGCAACGCTCGAGGTAGACGAAGCTCAATCGGTCCTGGGCACGCGCAAGCTCCTGGACCTCGGCGGGCCGTGCTCCCGGAATTGGTGCGGACATGCTGGGGCAACTCCGACTCAGCGCGGCGGTGCCAGGGTCAGCAGCCCGCAGCCGTAGCCCTTTGCGGGGCCGATGCCGTGAGTGAGCGCATGTCGCAGCTCGTCGGCGTCTCTGATCTCGAGGGTGCCGTCGAATGTGGCAGTCGACAGAGTTACCGTGCGACCAGTCCCGTCGGTACGCCTTCCGAACTTCAGCAGATCACGCCTTGTGACGGTCACAGCGGGTTTCCCGGAGCTGTCGGCAGCAAGTGCGAAACCACATCGTTCAGCGCGCTTCACCAGCCACTCGAGCTGCTGTGTTGCAGTGACGTGGCCGACGCGCTGTCCTCTCTGTCGAGGTTCTCCGGCCGGCCTGCGGGAGACGGTGGGGTTGGCAGTGAGCCGGAAACGCCACACAGTCCCCGATCTCAGGCCAAGGAGGAACGGATCGTAGTCCGCGGTACGCGCGGGACTGCCCGTCTGCCATCCTGCCTGTGCGTTGAGGGCTCGCATGTCAGGGCTCAACGGGCTTGCGATCATGAGGCGGACATCATGGCGCTGAGTGCCGCGATCCAGTCGCCAGAGGGTTCGTCCAAGGTCGGTCGAGGACTGGTCCGGCGGGAAGCATCCCAGAACGGCTGCGTGGACACGTTCGGGAGAGCCGAGGAGCCGTTGCGCTTCCCTTCGTCCTGTGTTGACGTCAAACTGTGTGAGGAACATCTTCAGACCCCTCCCAGGGCGGCAAACCAATCAGGGGTGTCGTCGCCGTCGGGATTCGGTTTCGACACTCGGTCGGTGGTCACCGATCGCCAGCCGTACTGCCGGCGTGTCGGATCGAAGCTGATGGGGACGTCCCTGACCGTGTCGCCAAGTTGGCCAGATTCTGCATCGATTGCGATGGGCAGGTCCACAGATCTGGGAAGCCGTCGGCGTTGCCACAGACTTGCATGCCATGGCGCGTCCTTGAGCGCAGAAATAAGATCTCCATCGACGAGGCCAAGGCTGATCTGTCCCTCGGCGGGGCACGAGCGTCGTCCGAGGTAGAGCGGAAACTGCGGATCGCGGATCGCGCCATCGAGCCCTTCCAAGAGATCTCGTCCGCCCTCGACTCCTGCGATGAACACGGCGTCCGAGAGGTAGTAGCGGTTGGACAGCGGCATTGCAGGCGCGTCGCCCTTCTTGTCAGGGTGGGCCCAGTCGTGGGCCGTCTGGAAATCTCGCAGGACCGTCCCGGGTTGATCGGTCCGAACTCCGAACCGCAGAGTGAGCAGGTCCTCGATGCTGTCAGTGCGGCGAATGCCCTTCGCCGCTGCGAGGAGGCCGAGCACACCGCTCTTTGTCGGTTCTCGTCGAGTGCTGCGTGTCTGGAACCTGCTGTCTGCTCCCCAGGACTGAAGTGGGCCGGCCAGACGAAGCAGGAGGACGGTCATGACTCGACCTTGACCAGAACTGCGGAGACAGCCTCCCGAGTCCGGTCCAGAAGCTCATCCAGCGGGAGATCGGTACCCATTGACTCGACAGCGCTCGTCCGCTCGCCGACGTGCGTGACGAACGACGCAATCGGGGCGCCCAGAAAGGCCTTCTCGCTCTGTGTCGCATATGTGGCGAGGGCACTGCAAGAAGCCTCCACGAAGCCCTTGCCGGTGTTGGGAACCGCGTCCTCGAAGGCACCGACGAAGCTGGAGGATCGTCCCTGCCTCAGCTGCACCGCCACGGCATCCGGGAAGGTGTTGTTCGCGAAGGTGTTCTGTTTTCCACTCGGCATCGAGAGGATGAAGCCCTGGGCGAATGCCATGGCCGCCTTGGCGGCCATTTCCGGATCCCCAAGGTTGTGCTCGAGCTCGGTGAGGTCGACAGTCGCGAATCGGTAGAGGGTTGATGAGTTGAACTCGACGTTTCCGATCATGCCGGCTCCCGCGTCGTCCTCATCCAGCTTGTAGTCATCGACGGCGGTGAAGTAGTCGGACTCGGTCTCGACAGCATGAGTGCTGATCGCGTGTGCCACTTGCACGGCAGAGTCCACATTCAGGTCCTTGGAGTCGGCGACCATCCGTCCGAACAGGGCAACCTCGATGCCGTGGTCGGAATCAGCCGCCGCCTTGGCGTCACGCCCCGAGACCTTTCCGTCGCTGGCAGCCGCGAGATCGGCGAGACGATCGATCTGACGAGTGGAGTAGAAGACGAGGTACTGCGTCTGCTCGATGGGCTCTGACCCCGACTCGTCCTTCTTCTTGCGCTTCTCCGCCTTCAGCCCAAGAGCCTTGACGACGGCGAGGGCCCTGTCCTGACGCTGGTCTCCCGGTACCTCGGGGTGGTGATCTCGGAGGGAGTTCATGATGAGCTCAACGACCCGGAGGGTCCTCGCACCGCGTTCATCGGGCGGAAGGATCTCCTTGAAGGCGTTCCGCACGGCCTTCTTCCAGGCTTGGCTGCTGACACGAGCTCGACGAACGCCACCGTAAAGAGCTGACTTCGGTGCGCCGGTGTCATCGCGGTTGACGTTGCTCGGGGGGACGGACTGCAGGACGTGGATGTCGAGGTAGTAAGCGCTCACTTCTGGGCTCCTTCAATGGTGGTGGGCTGGTGGACTGACTCGTGCGAGGCGGGCTCTCTGTGATGGAGCTGGCGACCCCAGGAAAGGATCGTGCGCGGCGCATTGCCGCTCGCGATGCTCCACAGATCGGCCGCGAGGCGGCCATAGTCGAGGCCGACGGATTCGCCTCGCAGAAGGGTGACGATTCCGCGAAGGTTCTCGAGCCTGATGTGGGACGACTGTGCTCGGCAGAGATGCTGGAAGCGCGAGATGGTGCCGGGATCCCATTCCTGACCGCCGGACCGTCGCTGGGAGAGGATGCGTACGGCGTCTCCGAGTCCGACGCCCCTCTGGTGCATGGGTTCTGGTCTCGACTGTTGATGGATCGCGTAGAGCACCAGGGCTGCATGGACCGCCTGCTCGGCCGCTGAGGCTGGTGCGCTGCCACGCCCTTGGAGTTCCTGTGGGAGCGGGTCCAGAGTGAGCTCCCACAACGAGGGGTCGGCCCCAGGCTGGTTGATGTCGGCATGACGCAGATTGGCCAGATCCCGAACCGCCTTGGGATTACGAGGTGCTCGGGTGTAGCCACTCTGGAGCGGCATGATGGTTGTCACAGCGGCATTTGCCACCACAAGCCACGGCTTGTCTCTCATGAGTTCTCCTTCCCATCGGTGCTCGGGACATCTCCCGGAGTTCCTGTGGCATTGCGTGCGGTGGTCTCATCGGTCAACGCGGGAGTGGCTCTGCTGACTCTCCACGTGAACTTCCGCCATGCTTCGGCGGTGTCGATGAGGTCTTCTCTGTCGGTATTCGGAACAGCGACCATTCGCCCAGTTCGCGCCACATCGCCTGCATCGAGGCAGAGTTGAAATCCTTCGCGGTCGATGACCTCTCTGAGTGAGTGCTGCCATGCTCTCGTTGCCGAATCGGGGTCGGTGGTGCTGGTGAGGTGCGCGAACCACGATCGGTACACCGGGTCGATGGTCGCGAATGCCGTCTCCCAAGCATGGGACCGGTCGGCGTCGGAATCCGTTCCCGCCGCTCGTGCCAGATCACTCGCCAGGTTCGCCAGGCATATGGCAACGTCCTGAGCAGTCTGAGCTGCCGTCACGGCGAGAGCTGCGAGGGCATCCTCGCCAAGAACGGCGATCGAGGTAGGGAGACTGTCGTCGACCACCGATGTGACGACAGAGTTCTGCGGGCCGTACTGCATGCCGATCGTGCGCAGGACGATCATCTGATCAGCCGCTAAGAAGCCCGCTTGCCGGGCTGATGCCAGCCAGTCGATGACTTCTGGGCGTATCCAGTCCTTGTCGTGAGAACGGGTCAGAAGAGGCTCGAGGCCCCGCCAGATCGCTCGTCCTGTCTCGTGAGCGCGAGGCATGTAGACGTCGTGTCCTGCCTTCTTGGACTGCGGCTTGCTGAACCGCCAACCAGTCATCGGGTCGTTGCCGAGAAGGCTCCCCCACTCGACCTTGTCGCCATTGCACAGCAGGACGTCGTCGATGCGCCCAGCATGCTCAAGGAGTCTGATCCGTCGTGACTGCCAGGTGAAGAGATCGGCAGGCCCGTTGGGAACGGGGTGATCCCAGTCTTCTCCTGCCCCTTGAGGCTCGCGCTCCCAGATGGGGACATCATTTCGGGGGTCGGTCCGGAGGACAAGGTTCAGGAGGAGCGTGTGACGCAGGGAGGATCCCTCGGCGATGACCAACCCCATATTTCCGGTGATCCCAGTGCCAATCGGGTAGCCTCTACCGCCTTTCACCCGATCATCTCCGACGGCTCCCGACTTGATTCCCGAGATGTCAAAGGCATGGCAATGGATGAGCCAGCGTGCCGCCTCACCGAAACTCAGCGACTCCACACCCTCGCCATCCCGAGTGGTGAAGAACCGAGAGCCCGCCGGAACCTCGGCAATGATCTTCACCAGTCCCGATGTACCGCCCTTCTCCGTGTGCAGGTCTGCGACCTGCATAAAGGGACTCTCGGCACCGAGAAGGTTGAAACGGTTGCGGTGGCGAGCGAGGTAGCTGTCGATGTCATCGATGGGAAGCGTGCTGGCGTTCCACCACTGCCCCCACTGGCGAAGGCAGTCGTCCTCGGAGCGCCGTCGGGCAGTTGCGCGCATCAGAATGGCTTCCAGGAGGCGGAGGACTGCGGCATCCTGAGTCGGGATCTCTCCGGCGATGCTCTTGATGTCTCCTGCGTGCTCGAAGACGTCGCGTAGAGACAGTTCGTCGACGGTTCCGTCTCGTCTCGTCACCGCCACCCACGGGTCAGTGATGAGGTTGAACTCTGTCATGACGCGGCTCCATTCTGTGTCGTGGTGTCGACAATGAGTCCGAGTTCGGGGCTGTACCGGACCGGGTGGTCGGCTAGTGATGTGAGGCCGTGCTCGTCGAGCACGAGTGCCAGCTGACCGCGTAACCACGGAGACTGCTGCCAGCCGCTGAGATCGATGGGCCCGGACTCCAGATCGTCGATCACCCTGTCGACGATCCAGCTTCCGGAGAGGGAATGAGGCAGAGCGATCGTGCAGGATGCTGCGGCACGAGCCAGTTCGTTGCTTGGTGGACCGAACAACGGGAACGGTGCTCTGGAGTACTCGCCGATCCTGTCAGGCAGGCGAACCTGACCGTCCTCATCTCTTGTGACAACCACGACCTCGATGGAGTCCTCGGAATCTCGCACCTGGCAGAACCCCTTGGGGTCCTCGGGGTCGGAGGCCACCTCCTTGATGAGGCCATCGAGGTTGCTGGAGTCGATCGGGTCCTTGAGCAGGAAGGTCTTCGCCCTTCCAACCGATCTTTGTCTCTTGGTTCGCGCGTCTCGGGCGGCACTGCCGGCCTCGGCGCTCCACGACGGAGGAACATCGGGCCTGGCGGAGTAGGACCGGGCGACGAGGTGTGGAATGTCGGTGGGCAGCGTGATTCCGTCGCTGGTGGTCTCAAGGAGTACGGCTGCGGAGCGGACCAAGGCATCTCTCCCGTAGACGGCCTGGCTCCCGCGGTCGAACTTCGGGGGTTCGGCACTCCAGTCGCTCACGCCAGTCAGGAAGCAACGGGCTTCGCTCAGGCCGTGGGGGCGTGCTCGGTGGTGCCTGTGGAGACGTCCGATCCGCTGGAGGACCAGGTCGGTCGGGGCCAGGTCGGTGAACATGACGTCAAAGTCGATGTCCAGCGACTGTTCAAGCACCTGGGTACCCACGACGACGATCTTGTCGGGTCTGTTCCCGGCATCACGGCCGAGGCGATCGATGAGATCCGCCTCCTTGGAGGCCCTGTGCGGGGCAAGAAAGCGCGAGTGCAGCAGAACCACCTCGCAGTCGAGGGCGTCTTGGAGAATGGAGAACGTCTCCTGGGCCCGACCAACGGTGTTCCGGAGGACCCCGGCACAGCCACCATGTGCAAGTTGGGCTCGAATAGTCGCCACGAGCACGTCGGTGGTGTCATCCAGCGGTCTGATCGATACATGAGTCGTGCTGTCACGGTAAGGGATCGGCGTGGCCGATACTGTGGCTGAGGATGTGGTGAGGAGCGGGTAAGCATCGCCGGTATCGGGGATGTCCGGCGCATCCCCATGAGTGAAACCGTCTGCATAGGCGGCTATGAGCTCTTTGCGCTGGGATGGCGGAAGAGTCGCGGACATCAAGATGACCGGCGTTCGATAGGCACCCAGCCATTCCAGAACGCGCTTGAGGTAGGTGCGCATGTATTCGTCTGCCGCGTGCACCTCGTCGATGATGACGACCTTGCTGGCCAGGCCCAGATGCCTGAGGACAACGTGCTTGGCCTTGAGCGCGGCGAAGAGTCCTTGATCGATCGTTCCCACGACGTGGTTTGCGAGAATTGCACGCTTGCGCCCCATGAACCAGGAGTGGACCAATGCGGCGGCCTCGCGGTGGACACCGTGCTCTGAGAGACCGTCGGTATCAGAGTCGTCATAGACGGCGACATCGCGGCTCCAAGGCATAAGCCCTTGGTACTCGTCGTTTAGCCCGGCTTTGGAGTGTGCGAGGCTGATGCTCGCGGTGCCGACGGACGGGACTTCATCCAGCCAGGCCCGGATTCGCGAGAACATCGGGTTCGATGTGGCCATGGTGGGTAGACCGAAGAAGATGCCTCCCAGCCCGAAGCGCTCAGCCAGGACTTCTGCGGCAAGTTCGGCTGCTTCGGTCTTCCCCATCCCCATCGGCGCCTCGAGAGTGAGGAGGCCGGGGGTCGCCATACTGCGGGCTGCGACCAGTACGGCGCGCTGCATATCGTTCGGGGATCCGCTGCGGATACTGGGGAATCGCTCTCTGAATAGTTGTTCGGCGTTGGCATCGGAATGCTGAGGATCCCAGGGGCCGGGCAGGTGCAGGCGTCCAAGAGCCAAGCTCACGCGCTGGGCGGTGGGTTTCGGATCACCGTAGGGGAACAGACGCTCCTCGCTGGAGATCCAGTCCGCCATGATGACCAGGGCCTCGGTGAGCACCTGCACTGTGACGGGGATGTCCTTGGTCATCCAGTGAGCAAGGTAGCTGTCTGCCGATGTGAGCTCCGCCATGCGATCGCAGATCTCATCGCGTACCTCATGCCAGCGCGGGGGCTCCTCGGCGAGGATCTTCTCTGCATTCTCGACTTCCGCCGCGGTGGGGTTGGCGCCGTGGTGACCACCGATGATGCATGTGAGGTGCTCTGCAAGCAGCGGGTCTCCGTCGTAGCGACGTTTCAGCCAAGACCGTAGATGGCTCTGCCCAAGGGCACCGTGTGGCTGTGGATGGGCAATCCGTGCCGGACCGACGAGGCCTTGGTCCGCCATCTGACCGCACAGATAGCCCATGCCCACCATCTCTGCTTTAAAAGCGAAGTGTGTGGAAGCTTTTCCGATGTCATGAACCCCAGCGCAGAATGTGAGGAACGCCACCGTGCTGTCTTCGCTACCGAGAGCCTCGACGAAGACTGACTGGATGCTGCCAGGTTGCTTCGCCCAGAGTTCACGCACGACGCCAGAAGCATCCTCAAGGTGCTGAACAAGTGGTAGCCAACCACCAGTGTCGGGATTTGTCTTACCCCAACAGGACCTGGTCGCAGCTGACCACGAGTCGAGCATCGATGCTCCTTCCCAAGGACCATCACCGTACTGTCCGGCGGTCGCGGGCGTCAATTCGGAAGGCGGCACTCAAGTCAAACTGCCGGTAGGGCTCTGGGAGCCGTAGAAGCTGAACGCAGTGCAAGCGACTGTATCGACACGTCCAGCAAAGAGGACCGAGGCTAACGTGGCTCATCCCCGCATTCGCGGGGAACACCGTGGTGTCTCTCAATGTCTGTGCTGCTCATGAGGCTCATCCCCGCATTCGCGGGGAACACATCTCCTCGTCGGTGCCCGTCGAGCCCGTGATGGGCTCATCCCCGCATTCGCGGGGAACACGCTG
>NZ_AUDD01000028.1 GCF_000425285.1 Acidipropionibacterium jensenii DSM 20535 | reverse complement strand
TCACCGCCCACAGCCAGGGACAGGGCCAGATCGCACAGGATCTTGCCCGGGTCATGGACGGTCAACGGTGTGGCCCACCGGGCCAGGGCCCTGCTCAGTTCCCGGTCCAACCCGGAGGCGCGGATCGTCTCGACCAGCAGCACCCCACCGGCCTGACCCGCTGCGGCCACGGGCGCGGCATCGACATGAACACGCGGATACGACCCGGTAGCCTTCCCCTTGGGAGTGCTCCTCGACCTTGACGGATTCGGACTCTATACAAGCCCTATCCTGCCAAGTCAGGAGCACTTTCGCCTACCCGGCGACCACACCTCCGGCACTCACCGATGAAACGCCGAGGTTAAGCTAGCACTTCCTGTGGCTCTTCGGGATCGAGTCTCGGCCCATTTGAAGGCGCAGGTCGGTTCGGTGCGGCGATACGGGCTCTTCACAATCGAGGGTGTAGCGCTGGTGTGACCGCGGACGGCGCGTCGGTGCCTGGGTGAGGGTCGAGGTCCTCCGAGGATGAAGGTTCCTACACCGCTCATCTGAAGACCTCGACGTGCGCAACGCTACCTTCGTCTGCCCTGACCTGACCACGTTCTGCCGCATCGACGAGCTTGGTCTGGAGGTGGTGGGGCAGCGCCTCGACTCGGGCAGTGCCGTGCTGGCGTGTCGTGTCGTTGAGCCCGATGACTGGTGCCGGCGCTGCGGTTGTCGGGGGAAGGCGGTCGGTACGGTGGTGCGTCGGCTGGCGCACGAACCGCTGGGGTGGCGACCCACGATCCTGGAGGTGAGGGTCCGCCGCTACCGGTGTACGGGGTGTGGTCATGTATGGCGCCAGGACATCACGAAGGCGGCCTGGCCACGGGCGAAGCTGTCGCGGTGTGGCCTGCGGTGGGCGCTGGAGGCCATCGTGGTGCAGCACCTGACGGTGGCCCGGGTCGCCGAAGGCCTGGACGTCAGCTGGAACACCGCCAACGACGCGGTTCTCGCCGAGGGCAAGCGGGTCCTGATCGACTGGACTGCTTGCCGTTTCTCGGACACGCCCAAACAGGCTCTTCTGGACTGAGTCGTGTTTCTCGGACTCTTTGCGAAAATGAGATTTCTAGAGAATCAGGTAGGATTACATCATGTCGGCATCAAAGTATAGTCCGGAGTTCAAGGACCAAGTCGTTCTTGAGGTTGTGGAGAAGAACCGGACCATCGCAGGAGTCGCGGAATCATATGGACTGGTTGCCCAGACCGTGGGGGTCTGGGTCAGGAACTACCGGAAAGAGCATCCGGACCCCGACGCCGTGAACTCGACCGAGGCCGAGTCCAAGGAACTCGCCAGGACAAGGAAGGAACTCCGCGAGGCCCGGATGGAGATCGAGTTCCTAAAAAAAGTGGCCGCCTTCTTCGCGAGGGAATCGCAGTAGCTGTCCGCTACGCGCACATCCGCTCGCAAGAAGGCAGCTTTCCTGTCCGGCTCATGTGTCGATGCCTCGAGGTGTCGGTGTCGGGATATTACAGTTGGAGGAGCAGACCCATTTCTGCGACCGCTCGCCGGCGTCGCGACCTGGCCTCCCGGATTCGTTTCTACTTCGACGACTCGGACGCCACCTACGGCTACCGGCGGATCACCGCTGCACTGGCCCGGGCCGGTGAGGTGGCCCACCCGACCACGGTCCGGGCGATCATGCGGGACCACCACCTGGTGGCGGCCCAGCCGCACACGAGGGTCCGCACCACGATCCCTGCTGATGACCTGGCGGACCGTCCAGACCTGGTGGGCCGGGACTTCACCGCGCAGGCGCCGGGTCGCAGATGGGTGGGTGACATCACCTATATCCGTACTCTGGAGGGATTCTGCTATCTGGCGACGGTGCTGGACTGTTGCACGAAGAAGGTCGTGGGTCATGCGATCACCGGCCATATGAGAACCGAGTTGATCTGTGAGGCGTTGGGCATGGCCGTGCGGAATTTTCCACCGGCGCGGGGTGTGACGATATTTCATTCGGACAGGGGGTCGCAGTACATGTCGAGTCAATTCTCGGATCTTCTGCGGTGCCACGGTATCAGAGCATCGGTCGGTCGTACGGGTGTGTGTTGGGACAATGCGTGGGCGGAGTCGTTCAATGCGACACTGAAGAATGAGCGGGTGCATCGGATGGTGTATCGGACCAGGGGCGAGGCCATCGGGGATGTGGTGTCATGGATCGAACTCAGGTACAATCAGAAACGTCTTTACTCGTCGTTGGGGTACCGGACCCCGAATGAGATGGAGATGAGATACAGGGAAGCACGCCAAGCAGCTTGAAACCCGAGTTTTGGACGTGTCCGAAAAACACCGAGCAGTCCAATCCCTACTCGAGGCCGGCGGCTTCAGACCCCGACTACACCCCGGATTGCGATGAGCCCGATACGGGTCGAGGACTCGCGACGATGGCAGCTCCTACCCGGTCCATCTGGAAGACTTCGACGCGCTCGCACCAGCGGGCTGACGTGGTGGGTCTCGGAGTAGCGTCTGCGTGCGTTGTACCGGCCGTCGATCCAGGAGGAAGCGTCGCGTCGGGCGGCATCAATGGTCGCTAACATGAGCCGGTGACAGTGCTCGTTCGTGAACGTCGACCAGTACGATTCCGCCGCGGGGTTGTCACAGCCATGATCCACTCTCAATGGTGGCGTTGTGAACGTAGCGTGAAACACGTATACCCTCCTGGTCAGGGGTGATGGTGATTTCGACGTCATGGTCAGCCCGACCAGGGGTGAGCCGCGCAAGCGAAGCCTTCTTAGACGATCCAACCTGCGTTCGACGACCTGAATCTGGTGTCGTCCGAGGGCCTTGTCCCAGTGCTTTGGCTGGCCAGACCGGTAGTCAGGTGGACCAGGACCTGTGGCTCCAGCTCGGAGGCTTTGAGTGGCTCGTCGATGGCGGGCCATCCGTGTCGATGGAACCGGCGTGGGATGTCGCGTGAGGTCTGGAGTCCCGCGGGGGAGTAGGTGGTGGGTGGCCCCGTCGAGCGCCGATTCTGTTCAGTTGTCGGTTGTCCCCGGTTCAGCTCTCGGCCGGGTGTGGTCGAGTTGGGGTGCGTCTACTGTCCCGAACTCGACCGGACCTCCAGATCCTTGGAGACTCGAGACGCTCCGGGGCGCGCTCGACCGGGGTCGTGCACCAGGGAGCTCTCCTGCCGGGCCACCTCAGGTGTTGTCCGAATGGTGTCAGGTGTTGTCAATCTGGGTGCATGTGTTGTCCGTCTCGTGCGAGCCCTTCCGATCGCCGACGTCACACCCGAGGATGACGTGGCATGAGACCACGAAACAGGACCCGCGAGGGGTCCAGCGCAGACCAGAGTGACGGCGCGTTGAAGTGCGGGGCCGGCACCTCGCGAAGACCCGTGCCGAAGCATCCTGGCGAGATGCGGACAGCGAGGCGCAGCGCCCGGACTCAGGGCGGCGTCTCCTCCGGAGGTGCCACATGATCCCGCGCACGAGCGTGCCCGCGTCGTTGTCCACGGCGGCTGCCTTCCAGGCCGGAGTCGTCACCCGCCAGCAGGCCCTGAGCGCCGGCCTCACCGGAGAGGCGGTCAAGAGCCTCATCAGGGCGGGACGCTGGGATCGACTCGCTCGTGGCGTCTACGCCATCGATGGTGTCGACTGGGAGCAGATGCTGTGGGCCGGTGTTCTCATCGGCGGCCCCGGGTCCGCTGTCGGCGGTCTCGCCGCGGCCCACATCGCGGGGCTGGTACCTCGTCCCGAGAAGATCGACATCTGGGCGCCCGGGGACCAGTCCTATCGACGGCGTCTGGGACCGAACCCCTGGGTCTTCCACCGTGGCACCCGACGTCCACGGGGGTCGCCGCCGCACCTGGGCGTCGAGGAGACGATCCTCGACCTGTGCGCGGACTCGGATCCGGACGGGATCAGCGCATGGCTGGCGCTGGCCATCACCGAACGCAGAACAACGGCCGCCCGGTTGGCTGATCTGCTGGGCGACTCGCCGTGCCTCAGAAACCGCAAGCTCATCGCCGAGTGCCTCGAGGCGGTGGCCGGTGGATCCCACAGCCCGCTCGAAGTGCGCTATCGCCGCGACGTCGAGCGCTGCCACGGGCTCCCGGCGGGCATTCGGCAGAAGTCGGTGTCGGAGGGCACCTGCTCCGACGTCGTCTACGAGGAGTTCGGGACCATCACTGAACTGGACGGACGCCAAGGCCATCGGGCCCGGGGCGAGACCCGGGACGCCTGGCGGGACTCCTCTCACCTGGCGCTGGGGCTCGTCACGCTGCGGTTCGGCTGGGCGGATGTGGTGAGTCGGTCCTGCGAGGTGGCGGCGAGGGTGGCCCAGGTCCTCAGGACGCGGGGCTGGTCGGGCGAGCTCAGATTCTGTCCCGAGTGCCCGGGGCACGACACGTAAAGGGCAGTGGGGACCGGCTGTGAGGGGGACATGGGCGAGTCTCTCGACGGGTTCGGTCGAGTTTGGGTGCGTCTACTGTGTCGAACTCGACCAGACCCGTTGTTTCCTCTCGGTGTGACGAGGTGATCGTCCACGACGCGCGGCGGGGTGTCAGCCGCGTCCAGCTCTGTCCGGGTTCGGTCGAGTTGAGGTGTGTGTAGTGTGCCGAACTCGACCAGACCCCCTCGAAGTCAGCCCCGAAATCGACCAGACCGGTTGCTTCCTCTCGGTGTGACGAGGTGATCGTCCACGATGTGCGTCGGGGGTCGGCCGCATCCAGCTGGCTAGCTTTGGTCGAGTTTGGGTGTGTGTAGTGTGCCGAACTCGACCGGACTTCCTGGAGGGTAGACACACCGCATCTCCCGAGAGGGACGGATGGGCGAGAGACCGATGGGCGAGGGCCGGCTCCGGTCGACGGTGCTGAGCGGGAGCTGTTGTGACGGCCGGGACGGGTCGTCACAACAGCCGGTGAAACGGATCAGCAGCCAGCGATCAGGGGATCATCAAGAGATCAAGAGCTCATCAAGCCGATCAGGGCGCGAGGGTGACAGCGGTCCCGTAGGCGCACACCTCGGAGGCGCCGTCGCTGATCGCCGAGGTGTCGAACCTCAGCCCCAGCACTGCGTCTGCCCCGACCCTCAGGGCCAGCGCGACCATCGCGTCGACGGCGTCCTGGCGGGTGACGGCGAGGATGTCGGACAGGTCCGCCCGTGGGGAGAGCTCGCGGGACCGTGTGACGCAGCCCTCCACCGCACCGAGCACGCCGCTGATCTGCCGCCCGGGGAAGGAGTCCAGGGTGAGGACCGGAATGTCGTGGCGGGGGAATCCCGCGGTGATCGGCACGGGTTCCGGCAGGGGCATCGGGGGCACCGGAACCGCAGGTGCCTGCGTGGTGGGCCGCGGCCGTTGCTGAGTCGCCCCTCCCGATGTCTGCGGGTAGGGCGGGCCGGGCTGGACCCGGTACTGGCCGGACGTCGGTCGGGTTCGAGTGACCGGTTGGCCGCCGGGCGGAGGGTATGCACTCGGCTGAGGTGGGGGATAGGCACTGGCCTGTGGCGGGGGGTATGCGCTCGCCCGGGGGTTGCCCGGATTCCCAGGTCCCGATGCTCCGACGCCGGATGCCCCGACACCGGATGCTCCGACCCCAGGTGTTCGGCGGCTCTGATCGGGCCGCTGGGTCGGCGGCGTCGGCCGCGGAACAGGACCCGGTCGGGGACCAGGGCGCGCACCCGTCGACGGCTGCTGCCAGCCGGGTGGCTGGGCGGGGGGCCGGGACGAGTTCATGGCCAAATGCTAGTGCGCCGACGAGCCGCCGTCGACGCCGTTGGGTGCATCGCCTCACATCCACCGCGGGGCTCCACTCATTGGTCACCCCGCCGGTGTCATCAGGCACCGGCCCGATCAGCCCACCGGGCCGGGTTCCTCAAGGGCGTGGGCCCGCCAGCCCGCAGGTCCGCGCACAAGCTCAAGGGCCCGTCCGCCCCCGGGCCCACCCGGCCGCCCCGGCCCACACAGCCCACCCCGGCCCGCCACAGCCCGAACAGCCTCCCCGGACCGCCTCGATACACTGTGCCGGTGAGTCAGCATCGAAACGTAGACCCCCAGTCGGCTCCCAGCCAGGATCCCGCCGCCTCCCCCGCCAAGCCGCAGGCCCCGGGCGACCAGACCCCCGACGTCTCCGAGCAGATGCAGGTCCGACTCGACAAGCGCTCCCGGATCCTCGCCGAGGGCGGCCAGGCGTACCCGGTCGACCTCACCCGCGACCACACCGTCCCCCAGATCAAGGCCGCCTACACCGGCCCCGACGGCGAACTCACCCTGGAGCCCGGCGAGGAGACCGACGAGGTCGTCACCGTCGGCGGCCGGGTCGTCTTCGTCCGCAACACCGGGCGGCTGTGCTTCGCGACCATCCAGGACGGCTTCACCGAGACCTCCAACGGCGAGCGCCTCCAGATGATGCTGTCGAAGGCCGAGATCGGCGAGGACGGCCTCAAGGCGTGGAAGGCCGACGTCGACCTCGGCGACTTCGTCTGGGTGCAGGGCCGGGTGGTCCGCTCCCGCCGCGGCGAGCTCAGCGTGATGGCCTCCCAGTGGCGGATGGCCGCCAAGGCGCTGCGACCGCTGCCGAACCTGCACACCGAGCTGTCCGAGGAGTCGCGGGTCCGACGCCGTTACGCCGACCTGGTGGTCCGCCAGGAGTCCCGCTCGATGGTGCGCACCCGCGCCGCCATCACCACCGCGATCCGCACATCTCTCCACGACGACGGCTTCCTCGAGGTCGAGACGCCGACTCTCCAGCTGGTGCACGGCGGGGCCGCGGCACGGCCCTTCAACACCCACCTCAATGCCTTCGACATCGACATGAGCCTGCGGATCGCCCTGGAGCTCTACCTCAAGAGGGCGATGGTCGGTGGGATCGACCGGGTCTACGAGATGGGCCGGGTGTTCCGCAACGAGGGCATCGACTCCTCCCACTCCGCGGAGTTCTCGATGCTCGAGGCCTACATGAGCTGGGGCAACCAGTTCACAATCGCCGAGGTGATCAAGAAGATCATCCTCACCGCGGCCGACGCGGTGGGCATCCACCAGATCGAGACGGCGGACGGGGTCATCGACCTGGACGGCGAGTGGACGTGGGTGAAGGTCTACCCGGGGCTGAGTCAGGCCCTCGGCGAGGAGGTCACCCTCGACACCCCGGTCGAGCGGCTGCGCGAGATCGCGGCGGCCCACGACGTCGCCGTCGACCCAGGCTTCGAGGCCGGCAAGATCGTGATGGAGCTGTTCGGGGCGCTGGTCGAGCCCACCCTGCTGCAGCCGACCTTCGTCTGCGACTACCCGGCGATCGCCCAGCCGCTGGCTCGGCCGCACCGCGACGACCCGCGGATGGTGGAGGCCTGGGACCTCATTATCGGCGGCATGGAGCGGGGCACCGGGTTCTCCGAGCTGGTCGACCCGGTCATCCAGCGCAAGGTGCTCACCGAGCAGTCACTGGCCGCGGCGGCCGGGGACCCGGAGGCGATGCAGCTGGACGAGGACTTCCTCGAGGCCCTGGAGTTCGGCTGCCCGCCGATGGGCGGACTCGGCCTGGGGGTAGACCGGCTGGTGATGCTGTTCACCAACGCCGGGATCCGCGAGACGATCCTGTTCCCGCTGCTCAAGCCCGAGCAGCACTGACCCACGGCTCAGCGGTGCCCCGCCGCTCGTCCTCATCGACGAGTCGCGGGACCACCGATCCACCGCCCGGGGACTGCCCCGGGTGTGGTCCGGGGCCTCGGTCGCGCCCGTCCCCTCGGGTCGGGCGCGCTCGGCTCTGTCGGCTACTTCCAGAGAGTGGCGACGGCGAAGGATGCCGCCATGCATCCCATTCCGATGAGGATGTTCCAGTCGCCCAGCGCCGCCATGAAGGGGATCTGGAACCCGGCGATGTAGTAGACCACGAGCCACAGCACGCCGATCACCAGCAGCGGGATGAAGACCCACGGCACCCAGGTCCGGTCGACCGCCAGACGACGGTGGCGCTCGGCCTTCGCCTCGGCCTTGCGCGCGGCCTCGGTCGACTCCGGAGTCTTGGCCTCGGCCTCCCTGGCCTCCTTGGCGGCCTTCTCCTCAGCGGCCTTCTTCACGGCTGGAGCCTTCTTGGGGTTCTTGGTCGACGCCTTGCTCTTGGCGGGCTTGCGAACCTTGGACTCGGGCACGATGACAACTCCTGAAGATGGCGTGACGGGGCGCCTGCGACTGGCTGGACTCCCGTCCGAGATTACCCGGGTAGCCTAGAGGACGCTGTGGGCAGGTTCATATCAGCCTCCCCGGGCCGACGACGTGGGGGAGGGCGAGATGGCCGACGACGAGCCAGAACCGGACAGCGCCCAGCCAGACAGCACCGAGTCGTCCGAGAGTCCCAGGTCGTCCGAGAACTCCGCGAGCCCCGGGTCCGGCTCGCAGCACACCCACTCCGGGGGTCCCCGACGTCGTCTCAGTCGACTCGGAGGGCTTCATCGCGGCAGCCTTCGGGGCCATCTTCTGACCGCCGGAGTCCTGGTGCTGTGCGGATTCATGATCAGCTGGGCCGCGCTGGCCTCCCAGGGCCGGGACCTGCGCCCCGAGTCGGAGTCCGAGGACCTCGCCGGACTGGTCCGCGACCAGGCCAGCCACAATGCCGACCAGGCCCGGCAGGCCGCCGAGATGCGCGCCAAGGTCGACCGGCTCTCCAAGGTCCGCGACGGGGATCCCAAGGTCGCCCGGTCCATCGACGCCCTCTCACCGGGGGCCGGGCTGACGGCGGTCTCAGGCCCCGCCATCCGGGTCACCCTCGACGACGCCCCCCTGGACGTCAAACCTGACGGGGTCGACCAGAACCTCCTGGTGGTCCATCAGCAGGACATCCAGATGGTGGTCAATGTGCTGTGGGCCGGCGGCGCCGAGGCGATGACCATCCAGGGCCAGCGGGTGACCTCGGCCACCGGCATCAAGTGCGTGGGCAACACCGTCGTCCTGCACGGGGTCCCCTACGCGCCGCCCTACCGGATCGAGGCGATGGGAGACGTCCCCGCGCTCCAGAGCGCCCTGGACTCCAGCGAGGCGGTCAAGGTCTACAAGGAGTACGTCACCGCCTACCGGCTGGGATGGGCGGTGGCCGACGCCGGCCAGGTCACCATGCCCGCCTACAAGGGCACCCTCGCCATCACCCACGCCAGCCCGATCAAGTAGCGCCCCCGACAGCCGTCCCAGATCGGGCACGGCCACCGGCGTCACTCCTAGACTGGGGCCCATGTCAGCCTGTCGGATCCTTGTCATCGACAACTACGACTCATTCGTGTGGAACATCGTCTCCTACCTCGGCCAGATCGGCGCCGAGGTCGACGTCCTGCGCAATGACGATCCCACCTTCTCCACCCCCGGCTGGCACACCCGCTACGACGGGATCCTGCTCTCGCCTGGACCCGGACATCCCCGCGACGCCGGCGTCTGCATCGACGTGCTGCGCAACCTGTCGGACACCCTCCCGATCTTCGGGGTCTGCCTCGGCATGCAGGCGATGGCGGTGGCCTGGGGAGGACGGGTTGACCGCGCCCCCGAACAGCTCCACGGCAAGGTGTCGAAGGTTCTCCACAACGGCACCGGGGTGTTCACCGGACTGCCCTCGCCGCTGACGGTGACCCGCTACCACTCCCTGGCGGCCGACGTCGACACCCTGCCCGAGTGCCTGGAGACGACGGCCTGGAGCGAGTCCGGCCTCATCATGGGGCTGCGGCACCGCGAGCTGCCGGTCGAGGCGGTCCAGTTCCACCCGGAGTCGGTGCTCAGCGAGCACGGCTACCAGATGTTCGGCCACTGGCTGGCGGTCTGCGGCGACGCCGACGCCCCGGCCCGGGCGGCCGGACTCTCGCCGCTCATGACCGCCCGCTGAGGCGGGGTTCTCACGCGACTCCTGAGACAGAGCACCCCGGTGACGGCCCGCTGAGGCGTCGTCACCGGGGTGCTTCGCGGCTACCGGGAGCAGGCCACGGGCAGGTCCCGGGCCCCGCTCATGACACGCGACTCATGAGACTCCCGACAACCCGCTGAGGGTCCTCACCTCACTGGTGGCCGGCCGGGGCCTGCTGGCCCCCGCCCTGCCCGTTTGCCTGCTGGGAGGACGAGCGCGGCGCGGCCGGAGACTCTCTTCAAGAAGACCCGGACTGGCCCCCTGTGGGCTGGCTGGCGGGAACCGAGTCATCCCCGGTGGAGGTGCCACTCGGGGAGGGCTGGCCACTGCCAGTGTCCTGGCCACCGCCAGTGTCCTGGCGAGTCGGCTCCGAGGTCTGGGGGTTGTTGGTGACCGTGGTGGTTGCCGTCGGCGCCTCCTGGGCCACCACGATGGTGATGGAGTCACCGTCGGAGGCCTGCTGCCCGGGGTTCGGGGAGGACGAGATCACGGTGCCCTCGTCGGCCTCCGAGGTCTGCTGGTAGGTGACGTTGATGTCGGTCTTGGCGAACCCGGCGCTCACCAGCGCCGACTTGGCCTGGGCCTCGGTCATTCCGATGAGGTCGGAGGGCACGGTGATCTTCTTCGGCCCGTCATTGATGGTGATCGTCACCTCGCTGTTGGCGGCCACCGACCGGCCACCGGCGGGGTTCTGGGAGACCACCTGGCCGGCGGTGTCGGCCCCCTGACGGACATGGGTGATCTTCGTCCGAAGGCCGGCGTTGCTGAGCACAGACCGGGCGCCCTGCTCGCTCATCCCGGTCACCGCGGGCACCTTCACCATCGCGACGGACGGCGAGTTGCTCGGGCTGGGACCGCCGAACAGCTGATAGCCGAAGTACCCTCCGACCCCCAGCACGGCGGCCGCCAGGACCACCAGCAGGACGATCGGCCAGCGCTTCTTCCTCCGGGTGTCAGGCTCCTCGCCGCGCGAGGCGGTGGCCGGGCTGACGGGGGTCTGGGTCTCGCGGGTGACGGCCTGGGTGCCGGTACCGGGCTGGTACACCGGGTAGGCGTCGACGCCGGTCGGGTTGGGCTCGACGGGCCGCACCGCGGTGGCCACATTGTCGGCGGCCGCTGCCGGGGAGATCACCTGGGTGGCGGCGGCCGACTCCGGATCGTTGGCCGGCCTGGTGACCATCGGTGCCAGCGGCGGAACCCCCTTGAGGACCCTCTCGATGTCCTGGTGCATCTGGGTGGCCGTCTGGTAGCGGTCGGCCGGGGCCTTCGCCAGCGCCTTGAGGGTGACGGCGTCCATCTCCGGGGTGATCTCGGGATCCAGCGAGGACGGCGGGGCCGGGATCTCGCGGACGTGCTGGTAGGCCACCGAGACGGGGGAGTCGCCGATGAAGGGCGGACGCCCCACCAGCAGCTCGTAGAGCAGGCAGCCGGTGGCGTAGATGTCGGCCCGGTTGTCGACCTTCTCGCCGCGGGCCTGCTCGGGGGACAGGTACTGGGCGGTGCCGATCACCGCGGCGGTCTGGGTCATGGTGGCCGAGGTGTCGGCGACCGCCCGGGCGATGCCGAAGTCCATCACCTTCACCTGGCCGGACTCGGTGAGCATCACATTGGCCGGCTTGATGTCGCGGTGCACGATGCCGGCGGCATGGGAGTAGCTCAGCGCGTCGAGCACCCCCTCGGTGAACTCGAGGGCCCGGGCCGGCAGGATCTTGCGGTCGTCGCGCAGCACGTCGCGCAGGGTGTGGCCCTCCACGAGCTCCATCACGATGTAGGGCACCGACAGTCCGGTGGCGTCGTCGACGGCCTCACCGGTGTCGTAGACCGAGACGATGTTGGGGTGGTTGAGCCCGGCCGCGGACTGCGCCTCGCGCTGGAAGCGGGCCTGGAAGGTGTCGTCGGAGGCCAGGTCGGCGCGCAGTCGCTTGATGGCGACGTCTCGACCGAGGCGGTGGTCGCGGGCCTTCCACACCTCAGCCATCCCACCGCGTCCAATGACGCTCAGCAGTTCATAATGCCCTCCGAGCCAGGTACCGGCTGCGGTCATCGGGGGCCTCCTTCGTCAGCAGAGGTAGTGCACGGGTCTGAATGATGGGAGCGGGTTCGGGAGATGGGGATACTCATCGGACCGCCTGGATCACGGAGCGGGCGATCGGGCCGGCAAGGGTACCGCCGGCGATCTCACTGCGCTCGGTGTCGGAGGACTCGATGAACACCGCCACCGCCACATGCGGATTCTCGGAGAATCCGACGAACCAGGCGTAGGGGGAGGCGTCCTTGGTGGTCTGGGCCGTACCGGTCTTGCCGCCGATCGTCAGTCCGTCGATCTTCGCCGCACCGCCGGTGCCGTTCTCGACCACCGAGACCATCATCTTCTGCAGGGACTCTGCGGTGCTCCTGCTGGTCGGGTGGGACAGCGTCGTGTTGTGGTGGCGCCACACCGTCTGCAGGTTGGAGGCGCGCACCGACTGGGTGAGATAGGGGGTCATCAGCTTGCCGTCGTTGGCGATTCCCGAGGCGACCATCGCCATCTGCAGCGGCGAGGCGGCGACGTCGTACTGGCCGATCGAGCTGAGGGCCACCTGGGCCTCGTTCATGTCGCCGGGGAACAGCGAGGGGACGACCGGCACATCGGAGTCGATGCTGGAGTCGAAGCCGTACTTCTTGGCCTGCTCCCGCAGGGCGTTCTGGCCCAGCGACATCCCGATCTTGGCGAAGGCGGTGTTGCAGGAGTTGTCGAGGGCCTCGGTGAGGCTCACCGTGCCGTTGCCGCAGTCGACCTCGTTGCCGAGCCGGTTGGTGGTCTGCGGCAGCACGATCGAGCTCGGCGTGTCGACCTGGCCCTCGGGGGTGTAGCGGCCCGACTCCAGGGCGGCCGAGGCGGTCACCAGCTTGAAGGTGGAACCGGGCGGGTAGATCTCCTTGGAGGCCCGGTTGGCCATCGGCAGGCTGGAGTTCGCGTTGAGGGATTTCCAGGCCTTCTGGGTGGCCGGCAGATCGTGGCTGGCCAGCAGGTTCGGGTCGTAGGAGGGAGACGTCGCCATCGCCAGGATCGCGCCGGTGGTGTAGTCGATCGCGACCACACCGCCCTTCTTGCCGGCCAACCCGTTCCAGGCGGCGTTCTGGGCGCGCCCGTTGATGGTGGTGATCACCGATCCGCCCTGGGGCTTGCGCCCCGACAGGGTGCCGGTGACCCGCTGAAGGAACTGCGAGTCGGAGGTGCCGGTGAGCTGGGCGTTCTGGGAGTACTCCAGGGCGGTGCGGCCGAAGTAGTACGAGTAGTAGCCGGTGATCGGCGCGAACTCGGCGCCCTTCGGATAGGTCCGCAGGTACTTGTACTGGCCGTCGGTGGCGACGGTCCGGGCCACCGCGGTGCCGCCGACCAGGATGTCGCCACGGTTCTGGGAGAACTCCGCGTCGCGGACCCGGGTGTTCTTCGGGTCGTTGTTGAGTCCCGGCTGGCGGAAGGCCGCCGAGTAGGTGACGTTGAGCAGCAGGGCGAAGGTCATCATGGCCGCGAAGACCGCGACGAATCGGATCGGTCGGTTCATCGTCGGGCACCTCCTGGCACGCCGTTCTGCACTGTCTCGTCCTGGTCGACCCCCGCGTTCTGGCCGACACCCGAGTACGGGGCGGCCTCGGTGCCCTGGCCGACACCGACACCGGCGGCGTGGCGGGCGGTACCGGCCTCGGTGTCCATCAGGGGCGGCGGATCCTCCTCGAGATTGGCCTGCAGCTCATCGGCGGGGCGCCGCGCCTGGTGGCTCACCAGCATGAGGATGGCGACCAGCGCCCAGTTGGCGACCTCCGAGGACCCGCCCTGACTCATGAACGGGGTGGTCAGACCGGTCAGCGGCAGCAGCCGGGTGACCCCGCCGATGATCGCGAAGACCTGCAGGCCGAAGACGAAGGACAGCCCGGCTGCCAGCAGCTTGCCGAAGGAGTCGCGGCACGACAGCGCGGCGCGCAGTCCGCGGGCCACCAGCAGTCCGTACAGGACGATGACGGCCATCAGTCCGGTGGCGCCCAGCTCCTCGCCGATGGAGGCCGAGATGTAGTCGCTGAAGGACAACGGCGTCAGGCCCGGACGTCCCAGCCCCCAGCCGCGCCCCGACAACCCGCCCCAGGCCATCCCGTACTGGGCCATGATGATCTGGAAGTTGTCGGAGAAGTTGTCGAAGGGGTGCAGCCAGCCGCTCACCCGCACCGCCACGTGGCCGACCATCTTGTAGGCCACCACCGCCAGTACGGCGAAGGACAGCGTCCCGACCACCACCCAGCCGACCCGCTCGGTGGCGATGTAGAGCATCGCGACCAGCAGGCCGAAGAACAGCAGGGCGGTGCCGAGGTCGTTCTGCCACACGATGACGGCCATCGCCGCACCCCACATCACCGCCAGCGGACCCAGGTCCCGGGCCCTGGGCAGGGTGAGCGGGCCGATCTTGTGGCCGGCCAGCGACAGCACGTCCCGCTTGTCGACCAGGTAGGAGGCGAAGGCCATCACCAGCAGCACCTTGGCCAGCTCGGCGGGCTGGAAGCTGAACGGCCCGACCCCGATCCACAGCCGCGCGCCGTTGATCTCGCGGCCGATTCCCGGCAGCAGGGGCATCAGCATGAGGACCAGGCCGGCCAGGAAGAGGATGTAGGGGAACCGCTGGAGTTTGCGGTGGTCCTTGAGCCAGACCACGATGACGGCCCACAGGATGATGCCGCCCAGGGTCCAGATGGCCTGATTGGTCATCCGGTCCGGGTTCGGGTGGCCGGCCAAATCGATCCGGTGGATCATCGCCAGTCCCAGCCCGTTGAGGGTGAAGACGATCGGCAGGATCATCGGGTCGGCGTAGGGCAGGAAGATCCTCACCACGATGTGGCAGACCATGATGAGGCCGAGCCACACCCCTCCGACGACCTTCCAGTTGGCGGGCACCGCGCCGTTCATGTTGATCTCGGTGAGGAGATAGCCGGAGTAGCCCACCCCCCAGGCGACGATGAGCAGGAAGAACTCCACCCACCGGCGCTTGCTGTGGACGACGATCGTGCCGGGCCGTGCCGACTGCTCGGAGCTACTCATGAGCAGTCATCCTCGGTGACCTTCGGCAGCGAGACGCCGGAGCTCGGGCTGGGTGATCCGGTCGGCGCCGCCTCGGAGGCGGTGCCGGGGGTCGCAGAGGCCGACGCGGAACCGGACGGGGAGACAGCCGGGGTGGACGCCGACGCGGCTCCCGGCGTCGAGAAGCCCGGCGTCGAGGTGCCCGGCGTCGTGGCTCCCGGCGTCGGCGAGGCCGAACCCGGGGTGTTGGCGCGCTCCCGGACCGCCCGGCAGTTCTCCGCCCCGATCCGCAGTTCGGCGACGGTGGCCTGGGCCGACTCCAGGGAGTCGACGTCGATGGTGCTGATGACGCTGCTGCGGTAGAGCCGCGGCAGGTCGCCGACGTTGATGTCGGTCCTCTCCACCACACTCGACAGCCTCAGCCACAGCAGGGAGTCTGGGACGCCGCGGTAGATGGCGACCGTGCCGGCCTTCTCGCCGACGTAGAACTGTCGGTTGAGGAAGGCCCGGCTGCCGAGGGTGCCGGCCAGCGCCAGCACCAGCACCGCGGCGATGGTGAGCAGCCAGGGACGCAGCCGGTGCCGGGCGTCGGGGTCGATGGGGGCGTAGCGGGCCGACTCCTCGGCCTCGGAGTCGAAGAGCAGCGGGGTGCCGTCGTCGCGGGCGGCGTGACGCGGAGCACCCGGACGCGGGGTGCCGGGGCGCGGGGCCGTCTGCTCGGCCATGTCGGCGGCGGTGATCGGCAGCGGGGCGGTCACCTCGTGGTCGGGGACCGCGGTGATCTCGGCGGCCCCGATGATCTTGGGCTCCATCGCCTCCAGCTCGTCGCTGTGCGGGACGATCTCGGCCAGCACCACGGTGACATTGTCGGGGGCCCCCGCGGCGTGCGCCTCGGTGACCAGCATCGCCATCGCGTCGTCGAGGGTGTGGTGGGAGACGATCCGCTCGATCACCGGGTCGGAGACGAATCCGCACAGCCCGTCGGAGCAGAACAGCACCCGGTCGCCGAGCTGGACGTCGACCAGTTTGGTGTCGGGGGTGTGCTGGGGCTGGCCGTTGAGGACCTTGAGGAGCAGGGAGCGGTGCGGGTGGACCGCAGCCTCCTGCTCGGTGATCCGGCCCTCGTCGACCAGGGACTGCACCCACGAGTCGTCGTGGGTCATCCGCGACAGGGCGCCGTCGCGCAGCAGGTAGCCGCGGGAGTCGCCGATGTGCACCAGGCCGAGCTGGGCGCCGTCGAACATCGCCCCGCAGAAGGTGGTGCCCATCCCCTCCAGGGAGCGGTCCCAGGCGACCAGATCGGCCAGCTCGTCATTGGCCGCCGAGACGGCCCCGGCCAGCAGGGTGAGCATCTCCTCGCCCTGACGCCTGGAGTCGGCCCGGGCGACCTGCTTGACGGCGACCGTGGAGGCCAGGTCGCCGGCGGCCGCGCCGCCCATCCCGTCGGCCACCACGAGCATGGTGGGCGAGACATAGCCCGAGTCCTGGTTGTTCTTGCGCACCATACCGATCTCGGAGTGGCACCTGATGTCGAGGGAGAAGGCCATCGTCACCTCCGCCCGGCGGCCTCGACCGCCATGGTGGTGCGGCCGATCCTCACCTCGTCGCCGATGGTCAACCGGGTGAGCTCCTCGATCCGCTGGCCGTTGACGTAGGTCCCGTTGGTGGAGCGCAGGTCCTCGACGAACCAGGCGCCGTCCACCCCCTGGGCGAACTCGGCGTGGTGGGTGGAGGCGTAGTCGTCGTCGATCGGCAGGTTGGAGTCGCCGCCGCGTCCGACCAGGATCCGGTCGGCGAGCGGGATGATCTGGCCGGCGCGGCTGCCCGACAGGATGTGCAGCTGGCCGGGGGCCGGCTGGTTGCGGGACCGCTTGCGGTGCCGCTTGGGGGTGCTGCCGCCGGCGGCAGCGGCGGGGCTCGAACCGCCGCGGGTGGCGACCCGGCGTCCGAAGATGTCGGTGCGCACGGTGCTGCCGATGAACAGGATGAACACCCACAGCAGGACCAGATAGGCGATCCGCAGAATGGCTACCAGAAGTTCGCTCACGATCACATCCCTGACGGGGAGTGGACAAGCATGCGGGTCGATCCGATCTCGATGCGGGAACCGTCTCGCAGCTCGGTGTTGGTCACCCGTTGTCCGTCGACGGTGACGCCGTTGGTCGATCCGAGGTCCTCGATCGAGACGCCGACCCCCTCGCCCTTGGTCCACACGTGGATCTGGGCGTGACGCCGGGAGATGCCGGGATCGTTGATCCGCAGGTCCGCCTCGGACCCGCGGCCGATCACCAGGCCGGGCGGCAGCAGCGGGTGTCGGACGCCGTTGACCTCCAGCACCAGCGGGGTGCGGCGGACCGCGGTCCGCTCGGACTCCTCGCCGGACAGGGATCCGCTGGCGACGGTGAACCGGCCGGTGGGCAGGGACTCGTCGAGCTCGTAGCGGATGTGGATCGGGCCGTTGAAGACGTAGCGGCGCTCGGTGGCGTGGTCGCGCAGGGCGGGGACGATCTCGGCGTTGAGGGTCTTGGTGTAGGGCACCAGGTGCTCGTAGTCGTGGCTGGACAGCATCACCGAGAAGTCGTTGGGGACGAGCTTCTTGTCGCGGGTCAGGATCTGGGCCTCGGAGTCCAGCTCGCGCTGGAGGCGTCCGGCGATCTCCACCGGCTCGACCTCACCGCGGAAGGCCTTCGCGAAGACGCCGTTGACGGCTCCCTCGAGAGCATTCTCGAACTTGTCGAGGATTCCCACGTGTGCCTCCTCCCACTGACTCTCGCTGATCTGCCCGGATCTGCCCATTCCGGGGTGATTGTCCGCCCATTCTCAGGGCCGATTCCCGGGTGCTGCCGCACCGCTACCGCAGGGAGTCTACCGAGCTGGCCTGTGCGGACGCAGATCCCGGTGATCGAGGGTTGAGAGATGAGGACACCGTCGGGGTCCACGCTACAGCGGTCGATCGCCCTGCGGAGGAGTGCTCTCAGTGTGGCGGGACGTCGGTGGCGAGATACCGGCGCAGCTGCGCGTCCCCGTCCGCCGGGGTGAACCCGGTCGACCGGATCCGGCCCAGATCCAGGGTGGAGTGGGTCGGTCGTGGTGCGATCGGTGTGGCGGAGCTCGTCCCGGCACTGGCCTGCGAGGCCTTTGCCTGCGAGGCACTGTGCTGGGCGAAGTACTCCTGCGTCGAGACCGGGGAGACGGTGCCCTTCGCCCCGAGGATCTCGAAGATCCGGCGGGCGATGTCGTACCAGGACCGGGTCGGGCCGTCGGAGGAGATGTTGTAGGAGCCGTAGGGGGCGTCGACCGCCAGCAGGTGGCCGATCGCCGCGGCGATGTCGTCGGAGAAGGTGAGTCGGCCGAACTGGTCGTCGACCACCGTCGGGCTGACTCCGCGGCGGGCCAGGCCGGCCATCGTCGCCACGAAGTTGTGTCCGTGGCCGACCACCCAGGAGGTGCGCAGGATGTAGTGGCGCGCCCAGGTGGCGACGAGCTCGTCGGCGGCGGCCTTGGTGGTGCCGTAGACCCCCAGCGGGGAGAAGGGCTCCTCCTCGGTGTGGACCTCGCGGGTGCCGTCGAAGACGTAGTCCGAGGAGATGTGCACCAGGGTGATCCGGTGGCGTCGGGCGATCTCGACCAGATGCCTCACCGCGGTGACGTTGACCGCCCATGCGGTGGGACGGTTGTCGGCTGCTTCTGCGGCGTCGACCGCGGTGTAGGCGGCGGCATTGATGAGGGTGTCGACGCCGTCCCAGTCGTAGGCGTCGATGGTCTCGGGGCGGGCCAGGTCGATCTCCTCGCGGCTGAGGAACTCGACCCGACCGGGTCGCTTTCGGCTGGCAGCGTCATCGGCGTTGTCAGCGCCGAGGAGCTTCCGCAGGGAGGTGCCGAGCTGGCCGTTGGCGCCCAGCACCACGGTGCGCGACGAGGGGAACGGGGTGACGTCGGCCAGCGCCGGGTGGTGCCGGTCGGCCTCGGACAGTTCAGCCCTCTCCAGCGGGATCGGCCAGTCGATGCCGATCTGCGGGTCGGCGAGGTTGGCGAAGGTGTAGGACGACTTCGCGGCGGCCGACCAGTGCTCGTTGACCAGGTAGGTGTAGGTGGTGCCGTCGACCAGGGCCTGGTAGCCGTTGCCGACCCCGCGGGGGACGTAGACGGCGGTCTCGGGCCCCATCTCGACGGTGACGACCCGGCCGAAGGAGGCTCCGGCGCGCAGGTCGACCCAGGCCCCGAAGATCTTGCCGCAGGCCACCGAGACGAGCTTGTCCCAGGGCTCGGCGTGCAGCCCTCGGGTGGCCCCGGCGGTGGCGTTGAAGGACATGTTGTTCTGCACCGGGGCGAAGTCGGGCAGCCCCAGGGCGGTCATCTTGGCGCGCTGCCAGTTCTCCTTGAACCATCCCCGGTTGTCGGGGTGCATCGGCAGGTGGACGACGAGCAGCCCGGGGATCGCGGTCTTCTCGATGGACAGCGTCGCAGGGTCCACGGTCACTGGCCCTTCGTCGCGTACTTGGCCTCGGTGGCCTGTTTCATCGGGCGCCACCAGGACTCGTGGTTGCGGTACCAGTCGATGGTGTGGGCCAGCCCGTCGTGGAAGTTCGTGAACCGGGGCTCCCAGCCGAGTTCGGTGCGCAGTTTCGTGGAGTCGATGGCGTAGCGCATGTCGTGGCCGGGGCGGTCGTTGACGTGGTCATAGGCGTCGGCGGGTTGACCCATCAGCTCCAGGATCATCTCGATGACGTCCTTGTTGTTCATCTCGCCGTCGGCGCCGATGAGGTAGGTCTCGCCGGGGCGCCCGGACTCCAGGATCGTCCAGACCGCGGCGTTGTGGTCGTCGACGTGGATCCAGTCGCGGACATTGAGCCCGGCGCCGTAGAGCTTGGGGCGGATGCCGTCGATGACGTTGGTGATCTGGCGGGGGATGAACTTCTCGACGTGCTGTCGGGGGCCGTAGTTGTTCGAGCAGTTCGAGATCGTCGCCTCGATCCCGAAGGACCGCACCCAGGCCCGCACCAGCATGTCGGAGGCCGCCTTGGAGGAGGAGTAGGGCGACGACGGGTTGTAGCGGGTGGTGGGGGTGAACTTGGCCGGGTCGTCGAGGGCGAGGTCGCCGTAGACCTCGTCGGTGGAGATGTGGTGGAGCCGGGTGTGGTGGCGTCGCACGGCCTGCAGCAGCGTGAAGGTGCCGACGATGTTGGTGTCGATGAACGGCTTGGGGTTCTCCAGGGAGTTGTCGTTGTGGGACTCCGCGGCGAAGTGGACGACGGCGTCGGCGCGGGCCACCAGTTCGTCGACCAGATCGGCATCGCAGACCGAGCCGCGGACCAGCTGGAAGCGGTCGGCCGGCAGACCCGTCAGGGAGGACTCGTTGGCGGCGTAGGTCATGGCGTCCAGCACCGTGACGCTGGCGTCGGTGTGGTCGATCACCCAGTGAGTGAAATTGCTGCCGATGAATCCGGCTCCGCCGGTCACAAGAAGTGTGGACACGAGGGGCAGTTTAGGATATCTCGGCTATGGCTGTATGACTCTGCCATGATGGCCCCATGCGAGGCATCATTCTGGCCGGCGGCACGGGCTCGCGACTGCACCCGATCACTCTGGGCACCAGCAAGCAGCTTGTTCCGGTCTACGACAAGCCGATGATCTATTACCCCCTGTCGACGTTGATATTCGCGGGTGTCCGGGACGTTCTGGTGATCACCACTCCGCACGAGGCCGAGGCTTTTCACCGGCTGCTTGGTGACGGCTCCCAGTTCGGGATCTCCATTCAGTTCGCCGTTCAGGCCGAGCCGAAGGGGCTGGCCCAGGCCTTCACCATCGGTGCCGAGTTCGTCGGCGATGAGCCGAGCTGTCTGGTGCTGGGGGACAACATCTTCTCCGGCCCGGGTCTCGGGACACGGCTGGCTGAGACCGTCGAGGGGCTCGATGGTGCGCTGGTCTTCGGCTACCAGGTCGCCGATCCGCGGGCATACGGCGTCGTCGAGGTCGATGACTCCGGGCTCGCGGTGTCGATCGAGGAGAAGCCAGCCAAGCCGAAGTCCCACTTGGCGGTGCCCGGGCTGTACTTTTACGACTCCGACGTCGTCCAGATCGCCCGGAACCTCAAGCCCTCGGCGCGTGGCGAGTACGAGATCACCGACGTCAACCGGGCATACATGGAGCAGCGACGGCTGCACGTGCAGCTGCTGCCGCGCGGCACGGCGTGGTTGGACACCGGCACCTTCGACTCGCTGAACGACGCCAGCGACTTCGTGCGCACCATCCAGGCCCGGCAGGGTCTCCAGGTCGGATGCCCGGAGGAGGCCGCCTGGCGGCGGGGTTTCCTCTCGGACGAGGAGCTGCTCGAGCGGGCCGCCCGGTTCGAGAAGTCCGGCTACGGCACCTATTTGGCGTCGCTGGTCGCGGCTGGGAACTGAGCGGCGTCCGGTTACGGCGCGTACTTGGCGTCGTTGGTGGCTGCTGGGGACTGAGCGGCGTCCGGAGGTCGTCGGGGGTCGTCCTCAGCGGCGGTTGCGTCGGTGTCGTGGCAGCGATCGTCGGCGGTGATCGTCGCTGGGTCTTGTTCTTGTCCCGGGTCTTGATGTCCTCGGCCGATTCTCGTCCTCAGACCATGGATAGGTGAGACTCCTTCGTCTCGGACGTCCTTGGGTCGGGAAGGGCCCTCCTCCTACTTCTCGACCATGACTTCGGGCGGTCTTGTCGCTGCCTCCTGACCATGGGTCCGGAACGGCTTCATTCGGCTTCCCGATGATGGGTTGGGAACGGCTCTACTCCGGCTTCCAGGCCATGGCTCCGGGCGGTCTCATCGCCGACTCCCGGCCATGGGTCAGGGTCGTTCGTCCGTGTTCTCTGGTCATGGGTCGGGTTGGAGGGTTGCGGGCGCGTTCTGGTTCCACGGGGTGAGTGAAGTTGTCGACGGTGGTGACGACTGTGGTGGTGTCGTTCTGGTCCGGTTCGGTGAGGGGCGTCTGGTCAGGTATGGCGGATTGGATCTGCTGTCGCGCCGGGCGGGTCCGTCTGTGGGCAGGTCGCGGTTGTCTTTCGTTCTCGCCAACTCAGATCCTCGGCTGACTCCTGCTCGGCCGGACCTGGCGGCGTGCCGGTCAGATCTGGGTCCGGACGGGTCGGGCCCGGCCTCGGGCCGGGGTCTGCCTTCTGGGTGCTGGGACTCGGTTGCCAGTAGGTCGGGTTGGTCGGCCTGCGGGCGGGGTGCGACCGATAACGGTTCGGGTCCGGCTGCGGACGGAGTGGGGCTGACGTCTGGTGGATCGGGTATCCGCCTCGACTTGTCGGGTCTGTTCTGTGTCCTGCTCGGCGTTCCACTCGGCCCGGCCTGGGGAGGCTGGTCCGGTGGTCCGGCACTGTCCGGGGCGGTGCTGTTCGGCCTCCCACCCGGCCCACCACTGGTTCTGCGGAGGTGGGGTGTCAGGCGGGTGGGTGGGTGGATCTGGGGGTTTCCGGTGTGGGGGTCGAAGCTGACCTGCCACTGGTCCCGGGAGTGGTGGCGGTCGGGTTCGATCAGGCCGTGGTGGTGCCGGCACACCAGGACCAGGTTGGTCAGGGCGGTCGGACCGCCGTCCCACCAGGGCCGGACGTGGTGGGCCTGGCATGCCTGCGCCGAGACCGTGCAGCCGGGGTAGATGCACCCCCGGTCCCGGATCTCCAGGGCCCTGCGAATCCCAGGAGTCACCAGCCGCCGGGCCCGTCCCACGTCCAGGACCTGGGAGCCGCCACCCAGCACGGCGGGAAGGATCTGCGCCTCACAGCACAACCGGCGCAACGATCCGGCATCCACCGGCACCCCACCGGCCAGCGTCCCGCCGGCCACCGCGGCCCGCAGACTGTCGTAGTCCAGGGTGACGACCAGCCGGGGCGCCTGCCCACCGGTCTGGGGGACCTGGTCCAGACCGGCGAGCACATCGACCATCTCGACCAGCGCGTCTGCGGCCCGCTGCCCGGTACTACGGCCCTGCAGCCCCTCAAGGTCACGCCGGGCCGCCAGGTACTGGCCCGTCGTGATCGTCCCAGCACTGCGCCCGGTCTTCAACCGGTCGATCTGGTCGCGTTCGGCTCCCCGGCCGTGTTCCATGAAGGCTTCCAGGACCGGGATGATGCGGGCCGCCTCGATCTCGGGGAGTTGCCCGCGCAGGTGCACCGACCCCTGCCCGTCACGACTCCACACCAGACGCCGTGCCGCCACGGCCCGACGACGCCGGGCCGCTGCCTGCGCCGCCGCATCATGCGGCGGCGGGGCCGCCTGGGGTGCGACCTCCTCCAGGATCTTCGGGGTGGCACGGGCGATGCGTCCGGGGGTGGTGGTGCCGGCGATCTGCAGGAACCGGTCGGCTGCGGCGTCGCGCTGGTCGGGGGTCATCTGGTCTCGGGGCATGGTGCGCAACTGGTCGCCGATCGCAGCCGCATGATCGGGCCCGACCTGGCCGGCCAGGGCGGCGTCGCGGATCCGGGGGTCGGCGGTGATCCGGGAGGCCCGGAACACCTGACCCAGCCCTTGGGAGGGGGTGCGTCCCTCGGTGGTGGCCAGGAAGTCGGCCAGCGGGGTGCCGGTGGTCCTCTCGGTGGCACACGAGCGGGCGACCGCGTCGGTCGCCACCGCCGCCGCGGCACTGACCCGTCCCTCCAGGGTGCGGATCCGCGTCATCGCGGTGACCTTCTGGGCGTCGGTCATGGCGGCGATCCCGGTGAGGTCCAGCGCCGTGAGGGCGTCCTCGATCACCGCGATCCCTCTCCAGAATTCCGACGTGTCATCCATGGGTCAATGATACGCAAACCGG
>NZ_AUDD01000027.1 GCF_000425285.1 Acidipropionibacterium jensenii DSM 20535 | reverse complement strand
CACCGCCGGCACCAGTCGTCAGCCTCGACCACCCGGCAGGCCACCACGGCCCGCTCGGCGGTGATGTGCTGGCCGACCACCTCCAGGCCCAGCTCATCGAGACAGCAGAACGTGGTCAGGTCAGGGGCGGTGAAGGTAACGTGAGACATGAGGGCCTTGTGGTGCAGGAACGGGACTTGAACACTCCGATCCTTCCGCAGGGCCCTCCCCCACGCACCCCGTCCTCACAGCGAAGTGACAACCGATCCACACACAGTCAAGCCACAACTACACCCTGGATCCTGAAGAGCCCGTTCTCTCCTGTGGAGGAACCCTTCCTGGTGGGAAGGTCCTGGGCGACATCCACTCGACAGCAGCAGGTGCCGGATGGAATCGCGTTGGCCTGGTCAAGCACTCCTGAGCACACCCATGCGACCTCTCCTACGATTGATGGCGGCCTGCACTGCTCTTTCCGTGGTGGTCGGCCTGTCGGCCTGCACCGGGGCGACCTCACCCCTGCCCAAGACGTTGAAGGCGGTCCCGGCCGATGCCGTGCTGGCCGTGGCGATCTCGCCGAATCCCTCCGACGCGCCCATCGACCTGCACCCCAAGGGCTACATCGCCTTCGTCGGTGGCAGCGCCAACGACTACATGAAGACCCCCCACCAGGGCGAGCAGCACGTCAAGCTCGCCTTCGGACGCGACGGTGAACTGGCCTTCACCGACAAGGACGCCGTCCACACCTTCGCCACGTCGATGACCGGCAGGAAGCGAGACTCCCACAGCCAGTACGGCGCGTTCGGGACCCCCTACCAGCTGGATGACGGATCCTTCGCCTATCTCTACAACATCGGTTTCGGTGACAGTCTGACCTCCTACAGGTACGGCATGGAGTTCAGTGGTGACCATCCCGGTCTCACGCTTCCCTGGACTCCGGCGATGGGGGTGTGTGACGGCGTCCTGACCGGGATCAGGCTGATCCCCAACACTGTCGACACCCAGTACGAGAGCTACCGGTTGTTCACCATCGGGGCCGACCTGAAGACCATCCGCTATCCCGGGCCGGGGACCCCGTTCGCCCTGTTCCGCAACACTCAGGACGGGCAGGTTCCCTGCCAGGGCGGCAAGTTGTACATCAGGCGGCTGTGGAACGCGGACTTCCCCGAGCTGCGCACGCACACTCCCAGGTTCAACAACGAGCTGACCGTCTTCGACGTGAGGACCGGCCGGGCCCGGAACATCGTCATGAAGTATGCCGACGGCAGCCCAGTGCGCAACGGCAACAGTGGTGATGACATCTCCGTGATACACAACGGCCGTTACATCTGGAGGTCCTTCAAGGGTGAGATCTATGCCACGAGCATCGCCGACGGCACCACGACCATGATTATTGACACGAAGCTGCGCGGGCAGCAGAGCAACGTCACGTACACCGGCGAGAGGATCTATGCCCTCGACAAGGAAGGCAAGAGCAGCAAGGGTGAACTGCGGATCTACTCCCTGGACACCGGCAGACTTCTGCAGAAGATGCCGACCCCGGCCCTCGACAAGGCCTACGACAAGTCCGGGGACTCGGCCATCACGGGGATCGCCGCCAGACCAGACCACTGACGCGGCTGGGGCCGGCCCCGTCCCAGCACAACAGCACACGTCGTTGAGCGGTCCATGATCGCGAGTTGCCGTCGACGTGGCTCTTGAACTCGGGGTGCCTCTCGAGTTCGCAACCTGTCTGCTTGAGCGCAAGGCTGCGGCCGAGGAACTGACTGCCTGGCGGGAATCGGAGGTGACCCGGCTTGTCCAGGACGTCTATCAGGGCCTTGACTGCGTATCGCAGGTCTGTTGTGCTGCCGCCCGGAGGACCCGGCCACCCTCATCATCTCAGGCGGTGAAACCGCACCGATCGGAGACTCGAGAACAGCTGAGACAGATCTCGCAGCGGACTGCCGTGGGGTCATGGCGCGGTGGGACCGCATCGTGACGGATCGGGGCGTGTGTCTGATCCTCTGAGGAGCAGGATCGCGTTCTTGTCGAAGATCACGTCATAGCCTGAGGACACCGCCGATTTCAGGACCGTGCGGGGATCATCGAGTCCTCCTCCGGTGTCTGGCTGTGACATGTCGAGGAGGATGTATGCGGGTGCCGGAGTTGTTGTACCGGGAACCGTGACACGGTTCGACCGGGTGAGTTGTGTGACGAGTCTGTCGTCGGCGGTGACGCACACATCGGCCGGGATGAGTGCCAGGGCCTCTCGAGACGCCTGGACGGATGGCGAGCTGTGCGCGGCAATCTGTCCCGGGAGTTGTGCGAACGGTTCAGCGAGGGGGTTCGCCGTGTGGACCACCGGGACGGTGATGGCAAGCGCGGCGAGCATCGCCCAGGACAGGGGAGTCCGACATCGGCGCACCGGCCGTGATCCGAGTGCGTCGACGGCGGCGATGAACAGGATCAGGAAGATGGGAGCGTTGTAGTGAAAGCGGGGCTCCCACAGGAGCTGTCGCGAGGACCAGAATCGTTCGATGATGAGCGGTGTGGCTGCGATCCATCTCGGTGAGAGAAGAAAGAGGCAGAGCAACGGAAGTGCCAGCCAGCCGATGGTCTGCCGCTTGGTGGCATTGTCCACCACGAGGTGGAATGCGCCTCCGGGATGGGTGAGGATCGACTGGACCATGGCTGACGGTCCTGTTCCGAGATCGGGATAGTCCCAGTAGCCGTAGCTCCCACCGCCCGAGAAATGGGGTATGAGAACGCCGACGACGAGGACGAAGGAGATCGCTCCTATCAGGGCCATTGCAATGCCGACGGTGAGTTGTTGTCTGGTTTCAAGGGGCTGAGCATGATCGCGGTGGGGTTGCACGATCCAGACGATCCCCAGCATCGTGACGACAAGTCCCATGTCCTCTCTGACGCCGATGAGAAGAATCGACCATGTGAGGAACGCGGCGGGGTGCCTTCGATCCAGAGCGTCGAAGGCCAGACACAGCAGCGGCATCGCCAGGCAGATCTCGTGGAAGTCGAAGTCGATGAGCCCTTGCAGGGGCCACGACACCATGAAGATCATCACCATGAGACGAGACAGGACCGGTCCCATTCTCCGGTCGCACATCCTCACGAGCACGGGTACGCAGGCCGCTACCGCCAGTGCTTGTCCCAGAAGTAGGACCCGGGGATCATCCCAGAGCCAGTAGAAAGGGGAGAATACGATCAGTAGCGGGTGGAAATGGTCGCCGAGCAGATTGTACTGATACCCCTTGATCGGCGCGAAGGGTGGTTTCAGGTGTGCATAGTTCCGCACGGCCTGATCGAAGATCCCCAGATCGTAGCCACCGGTGCGGAACTGGGCATATCGGACCATGGAGTACGTGGCGTACAACCCGGCAATGACGAGTGTCAGTGTGGTCGTTGTCAGGGCGTCGACTGAGGAGTCATGTCGTGAAGTGAGTCCGAAACGCAAAAGGCGTGTCCGCTCGTCTTGGGTCTGAGTGTTGCTCACGTCTTCTTCCGAAGTGGATCGATTACTCACACCCAATTCTATGCGTATCGGGTGTGCAACCACAATGTGAAATGGCCGCACGCCCGACAGCAAACTGTCCATCGAGTTGGAGGAGAGCTACGTGGAACTCGACTTCGCTAGCGTGTCAGGTATGGAGTTGAGGCGATCACGCTTCCATTCTTACCCGCTCGCAGAACTCCCTGACACTTTCCCTGTGAACCGACCTGGAAAACATAAGAGTGCGTGGATCCCGAACTGGCGACGAAGGACCCCTTGTCGCCGAACTTCTTTCCGTTCTTGCACCACAGATTGAAGTCGAGAACCACCTGGTCACCCTTGCTCTTCATGTACTGGACATCGTAACCGTCAGAAGCCCAGCGTATACAGAACGCGCCATTGGTGAGCGAACTGCAACTCCATGTTGCAGCTTGAGCAGGTGTGGTTCCGACGGCGAGCCCCCCCACCAAGCGCCAGAACCGATGCCAGAATTCCAGAACTAAGAGATTTGGACAGTTTCATGATGCCTCCACAGTGTGCTTGAGTCTCCAATGCCTCGGACTGAAGGTAATCCTCCTATGTCGCTGCAGTCAACGGATTGTGAGAAATTGACCAAAAGACATGAACGCTCGACCGGATCGACGACTGTTCCTATCCAAAAGTTGTTTCCGGCCACCGGCCATCTGTGCTTGGGAGAGATATGTCGCACTGTCAGTCACAGGCCCGCCACTGCCACGCCCGGTCATGGCACTGTCACGCTGGTGCTCTGGGGTCCCGTCAGGATCTCAGCACGACGAGCGGGCGCTCAGGCCGCCACCGGGTCGTTCTTCCGCGATGAGCTCTTCTTCGTGGCCGCCCGCTGCAGGGCCGAGGCCATGAGGTACAGCCCCTCCCGGTTGAGGTGGCGGGAGTACCGCGAGTCCAGGTAGAGCACCGGGATGTCGCCGGCCGCCTCCAGCAGCGCCGGATCCAGCAGCTCCTTGATGGGCCCGGCACCCCCGCCGTAGACGTAGACGGCCTCGGTGGTCGCCCCGGCCTGGGCCAGTACGTCGGTGAACGAGCTGACGATGTCGGAGACGAGGTAGCGCGACTCCTCGGTGACGTAGCCCTGGGCCCTGTCCCACCGGCCCCGCTGGAGCGGGGAGGGGTGATGGGCCAGGAAGTCGGCCAGCTGCTTGCGGCTGGAGAACGCCAGGGTGCGGTCGGACTCGCTCATGCGCTCCATGGCATTGATGAGCGCGGTGCCGTAGCCGGAGTTGAGGGTGGCCGAGGCCTCGGCGTTGAACCGGCCGGCCGAGAAGCACGGGAAGTTCGTCGTGCCCTCCCCGACGTCGACGCCCACGGTGTTCTCCACGGCGACCAGGTCGGCGGCGGTGACGCCCTCCAGGGCACCGGGCTCCCGCGAGCGCAGGTCGGCCAGCAGCAGCGCCGCCAGCGGCTCGCCCTTGTCGGTGATGGCGAACTGGGCCGACGCGCCCTCGGCCATCACCTGAACGTCGGTGAACCGGAGGCGCACCGAGACCGGTGTCGAGAAGTTCTTGATCGTCACCAGGTGGACCCCCGAGGTGAACTCGGCGGCGTAGGAGGCCCGGCGGGCCACGTACTCGGTGATGGGCAGCGCCAGCCCGGCGCGGACCTCCACCTGCAGCTCGTGGTCGGGCAGCACCTGGTGGGTCCGCACGTGGTCGCGCAGCGCCTTGGCCGCGAAGACGCCCAGCACGAGCACCTTGGACAGCTCCTGGTCGGCCGTCGAGTGGGTGCTGAGCACCTCGAACTCGGTGAACTTGGAGCCGCGGAAGCTCAGCGCCGCCCGGCCGTAGATGCGCCGGTCCCCGACGGCCACCAGGGGAGTGGTGAGCGAGGCGTCGAGCCTGTTGTAGAAGTCGTCACCCTCGGGACCGTCGCCCAGCTGGGCCAGGGCCGCCTCGTCGGGCACCGGGACCTTGGGTGTCGACCGGCTGGTCGAGACCACCGCCGAGGGCATGTCGATCTCGTCGATCGCGTCGGTGCCCTCTGCCATCAGATCAGTGTCGGCCACCAGGGCCTTGACGTAACCATTGCCGACGTCGATACCGCCGACCAGATGAATGATGTCGTCACTCATGAGTGTGAATTGCCTTTCCGGGCGTCAATGGGGAATGGGATGTCAATGAATGGGTGCGGGATCACTGGCGCGAGGAACGCAGCAGTTCATTGATGTCGTCGACACTGAACTGTTTTCCCGGCTCAGAACTATTGACGTCGACGACCGGGTCGTCGCCGTCGGCGGCCGGCGCATCCACGACGTCATCGGCGATGGGAGACCCACCCGCCCCGGCGTCATCGGAGCCGGAATCGGCATCCGGATCGGGCCGGGAGGGGGCCGGCGGCGGCGGTGCTGCCGGGGACGCGACCTCGTCGGCCTCGTCGTCCTCGTCGATGTCGGGAGACTCCTCGGCCACGGGGGTCGGGACGGCCGGAACGACCGGTACCGCGCCGGCGGACTCGGCCGGAGGACGGCCCTTGCGCGGCTGCTGGGCCAGCGGCCGGTTGGCCAGGTCCAGGTAGCCGTCGCGCTCGATGGACTCCCGGATGAGCGCCCTCAGCGACTCCGAGATCGAGTCCTGGCACTCCAGCCAGGTCGCCACCGATGTGTCGGCGATGGGGTAGGAGAACCGGACGCCGACCACCCGGTGGCCGGGCTTGCGCCCACGACGGGGCCCGGAGGAACTCTTCGCGTCGGCGGGCGCACCGTTACGGGCCCGCCCCGACGACGCCTGACGACCGGCGGTCACGATCGCACCCCCGTCGCCACCTCGGGGCGTGCCTCGCGCGCACCACTGGAACCAGGTGCCATGACGATCTCCTTGTCCGCACGGTGGTGCTCAGGACCACGGTGCTGCTCCGCGGGCAGGTCCCCGACTGGACCGCCCGATCATCTAAAGATCATTATGCCATCATTCCGATGTCAATGGAAATGATCTGAAATGGCATCCAGGAGCACTTCTCAGCACATCCGATCACATCTGAGCACTCAATCGCACGCCTGCTCACATCCACGGCAATGACACTGCGGTGGCATCAGAACGTCATTCCGTTGCCACGACGAGGATCGGAGCGTCATCCATGCAAAGATCCGGCACCCATGTGGCAATGACGTGACAGATCAATGACAGAGCGCTGCCACGGGCCGCCGGCCGGCCAGCCATGCCATCGGAACAGCATCGGAACGCCACAGCAATGACACCCGCGTGACGTTCCGGCGACACGGCTCAGACCGTGACAACGCCGTGCCACCGCAATGACAGTGGAATGCCGCAGAAACGGCATCCTGATGCTGCTCCAGCGCCACGAGGGCGCACAGAGGTTGCGGTGCACCGCAATGACAGCGACACAGCACCGCAACGTCACACCAGCGACACGACCGTGACACCACGGCAGCAGGGCCGAGACACCGCAATGCCACGTTGTTGCCACGTCTCGGCCCCACCCGATGAACGAGCGGGGTCCGCTCCACCCGGGCAGAACCACAGCCCCGCGATGACGTCGGAACGGTACGTGTCCGCCGTATCAATGCCAATCGGATGACAGACCAGTGCTGTTTTGCTGCCACACCGGCGTCACGGCTAGCACCTGGTACGAACCGGGCATCGCTATGGCATTGCAACGACACCGGAATGCCACGTCATTGCCAGAACGCCGCCTCGCTGGAGCACTCGTGCCAGCCGTGACAGCGAATCGTCACGTGAGTGTCACGTCATTGCCGAGACAGCGCCACACGAGCGTCACGCCGATGACAGGGAACAGCCCGACACCGCAGCGCGACACCCATATGCCAACCACACGTCACGGACGTGACAACGGCGTGGCAATGATCCGTCACACCGCCGTCACGCCGGTGCCCGCACTCGACCGTCATGACATTCCGTCGTCATTGGAACGACACACCCGGGATACCGCAGCAGCAATGCGGTGTCCCGGGTGTGTCATTCTGTTGCCCGATCCCTGCTCGGTCGTGACATCGCCGTGCCAATGAATTGACAGTCCGTCGTCACGGTTGACCGGCTCCGGCACGGCCGGCCGGACCCGCCGCTCGGGGCCGAGGAGACCCGGCAACGCCGCATCGGTGCTGACGGAGACCCGGGGTGGCGGACCGGCCACCAGCGTTCAGTCACCAGGGCAGCGAGAGCCATCGGCGACCGGGCTGCGCCACCAGAGCAGCGCCGCACCAGGAGCCCGGGCACGCCCGATCGGCCGGCGGATCACCGACGGGCCACCACCCGGGTCCGCCGTCTGGAGCACGAGCACGACCATGATTGCCAGGGACGCCCGTGCGACCGGTCTGCAGCCGTCGGGCCGGCACCTGCCGACCAGATGGTGCGCCGGTGGATCGGGGCTGGGGGAGCGCGCCCCTCCAGGTGCCGGACCCCACCGCGGCGACGGGGTCGGGCAGGCACCACCACCCCGGACCGGTCGGTCCACAAGACCGATCCAAGGGGTGCGCCGCGGATCACCTCAGCACCACCTGGAACCACCCCGGGACGAGCCCGGGACCAGGCAGCGACACCTGTTCACCAGCCGTGCCACCCGGCTCCGCCCAGCTGTCATCAGTCACGGCTGGCGCGGCGTCCTGGCGGCCACCATCACACTAGGTCGAATGACCGGGAAGCACCCCTGGAACAGGGGGTGGCACCGTGCCTGCACAACGGTGCCAGGGGCACCACATGTCCTGCACAGTCCATTGGTCCTGCGACAAGGGGTCGCACAGGCCGGTTGTGCGACGCTACGCGTCATCGCGGTGGCCGAACCGGCCTGTGCACACAGACTGCGAGCCGCCTGCGGCAAGGTCCCGGACCTCCGCTTACGCTCCGGCCGCGGGACATACGAGCCGCGAGGGAAAGGGCATAAGGGGGGCTGGCACCACTGGTCCTTCGGACCCTCGCTCCGCTCGGCCCCTCGCTGCGCTTCGGGACAGTGGTGGCCGGCACAGCCGGCAGCCCCACGGGTTCGCTGCGCTCGCCCGCATCCTCAAGGAGCCGCCTCGAGCCCCACCGGGGCTCGCGACGTCCATGCCCCCACCCTCCTGGTGGACGGGGACGCCACCGTCTCGCGGGCGAGACGGTGACGATGGAGCCACCACGGGTGGCACGGGCGATGAGCCGGCGAACCACCGGAGGCCTCATCGCCGCGACGGCGGTTCCGGCGCGGCCGGAACCCGGGTGGACCGGGCAGGCGCACCACAGGTCGTCGAAGGCTGCCCTGCGCCGATCCCGACCGGAGACAGACCGCCGGCATCGCGATGGCGACCCGTTCGGAGGTTCCCGGCGACCTCGTCGTCGCCGAGCAGGAAAGGCGTCCCGGCCGGCCCACGGTCGTCGGTCCGCGGCACCCGGACCCTCGGCGATGATCCGATGGAGCGGTCCCCGGCGGCGATGGTCGCGCGGCGGATCATCCCACCTGCCCCGGCGAGGGCGGTCCCATCATCGGCGATCGCCCTCGGCAGTCGACCGGACAGCTCATCCGATGCCCTGGCCAGGGGGGCGGATCCCGATCATCCAGATGACAGCTGGAGCGCATCTACCGGCGCATCCAGACCGTCGAAACATTTCCGACAACATTTTCGCGAAAGGGACACATCATGGCGCGTCCGACATCCTTGCCCAGCCCCTACGAGACCGGGGAGGTCTGCCAGCCTCGGCTGCAGGTGCCCGATCCCCACGAGATGCTCGAGTGGCTCAACCGCACCGCGAGGTCGAGGGGGACCCGACAGTACGAGGAGCCGGACCAGGACGTGCTGTCCGGGTTCGGCACGGTGGAGCCCTACGACGTCGACGCCGAGACCAGGTGAAGCGACGCGACGGACGGTTCGTGGTTCGCATCGCCAATCACTGCGATCCCGGGGAGCTCGACGTGGTCGTGACACGGGCCCGCTGCTGATCGGCACGCCGGGACGCGGAACAGCCCACCGGGCGATGCCTCGGTGGGCTGTAGGGGAGTGAACGGGCAAGGAGCCAGCAGGCCGGTGGCAGGCATGTACCGGACCGTGGTGGCCCGATGAGTCTGGCTCAGAACGAGGGCGATGACTCCCACTCGAAACGCATCTCAGGATGAGCCTCGCGATAGGCCACCAGGATCTCCTTGCGAATACGCCCGGCGTCCTTGACGGTGCCGGCGAACTCGGGCTGCTCGCGGGCCCAGGACCGGATCTTGTCGCGCTGCTCGGGAGTGGTGATGGGCACCTCGCCGGTGCGATCGGAGCGCGAGCGTCCCGGACCGCGGCCGCCGCGTGCACCGGCGCTGAGCCGGGAGTCCGGCCTGGCGTGGGAGATATAGGGATCCAGCACCTGGCACATCTGCGTGTACTCGTCGTCAGTGAGGTCGATCTCGTACCAGGCGTTGCCCAGGCCGATGTGCCGTGTTGTGGCCCCTGAGGCCTGCGAAAGGTCTGACTCGATGATTTGTGTGACTGCCATGGGATGACCATAGCAAAACGGCGCTGATCATCAAGGACATCACCTGGGGCTCGCTGCTGGTCACAACACGAACCATCGACCACGTCACGGAACTCCCGTGCCGTGAGAATGCCTTTATATATCATCGATAGATAATCAAGAAATGATAGCGTGATAATCATGAGTAGCATGTCACAAATCACCCGGGGCCGTGCGCCGGTCCCCGATCTGTTCGACCTGGTGTGCGCCCGTCGTGGCTGGACGCCGCAGGTGCTGGCGGCCCTGGACGACCCCTCCCATCCCGATCTGGGCGACCTGGGCACGATGGTCGAGGCGCTGTACCGGATCCACGAGTCGGGTGAGCGGATCGTCATCATCCCCGACTTCGACATGGACGGCATCAGCTCCGGTGTCCTGGGTCATGCCGGGATGGCCGAGCTGGGGTTCACCGTGGAGCTGCACACCCCGGACTACCGGCGTGGCCATGACGTGGGTCCGGCCGACATGGCCGAGATCGCGGATCGCTGGCCCGATACCACCACCGTCATCACCTGTGATGGAGGGGTCAACGCCGGGGCCGGGGTCGATGACGCGCACGCCCGGGGATGGACGGTTCTGGTGACCGACCACCACCAGGAGTTGCTCCCTGGCTCGCGCGCCGACGTCACGGTGGACCCATGCCGTCTCGACGAGACCTATCCCCTCAAGGGGATCTGCGGTGCCCATGTGTTCTACCAGGTGCTGGAGCGCTACGCCCTGGTTCACGATCCCTACCGGCTGTGGTCGATCCGACTGCTGCGCCTGTTCGCCGGGACCGGGACGGTCTCCGACGTCATGCCGCTGGTGGGTGAGAACCGTCAGCTGGTGCGCGACTCGGTGGCGATCGCCGGACTGCTCGACGCCCCGGTGCCCACCACGAGGAATCAGTGGGGCGAGCCGCAGCCCGATCCGAGCGCCATCGACTCCGGCGAGGCGGTCCTGCTGCAGCTGCTGGCCGCCGAGGACCATCATCCGGTGTTCGTCGCGGCCCTGGAGGGGTTCGCGCTGACCCTCAAGGCGTTCCGGGCCGCCGACAAGCTGCGCGGTAACCCCGACGAGGAGTTCTACGGCTGGTACCTGGCTCCGGCCTTCAACAGCCCCCGGCGTATCGGCACACCGATCTCCGACTGCTTCGAGATCTTCGCCCCCGGTCCCACCCAGACCCGTCTGGAGACGGCGACGCGGGTCCTTCAGGCCAATCAGCAGCGCATGGAGATGGTCAAGGACTTCGTCGCCGAGCTCCAGGGCTCGGACCAGCCGCTGGCTCCCTGGGTGTACCTCTCGCACGCGCCGGGCGGGATGCTGGGCCTGCTGGCCAACAAGCTGATGACTGCCTCCGGTCATCCCGTGGTCGTGCTGGGCGCGCCGGGCCCCGGGGTCATGTTCAGCGGATCGGGGCGGGCCCCGGCCTGGTTCAACATCATCGACACCCTCGCACCGGTGCCCCACATGATGGGTATCGGTCACCAGCAGGCCTGCGGCGTGCGGGTGGAGGGTCTGGACGGGCTGGCCGAGCTGGCCGCCCTCCTCGAGTCGACCACCGCCCGGATCCTCGCCGAGGCAGGGCCGACTGACCTCACCAGCGCGCCGGATCTACGACTGGGACCCTCCCCGGACGCCGACGCCGGACTGGTCGACGACAGGCCGCTACTCAGTCTTCTGGAACGTCTGGAGGCGTTGCGCCCGTTCGGTCATGGCTTCGAGACTCCGGTGACCGAGATCACCGCGGACCCGGCGACGACCCGGATGGACCTCATCGGCTCCGAGGACCAGCACGTCCGGCTCACCACCGCCGAGGGCACCCGCCTGCTGTGGTGGAACGCCGCCGATCATGTGGGGCAGTTGCGCCAGGTCCTCGACGACCCGCAGCCGACGAATTGGCTGCGCCTGCAGGGGACCCTCTCGCTCAACGAGTTCAGGGGGCACCGCAGCGTCCAGCTCATCGTCGACCACATGGTCGACGAGCCCGCACGGGTCCCGGTGACGCCATGAGCCGGGCAGTGCTCCGGCGGGTCACTGCGGTCACGACGGTATGTCTGGGAGTGCCGCCGGGGTACCTGGTGATCGCCATCTGTGCGGCGGTCCTGGTGCCCTCGACGATGACCGCGGCGCTGATCGCCGACGGGGTCGCGGGGCTGGTGGCCGGGCTGATCATCGCCCGGACGTCTCTGGTGGACCGTCGACATCGAGGTGGACCGGCTTCCACGCCGGCCCGGGTTGCGGCCCTGGCAGGCGTGGTGGGGCTGACAGTGGTGACGGGTCAGACGGCCGCACAGATGGTCTACCGGGTCGTGGGGTCGCGGGGCTGGCAGGAGCACGTGGCGGCGCAGTCGCAGGCACCGTTGGCTCTCACCCTGGTGTTCACGCTGCTGGTCGCCCCGGTGACCGAGGAGCTCATGCTGCGCGGGCTGATGTTCCCGCTGCTGCGACGTGAGGTGTCCCTGACCACGTCGGTGGTGCTCACGACGCTGGTCTTCGCGGTGCTCCACGGCAACCTCGTCCAGGGCCTGGCGGTCGTGCCGCTGGGCGTCGTCCTGGCACTCATGAGGGAGATGACCGGCAGACTGTGGCCCGAGATCCTGGCCCACATCGGGTTCAACCTGGCGGCGCTGGTGATCCCGGCGACGGCGATCGCGGCCATGTCGGCCCACCCGTTCGTGGTGGTCGTGCTGGTAGCGGGGTTGACGATCGCGATGACGGCGACCTGGACGAGGTGGCCGGCTGCAGCGACGGTCTGAACGGGCACCAGAGCTCCGTGGAGCCGCTGGGGCACGCCTGGGCACCCAGAGAAAAGCCTCACCTGGTCGGTGCCGGCCGGACACAGGCCCGCTGGGGCACGTCCTGGGGTGTCGGCTGGGGGTGCCCCCATGGTCCACAACGGTCGAGCACGTCGGCGACACCTGTCGGGGTCGCCGACGACTCACCGGTACGAGCCGGGAAGGTGGTGGCCGCGGGGACGGCCACCGGGGGAGGGGCTGAGGGTCATGAGAACCCTGTCGAGCAGGCATCACGGGACACAGGTGTGTTCCTGGTGCTCTCCCACAATCCCGGAACCCTCCATTCGAGGTGCTTCAGCAGGACACTCGCCATGCGAGCACGTGCCACGGCGGTCGAGATTGACCGTAGTGAACCGTCCTGAGCCGGCGGCCGGCCGGTAGTTCCTGCGACAACCATGTCTGCAGACACAGACCGAGGCCCCAGACCCTCCCTCAGGGGGATCTGGGGCCTCGGTCTCGCATTACCGTTCCACCGGCCCGGTCTCACACGACGACGACATGTCGTGCATCACCTTGAGAAGAACATTACCAGACCATCGCCATGATGTTCAACATCATTGTCAGAATAATTTTCGAGATGTGTCCCAATGATGCATGACGAGGTGCGGGGGGAGACCCGACGTACCACCTGACGGTGACCCTCCGGTACTCAGCGACGACCGAGCTCATCGATTCGCGGATCGCGGGTCGACCGGCCTGATCGCCTCGGATCGAGGTGGATCCACGGTGACCGAAGGAGCATCAGAGTTGAGTGCGGCCGACTCAGGTATGATGCCCCGAAGAGGGGTCATGTCCCAAGAGTTGAGTCATCCTGACTCAATAGCGGTGGTCGAAGCCCCGCCGAGGGCCAGAATGTACCACATGATGTACCACATGGAACACACACCATAACCCCTTGTCAGGTGCCAGTTTTGGGCCCAAATCGGGTGTACCACTGAATCGCATTTTTATATATAGGGGGGTAACACCTCCAAATGTGATTCCTCTGGTACATGTGGTACATCGAGGGACACAGGTCGAACACAGGAAGAGGGTAGGGAGTACTCAGTAAGGGGTCTCTCGCGCATGTATATAAAGTACTTTTCAGTGGTACAAGTGGTACAAACCCCATTTAGATCCTATTTGAGCCTGTCATGGCGCGGTTTGCGGATGTACCACATGACCGATTTTTTGTCTGGTACGTAGTGGTAGGCAGTGGTACATCTCGGTTATGGATCACCGGGCCGGAACCCCTCGACCAGGTCCGTTCCGACCATCTCGTGCGAGCACCCACCACGGGCGTCCACGGTGCGGCGGTCACCACTGGGCAACCCTCCCCCCACGACCCGACAGGGCGACGGGAGCGCTGCCCTGTCGGGTGCGATGGAGATGACGCCGCGGCCACCCGTTGGGTCATTCAAACCATCCTCAGATGAACTGGCGAGCCTCGGACAGATCATTGTGATGACGACTCAGAACATCTAGAGTGAGCTACGCATTCGTTCCAATCTGAGACACAAGCTCCTGTCGGCCCGGGGGTGGTGGTCTCCTACGACCCGGAAGAACCGAATCATGACGACATCCTCCGCACCCTCCGGACACCTGTCGGGGTCGACTCCCGACGTGGCCGCCTTCATGGCCGACCTCATGGCGGCGATGGCCACCGACCATCCTGGCTCGCGGGCTCCGCTCGACGAGATCGTCGAGCGGGCCACCACCGGCTACCTCGATCTCGTCGACCCCCTGGATTCCCCCGAGCCGATTGCGGTGGTGCAGCACCTGCTGGGCACGACCAACGCCCTCATCGCCCAGGCCAACGTCGCCAAACCCAAGGGGTCGAGTGACTACCCGGACCTGAGGAGCCTGTCATTCTGGCAGATCGCCCATGTCCTCATGCGACTCCACCGGGTCATCCTGGTCCGGCCCTCCACCCTGTCCCACGACCGTGACTACGACGTGCTGGCCATGTACGAGCCCACTGGCGAGGGCCGGGGCACCTACACCACCTCGGAGTCGCGCATCCGCGAGATCGCCCGCCAGTACTGCCTGGGCATCACCACCAAGGACTGGGAGTCGGTGGTCCTGGTGCTGCGCGAGTCGGCCCCCCGGCACCAGCGGTGCCTGGAACAGGATCTGGTGGCGGTCAACAACGGGATCTTCTACTACGGAGCCACCGACACCGACCTCCAGATCGAGGGACGCACGTTCAGCTTTCACGCCAAGTCACTGCACCCCTTCGACCGCGATCTCATCTTCCTGTCCAAGATCCCCCACGACCTGGACGTCAACGTCCCCAATCCGGTCATCACGATGCCCGACGGTCAGCCGTGGGACATCGTGAGCTGGATCGACGAGATGTTCGACGACCCCGCCCAGCAGGGCATGGCCGAGCTCATGTGGCAGATCATCGGGGCGCTGACCCGTCCCCTGGTCCGCTGGAACAAGTCGGCGTGGTTTTACTCGGACAAGGGCAACAACGGCAAGGGCTCGATCTGCCAGCTCATGCGCCGCCCTGTCGCTGGAGGCGATGGGCCGCGACTTCCGCCTGGAGCCGCTGCTGAGCGCCGGGGCGATCATCTGCGACGAGAACGACGTCGGGGCCTTCATCGACCGTGCCGCCAACCTCAAGACGATCCAGACCAACGACATCCTCGAGATCAATCGCAAGCACCGGACCCCGGTGGCCTTCCAGTTCTGGGGCTTCATGGTGCAGTGCCTCAACGGCATGCCGCGCTTCAAGGACAAGTCGGAGTCGTTCTACCGCCGCCAGCTGTTCGTGCCCTTCGCCAAGTCCTTCACCGGCCACGAGCGGTCCTACATCAAACAGGACTACCTCACCCGGCCCGAGGTCCTCCAGTTCGTACTGCGTCACGTCCTGGTCGACGTGCCCGACTACTACCAGTTCGACGAGCCGCCGGCCACCCGCGAACTGATGGATGAGTACAAGGTCTTCAACGACCCGGTGCGGGAGTTCTGGGAGGAGTTCAACTACCAGTACACCTGGGACCTGCTGCCGTTCTCGTTCCTCTACGACCACTTCTGCTCGTGGTTCGCCCGGGCCAACCGCTCGGGTTCGGTGATCCGCAGCCAGCAGTTCGTCCCAGACCTGCTGGCGGTCGTGGAGAACGACCCGATGTGGACGTGCCGGTCCAAAACCCGCAAGATCCGGCCCCGCACGATGATGGACGACCCCGAACCGCTCATCGCCGAGTACGAGCTCAAGAGCTGGTACGCCCCCGGCTACCAGGGCTCCGACCCGCTGGCACGCTCGCAGCCGCTCCTCAAGTCCAGTTACCGGGGACTGGAGCGGGTCGGCATCGTCTGCGCCCCGGATCCGGCGGATCGACAGACGACCGATCCCGACGAGGACTGAGCCGCCGAGCGCTCTCACTCACCCCATCCGACCACCCATGACCCCAGGAGGGCCGATGACCACACTCACCACCTCGTCCCTGGCCCCACAGGCCGCAGCCGAGTCTCCTACCGGGGCCGCGGCGGCTCCCGCCGAGCCCACCGCGATCACTGCGGCCACCTCGGGGTTCTGGTTCTATGACATCGAGTCGCTGTCCAACGCGTTCACCCTGTGTGGGCTGACCGCGGTGCCGGGGCACACCCCCCGTCTGGACGTCTTTGCCCAGATCGATGACGCTGACCTGCGGGGCCGGCTGGTTCCCGCCGAGCTCGCCCTGGCCATCCGCCGGGGCAACCCGGGCCTGCCGTCCCAGGCGAGGATCGCCGTCCACGATCTCGGTGATCCCGGCCAGGTGGCCTACCTGGCCGGGATCCTGGGTGTCTCGGACGCCGACCCGGTGTGCGATCCTGACGCCTCCTCCAGCTACCCTGCCGGTCTGAGGCCCCGGTGCGACACGGACCCCGGCTACCACCCGCGTCACGATCCCTTCCTGGCCGGCTACAACTCGGCCAACTACGACCTCACGATGCTGGCGCAGTACCTGTCGGAGGCCTACCACCAGTTCTGGGACATCCCGATGCGCACCAGATCCGCAGGCCGGGGCCAGCACGTCGGCGGGGCGCACCCTGCGGAGCCGCCCGTCCTGGAAAACCGGGAGCCGGCCCTCGGTGATGCGCCGGTGAATGGTGTCGAGCGAGTATCCGATCATCTGACCGGCCTGTGACAAGGAGATGAACACAGGCTCGACGGTCTCCTCGTCGAGATGGGAACGTGACGGCATGGTGCGGCCTCAGGGTGTGCGCGATCCTCGATGGGTGTGGTGTCACACAGATGACTCCACATGCCGCGCAGGCGATCCCTGCTTGAGGTGGGCGTGACCCCCCACCGGTCCCGGTCGGACCAGCTCGTGGCACCGAGCTACATCATCAGTGTAGACCGGGAATGCGCTTCAATGCCACCCTATGCAGATCAGTGCAATGATGTGACAATAATTCAGCAGATTGTCGGCGAGGAACCCCGGCCCTTCAGGGCCGGGCAGTTGACGACCCGTCGGCCTCATGCCTCCCGCGCTTCTCGGCCTGGCGGAGCGTGCGGGACAACCGATCGGCACGCTCTCGGTCACGATTGGTCGACGTCATCTGGTAGTGCATGGCCATGGCAGCGGTCGTGTGGCCGAGCATCCGCATGAGCTCGGCGGTGGTGGCCCCGTCCTGGGCGGCCAGGGTTGCGGCGGTACGCCGCAGGTCGTGGACAGTGAGTTCCGGACGATCGATGACCTCGCAACCCTTGTGGTGAGCCTCCCACAGCACCGACGAGGCCAGAGGGTGCACCCCGTCGCTGGCGGGGAACACGAGGGCGTCCCTGCCCCGCACCGGCAGTCCGGCCAGCCAGGTGCGCATCGGCCTGACGAGCTGGGCCGGCATGGCCACCGCACGCCAACCGGCGTCGGTCTTGGTGTCGCCGTAGTGCCAGTCCCAATGGTGGTCGCCGATCCTGACCCTGCTGACGGCCTGCTCGACGTGGAAGACCTTGGCCCCCAGGTCCACGTCGCGGCGGCGCAGACCTCGGATCTCCCCGGAGCGCAGTCCGCACCAGATGCCCACCATGAGCGCGACCCGGTAGTGCTCGGGCACCGCGCGCATGTAGGCGAGGGTCTGGGCAGGGGTGAGCGCCTCCACCGTGGCGGCCGAGTGCTGGGGGCGTGGCTTGCCGGCCCCCTTGAGATGACAGGGGCTGGTCTCGATGAGCTCGTCGTCGACGGCATCCTTCATCACCGATGACAGCAGCTGGTAGGCCCTCGAGTTCTGGGTCGGCGTCGAGCGGTCAAGGTGGTCCCACCACGCTGCGACGTCGGCCCGGGTGACTGTGTCCAGTCGCAGATCACCGAGCCTGGTGCCGGCGATCCTCAGGCGGGCGTCCTTGCGGTACAGATCGACCGTGGTCTGTCTCAACGGCCTGCGGGCTCTGGTGGCGCGACGCTCGATGACGGTCCCGATCCATTCGAGAACCGTGGGCATGGCGGCCTCACGCTCCTCGGCGGCCACCTGCTCGGCGTATCGCTGGATCGGAGGGGTCCACAGTCCCTGACTGATGAGCTTGCGCTCCTCCGACAGCCACCCCTCGGCGTACCCCCGGTCGACGAACGTGCTCGGTGCCTGGTGCCTGTGATGGTCAGGACCGATGTAACGGGCCTGCCAGTTCCCACTCGTCAACTTCCTCGTGCTGCCGAACGTCCTCCTGTGACTGTCCCTCTTGCCCATGCTCCGCCCCTCCTCGGTTGGTGCAGTCTGTCCGTGCCCACCACGTGCCCAATGAAACCCGTCTCGTGCCCATTCATGCCCCCCTGTGCGGACTTCCTCGTAAATGACAAGTAGCCCGTGACTAGGTGTTGAACCTAGTCACGGGCTACTTCTCCGTGTGTCCGAGAGAGGACTTGAACCTCCACAGCCTAAAGCGGCCACTAGCACCTCAAGCTAGCGCGTCTACCAATTCCGCCACCCGGACAGATCGCCGACTCGGGCAGTGCGCCCTGCGTCGACAGCTATGGAAGCTTATCCCGATCTCTCCGGAGTCCGCAAATCTGTGTCTCACAGTGGCCGGGATGTCCGGCTGCCGGGAGCCGGTGGCAGAATCCCGGTATGGATCCAGACACCTCGACGACCTCGGTCGTCGGCACCGCACCCGAGACCGAGGTGGTGACGATCTGTCAGGATCTTCTCCGGGTCGACTCGACGAACTTCGGTCCTGGAAGAGCCCGTGGCGAGGCCGAGATGGCGGGTCTGGTGGCGGATCTCCTCACCGAGATCGAGGCGACCTGCCGGACCTACGAGCCCGAGCCGGGCCGCACCACCTTGGTCGCCGACTGGGCTCCCGAGGGCACCGACATGTCCCGACCGGTCCTGATGCTGCACGGTCACAGCGACGTCGTGCCCGCCGATGCGAGCGACTGGACGGTGCCCCCGTTCTCCGGAGAGATCCGCGACGACTGCCTGTGGGGACGCGGCGCCATCGACATGAAGGGGTTTCTCGCCATGGTGCTGTCGGCCATGCGGGCCCGGCACCGTCGCGGCGAGGTCCCCTCCAGGCCGGTGAGATTCATCCTCTTCGCCGATGAGGAGGCCTCCGGCACTCTGGGTTCTAGCTGGCTCGGCCCGCACCACCCCGAGGTCTTCGACGGCGTCACCGAGGCCATCAGCGAGATCGGCGGATTCTCCGTCACCACTCCCCAGGGTCGTCGCGGCTACGTCGTCCAGGCCGCCGAGAAGGGACTGTGGTGGTTCCGGATGACCGCCACCGGGCTGGCAGGGCATGGTTCGATGCGCAACCCGGACAACGCCGTGGCGCGGATCTGCGCCGCTGTCGACCGGATCGTCGCCCACCGCTGGCCCGATCTTCATCATCCGGTCCAGGAGGCCTTCCTGGACTCCTACTCGCGGCTATGGGGGGTCGACGTCGACCACGACGACCTCGAAGGATCGCTGGCCGGTCTGGGACCGCTGTCGAGAATGGTCGGCGCCGCATCCAGCCAGATGGTGACCCCCACCGTGCTGTCGGCGGGATACAAGGTCAACGTGATCCCGACCGCCGCCAGCGCGGAGCTGGATGCGCGGTTCGTGCCAGGCCACGACGAGGAGATGATCGCCCAGATCAAGGACCTCGCCGGACCCGGAATCACCTTCGAGACGATCGCCTACCGGCCCTCGGTCGAGGCACCGTTCGACGGCCCGGTGGTCGATGCCATCAGGTCGGCCATCGATGCCGAGGACCCGGGTGCGATGGTGCTTCCCTTCCTCAACAGTGCGGGGACCGATGCGAAGGGCTTCGCCCGGCTCCCGGACGGCCGCACCATCCGATGCTACGGATGCACGCCCCTGAAACTCCCGGAGGACTTCGACTTCATCTCGCTGTACCACGGGGTGGACGAGAGGGTACCGCTGGACTCCTTGGCATTCGGGGCCAGGGTCGTTGATCACATTCTCGAGGAGGCATGATGATGAATCAGAACACAGGCCAGACCTGCACCCTGACCCTCGATGGCAAGGAGTACACGCTCCCGGTGCTCACCGGGACCACCGGCGCGAGGTCGATCGACATCTCAGGGCTGCGGGCCGCAACCGGCGGGGTGACGACCTTCGACCCGTCCTTCGCCAACACGGCGTCCTGCAGCTCGGCGATCTCATCGATCGACGGTGAGAACGGGGTGCTCACCTACCGGGGCATCCCCATCGAGACCTTCGCCACCGAGCACATCTCGTTCACCGAGACGGCCTGGCTGCTGATCTTCGGAAAGCTGCCGACCACCGCCGAGATCGAACGATTCGGCGCCCTGCTCACCAAGTACTCGGCCCTGCACCGGTCGATGGACCTGCACTTCAACGCCTTCCCGCCCAATGGGCACCCGATGGCGATCATGTCCTCGATGATCAATGCGATGAGCACCCACGACAGGCCCAGGATCACCGATGACGAGTCCTTCATCGAGTCCGCGGCCAAGCTGCTGTCCAAGGTGCGCACCATCGCGGCGGCCTCCTACAAGGCCTCGATCGGCGAGCCGGCCATCTACCCGCGCTTCGACCTGCGGTACGTGGAGAACTTCCTCCACATGATGTTCTCGCTGCCCTACGAGCCCTTCGAGGCCGATCCGGTGGTCGCCGAGGCGCTCAACCTCTTCCTGGTGCTGCACGCCGACCACGGGCAGAACTGCTCGACGTCGACCGTGAGGATGGTCGGCTCCTCGGGGGCGAACCTGTTCACCTCCTGCGCGGCGGGGGTCTGCGCCCTGTGGGGTCCGCGTCACGGCGGAGCCAACGCCAATGCGGTGAAGGGCCTGGAAAGGATCCACGAGTCCGGCCTGACGCCGCGCCAGTACGTCGCCAAGGTCAAGGACGAGAGGCAGCGCATCCCCGGCTTCGGCCACCGCATCTACCGCAACTGGGACCCGCGGGCCAAGATTCTGCGCCGCGCCTGCGACCAGCTGCTGGACACCCTCAACCGCACCGACCCGCTGCTCGACATCGCCCGCGAACTGGAGCAGGTGGTGCTGGCCGACGACTACTTCGTCGAGCGCAGGCTGTTCCCGAACGTCGACTTCTACTCGGGAATCGTGCTGCGCGCCCTCAACATCCCGCTGAACATGTTCACGGTGATGTTCTCGATCGGGCGGACCGCCGGATGGATCGCCCAGTGGAAAGAGGTCCACGACGACCCCAGGGGCCGGATCGACCGGCCCCGTCAGCTCTACCGCGGCGCTGCCCACACCGAGTGGACCCCTCCCGAGGATCGCGACTGAGAGGTCCCCGACGACGAACCCTGTCGGTGACAGGTGCTCTCACCGGAGCAGGTTCGGCCCGCCCGTGATGTCGTCGAGAGCGGCGGTGATCTCGTCGGGCAGCTCGTGCTCGTCGGCGGCCAGCAACTCGGTGAGCTGGGCGGGAGTGCGCGGGCCGACCAGCGCCGAGGCCACCTGAGGGGCGTCGCGCACCCAGGACAGCGCCACCTGGGCCGGGGTGATGCCCAGACCGTCGGCGGCCTTGGCGACAGCCTCGGCGACGGCCCGCGACTTCGTCGTGAGATACGGCTCGACGAACCAGGAGAGCTTGTCGTTGGCCCCCCGCGAGTCCCGCGGGGTGCCGGTGCGGTACCTGCCGGCGAGGACTCCACGACCCAGCGCGGACCAGGCCAGCACCCCCATCCGGTGGTGACGCGCCGCCGGCACCACCTCGATCTCGGCGCGGCGGGCCAGCAAGGAGTACTCCACCTGGTTGCTGACGATCGGCATCCGGGAGTGCTCTGCGCGCTGCCAGGTGGCCGCGGTCGCCGACTGCCATCCCACGAAGTTGCTCACCCCGACATAGCGGGCCATCCCGCTGCGCACGGCATGGTCCAAGGCCTCGCAGGTCTCCTCGAGGGGCGCGTCGCCCCAGGCGTGGACCTGCCACAGATCGACGTGGTCGGTGCGCAGTCGTCGCAGAGACCCCTCCAGATCCCGCAGCATCGCCGACCGCGAGGTGTCGACGATGCGGTCGGGCCCCTCGACGGTGAACCCGGCCTTGGTGGCGATCACCAGGTCGTCGCGGTTCAGGTCGAGATGGATCGCCCGACCGATGATCTTCTCGGCCAGACCCGAGGCATAGGCCGGAGCGGTGTCGATCAGACTGCCGCCGGCCTCGACGAAGCGCAGCAGCATGGTGCGGGCATCCTGGACGTCGGTCTGCCCGCCCCAGGTCAGCGTGCCAAGCCCCATACGCGAGACCTTGAGGCCGCTGGCGCCCACTGTTCTCGACAGCATCTGTGTTCTCCCTCGGGCCGACGCGCCGGTGCGCGCCAAGCCTAGTGGTGCCGATGGACCGATCGTGGGGTCCACCTCGACCCGTCCCCGAGCCCCTACAGTGGCCCCATGGCCCGAGTCACCCACCACTACCAGGATCCTGACCGTTTCGTGTGCGGGACGGTCGGATGGCCGGGGGACCGGGTCTTCTACATGCAGGTCCGCCAGGCCAACCGCCTCACGACGGTGCGCTGCGACCGGGAGCAGGTGGATCTGCTGTCGGGCCACCTCGACCGGATCCTCAACGACCTGAGCAGGCTCGCAGCCGGCATCGTGAGCATTCCGGACGCCGTCGAGGAGCCCGATGACACCGACCCCCTGGACGCCCCCCTGGAGGAGGAGTTCACCATCGGGGCGATCGCTATCTCGTGGGACAACCCCGCCAACCGGCTCGTCGTGGAGTTCTTCGCAGTCAGTGGCGACGAGATGATGAGCGCGGATCCCCAGCTTCTGCTCTACGCCAGCCCCGAGGACGCCCCCGACTCCCTGGAGGTGCGACTCACCCCGGACCAGGCCCGACAGTTCGTGGCCCGCTGCCGGTTCCTGCTGAAGGCCGGACGCCCGTCCTGCCCGTTCTGCGGTCAGCCGATCAACCCGGGCGGTCACATCTGCCCCCGTTCCAACGGCTACCGCCGCCCGCTGTTCCTGTGATCTGCTCTCCTCCCGGGCGCCCGGGCACGGCCCCAGTCCGACGGTCGAGGGCGGTGGCCCGGGCCTGGTCGGCGGGTCAGTGCCCACGGCTCTGGCAGAATCTGGGGCCGTTGGTCCAGTACGGGTGCGGGCAGAGCGGAGGCGGCATCAATGGGTGAGGTCATTCTGAGGTTCCTCAACGCCCAGTGGGACGTCGGGCTGGGCAGGCCGATCCTGTGGCGCGAGATCGTCGGGAATCTGTTCGGTCTGGCCTCGGCCCTGGGCGGGGCCCGGCGACGGGTGTGGGCCTGGCCGATCGGGATTCTGGGCAACGCCCTGCTGTTCACGGTCTTCCTGGGCGGCGTCTTCCACACCCCGCAGGACCTGGACCTGTGGGGCCAGGCCGGTCGCCAGGTCTTCTTCATCATCACCTCGGTCTACGGATGGGTGGCCTGGGGCCGCTACCGACGCCACCACAGCGACTCCCGGGACGCCGTCAGACCGCGCTGGGCGACCCCGCGGGAACGGGCTGTCGCGGGAGCCGCGGCCGTCGTCATGCTCGTGGTCTTCTACCTGGCGCTGGAGGCGCTGGGCTCCTGGGGGCCGGCCTCCGACGCCTGGATCCTCACCGGTTCGATCCTGGCCACCTACGGCATGGCCCGCGGCTGGAACGAGTTCTGGTTCGTGTGGATCGCGGTCGACCTGGTCGGCGTCCCCCTGCTGCTGTCGGCGCACTACTACCCCAGTGCCCTGATGTACAGCTTCTACGGGCTGTTCTGCCTGTACGGCTTCCTCACCTGGTGGCGCAGCGAGCATCCTCGGGTCGTCAGCGACGACGAGGGCGACGCCGTCGGGTGATCCCGACGTCCGGGGTCGGACATCGCGAATCCCCGCAGTGATCGCAGCGGTGCGGGTGCTGCGACCTAGGTCCCACCGATGCCGCTGGCCGCTGGATGGTCAGGGACGGAGCGGGAGGCGCCCCTCGGCTAGGGTTGGCCGGGTGAGCAAGACATTCGAAGAACTCTTTGCCGAGCTGTCCGAGAAGGCGGCCAATCGCCCCGAGGGGTCGAAGACCGTCGACGAGCTGGATCGCGGGGTCCATGCGATCGGCAAGAAGGTCGTCGAGGAGGCCTCCGAGGTGTGGATCGCCGCTGAGTACGAGGGCAATGACCGCACCGCCGAGGAGATCAGCCAGGAGCTTTACCACCTCCAGGTGATGATGATCAAGCTGGGGATCAGCCTCGACGATGTCTACAAGTACCTCTGAGCCTGACAGGACCGACGTGCACGATCAGGAAGCGCAGCTGCGCATCGCCGTTCCCAACAAGGGAGCACTGTCCGAGGCCGCCGCCTCCCTCCTGCTGGAGGCCGGCTACCGGCAGCGGACCGACCGCAAGGACCTCAGGCTGTTCGACGAGGAGAACGGGGTGGAGTTCTTCTACCTTCGTCCCCGCGACATCGCCATCTACGTGGGGGAGGGGACACTCGACCTGGGGATCACCGGTCGTGATCTCCTGCTGGACTCCGGTGCCGAGGCGGTGGAGGTCAAGGGTCTCGGATTCGGACGCTCGCGGTTCCGGTTCGCCGGTCGCGATGGCCTCAGGACCGTCGACGAGTTGGACGGTCGTCGGATCGCCACCTCCTACCCGGGGTTGCTGAAGCGGTACCTCGACGAGCGCGGAGTCTCTGCCCGTCTCGTTCATCTTGACGGCGCGGTGGAGTCCTCCATCGGGCTGGGGGTCGCCGATGCGATCGCCGACGTCGTGGAGACCGGGACCACCCTGCGCAAGGCCGGACTGGCCGTCTTCGGGGACGTCATCCTCGAGTCGGAGGGGGTGCTCATCCGGCGCCACGGGTTCGACCGGGGACCGGCCTTCGACCACTTCATGAAGCGGATCGAGGGGGTCCGGGTCGCCCGGAACTACGTGATGCTCGACTACGACGTGCCCGAGGCTGCGCTGGAGCAGGCATCCAGCCTCACCCCCGGTCTGGAGTCACCGACGGTCTCCCCGTTGTCGCGTCAGGGCTGGTACGCGGTGCGAGCGATGGTGCCCAAGACCCAGGTGCAGGGGCTGATGGACCAGCTCTGGGACGCCGGGGCCAGGGCCATCCTCAGCACGGACATTGCGGCCTGCCGCATCTAGCGGGTGGAGTGGCCGCCGCATCTGACGGTGGAGTGGCCGCTGCATCTGATGGTGGAGTGGCCTGCCGCATCCAACAGCGTGAAGCACATCGGGTGGTGACCCGCGGATATCCGTAGGTCACCACCCGATGTGACATGAAGGGCCGTGGCGTCAGTCGATGCCGCGGTCCTTCAACAGGTTCATGAGCTCACGGTCCTCATCGGTGAATCCCGCCTTGTCGGGGTTGCCGGGCCCTTTCCGGCTCTTCTTGTCCGCCGGCTTGGTCGGCGTGGTCCTGCTGGTGGGGATGGAGGGCTGCGTGCTGCCGCCCGCCTTCTTCGGCTGCCCCGCCGAGTTCTCGATGCGACGCTGCTTGGCCTGTTGCCGGGTGACCGGCTCCAGGTAGCCGGCGCCCAGCCAGATGACGATGCCCAGGGCAGCGCCACCGACCCCCACCCATCGGGTGGTGTCCATATGGGTGGATCGCACCCAGTCCACCGACTGTCGAAGCCATCCCGCGACAAGGCTCATCAGTCCGAGAACCCACAGACCGGCCGGCACGAGAGCCGCACCGATCCCGCGAATTACAGATCGCACGGAGTGGCGTCTGACCCACATCAGTACCGCCCAGGCGAGCGGGAGCACGATCAGGACGACGGAGACGATGACGGTGATGGTGGCCTCACTCATGCCGTCAACTCTCCCACACGCACGGTAGCGTGCGGGCCGTGCGCAATCTCCTGAAGCCCGTCGAAGGAGATCGGGGCGATCCCGATCCCGAGGTTCGCCGACTCGTCGCCGCGGCGCGCCGGTCGAGGAGCGACTACCTGGACGCCGTGGTGTCGCTGTGCACGGCTCGTCTGCTGATGCCGGTGATGGCACCGCAGGATCGTCTGTCGCCGACTCCCGCCGCACCGCAGCCGTCCCACCCGAGCGCTGGGTCCGCAGGTGACCAGACCCATGAGATGGCGCCCGAGGTCAACGAGTTGGGCGCGGTGGTCCTCACGCACCCGGACGGGACGACCGCCCTGCTGTGTTTCACCGGGGCCGATGCCATGGGGGAGTGGGACGCCAGGGCGCGCCCGGTACCGGGGCACCTGGACGATCTGGCGGCAACCGTCGACGAGGCAGGCGCCCAGGTGCTGCTGATCGATGTGGCCGGTCCGGTCCCCATGGTGATCGGACCCGACCTCATCGCACAGTTGTCGGCGGGTAGACGCCTGGTGAAGCTTGACGACGGCGGCTACGGGTGGATGTCGGTGGCTCGCTGAGCACAAGGCGTCGGAGCGATGGGACCTCTTCGGGGCGGACCCGCCCCGGTGACAGGTCGGGATCGAGACGTCGCGAAGTGCGGCCGGAGACCGTCCTCCAGGGAGCTCTGAAGAGCCCGCGGGTGGCTGTGTGCGCTGGAGCGCTGGCCGGTGGGGACAGCCACACCGGGCCTGTGTTGCGTGGTGGGTGGGTGTGGGGTAATGTTCTCCGAGCTGTCCGGTTGATGGTTCGTGGCTGTTCGGCTGTCTGGTGCCTGTTGCAGGCGTCGGGTGGTGGGGTGGTTTCGGGTTGTTGGGATGATGGTTCGGGATTTGTGCCGGGTTGTTGTTTCGGGTAGTGTTGGTCGGGTCGCCTCGTGAGGGGCGGTGTGATTGATCTGATTGTTTCGGGAATGCCTTTTTGGGGTGTTTTCGGGATGATTGGTGCCGGGATGTGTGCGGGTTGGTCGGTTTGACTGGCTGGTGTTGTTTCGGTAGTGTTGATCGGGTCGTCCTGTGAGGGGCGGTGTGATTGATTCCGGTTGTTCCGGGGATGCTTTTCGGGGTGTTTTCGGGATTGATTGGTGCTGGGAAGTGTGTGGATCGGCTGGTTTGACTGGCGGGTTTGTTTCCGGTAGTGTTGTGAGAGCCCCAAGCGGCCATGTGATGTGGTGGTACGGGTCGTGTGTGATGTTTGAGAACTCAACAGTGTGTCATATATTTAGTCAATAAAGATGTTTTGTTGATG
>NZ_AUDD01000026.1 GCF_000425285.1 Acidipropionibacterium jensenii DSM 20535 | reverse complement strand
CTCGAGGCGGTGACCAGCGCGGTGATCGAGCTCGAGAACGACCCGCTGTTCAACGCCGGCCGCGGTGCGGCGCTCACCTCCTCGGGAAGCGCCGAGCTCGACTCCTCGGTGATGGCCGGTGACGGCCGCGCCGGGGCGGTGGCGGCATCCCGGTTCGCACGAAATCCGGTCCTGGCGGCTCGCGCGGTGATGGAGCAGACCCGGCACGTCCTCATCGTCTCGCCGTCCTCCGACCGGATCGCCGAGTGGGGACTGGAGACGGTCGAGCCCGACTACTTCGTGACACCGGCCCGGGTGGAGCAGCTTCACCGGCTGCAGGACGCGGCCACCTCCGGGCCCCGGCACGGGACCGTCGGCGCGGTCGCCAGGGATGTGACCGGTCATCTCGCCGCGGCCACATCCACCGGCGGGATCGCCAACCAGGCGGTCGGCCGAGTGGGGGACACCCCGGTGATCGGGGCGGGGACCTTCGCCCGCGACGGCGTGGTGGCGGTCTCGTGCACCGGGCAGGGGGAGGCCTTCATGCGCGGTGTGGTGGCACACGACATCGCTGCGCGGATCCGCTACCAGGGAGTCGGCGTCGAGGAGGCGGTGCGCCGCACCTTCTCCGAGGAGCTCAGCGGTGCGCAGGCCACCGGCGGCGTCATTGCCGTCGACGCGACCGGGCGCACCCTGCTCGGTTTCAACAGCACCGACATGTTCCGCGGCTATCTCGAGGACGGAAGCGCCGTCACCCTGGTGTGATCGACGCCGGTAGGCCTGGAGGCGCTGAGGACTTGGCGGACCCTGGTTCGACGAGGAGCCAGGATCCGCCACAACCTCAGGCCGCAGAGTGGCGGCTATCGGCCCTGATCCGCTCGGGCATCGCGTGGGGATGGATCATCAGAACCGACGACATCTGTCAGTCGACGATGCCGGAACTGTCTATCGCCTGCTCGATGACGTTTCGGATCAACTGGGTGAGACGACGGCCGCCGAGTTCTGTCAACGCGGCTCGGACGAGGTCCTCACGAGTTGTGGACGGGTCTGAACGGTTGCGCACCGCCCTCACCAGGTTCGCCACCTCCACCGGGGGAAGATCCTCGATCCCGATCCCGTCCTTGGCCAGGGAGTTGAGCCGGTAGCCGGTCATCGTCTGTGGGCCGGTGCCGTGGGCCCAGACGAAACCGTCGTCATCGAAGTCGCACGACGAGCTGCGCAGCAGGCCGTCGATCTGGTCGATCCGCGACCTCTGTACCCGGTGGAACCCGAAGGCCTTGCCGACCAGTGATCGCAGCCGCCCCTGCCTGATCGGGAACTCCGCGGCACAGATCTCCTGGACGGCCCGATGCACCAGGTCTCGGGCCTCGGGATCGACGGCCGCCGCTTCCAGAACCTCGCGCTCACCGAACTGGTGCTCTGTCCAGGGTTGGTACTCGGCCACCTCGGTGAGCCGATCACCGGTTGCCGGCCGGTGGTCGACGTCGGAGGAACTCGACGCCGCGATACGCGCCATCGCAGGCAGGTGCTCCTCCTCAGGACGCGCCCCGGCCTCCTCCACGCTGTCAGACTCATCAGGTCTGGTCCGAGTCGCGGTGCCCGGCAGGTCGGGCGACGACGCGGGGGCGGTGGCACCTCCAGCAGCCTGCTCCGGCTCGACCGTCGGGCCGACAGGTGTGGCAGGTGCAGCAGGTTCTGAGGCTGGGGCATCGGCGATCGCCGACTCAGCGCTGGCGGGTTCAGCACTCCTCACCGCACTGACCAGACGCTCGATCACGTTCTGCCGATCATGGAGCCACTCGGGCATCCAGACCCGCTGGACATCGGGCCAGCCCATCATCTTGGCCAGCACGGTGGTCGGCAGGAGATCGCGGTCGTAGACCGTCTTCCGCCCGTTCCACGAGGGGCCATCCAGCAGCACTGCGACCAGTGGCACGTCCGGGTCGTCGGCCCGGGAGAGCGCCAGATCGATCTTGAAGTCGGACATCCCGACATCGGTCTGAACGCACACCCCTGCTGCTCTCAGCGCCTCGGCGATGTCGGCGGTGTGCCGGTCGGTGGAGCGCATCGGTCTCGCCAGTTCTGCCGAGCCCGTTCCGTTCATCGCCAGCTCCAGGTATTCCTTGAGATGTCGCAGCCCCGTGGAGCGGCTTCGGTCAGTGTGCAGTTGGGAGGGTTCGAAACTGCAGAACATCACGACCTGCCGTCGGGCACGGGTGATCGCCACATTCAGCCGGCGTTCTCCGCCGGGCCGGTTCAGCGGACCGAAGTTCAGTGGGACATTCCCGTCCTCGTCCGGAGAGAAGGCCACCGAGAAGAGGATGGAGTCGCGCTCGTCTCCCTGGACGTTCTCAAGATTCTTGATGAAGAGACCGTCCAGCGCGTCCACCGAGGCCGTGATTCGAGGGTTGTCCAGATCGCGCAGCTTCGTCTCGATGAGATCGCGTTGCTGAACATTGAAGGTCACCACTCCGATCGAGGGCGAGACATCTGGACTGACCTCGAACCGGTGCTGGATGTCGGCGACGATCGCATCCGCCTCAATGGGATTGGTCCTCAGCAGCCCTTTGGGCCGGCCGGGGTGCGAGGAGTGGATGAACTGTCCGTTCACCCGGTGACTGAGAATGCCGAAGCCAGCCGGTCCGTTGTCACGGCCGTCCGGCAGGGGGCTCGGGAAGGACGAGAGCTTGTGGTCGTAGTAGTGCTCGTTGGAGAACGCGATGAGCGACTCGACCTGGCTGCGATAGTGCCATGACAACCAGTGTCGTGGGACCTGGGCGGCCGCGCACTCACCGAGGATCGACTCCTCGTCGGCCAGCTCCTCGTCGGAGAACTCATCGTCTCGCACCAGCTGCGCGAAGGAGGTCGGTGGCATCTGATGGGAGTCGCGCCGCAGACCACGACGGCATGCCCGCGTCCCATCGCACCCACGGCGGAGGCCACGGTGATCTGAGAGGCCTCGTCAAACACCACAAGGTCGAAGTTGGACTGCTGCGCCGGGATGAACCGCGCCACGGAGTCGGGCGACACCAGCACGCATGGCGTGATGTGGCTGATGAGATCGCCGTAATCGGTGAACAAGGAGCGAATCGTGCGGCCTCGCCCGCGATTTCGGTTGATCTCGCTGCGTAGGCCCGCGAACCGTTCCCCGCTCTGATCCAGGAACGGTTGGTGTTTCCGCAGAGTCTGCTCGATGAGGAGTTGGGGAAGCTCTCTGCGGGCGCTCTCGGTGGATCTCAGATAGTCGCCGATGGTGTCGGTCTGTTCGGCTGGGCTGAATCTGTCGAAGGAGGCTCGGCGTTCTGCCTCCGACAATGCAGCCGTCGCGAGCCCGCGGTCAAAGGAACTCTCGACGTCGGCGGGGTGTATCTCATGGCGGAGCATCTGAGTGATGGCCCGATTCAGGCCATGCCTGCGGTAGAGCGACAGGTGTCCAGAGATCTCGTTCCGAGTCCCGAGCTCCTGGAGTCGGAAGTTCCGATCGCCTGGCAGCGGTTCAGAACGCAGCACCTCGTCGACGTCGATCCCATTGTCGGAGAGCTCCGCAAGAGCGTCCACCGCTGCCCGGCAGCGCTGGATCTGTCCGGCGAGGCCTCGCCGGTTGACGGCGTCCAGGAGGGATTCCGCGATCTCCTGGAAGGGGGTCGGACGAGTTCCCGGCTCGGCATGGAGGACGGCGAGGTCTCGATGCCATTGGATCGCGGAGCGCGCGGCATCGCGCGACGACCGGTCCAACGGGTTCCATCGGCCTCCTTGGTGTTGCAGCATCACGGGGATGGTCTTCTGCGCCAGTGCGACGAGCTGTTCGACCTGGTGGCGTAGGCCGATGAGTTCGTCGACCATCGCCAGCAGGATCTGGGGATCGTTCGTGGTCGGACGACCGGTGGCGTAGATCGCCAGCGGGGCCAGGGCCTGCTCGCACTTGCGGACCTTGCGGAGCAATGCACTCTTGGCGTCAACCAGGTCGGCGCGCACCTGGTCCAGGGGTCCGGCGAAGACATCGGGGCGGTAGAAGGCCAGGGAGTTGGGTGTCAGGCGGTCGAACTCCGCCAGACCCCGGACCAGGTTCATCGCCTGCTGCTGCCATTGGGGGCTCCCCAGGGCCGCCACGGCAGTGCTGGTCAGCAGTGGCTCGCCGAGTGCCGTGCCCAGTAGCTGGAGCTGATCCGCAGATCCGGTCCTGACGGCGTCGGCCGCCCCCCGATCGGCGTCCTTGAAGGCCGAGCGCACGCCGTCCACGGCGTCCAGAAGAGCCGGGAGCCTGGCCGGATCCACCTTGTCATGAAGGTATGGCATCGTGCCGATGGCGTTCGGGTCCTGGTGCCGTAGCGATTGCCTCAGGTCCGCAAGTGTCCCCCGCAGCTGTTCAACCTCACCGACAGCCATCGTGGACAGCCGTTCCGGCTCCAGCTGGAGGACCGGGCCGTCGCCGCGGGCGAGCAGACGGGTGCGCGCCGTGTAGTACGACAGATCTGCGACGACGGGGTCGTGCAGCTCCTGCCGGTACTCCCTGAGGCGCCCGCCACCTGAGTGCAGCCTGTCCCAGTCGGCCCTGATGCCCTCCCGATCGGGTGCAGCAGACAGATCCACGGCGTGACGCAGCTTCTCGCGGACCGCCTCGGGACGCTGCTCGCGGTCGTGCAGGTTGAGCACCAGGTCCGCGACGCCGACCGACCTCAACCGCCGGGTGACCACTTCCAGCGCTGCCTGCTTCTCGGCGACGAACAGCACCCGCCTGCCGTCCGCGATGGCGCGCACGATCAGGTTCGTGATGGTCTGCGACTTGCCGGTCCCGGGTGGTCCCTCGACGACGAGAGTGTGACCTGCCAGAGCCTCGGCGACCACCTGTGCCTGTGAGGAATCAGCAGGAATCGGCAGCCTGGACACCAGCTCGTCGAGGTCACCGGTCACCTGACCCGCATTCGGATCGATGAACGGAGCCTTCGGCGTCTCGATGAGGTGGTGCACCAGAGGATTTCGTGCGATCTCCTTCCAGGACTCCTCGAGGTCCTTCCAGAGTCTGAATCCACCGAACTTGAACAGTCCCAAGCAGACGGTCGGTTCCACATGGAAGTCGAGGGCGTTCTCGATGAGAGCCTGGCGAACGGCGTCGAGGACGCCGTCGACATCGATTCCCGATCCGTCCTCCTCCGGGTCCTCCAGACCGGGGATCTGGAGGCCGATGTCGACCGACAATCTCTCCAGGAGGGAGAAGTTCGGCGTCGAGGAGCCGGTCTGGTCGAGGCACAGCGAGTAGGGGCTCTTCCGGGACTTCCTGTGCAGCTTCACCGGGATGAGGATGAGTGGTGACCGCAGATCGCGGTCGGCGGAGCGCCAGACCAGCGAACCGATGGTGAGGAAGAGATTGTTGGAGCCGGTCTCCTCGATCAGGGTGCGGGCGTCCGCGGCGATCTTCTGCAGAGCGGAGTCGTAGGAGTCCTCGGTGAGGTCGGTGGTGACGCCGTGGCGCTCCAGCAACTGCGCGGACAGGAATGTCTGGTCGTCGATGGGAGTCTGTTCGTCCCGGCAACCCAGGCTGAGCTGAGTTCCGTCACTGATGAGGTCCTCAAGAGCACCGACCATCTCGCTCGGCACTGCCAGCCGGACGGTGCTGTGGCGTCTGAATGCGCTCTCTGGACAGTTGATGAGCCGATTACGCAAGCTGAGGTCCAGCAGCTGCCGTTTCCACTTCTCCACCTGAGCGGGGGCCTTGGGCCGCCGTGGAGCCCGGGGGATGCTGGGCCGGCGGTCCGGCTCCGGGGCGAAGATGGGCCGCGAAGCCGGCTGGTAGGACGCCTCGACGACCTGCCCGGACTCATCATGACCACGCGCGGGGAGGGCTGCGACGCCTCGTTCGCGGGCCTCGTGCACAGACACCGCGAAGAGGACGGCGGAACCGTCCGGTCTCATCTCCTCGCGGGCCTTCTGATGGAGATCGGCCAGGCGGACCTTGTCGGCGTTGGTGAGGACGGTGGTCTCGATCAGACCGATCTCGCCACGGTCGACCTGGTTGATGAGGGAGGGGCCGGATGCGGCAAGCGATTCCGGGCCGTGCTGGTCGGACTTCCAGTAGCCGAGGAACGCATGACCATCCAGGACCAGGATGATGGGCTGGAGATCGATGAATTCCAGCGCGCTCGCCATCAGGATGGTGGTGTCCAGACAGGTCGCCAGCCGTCCGTCGAGCACCTCCTCGGCAGTCCGGATGCGCTGGCCCTCATCCGACCAGTTCGTCGGCGGGGCGGAGTAAGCGATGTCCTTGTCGATGAGAGCGTCGCACAGGGCCTGCACCGTGGCGTCAACTCTCTCGGCGGATGCCTGATAGCCATTCAGCGAGGCACTGCCGGTCGCCGCCCGCAGATGGTCGGCGGTCTGTCTCAACAGCGCCGGGAGTTCCGTCTGCTGCGGCTGGACGAAAGTCGCCAGAGTACGGGCAGTGCTGCCCGGCGAGTCCCGGAAACGCCATTGGCGCGCTGCCAGCACGGTGGGCCCGTCCACCGTCACTTCTCGAACGTCGTCGTCGGTCTCCAGGCGGATCCGCACGGTCGTGAGTGCCTGGGCCGTCATCTGGAGCAGTTCCGAGCGGTTGAGACGGATGGCGTTGGAGCGCTGCACAGCGTCGGTGAGGATGTCGACGCCGAAATGCCACGGTTCGACGAGATCGGCGTCCTCGCTGTCGATCGTCACGGTGACACGCAGGCCGGTGAGGCGATCCTGGTGCACCTCGGTGATCGGCTCCGCGACCCTGTGGACAGTTGCGGTGGGCTCCTCGGGGGTGCTCTCCTGCCGTTCGGTATCAAGTTCGCCGACGGCCGGGACAGCGGATGTGGAGTCGCCGGTCGCCGCGATGCTGCTTGTTGTCGGATCATCGGCCAGGGACAGTTGCACGGTGATGGGTGTCAACAGCCCGGCGACCGCCTGGGCGTAGGACACCGTCGACGCGAAGTCGATGTCGAGCCTCACGGCGTCCAGTGGGGACGAGGGCTCGGAGGGTGGCTCGTCGGCGGCGGGCATCGCATGTCGTGGCGCCCGGCGGGCCGTCGAGTCAGCCTGGCCGGCCGCGTGGGGCGGTGTCGGGTCTTCCTTGTCGTCGGCACGTCTGGCTGGCGTTGCGTCGACGACCGGAGCTGGCGGCGCGGGCGGGGTGGAGGGGCTGGGCACCTCTGCCGTGGCCGGAGACGGGTCGTTCGTGCTGGTGGTGGTGGTGGTGTCGCTGGCGGTGGTGGAGTCGCTGGTGGTGTCGGCGGTCGACCAGGAGGACTGCGCCACCGCGTCGTAGAACGCCGTCACCTCGTCGACGCCGGCGCTCGCACCGATCTCCTTGAGGACCGCGCGTACCGAACCGAGGGCGGCCAACGTCTGGTACCGGTCCAGCTCGGCCCCGTGGGCGACAGCATTGCGGGCCTGCCGAACCTCGTGGAGACAGCTGCGGAACGCCGGTTCGGTACGCAGGATCGGTGTGCGATCGGGGCCCAGGTGAGTGAGAATCCAGATCTGGGTGGACAGGTCCGACAGCGCGGCGGCCGGGTCCTGCGAGGACTTACCGGTCTGTGCAGGAAGGTTCCAGTCGGGGCCATAGGTCTCGGTGAGACGCCGTCTGACGTATCCCTCGAGGTAGCCGGGAAGGGTGTCGAACAGGGCTCGACGGAGATAGTCACTGCTGTCGAGTTCCACTCCAGCGCCTTTCTGAACAGGGTTCCGGAACTGTGGGCCGCGCAGACTCGGTGGCGGCGGGACGAATCGACGAGGAGGTCGTCTCGCAACGGCCACAGGCCCGTGGCACGGGCAGGCGACGCAGCGGAACAGTTCGGACACAGACTACTGGCGTGATCCGACATTCGGGAGTACGGGGCCGTGGCAGGCCTCCACCACCGCGGCGCAGCCCAGCCCTCCGCCGATCGAGATCCCGGCCAGGCCGTAGCGGCCACCCTGTCGGCGCACCAGCCTGGTGAACAGGCGAACCACCAGGATGGCCCCGGAGGCGGCCCATGGGTGGCCCAGGGCGATCGCGCCGCCATCGGGGCAGATCTGCTCCTCCCGGACTCCCAGGGCGTCGGCGCAGGCCAGCAGCTGTCCGGCGAAGGCCTCGTTGAACTCGATGGCGTCGAGCTGGTCGACGTTGAGGCCGGACTCAGCCAGCGCGGCCTGCGCGGCGGGTACCATCCCCAGACCGGGCCTGTCCGGGTCGCAGCCCGCCGAGACGACCGACAGCACCCGCAGGCCGGGGCGGCCCAGCCCGGAGAAGGTTCGGGAATCGACCATCGCCACGGCGGCGGCCCCGTCGCTGATCCCGCAGGAGTTCGCGGCGGTCGCGGTGCCATCGGGGCCGAAGGCCGGGCGGAACCGGGCCAGCCGTCGGGCCGTGAAGCCGGGGCGGGGCCGCTGGTCCTCGGCATGGCCGTCGATGGCCACGATCTCGGAGGCGAACCCGCCCGCCTCCCGGGTGGCGACCGCTCGCAGGTGGGAGCGCAGCGCGTAATCGTCCTGGCGCCGCCGATCGATTCCCCGCTCGGCGGCGACCCGGTCCGCGGCCGGGCCCATCTCGGGGTCGGCCCACGGGGCGGGGGCGAAGGGAGCCCGGTCATAGCGTCGTGCAGGGTGGTCGTCGGTGCCGGGCCACAGCGTCACGGGCTGGGTCGACGCCGCCTGGACCCCTCCTGCCAGGACGGTTCCGGGCCGGCTCAGGCACCGGTACCAGGCCTGCTCCACCGCCGCCAGACCCGAGCCGCACTCGTCGTCCAGGGTGAGTGCGGGGACCTCGACCCCCAGACCCGCGGCCAGGCCGGCCAGCCGGGCCGGGTTGCCGCCGGGACCGCGGATGTTACCCAGGATGACGGCGTCGGTGCCCAGCCCCTGCGGCAGACGCTCCGCCAGCCTCTTCAGCACGGGGGCGGCCAGGTCGGTGGTGGTGAGGTGCGAGAACATCTGGCCGGTGGTGCCAATGGGGGTGCGCAGGGCGTCGATGATGACGGGTTGGTCGTCGCTCATTCCTCGCTCCCGTCCAGAGTGCTCCTGCCCAGATCGTGCCTGCCCAGATCGTGCCTGCCCGGAGGGCGCCCGTCCGAAGAGTGCCTGCTCAGTGAATCCCTGCCCAGCACGCCGATGTCGATCTTGCCCGCCTCGGTCAGCGGCGGATCCGGGACGCACAGCCATCGTCTGGGCCGGTCCGCCCCCTCCAGGTGAGCGCGCGCCCAGCCGCGCAGCACCGGCAGGTCGTCGGCCTCGGTCACCACGGCCGTGAGCACCTCGCCGACGCCCTCGTGCGGGCTCCCGACGAGGAAGACGTCGCCGTGCGCCAGGGGCTGCAGCCGGGCGAGAAGCGGGGCGAGGAGAATGGTCTGCCCGGCGGTGGTGACCGCGCCATCGCGCCCAGTCACCGTCAGATGCCGTCCGTCCAGCTCCCCGTGGTCGCCGACGGTGGCGAAACCGTCAGGGTCGACCCTCAGCGATCCGCGCGGATGGGGATGCAGATATCCCCTCGACAGCCAGGGGGAGCGCACCCAGATGTGACCCGAACGGATGCTCACCTCGACCCGGTCGAAGAGCTCAAGATCGTCGCGGCAGCTGCCCATCGCGATCATCGACAGCTCGGCCGCGCCGTAGTAGTGCGTCACCGCCAGCCCCGCTGCCCGGGCGCGGTCGCGCACCACCGGGGACAGTCCGTCGCCGGCGACGATGACGCCGCGAAGTCGGTCGGACCCGGGCAGACCGGCGTCGAGAACCTTGGTGAGCCTGGCCGGAGTCAGCTGCCAGACGGTGGCCGAGCGGGGGTCGTCGACGGTCCAACGGGCGCCGGTGTGCTGCGCCAGGCAGGCCGCGAACAGATTCATGGTCGCCCCCATCGGTCCCGGGATCCAGACGGTGTCGGCGCTTGTGAGAGCACAGATCCGTGCGGTCGGGGGGAAGGAGTCGACCCAGGAATCGGTGGTCCGGACGATGATCCGCCCGTTTCCGGTGGTGGTGCCGGAGGTACGCAGTCCGATGAGCTGGTGGCGTCTGTGGGCGCTCCAGAACTCGTCGAGTGCCCGCCGGTCGGCGCTGAGGACCACCGGTTCCGTGGAGGGGGACGGACTCATCGATGCCGAACGGCGGGAAGGAGCCGGGGGTAGGCGGTGAGGATCGCGATGGCGAGCACGACGGCGAAGGCCGCCTTGACCAGGTCGAGGGCGAACAGCGGGGCGTTGACGGCGAGGCTGGCGCTCAGGGACAGGGAGACGTTGATCATCTGGCCGACGATCCCGCCGAGGTAGATCACCGCCAGGCTGACCAGGGCCACCACGTACAGCCACACGATGAGAAGGGGTTTGCGGGGGCGACGTCGCAGGACGGCGGTGGCCACAGCGCCGGCGATGAAACTGGCCGGGATGAAGGCGATGAGGTAGCCGCCGCTCGCGCTGAGCAGGACTCCCGGGCCGCCGCGCTGGCCGGCGAAGATCGGCATTCCCAGAACTCCGACGACGACGTAGAGCGTGCAGGCGGCACCCGCTCGCAGGGACCCCAGCACCATGGGGGCCAGGAGCACCCCGATCATCTGCATCGCGAAGGGAACCGCGCCGACGACGAAGATCGGCGGGATCTGAGCCAGGGCGCCGATGAAGGCGGCGAAGACGGCGATCAGTGCCAGGTCGGTGGGTTGGAAGCCGTGGCGCCGTGGTGGGGCGTCCGCAGCGACGTTGGATGTGCTGTTCTCGTTCGCATATTCGGTCTGAGCGCCCACGAGGCCGTCTCCCATCGGTTCCAGTCGCCGGCTCGTCCGGCTCTGGCGGGTCTGATGCTACGACATCTATTGAACAGTGTTTAAGTCGGGTGGTGGGGTGAGATCTGCGCGGGTGGGTTCGGGGCCTCCCGGCGTGTGTCGGGAACTCCCTCAAGCTTCCGAGCGCTCCCGGGTGAGCCCGCCCGTAGGTGCTTCGGGGCTCCGGTGGCTCGTGTGCTCGCTGTGGTTGGCATCTGGGTGAACGCATCACTCGCCAAAGGGCGGTGTGTGACGCCCGGGATGCTGCGGGCCGGGTTCCGCGAGTGAAATGTTCACGGCCGAGGGGCCGACGAGGAGGAGGAGAGCCATGGGGATGGGAACGAGCACCAACAGAGACAGGATCTGGTGCCCGGGGGGTGAGGCCGAGCGCTCACGTGAGACAGTCGGGAGAGCGCGGTCACGCCCGGGCGCAGCACAACCCGCAGGGACCCTCAGTCCCCAAGCCAGGCGGTGATCCCCTCCAGCTGGGCCCGGATAGAAAGCCATTCCCGGTTGAGGTCGAGTGATCGCGCCCCGATCCGGTTCCCCTGCACCACGACATCGAGTCCGGGCTGATCAGGGGCGTCGGTCCCCGCGTAGAGCAGCAGCCCGCTCACGGAGCCGTCCCGCATCACATCGGCATTCTTCACGTAAGCCAGTACTTGATACAGGTGGTCTGAGCGGACGGTCGCCTTGCCCCACCTGCCTGACTGCATCGATTCGCCGTAGTACTTGGCGTCGATGATGAGAGTGCGAGGTCCGCTGCGCAGCGTGACGTCGGTCCGCATCGCGGGGAGCTGTTCGACGCCGCGGGCACTCTCCTCGTCGTAGTCCCAGCCGACGGCTGCGGCCCTCGGTGAGAGCTCCGGGTGGTGGAAGGCGTAGTACTCGCGCAGGAACTTCTCGTAGAGATGGCTCATGGCGTCCTCGGAGAACCATGCGGCGAGTTCGGTGGCGCCGGACTCCTCGGTGGGCAGCAGCCCCTTCACGATCAACTCGCACACCCCGATGAGGAGCCGGTAGCGCGCATTCGCACGGTGGTAGCTGAGGGCGCTCCATCGGATCGAGGTCGGTGCGATCAGCGTGACGGCGTCCAGATAGGGGAGCAGACGCCGCAGCGCCGCCCTGCGCGTGGGGGCGACGTCACCATGGCGGATGAGCAGGACGATCACCGACTTCAGGACCCGGTTGTGCGGGGTGTCGGGATCGTACTCGTCGAACTGACACGCGAGCCGGCCGCGGGTGACCGAAAGAGTCGCCACGGTGCGACCGATGTCGATTCGGCCGCGTACCGTCGACAGCTCGTCGCGATGGCGTCGGTACTCGCGGTACAGCCCGCGCTTCACCTGGGCGCCGACTCCCTGGACGAGGATCTCCCCGAGCAGGTCGTGGAGGTGTTCGAACCGCTCGCCACTGATGGGGTCACTGTCCGTGCTGCGCAGCGCACCGAAGGCATAGGCCAGCATGATGTAGACATTCCGGATGACGATGGAATGGTCGGTCATGACGCCGCATTCCGGAGTCTTTCCGCCCACTCCTGGGCTCTGGCCGGCTCATCGAACCAGTACTCGTCGAGCAGGGGAATGAGTTCGTCCTCGACCACGGATCCCAGCCATCCGTCGTCGGCGCTGGTGGGGCGGCAGAGGAAGCTGTGACCGATCATGAACCCGGATCCGAGCGCAGGATCCTCGGCGATCGCCGCGTTGAGGTCGATGATGTCTGCCACGAGATGGTCGAGGGCTGGACTGTCGACCTGGCGCTGCCACCGCATGAATCCCGAGGAGCTGAAGCCGGGGTCCATCTGGAAGAATCCGAAGCGGCGTCGCAAGGCATAGTCCAGGACGGCGAGGCTGCGGTCCGCGGTGTTCATCATGCCGATGATGTACACATTCGGAGGAACCGAGAAGGTCTCATTCTTGTAAAGCAGGCGCAGTTCCTGGCCACGCTTGTCTGCTTCGATGAGCATGAGTAGTTCGCCGAATATCTTGGAGATGTTGCCGCGGTTGATCTCGTCGATGATGAAGAAGTACGGCCGGTCCGGATCGTCGGCACGGGCTCTGTCGCAGAATCGGTAGAACGGCCCCTCGGTGAGGGTGAATCCGCCGGACTCGGTGGGTCGGTATCCCATCATGAAGTCCTCGTAGGAGTAACTCTGGTGGAACTGGACCATCTGGACCCGGCTGGGATCCTTGGCGCCGATGATGGAGTACGCCAGGCGTTTGGCCGCGTAGGTCTTCCCCACCCCGGGAGGGCCGGCGAGGATGACATTCTTCTTTCGTGTGAGCAGCCTGCGCAGCCGGTCGTAGCGCTCCTCGGAGAGGTACACCTCGTTGAGGAAGGCCGTCTTGTCATAGCGGGGGAGAGGAGTGACCACGACGGCCTCCTCCGGTTCGGACTCGTCGGCGAAGACCTCCTCCAAGTTGTCGACGTAGTCGTGATAGGGGGTGATGTCGGTGAGTGTCTTCAAGACAGCGTTGCCGGGGTGCTCCCAGGATCCGATGTGATCCCAGCTCACAGAGCGGACGTTCTTGAAGGAATCGCGCTCGGGCTCGTACCGCGCGTCAGAGGTGACCTCGCCTCGGCCGATGAGTGTGCTCTTCCCGTGCTTGGCGTAGACGATGTCGCCCACTGCTATCTCATTCTGGAACTGCCACACTGCGAGGACATCGTTCGTCATCGATCCATGCGTTCCCTGGGGGTCGAGCCGCTGTCTGATCGACTCGCGGTTGGGGTATGCCGAGAAATCGCCGAGCTCATCCCATGCGATTCCCATCATCCCGTTCGTTGAGAACTCCGGCCATTGCGAAGCCTGTGCGCCGGGAGAGTAGATCCAGTAGTGGCGAGTGCGGGGCTCATTCAGATCGGTGCTGTCGGACGCCGATGATGCCGAGTCAGTGGGGGCTGCCTTCCAGAGTTCCTCCACGCCGGGAGTCCAGAACTGGAACGGTTCTGCGCGGTCCTGGGCCAGTGCGGCGCGGATCTGGAACAGATCGCGGTCGATCGCCGCCGGGTCGTCGCCCGAGGAGTCGTCGATTCGATCGGCGAGGCCATTGCGGATCTTCTTCTTCATGTCGGCCGACGCGATGGGTTCGAACTCGTCGGGCCGCGCGAGGAACTGAAGGACGTTGCGGATGTCGGACCGGTCTTCCCCGGAATTGATCATGGCGTGCTGCAGGATCCACGGATCGTTGCGAGCAGCCTCGCGTTCGGGGTCGGTCAGCCCGCACCAGTGGATCACGAACTGCGAGAGCCACGGAAGGTGCTTCCACACGTGGCCGTGGTACGACATTCCCACGGTGAGCCCAGTCTTTCCTGCCGGGCGAGCCAGCCATCCGGACATGGGTTCGGGAATGGGCACGGGGACGTCGAGATGGGCGAGCACTCGCTCGACATGGGCCCGTTGCGTTGTCGGCAGAGCCGAGCGCAGTGGGTGTTCCCGCAGGAAGACCAGCTCGGCGGCGAGGAGCACGGCCTCGCGGGAAGCGCCCTGAAGCTGGCGGTCGAGCTTGTCCCACTGACTCACATCCGCACCGTCAATAGGGTTGTCCGCGATCCTGGAACGAAGTTCCTCGGCGGCCTCGGCGGTGTAGATCGTGACCTCGGGGAGGATCACCGATCTGCCGTCGCCGAGCATGTGGGAGATGACGGTGCCGGCCTCGTGGGCCAGGGTCATCTCGGCGGTCGGTCGCGAGGCCACGACGCGGTCGTGGAGGTCTTGAAGCATGACAGTCAGTCCCGCGGATCGCTGTCGTCGCTGTCGCCGCCCCGACGCAGGGTCCGTTCGGCAACCGTGCTGGAGAGCCTGTCCGTCACCGATCTGGCACGACCGAGAGCCGTGCTGCCGAAGCGCTTGGCGGCATCGACACCTTGAACCCCGGTCTCAAGAGCGTCGTCCTTCAGCTCAACGACCGCGTCCATCCACGGACGCGCTTCCAGTTCCAGGAGGTCATGCGTGATCCCGAGTTGCTCCTGGAACTCAGAGATTCCGGTCGCTACATGATTGCTGGAATCCACCACGTCATGAGACAGCCTCGGGTGCAGTATCACCTTCGTGTTGGCCCTCTCGGCAGCTGCAGTCATGCGATCCAGAAGGCGATCGGTGGTCTGCAGAATGAGATCCTGTCGCTTCTTGCGAGCGGTGTTCAGACCCAGACGGTGTCGGTCGAGATCCTCGGGAGAGGAGTCCAGCACCCGGTCGAGCTCCAGAATGGAGATTCCGTCCTGGAGCTGGAAGCAGCGCGCCAGCACGGTGAGCCATTTGCGAGCATCGGACTCCACTGTCCTGGACGTCTTGGCGAGCTCGTCGACCTTGGTCTTGCTCTCCAACTTCTCAGCCAGCGCATCGAGCCGACGTAGCGCGTAGGCCTCGGCCACCGCGATCGTTTCTGACGTTCCCTGCATCTTCGACCATGTGACCCCGGAGACCAGTCCGACATGCTCGTGAATGGTGAGAGCCTCCTCGATCATGAAACCTGCTCCGGTTACCTTCGCGAGCTCGGCGTCATTCAGGGCGTGGAGCACATCGTCGACTTTCTCGTCGATCTTGGCGAGGTAGTCGGTGATCTCGTCCATGGTCTGCTGCATGGCCATCTGCGCCATGATCCCTGCTGCTCCGGCCAGTATCGCCGGGTTCGTCAGCATGGCGCCGGGCGTCCTCGAGATCTCGAGCAGCCCCTTGATCTTCCCGTCCTTTGTCAGGACGGCACGACTCACATTCCGCTCAGATCCCTTCATCAAGGTGTTCTGCTTGAGGGCTTTTGCCGACTTCTCGGTGAGCTTCACCCAACGTCCCGAGTTGGCGGCGATCTCTGAGCCAGCCTGTGCGACTCCGGCCCCGGTGTTGAGAGCAGACTTGAGCCGTTGCAGTCCGAGGTCTCTGGAAGGCAGTCCTGCTGAATCAAGGAATGTCTGGACGGTTGTCGGGTCTCCGATGACCGCCACACCGTCTCCATCATTGATCAGTTGGATTTCGCTGTCCACGGCCACTCCTGACGCTCAGGCACAGGGATTCCCCTGCGAGATGGTGGTATCGTACCGTGATCTTTCGCCCAGGATCGCGGGAGTTCGGCTCGCACGGAGTTCTCTGCGGTCTCGGATGTCGGCCTCGTCCGGTATGAATGGTGTCGTAGTCGGCCGAAGGACACACCATGACAGAGACGTCTCACGAACCCGTTCGCAGCGACCTGCTCATCCGGGCCGCCCTCCAGGTGCTTGCCGATGACGGCGGTCGGCTACCCCGTGCCAAGGTGCTTGCCCATGTGAAGGACCGGGTTGAGCTCACCCCATATGAGGCGGCGTTCGCCAAGGACGGTGACGCGATCTGCAGAGGCTTCACTCGCCTGGCCTGGCTCAGCACCGACATGAAGATTGCGGGATGGATCACGAAGACTAATGCCGGCTGGGAGATCACGGACGCCGGTCGTGCGGCATTGGCGTCTCATCCGAAGGGCGGAGAAGGCCTCGCCGCGGTATCGAGTCAGGCCTATCAGGAGTGGGCGAAGGCGAATCGCCATGGCGGGTCTGAGTTCAAACGGATTCTGGACGCGGCACTGGACTTCATCGACCAGGGCACGTGGACGACTTGCGGCGACCTGGCCGGGGTGACCGGTACCGACGACGGTGCGATCTCGAATGCACTGTGGAGCAGCACGGCCGACGCTGCCCACCGTGTCATCCCGCAGACCGGCAAGCCGTCCCCGAACTTTCACTGGCCGGACGGCCGTCAGCAGACCCAGCGGGAGGCGCTTGAAGCGGAGGGTGTTGTGTTCGACTCCGCTGGCATCGCCAGTGAGTCCCAGCGTCTGCGAACCGCAGATTTCCGGGACTTTCTGGAGGACAGGGGAATCCTCAACCCGGCGCCCAGGCGCGCTTGGCTCGTCAAGGGGTCTGCCGTCGACGGCCACGATCTCACCGAGTCCTGGCGGCACGACGGCTACGTCTCCATCAGGGCCAGCAAGCTCCGGCGGGTCGAGCCCGGCATCTCACGGCAGGACCTCAAGAGCATCGTCGAGGACGACTTCTCCCAGTCGGCCTACTCCGCCAAGGCCGCGAAGGTCGACGACTTCCACAACTTCCTCACCCGCATGAAGGTCGGCGACCTGGTCACCACCACCAGCCAGGGCCGACTCTTCCTGGGGACCATCACGGGAGACGCCGAGTACGTGAGGTCCGTCGACGGTGCGTCGAGGCTTCGTCGCACCGCGGAGTGGCAGGTCGACGGCGTTGACTACGCCAAGCTTCCCAAGGACGTCACCGCGCGGTTCAGACAGCAGTACGACGTCATTGAGATGACTCAGCAGCTCGACGTCCTCGAGCCCCTGCTCGCCGCATCCGCGCCCGACGGTGAGGGTGCGCCACTCGCGGACTCTGTGCCGCCACGCCCACAACTCGTGCTACCTGACGCCACCGACTCTCTCGCTGAATCCCTCAACGTCGACCGAGCATGGCTCGAGGAATGCATCGAGTTGCTGCGCGACCGCCCTCAGCTCATCTTCTACGGCCCGCCTGGCACCGGGAAGACGTACATCGCCCAAGCACTGGCCGAACACCTGGCCGGCGACAATGTCCGCCTGGTCCAGTTCCATCCGGCGTACTCCTACGAGGACTTCTTCGAGGGATACCGGCCCACATCGGCGGGCACCTTCGAACTGCGCCCCGGACCGTTCCGCAAGACCGTTGACGCCGCGCGCGAGAATCCCGGGGTTCCGTACGTTCTCATCATTGACGAGATCAATCGGGGCAACCTCGCCAAGATCTTCGGCGAGCTCTACTTCCTGCTCGAGTACCGCGACCAGAACGTCGACCTGCTCTACGCCACCGACGACGACATCGGCTTCACCCTTCCCGAGAATGTCTTCATCATCGGCACCATGAATACCGCCGACCGATCCATCGCCCTGGTCGACGCGGCAATGCGACGGCGCTTCGCATTCGTCTCCCTGCACCCGAGCGAACCACCGGTGCGAGACGTCCTGCGGCGCTGGTTGGCGGCCACCGGAAGGGACGCCGGTGTCGCGGATCTGCTCGACGAACTCAACAGCCGGATCGACGACCCTGACTTCAGGATCGGTCCCTCCTACTTCATGCGCGACGCCGTCCACGCCGACGGTGGGCTGGAACGCGCCTGGCGCACCGCGATCCTCCCGCTGCTGGAGGAGCATCACTACGGAGACGGCACCGACGTCGCCTCCCGGTACGGGCTTGACGCCATCCGCGCCCAGGTCGCCAGGAAAGCTCAGGGCAGGCGGGACAGCGATGACGACGCCCCTGATCCTGCGTGAGGGGGCCCCGGCCCGCCTCGTCGATCTGTCGAGTGCAGTGGCCGACGCCCTCAACGGCACTCAGATCGCGCGGTGTGTCCGCACGGCCCAGCCCGGCGTCTGGGAGGTGACCGCTGGGACGCACATCGGCGTGGTGGAGGCGGCCGACCAGCAGGTGATCATTCAGCCGAAGATCACCATGAACCGGCTGATCTTCCTCATGGGATACGCCCGCCATCCGCGATTCTGGCGCCAAGAGATCGTCAGCCTCGACCCCGAGGACAACCTTCCGCAGGCTCTGACGACGGCGTTCATCCAGCTGGCCGGCAGGGCCCTGGATCAGGGGCTGCTGAAGGGATACCGCGAGGTGGAGACCAGCCTGCCGGTGCTGCGCGGGCGGATCCGGGAGGCCGACCAGCTGCGCCATCACTGGGGCCGCACCATCCCCCTCGAAGTGCGCTTCGACGAGTTCACGGTCGACATCCCCGAGAATCAGATCCTGCTGGCGGCCGCCGTGCGACTGTTGAGGATACCGACGACCAGGCCCACACAGCGGGCCGCGCTGCAACGTCTGCGCTTCCAGCTCGCCGACGTCACGCCAGCCTCGACCTCCCCGGCCATCCCGAGGTGGACGCCGAGCCGCCTCAATGCGCGGTACCAGCCCGGGTTGGAGATCGCCGAACTGATCCTGGCTGGAAGGTCGTTTGAGCAGCGGGTCGGTCAAGTGAGGGTGACCGGCTACCTGTTCTCGATGGCACGGATCTTCGAGGACTTCGTCACCGTCGCCCTGGCCGAGGCGCTGACACCCTTCGGCGGGCACTCGCGGCGCTACGACACCTACCTGGACGACGAGGAACAGATCGACGTCCTGCCCGATTTCGTCTGGTTGGAGGCCCACCGGCCGGTGGTCGTCGCCGATGCCAAGTACAAGGCCGAGAAGCCCGCCGGATTCCCCAACGCCGACCTCTACCAGCTGTTGGCCTACTGCACGGTGCTGGGTCTGCCGGTCGGCCACCTCATCTACGCCAAGGGCAACGAGGAGTCTCGCCAGTACAGGGTTCGGCGCGCCGGGATCCGGTTGTTCGCGCACACCTTGGACCTGTCGCTACCGCCCCACCAGTTGCTGGCGTCCATCGGCGATCTGGCTCATACTCTCGAGACCAGTCGCCAGCGTCGGGACTGATGTCAGGGCTCCGGTTGCCTTGGGCCGGATCTGGGGCGCGAGAGTCACCGACACCTGGAAGATCGAGGCCGGGCTACAGATTCCTGAGCTCCGGGAATGCGTTCTTGATGATGGTAATGAGTTCTGCGGCGCTCCGCGCGTCCAGTTGCATGCTCTGGCTCGACTTCGGTCGGCTGGACCGGTGGTCTGAACCGAAGGTGCTCAGATGGAGGAGCCGGACGCCGTTGTCCAGGAAGGACTGGTACTGACAGTCGACTTCAGTCGGATGCCGCTTCACGTCTTGGGCCGAGGGCTCGAAGGATCTGATGCGCGCCATGGGTGTGCTCGTTTCTAACGGTTGGGATGGTCGTAGTCACCGAAGGCCTGGGCATCGGCGACGATGTCCGACAGCGCCTTGGTGGCACGGTGTCGCTGTCGCTTCTGGGACTCAAGGATGTCGGCAAGCATCGTCCCGCGCGTTGACGCATCAGTCCACCGGCACGGCCGCCAGCTGAGCGGTTGCGCTTGTCCCAGGACGCCCACTCCGAGCCTCTCTACTATGCTCACACGTGTCTGACAGCGTTGTGCACAGGGGAGTTGCAGCCATATGACCGTCGCCACCGACCTCAATGTCGCGCCGGGCTCAATTGTCCTGGTCCGGGATGAGGAGTGGCTGGTCACCGCCGTCGACCAGACCTCTGACGGCCAGCTCCTCCATGTCATCGGCACCTCCGAACTGGTTCGCGGCACCACCGCGAGCTTCTATCCCTCGATCGACACCGCCGCCACCGCGCTGGATCCCCATGACGCCAAGGTCATTGCCGACGGCTCCTCCCACTACCGCAAGGCTCGCCTCTGGCTCGAGTCGACGATCAGGTCCACGTCCACCCCTCTCAGCGACCCCAGTCTGACGGTCGCCAGGGGAGCTCTCGCTGACTCCCTGCCGTACCAGATCTCGGCCGTTGAGAAGGCTCTCGATCCGTCCCGCCTCCGCACAAGAATCCTCCTGGCAGACGCCGTCGGGCTCGGCAAGACCCTTGAGATCGGCATGATCCTGTCCGAGCTCATCCGGCGTGGACGAGGTGAGCGGATCCTCATCGTGTGCCCTCGTCACGTCCTGGAGCAGACCCAGAACGAGATGTGGTGCCGCTTCGACATCCCCTTCGTGCGCCTGGACTCCCTGGGCGTCCAGCGGGTCCGTCAGAGGATCCCCGCCAACCGCAATCCCTTCACCTTCTACAAGCGGGTCATCATCTCGATCGACACCCTCAAGCAGGACCGCTTCGCCCACGACCTGCGCCACCACCACTGGGACGCGGTCGTGATCGACGAGTCGCACAATGTCACCAACTCGTCGTCCAAGAACAACCACCTGGCCAACGTCCTCGCCCCCAACACCGACGCCCTCATCCTCGCCTCGGCCACCCCGCACAACGGCAACCCCGACTCCTTCGCCGAACTCATCCGGCTCCTGGAGCCCACCGCGGTCTCCCCGACCGGAGAGCTCAACAAGGACGATCTCGCCAGTCTCGTCGTCCGGCGCCACCGCAACTCCGAGGAGGTCGCCAGCGTCGTGGGAGGGGAGTGGGCTGAGCGTCAGCCGATGGACAACAGGCTCATTGCCGCTTCTCCCGCCGAGGACGCCGTCGCCGCCGAGCTCGCCGACACCTGGCTCCACCCCGCCTCCGGCACCTCGCCCTACACGGGACGGACCAGCCTGTTCCCCTGGACTCTCGCCAAGGCCTTTCTCTCCTCCCCGGCGGCTCTGAGCGAGACCATCGCCAGCCGGCTGAACCCCTCCGGCAAGAACAACGAGAATCTCCCCGGCCCCGCAGAGATCAGGGCCCTCGCCACCCTCCAGGATCTCAACGACGCCGCCTTCGACCACTCTGCGAAGTACGACGCCCTGGTGGGCTACCTGCGATCGATCTCCATCGGCCGACGCTCTTCCGAGCGGGCCGTCGTCTTCTCCGAACGAGTCCCCACCCTCCACTGGCTCCGCAGGAAGCTCATCAAGGACCTCAAGCTCGCCGACGACCAGGTGCGGGTCCTCCACGGCGGCATGACCGACATCGAGCAGCAGGAGGTCGTCGAGAGCTTCAAACAGTCCGGCTCTCCGATCCGCGTCCTGGTCACCGGCGATGTCGCCTCCGAGGGAGTCAACCTGCACCTCCAGTGCCATCAGCTCATCCACTACGACATTCCGTGGTCCCTCATTCGCATCGAGCAGCGCAATGGCCGCATCGACCGCTACGGCCAGCGGCACCGCCCACAGATCACCACCCTCCTGCTCGAGCCGAGTACCGAATCCTGGACCGGTGATGTCCACGTGCTGACCCGGCTTCTCGAGAAGGAGGAGCAGGCGCACAAGGCCCTGGGCGACGCCGCCTCCCTGATGGGTGAGTACTCCGTGGCTGCGGAGGAGAACACTATCCGTGACGTGCTGGCCCACAACCGGGATGTTGACGCCGTCGTCCAGGATGTCGATGATCTCGCCGCCGACCCGCACCAGTCGCTGGCCGCATTCCTCGACATGATCGGCTCCCAGCCCGGTCCTCAGGCCGACACCACGCCGGAACCGGAGGCCGATCCGCTCTACCGCACCTCGGTGGACTTCCTCAGCGAGGCCGTCGCCGACGCCTACGACGGCAATCAGAGTCAGGCCCCCGGCGACGGTGGCACCGGAGGGATCTCCTGGCAGAGGTTCTCCGAGGAGCACTTGGTGCGGTTCGTCCCACCGCCCGATCTCAGGACCCGCCTCGAGGTGCTGCCGGACTCCTACCTCACGCAACGCCACGTGCTGTCGTCCATGACTCTGGCCACCACCCGGCAGGAGGCCGACCGCCTCCTCAAGAACTCCCTCAACGACGAGAGCGGTTCATCCTGGCCGGAGGCCCATTACCTCGGGCCTCTCCATCCGGTGCTCGACTGGGCGGCCGACCGCTGCCTGTCGGCCCTGTCACGCAATGAGATCTTCGCCGTGCGGGGAAGCGTCATACACCCGACGGTGCTGCTGGTCGGAACCATCACCAACAAGCGCGGCCAGGTGATCTCGGCGGTCTGGATGTCGGTGATCTTCGACCCCGACGAGTTCCAGCCGGTGGTCGACCCGGCGCCCTCCAGCGCTGCGATGCTGCGGGATGTCGGATTCGGGCAACAGCTCAACAACCCCGGACCGGTCGCCAATCTCGGCGCCCTCCAGGAACTCATTCCGCAGGCGGTGAGGCGGGCGGGCGATTACCTTGGGCAGGTCTCCCGGGCCACCCAGCAGGACGCCGAACAGCGCGTCCAGGGCTGGAACCAGCAGGTGGACAACTGGTCGGCGCAGGCCGAACAGCTTCCGCTTCGCGGCTCCATGAAACGGCGCAGGGTCGACGTCGAGCGCGAGCGAGCGCTCATCGCCCAGATGGCACCCGACCGTCGCCTGGTCCGCCCCCTCCTGGTCGTGGTGCCGGCAGACACCCCGGTGGGCACCGCCACAACGCAGAGCGGAGATGGTGAGTGATGGCCAGCAGTGATGCCCTCCGTGTGGTGGAGGACTGGATCAGCGAGCACTACTTCACCTCCGACGCCGCCAACGAGACGTTCCACAGGCGGGTGGTGGATCGCCGCAAGGAGTGGGACGCCGCCGAGGAGCCCACCTCGCGGTCCCGGCTCACCGCCGCGCGCGGCGAGCTGCTGGCCGCGATGAGTGCCCTCTACCCGGACGCCACCAGCGGGGAGACGCTCACCAACGGCGACGCCACCGGGCCACAGCAGCAGCCGACCCTGGTCGATGACGACGTGCGGGACGCCGCCGCGGATCTCTACAAAGCACTGCGGAAAAAGCTCGGCTACCAGACCGGCGAGTTCCACCAGGAGGGGGACACGCCAGTCCGACGCTATGGCGCCCGCGGACTCGCCGAGACCCCGCTGGCCATCGTCGAGGCGGCACCGGTCCAGACCTTGGAGGACCTGTTCATCAAGAAGGCCCCGACCCTGTTGACGGCCTGGACTCCCCTCGAGGAGGGGGAGCCGCTGGTCTCCGTCTCGCAGGCCCTCTCCGAGATCTTTGCCCCCCGTGGTGACGGGCCGGCCGCCTCCTTCGCTCTGGTGATGGCTGGCCGGTGGCTGGTGGTCACCGAGGGGTCCCGGTTCCAGCAGGGCCGCTACCTCGGCGTCGACCTGCAGACCGTTCTGGAGCGCAACGAGACGAAACGCGCCGGCGAACTCGACACCGCCCTGACCTGTATCGACGCCCAGTCCCTCGCCCCCGATCCCGACGGCGCCATCTGGTGGTCCGGAACCCTGGAGGACTCCTCACGGCACACCGCCGGCGTCTCCGAGGATCTGCGTGAGGGAGTCCGCACCAGCATCGAGATCATCGCCAACGAGGTGGTCGCCCGCCGCCGCGCCCAGGGTCTTACGCCGTTGCCCGATGACCAGGCCCAGTCTCTCGCCCAGCAGGCCCTGCGGTTCCTGTACCGAATCCTCTTCCTGCTCTATGCCGAGGCCTCCCCGCAGCTCGGCATCCTGCCGGTCGGCGCCCCGGAGTACGACGCCGGCTACTCGGTGGATCGGCTGCGCGACCTGCTCCAGGTGAGGCTCACCAGCCAGCGGGCCCGCCAGGGCACCCATATTCACGACTCCCTCGGGGTGCTGTTCCGGCTCATCGACAAGGGACACGATGGCCTACAACTCCCGGACGGCCAGCTGGACGCCGACCAGCCCATCGATCAGGGCCTGCAGTTCCACAGCCTTCGCGCCGACCTGTTCCGCCCAGAGGCCACCGCCCTCATCGACCAGGTGGGCCTGGGCAATGAGGCCCTCCAGAAAGTACTCTCGCGGCTGCTGCTCACCAAGGAGTCCAAGGGGCGCGAACGGGGCTTCATCAGTTATGTCGAGCTCGGCATCAACCAGCTGGGCTCGGTCTACGAGGGGCTGATGAGCTACACCGGCTTCTTCGCCTCTGAGGAGCTGTACGAGGTGGCCCACGATGGGAACCCGGCCAAGGGTTCCTGGGTGGTGCCGATCGATCGCGCCGACGACATCGACCCGAAGGACTTCGTCCGCATCGAGGATCCCGACACCGGGGAACGGGTGCCGCGCCGCTACTCCAAAGGCGAGTTTGTCTTCCGGCTCTCGGGCCGGGAGCGCCAGCAGTCGGCCTCCTTCTACACCCCAGAGTCGCTCACGAAGTTCACGGTCGGCCAGGCCCTGGCAGAGCTGCTCGACCAGGACGGGGAGACGACGCCGGCCGACGACATCCTGAATCTCACGATCTGCGAGCCCGCAATGGGGTCGGGGGCCTTCGCCATTGAGGCCGTCAACCAGCTCGCCCAGCAGTACCTGGACCGCAAGAAGAAGGAGCTCGGGCCGGAGGTGGTGCTCGACCCGGACGACTACCCGGCCGAACTGCAGAAGGTCAAGGCCTCCATCGCCCTGCACCAGGTGTACGGGGTCGATCTCAACGCCACCGCCGTGGAGTTCGCAGAGATCACCCTGTGGCTCTCCTCGATGGCCAAAGGGCTGCAGGCGCCATGGTTCGGGCTCCATCTGCGCCGCGGCAACTCACTGATCGGGGCCCGGCGGGCGGTGTATCGGCGCAGTCAGATCATGGACAAGTCATGGCTGACCGCCCCACCCACCGATGTGCCACTCACCGACATCGCCGCCCGCGTGCAGCACGACTCGGACGAGCTCACGGACGCTGCCGGCAGGATTCCGCACTGGCTGATGCCCGCCGCCGGATGGGGCTCGACCGCAGAGTCCAAAGAGGCGAAGAACCTGGCCCCCGACCGGGTCAGGGAGATCAAGGCCTGGCGGCGCCGTGCCACCGGCAAGCTCAGCAAGAAGGAGGTCGACCGGCTGGTTGATCTCGGCTACCAGGTCGAGGAGCTGTGGATCATGGCCTACCGGCGGTTGTTGGTCGCCGAGCAGCAGACCAGGCGCACCATCCCGCTCTGGGGCCAGGAGCCCGATGACTCACCCGACAGCTATGTGACCCGTGAGCAGATCGAGGAGAGTCTCGCCGATCCCGACGGCGCCTACCAGCGGCTCCGACTGATCATGGACGCCTGGTGTGCGCTGTGGTTCTGGCCTCTCACTACGGATGTGAAGCCGCCAGAGTGTGACGAGTGGCTCGTCGTCTGTGAACTAATTCTTGGGACGCGTCGCAAGAAGGATCGCACTACTTCGGCGAGTGGGGCGGAGGCTCTGGCCCCGGCCAATGCTTGGGAAGCTCTGGCATCCCAGGAGAGCTTCGAGCTCGCGGGCGCCGGAGCGGTAGCGCATGTCTCAGGACTTGTGAGCGAGCATCCATGGCTGGCGGTGTGTGAACGTGTGGCCCGCCAGCAGGGGTTCTTCCACTGGCAACTCGACTTCGCCACCGTGTTCGGGTGCGGTGGTTTCGACCTGCAGCTCGGAAATCCGCCGTGGGTGAGGCCGATTCTGGACGTGGACGCCCTCCTGGCCGAGGGCGACCCCTGGTGGATGCTGGCCCACAAGCCCTCGGAATCAGCCCGGAAGCAGAGGCGCGAGAAAACGCTTCGGGTTCCCGGCATGGCCGACGAGGTCCTCGACGGCGCGGGCGACACGGTGGGGCTCGCGGGATATGTCGGCGATCCCACGAACTATCCGGTGCTCGAGGGCCTCCAACCCGATCTGTACCGGTGTTTCATGTCACAGGTATGGAGTCACCAGTCCCATTATGGCATCAGCTCACTGCTGCACCCTGAAACGCACTTCACGGATGAGAAAGCAGGACTACTTCGTGAGAACACGTATGTTCGCTTGAGACGCCACTGGCAGTTCGTGAATGAGATGAGATTGTTCTCAGAGGTTCACCACTTGGTGACCTATGGAGTTCACGTCTACGGGGGCTCGCGAAATGTGTCTTTCGATCAAGCCATCGACTTGTACCACCCCGATACTGTAATAAACTCGTACCGGCACAATGGGGATGGCGACGAGCCGGGATTCAAGTATCAGGGGCACTGGGACACTCGCCCGCACCGGTCGCGTATCCAGCGGGTCACCGATGAGACGCTCACTGTCTGGCGTGATCTGCTGGAATCGCCGGTCACCCCCATCAGGCGGACCCGGATGGTGTACACGGTGAATCGGGAGGTGGCCGATGTGCTGACAAGACTGGCCCACGCCGACCGCATGAGGTCACTCAGGCTGCGCTTTTCGGCAGGTTGGCATGAGAAGAACGACCGCACCAAGGGCTACTTCGTGCAGAGGTGGGGGGTGCCCGACAGCTGGGATGAGGTGATCCTCCAGGGCCCGCACATGTTCGTCGGAGATCCGATGTATCAGGCACCAAACAAGACACTCAAGAGCAACAAGGACTGGTCGCCCATTGATCTGGAGCACCTCGCCGCCGACGCCATCCCCGCCACGGCCTACAAGCCCGCCGGTGACCGTGCCAAGTATGATCGCGACTACACCCACTGGGACGGCGACCCCGCCCGGAATCACTACCGGATTGCATGGCGGACTATGGCAGCAAACACCGGTGAGCGGACCCTCATCCCAGCGGTCTTGCCTTTGGGATCCACTCATGTGGACGGCCTCTTCTCAGCAAGTGCCCTAGGGGGAAAACATCTCGCCATTGTGCAAGGGACGATGTCTAGTCTGGTTGAGGATTTCCTGATTAGGACCTCACCGAAGGCTCATATTCGTGTTCCGGCTGTGGAGCGTCTCCCCCTCCCATCCCTCGGCCATCCCCTCATCCCCGCCCTCATTCTCCGGGCCCTGCGCCTTAACCTCGATTTTTCATGGGTGGCTGCTGGGTGGGGGTTCGGCGGCTGTGTCGTCGAACTGAGCATTGATTCTGGCAGGCGGGTGCGACGGTTCGCCGCATGTCGCTGCGGGGGTCGGGCTGTCCGGGCCGTGGGGTTCTTTCAGATGGTGGGCGGTCAAGGTGCATACCGGGGGCTATCCCGCGGGGGCGGGCAGGCCCCGCAGCACGCCGACTGCGGCGACCACGGTGTCGACCCATGGTTGGCGATCCGAGACGTGCAGGATGACGCGCCGGCCGCTCCGGGCGAGGGTGGCGGGGATGGCGAACAGGCGATGGCGCAGCTTCTTGGGCTCCCACCGCCGGGCCTG
>NZ_AUDD01000025.1 GCF_000425285.1 Acidipropionibacterium jensenii DSM 20535 | reverse complement strand
CGAACGCGTTCTTCGCAGGCCTGGGCGTCACAGTCACCGCGGTGATGACCGACAACGGTTCCTGCTACCGGTCAGGCGCCTTCGCTGACGCGCTCGGCGACGAGGTGAAGCACAAGTGGACCCGGCCATACCGGCCGCAGACCAACGGCAAGGTCGAGCGGTTCAACCGGACCCTCGCCGTCGAGTGGGCCTACGCGAAGCCCTACGCCAGCGAAGCCGAGCGCGCCGCAGCCTACGAGACCTGGCTCCATCACTACAATCACCACAGACCCCACACCGGGATCGGCGGCCAGACTCCCTCAGCCCGCGTTCACAACGTCACGGGGAAGTACACCTAGGCGGTGCAGCAGGCCCTGGCGGCATGGGACGTCTATCAGCGCCTGGGCTCCCCGGAGGGGGAGCTCGCCATCGCCCAGGCCGTCGTCTACCTGGCCACCGCGCCGAAGTCGATCGCGGTGTACCGCGGCTTCGGCGAGGCCCAGCGGCTGGCGCGCAGAACGGGTTCCCTCACCCCGCCCGCCCACATCCTCAACGCACCCACCCGACTCATGAAGAACCTGGGGTACGGGAAGGGCTACCAGTACGACCCCGAGACCGCAGACGGGTTCTCCGGGGCCGACTACTTCCCCGAGGGGGTGGACCGGCCGACGCTGTACCGGCCCACCCGTAACGGGTACGAGCAGATCATCGGCGAGAAGCTCGCCGAGTGGGACAGGCTCCGGGAACGTAAGCGTCGCGGGCAGGGGAACTCGGCTGGCGGATCGGGTCCCAGTTCCGACTGACTTGCGGGCGGGCTGGGGCTACTTCGAGGTTTCGTGCGGCTTTGGCGCCTCGACGGGCTGGAGGTGTGGTCGACTTCGGGTGCGTGTAGTGCCCCCAACTCGACCGAACCTCAAGGGCCGGACGGGCCCTCTACGCGGTGCTGCTCAGTCTCAAGCATGAGTGTGGCACCTGCGGTGCTGAGGCTGGAGCCGGACCAGCACGTCCTCCCGCTGGCGGCCGATTTCTCATCTGCGAGGACCGGAGTGGCCGACGGGAGGCTGGCCGTGCAGCGACCGATCACCAATCGCGGTCGTCCCGCGCCTCCGCGTCGAGAATGCGATTGATCGCCTCCATCGAGGGGGTGACGACCTGGTCCACGTACGTCCTCGACGAGAGTTCCGCCTCCTCCTGCCGGCGGTTGTGGTTCTGCTGCGCGTCGCGGCGCATGTGCGCGATCTGCGTCGATTTCCAGCCCTGCAACTTGGTGGCCAGGGCGTGCATCTGCTGGGTGGTGTCGATGACGGTTCTCTCGGCGCCGAAGGGGACGAGATCCAGGACCGAGATCACGGTGGCGATGGTGACATCGACGACAGGGCTGCCGAGCGCCCTCGACATCACGGTGACCGACGCCTCGGCCAGGTCCGCCGCCGCTGGGCTCGCGGGCCCCTGCTGTGTGCAGCGAGTCATCGCCGCCGCGGTGGACTCGGTGACTCCCGGCATCTCCGCGAGGTGCGCCAGGGCCGTAAGGCATCGTCCTCTCGGGCCGGTCAACGTCGACGGATCGATGAATGTGCACATGTCCGCCACAGCCTGGTGCCGCTTGTTCCGCTCTCCCATCGGGATGCCCCACAGTGCCGCAAGAGCTGCCAGACCTAGCATGGTTCCCAGGCCGTTCCCGCCGGCGATGGACGTTGCGACAAGGCAGGTGAGAGAGCCGGCCACGATGCCGAAGAGCTGGGCCCGGGTGAACCGTCCGCCGTCGCTGAGCGGCGCGAATACCCCCTGCGTCGCCGCAGCGACGGCCTGGTGAATCTCAGCGACGCTGCGGTTGCGGTTCGGGACGCCGATGTGCCAGTCGAAGCCGCCGTTGCTCCGCTGGACGGCTTCGACGTATCCCCATGGTGTGGGCGTCATGGTGCGCCACCCCGACTGCGACTTGACCCGGTCGGAGTTGATGAGCGTCATGACCTGCTCGAGACCGGGCAGCACGGCCGGGACATTTCTCAGGTTCTGGCCCGCACTGGTGTGGTTCATGTGCCGGGGCGCTCCGCTCATCGGACTCTCCTGTGGAGTTGTTGTCGAGGCCACGGCGCGGCGGCCTCCTCATCGTTGATTCCTCGATGATGTCAGAAGGCTGTGACAGTTCTGCGCGGGCGGTGGCCGTCGCCTGCTCTCCTCGGGCTTTGAGGCTCAGCGAGGCTCTACGGCCGACCGAGCAGGAGGTGTGGTCGAGTTTGGGTGCGTGTAGTGCCCCCAACTCGACCAGACCTCAAGGGGCCTGGGCGGCCATGTGCTGTGTCGAGGCCGGGAGTACTCGCATCTACTGCAGCGGCCTTGTCCCGATCGGGCGGGGACCGTCGCCACACCCCGCTGACGGCCGCGGACGAAGGCCGCCGACTACAGGAGGGATCGTCCTCACAGCTCCGAGGCTCGTCGCGAGGCCGCGATGACGGCCTCGGAGAGTCCCGATCGGACGCCTGCCCTCTCCATCGCCCGGACTCCTTCGATCGTCGTGCCGGCAGGGGAGCAGACCGCGTCCTTGAGGTCACCGGGGTGCTGCTCGGTCTCCAGCATGAGCTTCGCACTGCCCAGCAACGACTGCAGCACCAGTCGCCTGGCCACCGGTCGCTTCAACCCCTGCTGGACCCCGCCGTCGGCCAGGGCGTCGACGATGATGGCGGCGTAGGCCGGGATCCCTCCCGACAGCCCCGTGACGGCGTCCATCAGCCGCTCGGGGACCCACTCGACCAGCCCGATCGCCGAGAACCACTCCTCGATCTCGGAGCGTTCGGCATCGGTGACCGTGGTCGACTCCGACAGCCCGAAGGCTCCTGCGGCCACCCGAGCCGGGGTGTTCGGCATCACACGCAGAATCCGGGCGTCCTCGGGCAGGTGAGCGGACAGCGTCTCGGCATTCCAGCCGGCCACGATCGAGACGACCGCCTTGCCCGCCAGCCCGGCACCGGCCTGCTCAAGGACCGTCGGGGCGTCCTGGGGCTTGACCGACAGCAGCACGATGTCGGAGCCCGAGCACAGCTCGTCGACACTCCCGGCAGTGCCGATGCCGACGTCGGTGGCGTGCTGCAGGGCCGCCGCGTAGAGGTCCCAGGCCATGATCCGGCCGACGTCCAGGGCCCCGTTGGCGACCAGACCGGAGCCGATCGCGCCGCCCATCTGGCCGAATCCGATGATGCCGAGACGTGAATTCATGGGTGTGTCCCTCCGAGGTTGGTGGAGCGGTTCAGCGCAGCGTGATGCGCCCGTTGGGGGTCTTGATGTCGGCCGTGATGGTGGGAACCAGTCCGAACCGGATCGGTGGGAGATCGGTCATCCCGAGCGCGGTGAGAGTGTGTTCGAGGATGTCCGGATCCGGGGACTCGAAGCTCAGGCCGGCCAGCGCGATGGTTCCCAGAGCCGGGTTGGTCGAGGGATGCGGCGTTGAACCCCAGTCGATGAGGAAGGGCTGCAGCCCGCCCATGGGCATGGACGCATTCATGGCGACCCGCCACTGCAACAGGGCGCCGTCGGGGGCATTGCGCGACCACGACTCGACGGTGCCGGCATCCACCCCTTCGGCGGCTGCTCTGGCCGTCGTCGCCTCGATGTCGGCGGGGTGCATCGCCCAGGTCACCAGGGCCGGCCGCGGGTCGGGTCCACGGCGTCCCACCCCGAACATGGTGTCTTCCGGGGCGACGTCGGGCTGGGCGTCGTCGAGCACGAGCAGTTCGAGGTAGGAGGGGTTGCCGGGAGTGCTCACGGCCTCGGCGTCGAGCCGCACCAGGTAGTTCTTGGTGCCCCTGCCGGGGTGGCTTCCGCCGAACACCGGGGTGACGCCGGTGACCCGGGCGAACTCGTCGACGTAGTCGTCGATGTGGGGGACGAGCAGGACGAGGTGATCAAGAGGAACGCTCATGATGGTCTCCCTCGGGGCCGGACTGATTATCTCGCTCGGGGTCGGTGTTGATGCTGAGGTCTCACGGGGTGTGTGGACTGGTCGCCGAGGGCTGGCGAGGGCCGGCGGGGGCTGGCGAGGGCTGTGGCCCGGCATGGCAGGGGGTGTGGTCGAATTTGGGTGCGTCTACGGCCCCGAAGTCGACCGAACCTCGGTGAATGGGGTCGATCCCGAATCCCGGACAGATGGTTGTGCGGTCAGACGGCCGAGGTGGCCTTTGAGGCGGTGTGGGCCCGGCCCCGAGGCCCAGTGAGGCCCGGAGGCCGGTGGAGCAGGAGGTGTGGTCGAGTTTGGGTGCGTGTAGTGCCCCAAAGTCGACCAAACCTCGGTGGATGGGGTCGGGGAGTGGCTGGAGGGTGGGTGCTGAGGGACTACGGGGTGTGTGGCCTGGCCGGCGAGGACCGCTGTCGAAGCCAGGCCGGGTCCGGAAACCCTCCAAGGCCAGGGCCGCACCAGCACCGAGCAGCCAACCAGCGGAAAAGGAGCCCCTCAGAGGTCCCATCCGATCGTCAGGGGAGCCGGCGTCACTGCCGGCGCATCCAGTGCGCAGTCGGCCAGGAAGCCGAACCGGCGTCGCATCGCCTGGTCGTCGGAGGAGTCGCCGAGGCCCTGCCACCAGGCGCCGATCTCCGCCCAGCCGGGGGCGGCCATCGACCCGGTGAGGCCGCGCACCGCCAGGCTGGAGGCCAGACTGGCCAGGTCCAGACGCTTCCCCAGCGGCCAGCCGGCCAGCGTCGCCCAGGTGAAGGCGGCATCGAAGACGTCCCCGGCCCCGGTCGCGTCGACCACCTGGTCCGCCGGGACCGGGATCGCCCCGACGCGGCACTCCTCGCCGCTGTCGGCGTCGACCGCCCAGGCCCCCGACAACCCATCGGTGACCACGATCACCGGCACCAGCTCGGCCAGCGCCCGGGCCGCCGAACGCGCCGAGTCGCGACGGGTCAGCCCGCAGGCCTCCACGGCATTGGGCAGGAAGGCGGAGCAGACCGCCAGCTCCGCCAGCACCCCGCGATCCCACCGGCCGGTCTCGTCGAAACCGATATCGGCGATCACCGCAGTGCCTGCGGCGGCGGCCGCCCGGGTCCAGTCCGCGCCCTCCCCGGCGTGGAGCTGACCCAGATCGACCAGGGCGGCTCGTGGATGGCTGGCGCCGGCCAGCAGCTCGTCGGTGGAGACCTGGCAGGGTCGCTGGTGGGTGAACATCCTCCGGTCCCCGGCATGGTTCACCGAGACGGTGACCGGGGTGGTCCAGTCCGGGAGGACCCGGCAGGCTGAGACGTCGATCGCCTCGGCCGCCAGCACCGACCGGCAGAACCGGCCCGCCATGTCGTGGCCCAGCACGGTCGCCAAGCCGGTACGCAGTCCGAGCCGGGCGCAGGCCACCGCGAGGTTGGCCACTCCACCGGGGGCGGTGGCCATCTGATCGGCCCGGATCTCCTCGCCATTGGCCGGGATGCGCGGCAGGCCGGTCATCACCAGATCCCAGAAGACGGTGCCGGTGAGGATCACGTCTGCCGGTGAGCCAGTGGACTCACCGGGGAGGACGGATGCAGCAGGAGCGCCAGGCATCTCAGGGGAGGCGGGACCCGCTGGGCCAACTGGGGCCGGGCCCGCCGCGTCGGGATAGTTCACCCCCGCATTGTGCCCTGACCGCCACCGTGACCTCCCGAACTGGTCGGGAAATCGCCGATCCCCGTCTGGGGAGCAATCTGCGCACCCCTTCGGTCTTCACCCCAGCGAGTGGCACGGGATCATGGCCCCGCACCTCACACCCCGGCCAGCACCTCGCCCCAGGCCACGCTGTCCAGCCCCAGCGCCTCCCCGACGGGGGCGCTGAACAGCGAGCCACCGCTGGTGGATAGCCCCCGGGCCAGATCTCTCCTGCGCCCCAGCGCCTCTCGCCATCCGGCATCGGCCAGCAGGGTGGCGTACTTCAGGGTGGCATTGGTGAGGGCATGGGTGGCGGTGTGGGGGACCGCACCGGGCATATTGGCTACGCAGTAGAACACCGTGTCGGCGACCCGGAAGGCCGGGTCGGCATGGGTGGTGGGGTGCGAGTCGGCGAAGCATCCCCCCTGGTCGATGGCGACGTCGACCAGGACCGAGCCTGGAGACATCGCGGTGACCATCTCGTGACTCACCAGATGGGGTGTGCGGGCTCCGGGGACCAGCACCGATCCGATCACCAGATCGGCCTCCGTGCAGGCCTGCCCGACTCCCAGCGAGGTGGAGAACTCGGTGTCCACGGCGCCGCCGGTGACCTCCTCGATATAGCGCATCCGCTCCTCATCGACGTCGAAGAGTCGCACCCGGGCGCCCATCCCGATGGCGACCCGGGCCGCGCACAGCCCCACCACCCCGCCGCCGAGGACGACGACGTCGCCCTTGTGGACGCCGGTGCCACCGCCCAGCAGGGTGCCCTTGCCGCCGTAGGGCTGCATGAGGCAGTGCGCGCCGACCTGGGTGGCCAGCCGCCCGGCGATCTCCGACATCGGGGAGAGCAGGGGCAGAGCGTGCGAGTCGGTCTCGACGGTCTCGTAGGCGATCGAGGTGATCCTGCGGTCCAGCAGGGCCTGGGTGAGGGGGCGGTTGGCGGCCAGGTGCAGGTAGGTGAACAGCACCATCCCCTCGTGCATCAGCTCGTACTCCTCGGGGACGGGCTCCTTGACCTTGAGGATCATGTCGGCGCCGTCCCAGACCGCGCGGGGGTCGTCGATGATCGTCGCCCCCGCCCGCAGGTACTCGGCGTCGGTGATCGACGAGCCCAGTCCGGCGCCCCTCTGCACCAGGACCTGGTGGCCGTGGTCGGTGAGGGCGTGCACTCCGGCGGGGGTGATCGCCACCCGGAACTCGTTGTTCTTGATCTCGGTGGGGACTCCGACTCGCATCTGCTCTTCTCCTTCGACGAGCAACAACCTTCGACGGGCGATGTCCTGGCGATCATGGCCCATCCGGCGTCGGTGCCGGTGAGCTGTCGTGCCGCGGATGCGGTCGAGATGCTGAGTCGCGAGGGAACAACGCTCACCGACCACAGTAGTGCCCCGGTCACTCAGAATTCGATGCCCCGGAGACACGATGGCGACCGCCCGCGAACCCTCTCCGAGATCGTCCGGGCTATTCGGCGCTGTGCGCCTTGAGGTACTTGAGGACTCTAGAGATCAGCTCGACGAGTACGACGCGGCCCATTCCGCGACCCGGCGGGAACTCTCCTCCTCGGACAGGTCCTCGACGCGGCTCATCACCGACCATCGGACGCCGAACGGGTCGCGGATGCTGGCGTAGCGGTCACCCGAGACGAAGGTGGAGAGCTCTTCGCGAATGGTGGCACCGGCTGCGACCGCTCTCGCGACGACGTCGTCGACGTCGGGCACGTAGAGCCCGAGTGAGTAGCAGGCCTGGTCGTCGTCCGGTGGCGGCACAAGGCGGTAGTCCGGGCTGGGAACTCCCAGCTGGAGCTGTCCGAGTCCGAGGTCGAGGTCGGCGTGAGCAACCTGGCCGTTCATCTCGGTGACGTCGATGACGCGTGCGCCGAAGACGTCGCGGTAGAACTCGATCGCCCCGGCGGCATCGGTCAGGGCGAGGAATGGGGTCAGAGTGGTCACGCCGTGAGGCCGACCGTCCGTCGTGAATGTGCCGGTGACGCCCCGGCTCGGCGTGCTCTTCTCAGTCATGCCGCCCATCGTGCGGCGGGCAGGGGTCCGGCCGCTTGGAGATGCGCGCCACCTTGTCGGTTCATCTACCGTGGGCCCATGGTCGACCCGTCACGAGGGGTGCTGTTCCCGTCGCGACTGACCGCGTTCCATCGATATGCGCCCCCACCGGTCGCAGCGGATCTGGTCCAGTGGTTCTGGATACCGGAGTGGGATCTCGAACCGGGCGTCGTGTCGCGCCAGACGGTCCTCGGCTACCCGGCGCTGAACCTGGTCGTCGAGCCGCACCGGGTGTCGCTCGTGGGCGCTACGACGCGGATGAGCGAGCGGGTGCTGCGCGGCTGCGGTTGGGCGGTGGGCGCACTCCTGCGCCCCGCGGCGGTGGGCGCCCTGACATCGGACGCGAGCTCTCTGGTCGACGTCGAGCAGCCCCTCAGCGCTCCCACTCTTCACGCCCGGGTCGTCGCGGCAATGGCTGGAGAGGCGTTGGTGGGAGAGCCGGGGGCGGGCCCGGAGGCAGGAGTGCCGGTGGCAGGCCAGGTGGCGGGTCAGGAGGCGGTTGATCATGAGGCGGATGCCCCGGCCGATCGCCATGATCACGCGGTCGACATCGTCGCGCAATGGCTCAGCGAGCGGGCAGGCGAGATCCCGTCCGTCGCCCGGCACGCGAACATGATGCCCGAGGTGCTGATCGGCGAGGGTGGCGCGAACACCCCCGCCGAGGCGGCCGTGCGGCTCGCGGTGTCGCTGCGCACACTGCAACGTATGACGCACCGGTACATCGGCCTGCCACCGGCCGCCATCATCCGGCGTCGACGACTGCAGGAGGCCGCGCAATTGGTGCGCGAGCACCCCGACATCTCCCTTGCGACGATCGCCGCCGATCTCGGCTACGCCGACCACGCCCACCTCACCAGTGATTTCCGCACCGTGCTGGGGTTCACCCCCAGCGGCTACCGCACCGAGTCATCGTGAGGCCGGCGGCGCGTGAGGCCCATCCCGGCCCGGGGACCACGGGCCGCACCACCTACGCTGGGGGAACGGCCGCCACAGCCGACGGCCATCACCAGCCGAGGGGAAGTCATGTCTGACGAGTTCGACGTCCAGAACCGGTGGCCGGAACTGTTCGAGCAGCTCAGCCCGCAGCAGAGCGACTCGGTCGCCCGGGCGCTCGAGCACGCGCGCAGCGAGGGTCGCACGGTCACCCGCCAAGAGGTCGTCGACCTCATCGATGAGACGCGGGGAGCCGTCCCGCCGGAGGAGTACGTCCGCCGCGACATGCCTCCGCAGTGAGCAGGCAGCGACCCGGGCCTCGATCTGTGGGGCCCAGGTCCGTGGGGCCGAGCGCACGGCCGGGAGATCAGGCCTGCAGGACGATGTTGACCGGCTCCTCGCCGCGCGCCAGCCGCTCCGCCTGCCGGACCAGCAGCCGGGTCATCCGAGGCTTGAGGGCGTCCGAGAGCCCGCCGATGTGCGGGGTGATGATGACCCCGTCCAGTGACCACAGCGGATGGCCGGCCGGCAGCGGTTCGGGATCCCAGACGTCGCTGGCCACCCGGATCCGGCCGCGGCGCAGATGGGCGACCAGGGCATCGGTGTCCACCGTCGGCCCGCGTCCGATGTTGCACACCAGGGCGCCGTCCGGCAGTGCCGACAGGACGGCGTCGTCGATGAGGTGATGGGTCGCCGGACCGCCGGGAAGGGCATTGAGGAGGATGTCGGCACCGGGCAGCAGGTCGGGCACCTCCTCCATCGCATGGACCTGGACGCCGTCCTGCACGCGGGCAGTGTGGGCGACCGGGACCAGATCGACCTCGAAACCGGCCAGTCGCTGCGCGATCGCCTTGCCGACCCCGCCGTAGCCCAGCATGACGATGCGCCGGTCGGCGAGTCCGGGGCAGCCCATCATGTGCCACTGTCCGAGCCGCTGCAGCTCGAGGAACTCGGGGAGTCGGCGCTGGGCCTCCAGCAGCAGGGCGACGGTGAGTTCCGCGGTCGCCGTCTCGTGGACGCTGGCGGCATTGGCGTAGCTGACGCCGTGCGGCAGGGTCTGCTCGACGCCGTCGAAGCCGATCGCCGAACCCTGGACGAAGTGACACCCCACCGCACCGAGATCGGGCATCGCGTGGGTCGGGCCGACCGCAGCGGGGACGTACATGTCGATGTGCTCGCAGGGGGCCTCGCCGGTCCCGTCCCACAGGACGAGGTCGATGTCGAGGGCGGGGTCCAGACGTGCCGTGACGTCGTCGACCAGCTCCTGGGTGGGAAGGGAGACCACGATGCTCATGGGATGGAGGCTATCCCGACCGTCGCTCCGGCGGGACCCCGTCCGCGGGGCATCCGCCACCGGCGGACGGGCACTCCGTCCCGGTCACCGGCTCCGGGCCGACCATCCCTGCCGGTCGATGACTCCGGACATGCCACGGCCCCTCCACCGAAATAGGTGGAGGGGCCGTGGCCAGGTGAGAACCTCACAGATGCAGGGCTGCAGGGCGTTCAGCACCGGACCACACGGATCCGCCGGTGCTGATCGTCGACCTGCGGTGCCTGTTCAGCGCGATATGGGCCGATCGGCTCAGGCGTGCTGACGCTGCTTGTCGGCGTCGGTTGTGCTGGCTTTGGCTGAGTCGGTGCCGCTGTCAACGGCACTGCCCTTCGAGCTTCCGGTGCCCACCTGCTGCTGGCCGTGGGTCACCTGAATCTTCTGCGGCTTGGCCTGGTCGGCCACCGGGATGGTGATGACCAGTTCGCCGTTGGTGTAGTCGGCGGAGATCCTGCTGGCGTCCAGACCGGAGTCCAGGGACAGCTGGCGGGCGAAGGACCCGTAGCTGCGCTCACGAGACACCCAGCCGGAGTGCTCGTCGTGCTTGACATCCTGAGCGGTGCGCTCAGCGCGGACGGTCAGAACGTTGTCGTTGACGTCGATATCGATGCTGTCGGGATCAACTCCCGGCAGGTCCATCTTGGCGACGTAGTTGTCGGCATCGCGATAGACATCCATCGGCATCAGCTTGGCGTCGCCGGTTGCCAGCTGGGCGAACTGATCGAAGAAACGATCAAGACCACGGAACGGATTGGCTTCAACGAGAGCCATTGTTTTCCCCCTTCTGACGGGTGAGTCCCGGAGTCTCCGGAACTCGGAAGCATGCATTTTTCGGTGACGACGTCGAGACACCTGCGGAACATCTCGCTGCCCCGCCGGCCTCCTCGCCGTCACATACAGCAGAACCACAGGGGGGCCATGGTTATTCCATAGTTGAGCCGAAAAGACTCAACTTTCTTGGATTTCACCAACACTCCTTGTCAGAGGGTCGTCGGTGCCCCCTCCCGGAGACGGCCCAGGCCCCGGAGACGCCTGTGGCGGCGTCCCCGGGAGGGGGACGCCGCCACAGCGGCGGGCGGGTGCGGCTGGCACTCGCCTCAGATGCCCTGTCTGTCGGGCATCGCCTACTGGTTGTCCTTCTTGTCGCCGAGGGCGTCCTTGACGCGCTCCCCGGCCGCCTTGAGGCCGGCCTTGGCGTCCTCGACCTGGTCCTTGAGCTGGCCCTCCGCGTTCTGCTGCCGGCCCTCGGCCTCGGCGTCCTTGTCCCCGGTGAGCTTGCCCGCGGTCTCCTTGAGCTTGCCCTGGAGCTTGTCTCGGGTGGCATCGCTGTCAGTCATATGTGCTCCTTCTCAGTGGATCGGTTGCACTGTCGACCCTCGCACGCGATCCGGCGGTATTCAAGGCGCAGCCGCGATCCGGCGGTGCTCAGAGCACGGCCGCGAAGGGGATCTCCCGTGGTGGGACCGGGATTCAGAGGCTCTTGGAGAACTCGTCGAAGTGCAGCCCCTCCACCTTCGGCAGGCCGAACCGCTCGTTGCCGTAGGGGAAGGGGGAGGAGACGCCGGTCGGCCGGAATCCGCGGCGCCGGTACCAGGCGATGAGGTCGGTGCGGGCGGTGATCACGGTGAGCCGCATCTCGTCGAGACCCCAGTCCTCCCGGGCGACCCGCTCGGCCTCGGCCAGCAGCTGCTTACCCAGCCCCTGGGCCTGCAGGGTCGGGTCGACGGCGAACATCCCGAAGTAGGCGTGGTCGCTGCGGCGCTCCAGCTGGCAGCAGCCGAGGATCTTGCCGTCCTGCCGGGCGGTGAGAAGGCCTCCTGCCGGCTGGTCGATGAGGCTAGTGATCTCGTCCAGATCGGTGCGCTGGCCGTCGAGAATCTGGGACTCGGTGGTCCATCCCGCCGCATCGCCGGTGGCCCGGTAGGCGGCCTCGACGATGGTGTGGATGCGGTCGGCGTCGGCGAGGGTGGCGAAGGAGAAGTGTGGTGTGCTGGCAGGACTCACGGCGTACAAGTATGCGCCCGCAGGTCCCGGCGTCCAGAACTGTCAGTGCCGTGATGCACAGTAGGAGCACTCGACGAAAGAGGGATCGTGAACTGGACCGACGTCCCATGGCTGGGACTGGACACCGAGACCACCGGGGCCGATCCGGCCACCGACAGGCTGGTCACGGCCGCCCTGGTGCTGCGCCCCGCCGGCGCGGGGACCCCCGCCCAACCCGATCGGGTGCGCACCTGGCTGGCCGATCCCGGGATCCCCATCCCGGCCGCCGCCTCCGCGATCCACGGGATCACCACCGCCACTGCTCGCGATCGCGGCCGCCCGGTCGTCGAGGTGCTCGACGAGCTGGCCACCGCCCTGGTCGAGCACTGGCAGCAGGGGCTTCCCGTGGTGGTCTTCAACGCCCCCTTCGACATCACCCTCATCAACGCCGAGCTGCGCCGCCACGATCTGGGATCCCTCGAGGAGCGCCTCGGCGCCGAGACCGCCCCGGTCATCGACCCGCTGGTGCTGGACCACAGCCTGGACCGCTACCGGCGCGGGAAACGCACCCTGTCGGCGATGACGTCGGTCTACGGGGTGACCCTTCAGGAGGACGCCCATACCGCCCAGGTCGACGTCTCGATGATGCTCGGGGTGCTCCAGGAGATGGCCGTCCGGTATCCGCGGATCGCCGGGGTGGACGCCGGGGCGCTGCACCAGTTCCAGGTCGAGGAGCACCGCAAGTGGGCCGACAACTTCGGATCCTGGCTCGCCTCCAAGGGCAGGGTCGACGACATCAGCCGCGCCTGGCCCCAGGAATGAGCCCTCGATGAGCGTCCCCGGGTGCGCCGCGACGCACCCTATAGTGAGCATCCACCCGTCCGCGTCGATCCGCCCGGAGATCACCGGCAGCGGTTGCTGAGAGGACCGAGCACGACATGGCAGCAGAGCACCAGGACGCCCCCAAGGTCGACGACCGGCCGTTCATCGACGCCACCTCCCAGGCGAGGAGCCGCTACGGACGGTTCAACCTGGCGATCGTCGGGGAGACCGGGGTGGGCAAGTCCTCCCTGGTCAACGCGGTCTTCGGCCGCGACTACGCGGCGGTCGGCAAGGGTCTTCCGGTGACCAGCGGGGTCAACTACTACCACGACGAGTCGCTGGGGATCTGGGACTTCGAGGGGTTCGAGGTCGGGTCGGCGGTGTCCCCGGCGCAGTCCCTCAGGCAGCACCTGGAGACCGTCTCGAGGCGGCCGGCCGACGAGCAGATCGCCGTCGTCTGGTACTGCGTGCTCTCCCAGGCCGACCGGCTCACCCGGTTCGACATCGACCGGATCCGTGAGCTGGACGCCCGCGGGCTGCCGGTGATCCTGGTGCTCACGAAGGTGCACTGGACCAGGAACACGGTCACCGGCAGGTACAGCGCCCCGAAGGACACCTCTGACTTCGTCGACTGGCTCGAGCACCCGGTCGACGAGCACGGCACCCCGATCCACCTCCCGATCCGGCGGGTCATCCTCACCGCCTCCCACGACGAGCACGGAAAGGGCACGGGGCACGGACTCGGTGAGCTCGTGGAGGCCACCCTGGAACTGTCTCCCAGGACCGAGCAGGACGCGTTTCGCATCGCCCAGCGACTCAACCTCCCCTGGAAGCGGGAGATGGCGCGACCCATCATCGCCACTGGGGCGGCTGCGGCGGCAGCTGCTGCCGCCGTCCCCATCCCGGTTGCGGATGCGGCCGCCCTGGCGCCGATCCAGATGACGATGATGGGCAGGATCGCGGCCATCTACGACCTCGAGATGACCACGATGCTGTCCACCTCGGCGCTGGCCCAACTGGGGGCCCAGGTCACCGGGCAGGCCCTGGCCCGCAGCTTCATCAAGCTCGTCCCGGTGGCCGGCAGTGTGATCAACGCGGCCGTCGCCTCGGCGATCACCGCGGCCGCGGGGGAGGGCTGGCTGCGGCTCTGCGAGCAGGTCCACACCGGCAAGGTGGATCCGGCCAGGGTCGCCGACGCCGTCGGACAGTTCAGGCCCAGTGTCGTCGCCGTCGTCACGAAGATGGCGGTGCGCAGGGTCTCGAAGCGCTGACCCGGCACGTAGTCTGTCCCGGGGGCCGACGCGAGGCGGGACCGGTGCGTGCACCGAGTCCGGGTCCGGCGGGGGGAGCTCGGGCCGGGAGATCGCGGTCAGCGGCCCCTGATGTCGACAGGGAGATGAGGATTCACCCATATGCGGAAGGCGTTCCAGAAGTGATCGGTACGAGGATCTCCAGATGGACCCGCCGGATACCGTGGGGACTGCCCAGGACGCACCTTCCTGCGCTGGTGGTCGCCCTCATCGTCACCATCATCGGGCCGGTCTTCGTGGCGTCCTACAGCCTGGCGATGGGCGATCCCTCGCCGCGCAACGTGCCGATCGGCGTGGTCGGCTCCTCAATGGATGCCACCGCGATCTCCCACACCCTCGACGACACCGGGTCGGAACTGTTCGAGGTGGGCGAGTACCCCTCGCTGCCGGCCGCCCAGAAGGCCCTGGAGCGCCAGCAGATCTACGCCATCATCGACTCCTCGGTGACCCCCGCGACGGTCTGGATCTCGACCGCCTCCGGGGCATCGGTGGGCCAACTGCTCACCCAGCACAGGCAGGCCCTCAGCGCGGTGGTCGGCACCGACCTCAAGTTCGTTGACGCCCATCCGCTGGCCCCGCACGACCCGAACGGCCTGGTGCTGTTCTACCTGGCGCTGGGTGGCACGATCCTCGGATTCGTCGGCGCCATCCAGACCAGGGTCAACGCCAAGGACATGTCCCTGGTCGCCGACTTCAGCTGGGACATCGCGCGATCGCTGGGGGTGGCGCTCACGATGACCCTGGTCATCGGCCCGGTGCTCGGCCTTGAGGCGCTGCCCGTGCTGCCGGTCTGGCTGATTCTGGCGGTGACGATGTTCATCGCCGGGTCGGTGTACAGCTTCTGGCGGGTGACGATCGGCGGCAAGTGGGCGCTGCTGCCCACCTGGATCACCTTCGTCATCATCGCCAACCCGTCATCGGGAGGGGCGGTCGCCCCCGAACTGCTGCCGGCCTTCTACGAGTTCATGGGGCGATGGCTGCCCACCGGCGCCACCGTGCGCGCGATGAGAGATGTCACCTACTTCCCCGACGCCGTGCACGCCGAACCCTTCGTCGTGCTGGGCATCTGGGCGGTGGCCTCGTCGATCCTGTTCGCGGTCGCCCGGGTGCGCCGCTACGGCTGGGGCTCGGTTCCCGACGAGGTCCCGACGCCGGCCGCCGCGGCCTCAGCTGGGCCCTCACCGGTTGCGCTCGACGGGACGCCGCCAGACCAGCACCACGACGATCAGGACGAGCACGACCGCGGTGGCCGCGACGTCGAAGGGAAGTAGCGGGCTGAGGAGGATCACCGCGGCACCCAGCGGCAGCGTCGTGTTGACCAGCCGGTCCCCGAACCGACTCAGCGCGATCCACCAGATCGCCAGGACGAAGACCGCGACCGGGATGCTCACGGTGTAGCCGACGGCGACCCGCGACAGCTCCGACTCCCCGGTGAGGGCGTCGATGTGCACCTCGATCCCGGCCGAGAAGGCCGCCGCGGCGGCGAACACCACGTAGTGCACGTAGCCGTAGCGCAGGGACTCGCGCAGCGTCCCGATCAGCCCGTGGTGGGGCGGCCAGAAGTAGATCCACCAGAGTGCCGCCGAGGTGATCAGGGTGAGTGCCGACAGGCCCACCAGGGAGCCCAGCAGGTCGGCGTGGGCCGCGGCCTCGGCGTGCTCGCGGGAGGTGTGAAGGGCCTCGATGATGGCATTGGCCGAGGCCAGCACGCTCTCGCCGAGCACGATGAGGGTGAACAGGCCGTACCGCTCGGTGATGTGATGAGGGTGCCAGGAGGTCGCGTGGTGTCGTTCGGCGATCACCGGAACCGCGAGCTCGGCGAGGATGAGCACCGGGATGGCCACCGGAATCGCCTTGCCGGGCAGCCCCAGCATCACGATCCAGAGTGCCTGGGTGATCGCGATGCCCAACGCATAGCTGATCGTGGTGGTGCGCAACGCCCGGTCCGAGACGGCCGCGCGCACCCACTGCACCACCATCGCCACGCGCATCACCACATAGGCCCACACCAGCAGCCGGAAGTCGTGGTGCTCGAAGGCCGGCTCGATGCCCGCGGCGAGCACCAGGACGCCGCCCATCTGGACGATGGTGACGACCCGGTAGAGCCAGTCGTCGACCGCGAAGGAGGTCGCGAACCAGGTGAAGTTCATCCACGCCCACCAGATGCCGAAGAAGGCCACGGCATAGATGAGGACGCCGTTGAGCACCTCCCTGTCGGCCAGCTGGTGGTGCAGCTGGGAGGAGGCCACGCTCACCGCCACCACGAAACCAGGTCGAAGAACAGTTCAAGACTCGAGGCGGCGCGATGCGGTTCGTGCGGGTCGCGGGCGCGCATCGGGGAGAGTCTGGCGGCCGGTCGCGACGGGGCCGTTGAGTCGGGATGGCCATGGGGCAAGAGCATGCCAGCCGCGGAGTCCGCTGGCGGGGCAGCGCGCCGGTCAGTCCGCCTCGGGGGTCACCGGCACCGCCCGCAGACGCCGGGTCACCACGAGCACCTGGACCGACAGGACCAGGACCCCCAGGATGGCCAGCATGAAGGCGTTGGGGGTGATCCAGGCGGCGGCGTAGTGCAGCGGATCGTGGAAGATGGCCTCGCCCAGATGGAATCCGCCCTTGCGGATGAGGGCAGCGGCCTCACCGGCGTTGCCGATCAGGAACAGCACCTGCACCACGAGCAGGATCACGCAGGTGACGCCGATCCCCCGCGACGGCGTCCTGCCCGCGGGGGCGACGGTTCTGCGCAGTCCCACGAGAATCCACAGCGAGATCGCCCCGAGGATGATCATCGCGATGTGCAGGACCAGGTGGTCCACCACGCCTCCGTCGGGGCCGCCGATGACGATCATGCCGATGAACGGCGCGACGATCGTGAGCCACAGTCCAGCCAGGTACTTCCCCATGATCTTGACCCTTCTCGAACTCCCAGCAGCTGTACGGGGGAGCCGCGGCGGCCCATGTGAAAAGCAGTGTGAGAAGCAGCGTCGAGTGCCGTGCCGGATGCAGTGACGACAGCAGCGTTCCTGCGGTGTCGACGGCCGCGTCGCTGCAGATCGTGCGAGCGATGCGGCACTGTAGGCGCCCAGAAGGTCAGATCGCTCCCGGAACCCGATCCTTCCCGGGAGGGGCGAGCCCGGCGGTCGAGGTGGTCGACGTCATCCCCTGGGACCGGGTGTCCCCCGGCACCCCGGGGCGGGCGACGTCATCGTCCGAGGACGTGGCGCAGCTGAGACTCGAGATCCCGGTGGCGGAACTGGTAGCCGAAGCTCTCGAGGTGGGCCGAGGAGACCCGCTGATCGGCCTGCGCGATCTCGCGGGCCCCCTCGGGGCCGAGCAGTAGGGCCGGTCCGAGGGAGGGCACCGGGACCAGGGAGGGTCGGTGCAGGACCCGTCCGAGGGCGGTGGCGAACTGGCGGGCGCTCACCGGTTCGGGCGCCACCGCGTTGACCGGCCCCTCGACGCGGTCGTTGAGCAGGGCGAAGGCGTAGATGGAGACGATGTCGTCGATCCCGATCCAGCTCTGCTGCTCCCGGTCCCCCAGCGGACCGCCCACACCTGCCAGGTAGAGCGGCAGGAACTGCGCCAGAAGCCCGCCGGCGGGGGTGAGGACCAGTCCGGTGCGCACATTGACCACCCGGACGCCGGCATCCGAGGCCGGCCGGCAGGCCTCCTCCCAGACCCGGGTGACCTGCGCGAGGAAGTCGTCGCCGGGGGAGTCCTGCTCGGTCAACGGTCGCGGCAGGCCGTCGCCGGAGCCCTGGGAGTCCGGCCCGCCCTGGGGATCGTGTGCGTCCCGGGAAGGGTTCGGGTGGTGCGGGTGGGCGCCGTAGTAGCCGATCGCGGAGGCCGAGACCAGGGTGCGGGTCCGGCCGTCGGAGGCGAGTTCGGCCAAGGTGCGGGCGACCAGGTCGGTGCCGGTGCGGCGGCTCTCGAGGATCTTGCGCTTGTTCTCCTCGGTGAAGCGGCCGCCGATCGGGTGCCCGGCGAGGTGGACGACGGCGTCGCAGCCGGCCAGGTCCTCGGGGTTCAGGGTTCCGGAGGCCGGGTCCCACTGAATCTCACCGTCGTGGCGGGGCCGGTGCCGCACCATCCTCAGGACCCGGTGCCCGCCGCTCTCCAACAGCGCGCAGAGCTGGGTCCCGATCAGCCCGGTGGCCCCGGTGACCGCCACCGTGAGGGGCGCGACGTCGCGGAAGGTGTGGTGGAGGGCGAGGTCGTCCTTCAGCTGCGCCGTCCGGTAGTCGAAGATCCGCGACAACTCGGCCGGGACGTCGAGGGCACGTGCGGCGCACCGGTTGGCCAGGGGTGCGGGCAGCGAGTACTCGACGGTGTCGCGCATCTGGCAGCCCGGGCCCTCATCGCTGAAGGAGTGGTGGTGGCGCCAGGAGGCCAGTGGCCCCGACTCCATCACGTCGGTGAAGGAGCGCCCGGGGTCCAACTGGGTGTGCCGGGCCCGCCAGGGCACCTCGGCCCGCGGCGATCCCGGGATCCTGGACCCCACGACGGCCGACAGAGCGGTGCCGGCCAGCCCGGCCCGGCCGGGCAGACCCACCGACAGCAGGGTCTGCGAACCGGGGTTCAGTCCGTCGCTGGGCGGGCGGCGCACCCGGCCCCCGAAGGGCGGCCAGAGTCGCACGATCGCGCCGGGGCGGGAGAACCAGTCGAAGACCTCGGTGCGTGGCTGGGGCAGGTGGCTGTGGTACTCGAAGATGGCCATCGGGGCTCCTCTCATCGGGCCGAACCGCGTGTCGGGGGGTCAGATCAGCCCGGCGATCGCCGGGTGGCAGGGGCCGGTCGACTTCGCGCAGCAGCCCCGACGGCACACGTCGAACCACGGGCCCACCGAGGTGACGTTGGCGCGCTCGGCTGCCGGGGTGCCGGCCAGGCGCTCCCGCACCAGGTCGACCAGGGCGTCGACGAACTCCGGGCTGGTGCCGGGAGTGGGGGTGCGCCGCACCCACAGACCGGCGTCCCGGGCCGTCTGGCAGGCCTCGCGGTCCAGATCCCACAGCACCTCGAGGTGATCGCTGACGAAACCGGAGGGCACGATGATCACCGCCGTGCGGTCGGACAGGGCCCCGATCGCGTCGTTGATGTCGGGTTCCAGCCACGGCGTCGAGGGGGCTCCGGAGCGCGACTGGAAGACCAGCTGCCAGGACACCTCGGGGGCGACGGCGGCCATCACGTGCTCGGCGACGGCCAGGTGCTGACCGACATAGGCCCCACCCTGCCTCCCGTCGAACTGGCCGGCACCCGACAGGGCGGCGTCGGCCGAGGGGATGCTGTGGGTGGAGAAGAGCACCTCGATCTCGGAGCGGGGGTGGCCGTCCTGCTCGGCGGCGGCGATCGCCTCGCGCACCCCGTCGATGAAGGGCTGGACGAACCCGGGGTGGGAGAAGAACTGTCGCACCTTGTCGATCTGCAGTCGGTCCTGCAGGCCTGCACTCTCCAGGGCGTCGGCCCAGTCCTCGCGGTACTGCCGGCACGAGGAGTAGGAGGAGTAGGCGCTCGTCGGGATGGCGAGGATCCGGTGCACCCCGTCGGCGGCCGCCCGGGCCAAGGCCTCGTCGAGATAGGGCTCCCAGTTTCGGTTTCCCCAGTAGACCGGCAGGTCGATGCCGGCCGTGGCCAGCGCGGCCTCGAGCAGGCCGCGCAACTGCCGGTTCTGCTCGTTGATGGGGCTGGCGCCGCCGAAGGCGAGGTAGTGGTGGGCGACCTCCTCGAGTCTCTCGTCGGGGATTCCTCGGCCGCGGGTGACATTGCGCAGGAAGGGCATGACGTCGTCGGGCCCCTCCGGGCCGCCGAATCCCGACAGCAGGATCGCGTCGTAAGCGACCGGCCGGGTGACGTGGGCGGGACCGGACTGGGCGGGCTCGGTGGCCGAGGCGACCCTGGCGCCGGGTTCGAGATGGACGCCTCGGGCCCTGGGCGGCTTGCTTGTGCGGTGGCACGGCTGGGCGGGCAGCGTGGTCACGGGGTCTCCTTCGAGGCGGCATGGGTGGGTGATGGGTCGCTGGCTGATGGATCGGCGGGGAACGGGTGTGGTGACGACGTCCGAACGGACGACGCCGGGGGCGGGACCGGGGAGGTGCGAGTCGTCGGTGACGGGTGGGGTGCGGTGGGCCCGGCGCTGTGGTCCCCGGTGATCCGCTTGAGGACCAGCTCGGCGCTGATGAGGCACATCGGCACCCCGACGCCGGGGGCGGTCGTCGCGCCGGCGTAGTAGAGGCCGTCTACCCGGCGGGACTGGTTCTGGGCCCGGAACATCGCGCTCTGCCGCAGGATGTGCCCCGGCCCGAGCATGCCGCCGTGCCAGGAGTGGTACTGGTCGGCGAAGTCCTGGGGGCCGACGGTGTGGCGCACCAGGATCCGACTCGCCAGGTCGGGAATCCCGGCCCAACGGCTGATCTGGTCGATGGCCGCGTCGGCGGTCCGCTCGATCGTCGGCGAGCCGGTGCCGTCGGGGCCGCCGTGGCCCAGGCCGGGATCTGCCGGGACCGGAACCAGCACGAAGAGGTTCTCGTCCCCCTCGGGGGCGACGGTGTCGTCGGTCTGGCTCGGCTTGCACAGGTAGATCGACGCCGGGTCGGGGATGCGGGGTGCGTCACCGAAGATCGCGGCGAAGTTGGTGTCCCAGTCCCGAGTGAAGAACAGCGAGTGGTGCGGCAGCTCGGGCAGCCGGCCGCGGACCCCGAGCATCACCAGGACCGCTCCCGGGCCGCTCACCCGGCGGCGCCACCATCGTTCCGGATAGCTGCGGGCGTTCGGGGCCAGCAGCCGGGTCTCGGTGTGGTGCAGGTCGGCCGCCGAGACGACGATCTCGGCCTCGGTGTGCCGGTCGCGGCCGTCGGCCGATCGCCAGGAGACTCCGGTCACCCGGCGCGGGCGGGGACGTCGGAGGAGGCGGCCGAGAGGATGGGGACGGCGGTCACCCGGGGACGTCGCGCTCCCGGCGTCTCGCGCAGCGGCGCTCCCCGCGTCCCGTGAATCGGTGCTCCCCGGGACCTCCCGACTGCCGGGCCCGGTGGTCCGCGCATCGGTGGTGATCTGCGTCACCCGTGCGCCGGTGGTGATCCGCACCCCTTCGGCCCGCGCCAGATCCTCGATGCGGCGGACCAGCTCCCAGAATCCGCCGATCGGGTACTGGACCCCCTCGGCCAGGTCGAAGGCGCTCATCAGGTGGTACATCGCCGGTGCCCGGTCGGGGCTGGTGCCTAGGAAGACCGCGGGGTAGCCCAGCACCTGCCTCAGCACGGGGTCGCGGAACCGGCGTGAGATGTGGTCGGCGAGGGACTGGGTGAGCAGGCCGGCGAGGTCGGGCAGGCTGCGCGTGATCTCGGGGGTGAGGATCGGCCGCAACCGGGTGTACGGGTTGTAGAGGAAGTACTCCTGGGCCAGCCGCGAGGTCCTGGCGGCGGAGTCCAGGTAGCTCCGGAGGGCCGTGCTGGAGCCGGGCTCGCGGCTCTCGAAGACCCTCTCGACGGCGTCCTGACCACGGGGAATGATGACCGGGGGAGACGCCGGCGCGCCAGGATCGGGTTCGCTGAACACCGCGTAGCCCGGATCCAGGGTGCGCAGGTCCAGCTGTTCGGCGCTCGAGGTGCCCAGCAGCTCGAAGAAGTGCTCGAAGACCTCGGGCATCAGGTACCAGGAGGGGCCGGTGTCGAACCGGAACCCGTCGCGGGTGAGGCTGCCGGCCCGGCCGCCGACGTCGTCGCGCCCCTCGAGCACCTCGACCTCGTGACCCTGATGGGCCAGCAGGGCGGCGGTGGCGAGTCCGGCCACCCCTGCCCCGATGATGACGACCCGACTCATCGGCGTTCCCTCCATGTCCGGCCCACGGCCTCGGCGATGATGGCGGCCTTCCTGAGATCGGGGACCCTCACCCGGCGTCGGTAGAGGTCCTCGACCGGTGTGCGTGACAGCCGGTCGGCCAGCGCGGCGAACAGTCCGGCGGCGCTGCGCACCGCGGACCTGGAGTCGATGGGCAGCAGCCCGATCACCGCTTCGGCGTCGGCGAGCTGGTCGCGGATCCGCGAGACGATCCGGTCGCGGTCGGCGTCGGTCAGCCGGTGGGCGGGCCCCAGGTAGGAGCGGCCTAGGCGGTCGGTGTCGTCGGCGAGGTCGCGCAGGAAGTTGACGTCCTGGAAGGCCGCGCCGAGTCGGGCGGCACCGTGCTCCAGTCGGGAGCGGGTGGCCGGATCGAGGTGCTCCTCGCGGACGAAGACGGCCAGGCACATCAGCCCCACCACCTCCGCAGAACCATGCACATAGGAGTCGTGGGCCTGCTCGTCGAGCCCGGCGGCGTCGTCGTGATGGAGGTCCGAACGCATCGAGGCGAAGAAGGGATCGACCAGATCGCGTCCGAAACCGGCCGCCCGGGCGGTGTGGGCGAAGGCGTGGACGACCAGGTTGCTGCTGTAACCGGTGTCCAGACCGCGGTGGGTCTCGGCGATGAACCGCTCCAGGACGTCCTCCTGCGCGGCGGTGTCGAGGCCCGCCTGCTGGCAGACGCCGTCGACGATCTCGTCGGCCACCCGGACCAGGGCGTAGACGTTGCGGACGTGCTGGCGGTGTCGCGCTCCCAGCAGCCTGGTGGCCGCGCCGAAGGAGGTCGAGTAGCAGGAGATCACCTCGGCCGAGGCCCGCTCGGCGGTGCGAGTGTAGGTGCGCAGGGCCGATCCGGTGGGAGTCGGTTCCGGTGCGGACGGTGAGGTGGGAGCCGGTCCGTCCAGGTGCGGGGAGGCAAGGTGCGGGGAGGTCATGAGGATCGTCCCCAGAGCTTCTCGATGAGGTCGATGAGGACCGTGCGGACCGGCTGGGGGAGGTCCTCGCCCGAGGTGTCGATGAGCATGGTGGCCGATCGCAGCTCCTGCTCGGCGAGGTCGGCGACCCGGTCCTGGGCGCCGCACTCGGCCAGCATCGCGGACAGCCGCGCCGCCTCGTGCTGGGAGAGCGCCGCCATCTCGAGGAGACCCTCGATGTCGGGCCAGGCCGGGGTGGTGCGGGCCGCGGCGATGATCGCGGTCTGCTTGCCCTCGCGCAGATCGGAGAGGTGGTCCTTGCCGTGGGCGGCCGGGTCGCCGAAGGCGCCCAGCAGGTCGTCCTGGAGCTGGAACCCCAGCCCCAGATGGCGTCCGATCGTGCCCATCCGGTCCTCCACGCAGCGCGGTGCCCCGGTGAGCACCGCCGCCATCCGCATCGGCAGCTCGAAACTGTAGGTGGCGGTCTTGCGGGCGGTCATGTCGAGGATGGTGTGCAGCTCCGGCGAGATGATCGCGTCGCTCAGTCCGACGTCGATCTGCTCACCGGCGATCGAGTCCTCGATCGTCTCGTCGAGGAGGTCGAGCAGGCGGATCCGTTGCAACTCGCCGACGGCGGCGCGGGCGAAGATCTGGTGGCTGGCCGACAGCAGCAGATCGCCCATCAGGATCCCGCAGGTCTGCGCCCAGTGCATCACCCGGGCGACGTCGTGGTCGGCGGTGGCGTCGTCGTTGACCATCGAACCGATGAGATTGGGTCGGCCCCGGCGCAGCAGGTCGCCGTCGATGACGTCGTCGTGGAGGAGGAAGGAGTAGTGCAGCAGCTCCACCGCGACCGCCAGGTTGGAGACCGGGTCGTTGGCGGCGCGGTGGCCGTGGTGGCGCGATTCGCGATCGGAGCTCAGCGCGTCGTGGCAGTTCATGAGCAGCAGGGGCCGCATCAGCTTGCCGCCGGCCACCGATCGGCCGGCGATCTGCCAGAGCTTCTGGAAGTGGCTGCCGTAGCCGGCGGCCCGACCGGTACCGCCCTCGAAGAACTCTGAGATGAGGGTCTGGAGGTGGGCGCGGGTCGCGGCCTCGTCGGTGCAGATGGGCGCTGTCATCGCTGCCCCGCAGTGCGTGGGAGTGACGACTGGGCAGCTGTGAGACTGTCGTTCATCAGTGATCCCTCCAGAAGTAAGTGGCTTCCTTGAGACTTTAATAGCCAGGCTAGCAATATGTAAAGGATGTATCTGACTGTGCTGATAATCTTTCCCCGTGAGTGAAGACCGCGATGCGCAGACGAGTCGCCTCAGTCTCTACGACGTCGAGTCAAGTGACCTGGTGGACCGGTCCTCGCTGTCGGACCCCGACATCGCCCAGATCAACACCCTGATGGGCGCCTTCGCGCGGTTGCGGCAGGTCGAGGAGGAGCTGGTCGAGGCCTCCGACGCCTACATGAAGCTCAACCGCACCGACATGCGGGCGCTGCACTTCCTGATGGTGAGCGGGCGTCGCGGGGAGCTGGTCACTCCCAGCGTCATCGCGGCCCAACTGGGCATCTCCAGTGCCTCGACGACCAAGCTTCTCGACCGGCTGGAGCGCGGTGGCCACATCACCCGCCGGCCCCACCCCAGCGACCGGCGGGCGCTGGTGATCAGCATCACCCCGGAGACCCGCGAGGCCGCCGCGTCGACCGTGGGACGCCAGCAGGCCCGCCGGTTCAACGCCGCGGCCCGGCTCACCCCGGCCGAGCGCGACGTCGTCATCGGCTTCCTCGACGACACCGCCCAGGAACTCTCACTGTTCCACGCCCCGTGGGCCGCGGATCTGCCGCGCCACCCGCGGTGATCGCGGGGCCGACTCAGGGCAGCGCCGTCCAGGAGCGCTGCCGCGGTGTGGCCAGCAGGCCGCTCATCGGGGTGGACCAGACGTCCTGACCCTGGACTCCCCAACGGTGCAGCAGGGTGTTGGCTGCCAGGAAACCGGTGGTGGCGGCGCGCTCCATCAGCGCGACCGGAAGGTCGCAGGCCACCCAGTCGCCGGCCAGCACCAGGGCCGGGGAGGGGGTCGTCACCCCGGGACGCTCGGTCCAGCCGCGGGGGCCGATCACCGGGCAGTCCTGCCTGGCCAGCACCTCGCGGTGCACCACACCCAGCCGCGCGGTCTCGGGAAGGGCCGCGTGAAGCTGGTGAGACAGCTCGGTGACGACGTCGTCCAGGGCGGCGGGGTCGGTGGTCACCGACGGGTCGCAGGCGTAGCCGTGCAGCTCCACGACCGAGGCGCCGCCGTGCTGGGCTGACCATTTCCGGGCGCCGTCCTCGAACCGCTCCAGCACGGAGATGTTGTCCAGCGGACCGTATCCGCTGGTGCCGAGGAAGGGCGGTCGATCGGCCTCGACCGGTTCGTCCAGCCAGAGCCGGACCACCACGAAGGGAGGGGCGTTGCGGGTGGCGGCGACGGCGTGGCGCCAGCCGGCCAGGGATGGCGAGGTGGTCGACGCCGCCAGCTGCCGGGCGGTGCGCGGATCGGTGGCCAGCACCACGGCGTCGGCGGACAGGACGCCGTCGTCCAGGGTGAGGGTCGCGCCCTGCGCGGTGGTGTCGATGGACCGGACCGGGCAGGAGGTGCGCACGTCGACGCCGAATCCGTCGAGGACCCGTCCGAGGGGAGCCCACAGGGTGGTGTCGTAGTCGTCGACCGGGACGTCGAAGACCAGGCCCTCGGCGGAGCCGAGGAAGTAGGTGTGGAACATCGCGACCAGCTCGCCGGCGGCGAAGTCGTCGGGATCGGCGAAGAAGGAGCGCGCGAAGACCTCGAGGGCCAGGTCCCTGGCGGCCGGCGGGAACCGCAGCCGGTCGAGGAATGCCGCGGCCGACTCGCCGTCGTAGGCGGAGAAGGTGTCGGGGAAGCGGACCCGGACCAGTTCCAGCGCCGCCGCGACGTTGACGTCGACCAGGGAGCGCAGGGTGATCGTGGGGCTGCGCAGAACGAAACCGAGGATGCTACACGGCGGGGTGAGCGGGATGTTCGAGAAGGAGTCGCGCAGGCCGTCGGGGCGTTGAAGCGGGTAGTCCGGGACCGGGGCGAGGCTGGTGAGGTCGGGGTCGAACCGCTTCAGCAGGGAGCGCAGGTTGTAGTACTGGCGGAAGAAGGCGTGGAATCCGCGACTCATTGTGCGGCCCTCGCCGATCGGCCATGAGGCGACCCGGCCTCCCAGTCGCGGTTCGGACTCCAGAAGGGTGACCCTCACCCCGCGCTCTGCCAGCACGGTGGCGGCCGCCAGCCCGGCGATGCCGCCGCCGACGACTGCGACATGGCGGTCCTCGGTGATCCGGTAGCGGCCGGTGGGGGCGGCGTGGCGGACCGCGTGGCGGTCGCGTCCAGGGCGGTCGGTGCGGGCCGATCCTCTGGTGTCGTCGGCGTCTCCAGGATGTCGGGAGTCGCCGGCGTCGCCGTGGTCGGAGCGGGCGGCGTCGCCGTGGTCGTTGCTGTCGGCGTCGCTGTGGTCGGCGTTGCCGTGGTGGCGTGGGAACGGGCTTCTCGCGCTCATCGTGCCTCCCTGTGGCCGAACTTGATCCAGCAGATGATCGTGAATGTGATCATGGCGAAACCGAAGCCGAAGTCCTCGATGGGGATGTCCCAGGGGAATCGGATGCCGGAGAACTCGGTGGGTTCGTACATCACGATCGGCGCCGACAGTTTCGTGAGCCAGCCGTCCACCCAGATCTGGAAGAAGAAGACGATCGCCATCGTCAGCCAGTAGCGGGCCGAGGAGAAGATCCCGGTTCTGGCCCAGGCGAGCTCCCAGACGACCACCGCGACGATGCCGATCAGCGTCAGAACCGTGTACTCAGGCATGATCACTGCTCTCGTGGGGTCGGGTGGCGGACTCGTCGGCGATCCGGACCAGGCCGTCGGGCCATCGGTAGCGCAGGCGTCCGGGGGTGCGGGCCAGCAGCAGGATCCGGCCGACCGCCTCGTAGGTGAGCAGCGCGCAGATCGGAATGATGGTGAGGAAGAGCAACTCCTCCAGGGGCAGCGCTCCCAGGTGGATGCCGGAGATGAACCGCGGCTCGTACCACCAGTGGTGGCGCAGGATGCCGACGACGTCCCATCCCACGAAGATCACCAGCATCGGGATGAGGGTCAGCAGGAGTCGGCGGGGGGAGCGGTAGACGCGGGCGCCGATGAGGAATTCCAGCGGGAGGGTGATGGCGACGCAGGCCGCCAGGACGATCAGGTACTGCCAGTGGTTCACGAGACCTCCCTCGTCGGGGTGCTTGACGGTGACCCATCGCGTGCCCGGTCGAGGTGCTGCGATGACCGGGGGTCCGCCCTGGATGTCTCGATCGTATGGGGCCAGTCCAGCCTGTGCGGGATTGTCGGGGTCGAGACGTCGTCGAGCCGGGTTGTCCAGCACCCGGTGTTCGGGGCTGCCCGGCGTGCTGCGCCTTCCTGGAATCGGGCTCGGGACGTCGTCGAGCCGGCGTGACAGGATGGTTGCGCAGCATGTGGATGAGGCAGTGTGAGGACCACGACGATCCGAGGAGTCGCGGTGGACGGACCGAACAGGCGACGGGCGGTGCAGCCCGGAGATCCGCACGAGTCGACGGTGGAGCAGGCGCCGGGGGTGTGGCGGATCGGCTCCTACCCGGTGGCGCGCGAGGTCCTGCAGGCCCGCGGCTGCACCACTCAGGCCGGGTTCACCTCCGAGTTCGTGCCGAAGGGACGGCTCAAGCACCACCCGATTCTGTTCTCCGATGGGCCCCTGCACGACGAACAGCGTCGCAAGGTGGGGCGGTTCTTCGCGCCCAGGGTGGTCAGCGAGCGGTATCGGCCGCTGATGGTCGATGCCGCCGAGAGGTTGCTGGCCGATGCGATGGATGACGCCGGGGACGTCGGGACGGCCGGTGGGGTGGGCTGTCGGGTCGAGGACCTGGCGCTGCTCTACGCCGTCGACGTCACCCGTCAGGTGGTCGGACTGACCAACTCGTCGGTGAAAGGCCTTGCCGGGCGCCTGGTGCGGTTCTTCAACCAACCCCCCTTCGACATCACCAAACCCGATCTCGGCCGGACCCGGAGACAGTGGGCGTCCGCTGCGGTGCACGGCCTGGGACCGGTGGTGAGCCTCTACCTGGCCGACGTCAGACCCGCTGTGCGGGCGCGGCGGAGGCGGCCGGGGGAGGACGTCATCAGCCACCTCATCGCGGAGGGGTACACCGACGTCGACATCCTCGTGGAGTGCGTCACCTATGGGACGGCCGGGATGGTGACCACGCGCGAGTTCATCGCGATGGCGCTGTGGCACCTGCTCACCGACGAGGACCTGCGCGCGGCGTATCTGGCCGCGGATGCCGATGGGCGGATCGGCGTCCTCGAGGAGATCATCCGTCTGGAGCCGGTGGTGGGGCACATCTACCGGCGGGTCGGCGAGACGCTGAGGGTGGCCGACGGCGCCGACGAGCGTTGCCTGGGGCGCGGCGACCTCGTCGATCTCCAGGTGCGGCAGGCCAATGTCGATCCGGCGGTGATGGGGGCCGATCCGCTGTCGTTGTGTCCGGGGCGTCCGCTGGACCGCGACGTGCACCCGGCCGGGCTGAGTTTCGGGGACGGGGCGCACCGTTGCCCCGGCCAGGCGCTCGCCCTGCTGGAGACCGACGTCCTGCTGACCCGGATGCTCGACCTCGAGCCGCAGATCCTGGCCGAGCCGCGGATCGAGTGGGACGATCTGGTCGCCGGGTACTGCCTGCGCGGTTTCCGGGTGGGTTTTGCCGGGCATCACCTCACGAACAGGTAGTCAGAGGCGGTTTCGGGGTGATCCGGGAGGTCGTCGACGACGGCATCAGAGGCACCCGGGGCGCCGTGGTGTCCGTCGACGTGGCGGCCATCGCTGTGGTGGCCGTCTCCGTGGTGATCCCGATCCCGGGTCCGGTGGCCACTGGTGTGCGGGGCGGAGGGTCCCCGTTGAGCCCGGCACTCCTGAGCCGGGGGTGCTGGCTCGGCTAGAGTCGGGAGATTGGAAGGTGCTGCCGGGACGACCCGGACAGCGCGAGTCATGGGCCGGGGACGACCCCGGGGAACAGATCATCTCCGTGCCATCCGCCGCCTCCCTGCGCGTCATCCTCACTCCCGCTGTGCTTTTGCGGATCGGGGTGGGTTGGGCCGCGTTCATCGCCCTGCTGATCGCTGAGCCGCTTCCGGTGGGGCAGATGCCCAGCCCGGTGCTGTTCCTGGTGCTCGCCGCGATCGTGGCGGTGATCGTGGTCTCCTCGAGCGGGGTCGTCGCCCAGGCCGAGCGCCTCGCCGACCGACTGGGAGACCCCTACGGCACGCTGGTGCTGACCCTGTCGATCGTGCTGATCGAGGTCATCCTCATCTCTGCGGTGATGCTCGGACCCGGCGAGCACACCACCATCGCCAGGGACTCCGTGATGGCCTCGACGATGATCATCCTCACCCTCGTCATCGGGGCGGCCCTGCTGGTGGGCGGGTTGCGGCACAGGGATCTGCGCGTCAACCGCACCGGCGTCTCCAGTTACCTTTCCCTGCTCGTCGTGCTGCTCGCCACCGCCTTCGCACTGCCGGCCGTGATGGGCACCGGAGGCGCTTATCCGGCCGGCCTGGCGATCCCCGTCCTGACCCTCACGATCCTGCTCTACGCGTTCTTCCTCTACCGGCAGACCGGGGCGCAGAGCAGCGATTTCAAGGAGGTCGGCGCCACCACTTCGGTGTCGAAGGGGTCGGCGTCGAAGGGTGCGGTGTCCGGGGGTGTGGCGTCCAGCCCGGCCGTGGCTGAGCCGGTGACCTCCGCCATCCCGGCTCAGCCACGCCGGACGGCCGGGTTCTCGCTGCACGAGCACGGGACGGAGGTGATCGTCCGGTCGCTGGTGCTGCTGATCACCGCGATCCCGATCGTGCTGCTCTCGCACCACATGGCCGTCCTCCTGGAGGACGGGCTGGGCCGGCTCGGTGCTCCGGTCGTGCTGTCGGGGGTCCTGATCGCGGTGATCGTGCTCCTGCCCGAGACCATCACCACGATCCGCGCCGCCTGGATGGGCGAGGGGCAGCGGGTCACGAATCTTGCCCACGGCGCACTCGTCTCCTGTGTCGGCCTCACCCTTCCCGTGGTGCTTGCGATCGGTCTGCTCACCGGGCAGACCGTCGTTCTCGCCGAGCGACCCGTGAACCTGCTCCTGCTCGCGGTGAGCCTGTTGCTGAGTCTGACCACCTTCAGCGCCCAGAGGGTCACCGCATTGCACGGCGCCGCGCACCTCTTCGTGTTCGTGCTCTACGCCATCAGTCTGTTCTCCTGAGCCGCCGCCGCGGCCGTTGCCCGGGAGCCGTTGCGCCGGCCCCGCGAAGGCGACCTCACGACGCGGTGCTCATCGAGCGGGGTCGGGTAACCCAGTGAGGCCTGTGGATGCGGGGGTTCCCAGGAGCCGCTCAGCGAACCGGTGGGAGGGCGTGGTCGAGGGCCTGGTCGATGTCGGCGATCAGATCGTCCGGGTCCTCCAGGCCGACGGACAGCCGCAGGTGTCCGAAGCGGCGGAACTCCGCGGGATAGTGCTCTGCTCCGCCCCGCCCATCGGGGCCGACGTGGACGATTAGGGACTCGTCGTGGCCGAGTGACACGGCCGAGGTGATGACTTGCAGCCGGTTCACGAACCGGTCCTGCAGATCCGAGTCACCGTCGAGCACGAAAGCCAGCATCGCTCCCGGCCCGATCGTGCCGAACTGGCGGCTGGCCAGATCGTGCTGCGGGTGCGAGGGCAGGCCGGGATAGGCGACGAAGGCCACCCGGGGATCGGCGTCCAGGTGTGCCGCGACCCGTACGGCGGAGCTGATGTGCTGTCGCAACCGCAGTGGCAGGGTGACCGAACCGCGCAGGATCAGCCAGGCATTGAACGGCGAGATGGCTCCGCCGACGTCGACCAGCGCATCGCCGCGGATCCGCGACACCAGCTCGGCGCTGCCGATCACCGCCCCGCCCATCGCGTCGCCGTGCCCGTTGATGTACTTCGTGAGCGAGTGGATCACCAGATCGGCCCCGGCGGCGAGTGGCCGGAACACCGGTGGTGGGGTGAACGTCGAGTCCACCGACAGCAGTGCGCCGTGCTCGTGCGCGATCCCGGCGAGCGCGGCGATGTCAGCGACTCGGGTGGTGGGGTTGGCGATCGTCTCGACATGGACGAGCCGTGTGGTGGGGCGGATCGCGGCCGCGACGAGGTCAGGGTCCGAGGCGTCCACGAAGGTCGCCTCGATCCCGTACCGCTCTGGCAGCAGCTCGCTGAACAGCCGCCACACCGCCTCGTAGGTGATGTCTGAGACGACCACGTGGTCTCCTGCACGCAACAGGGTGAAGAACACCGCATGCAGCGCAGCCACCCCGGTGGCGAACACGGTGGCGGCGTCACCGCCCTCCATCGCTGCCAGCTTGCGCTCCAGAGCCTGCTGATTGACCGCACCGTTGCGGGTGTAGATCAGACTGTCGGTGCCCGACCAGTCGATACTGGCGGGGTCGTCGGGCAACAGGTAGGAGTTCGCCATCACCAACGGCGTCCGCAGCGCTCCACTGCCGGGGTCGGGCCTGTTGCCGCCGTGCACTGCCCAGGTCGCTTCACGCACCGTCGTGGGATCGTGTTTGTCGGGAGCGGCGTCGGTCATGGTCTTGTCTCCTTCGCGGACAGGTGTTGTGCCTTGGGTCGGACGCAGTGGTGGACAGCTGAGGGATGACTGCCGCCCGGGCTGCGACGAATGACGCCGTGGGCCGAGGGGCTTGTGAGGAGGGAGAGTCCAGATGTTGCAGGGCGTGACGTTGGTGACACCAGAGGCTGCGACCTGTGGCACCTACTCGACGTCCACCGTCTGCCAGATGACATCGGCGACGCACATGCCGGTGGTGGTCTCACGGTAGAACACATCCGTCGGGACCTTCTCGCCGGAGGTTCTGGCGATACCTGCTCCTTCGAGGTTGATTCTCCACGTCGCGTTCGGCATTGGCCGATCACCGGACGTCGTGGGCTCTACCTGCTCCGGCTCTCCTGCGCGCAGTCCCCTCCAGGCCGCTGCGTCCCCGAAGACCGCGGACGAGTCCTCGCAGGCGAGTGAGTTCTGGCTGCCGGACGACGCGCCGGCGATCAGCGTCTCCGTCGTGCTGATCACTTGCGCGCCGTGGGGACCCCAGAGCATCCCATCGGGGGAGCACCCTGACAGAGCAACGAGTGACGCACCAGCGATGGCCAGTGCGGGCAAGCGGCGAGGAGCCTTCACAGGACCCACGGTATAGGAGGCGGAACGCCGCTCCCGGACTCGACTATCGGACTGCTCGGTGCTTATCGGGCGCGTCCTGGGAGTACCGAGCGGTCCGGTCGAAGGCGCGGTCGGCGTCAGCGCCCGGTGACTGTGCGGTTGTAGGCCATCGCGACGGAGACCCAGGATGACAGCGTCTCGTCGTCGCTCACTGCCTCGGCCGCGACCTCGATCCAGCCCGGTCCCATGTCGCGTCCGGGGCCCATGACCGCTTGCGTGGCTCCGGGGCCGCGCAGGAGCTCGTCGTGCTGGTCGGCGTCGACGCGTACCAGGAGTCCACCGTCCTTCCGGGCGCTGGCGATCATCTTCCCGCTGACCATGATCGACCGGCCGCCGAACATCGACACCTCGCGCACCTCCGGCTCATCGGTGAGCAGCGATCGAAGCCGTTCAACCAGGTGAGTCTGTTCTGTGGTCATCGCGTGCTCCTGTCTCGGCACTTCCTGGGGGACGGAGGAGACGGTCGACGTCCAGAGTACGGTCTGCGGTCTCAATCTGAGGACGTTGGGAGGTAGCTCGGAACAGCGGCTGCATAGGGTTGGGTCATGGTCCGCATCCTTGTCACCGGCATGTCGGGCGCGGGGAAGTCGACTCTGCTCCAGGAGCTTGCCCGGCGCGGACATCTCACCGTCGACACCGACTACGACGGCTGGACGTTGCCCGGAGTGTTGTGGGACGAGCCTCGGATGAGCGCATTTCTGGCGCGCCACGACGATGTCGTCGTCTCGGGGACTGCCGAGAACCAGGGCCGCTTCTATGGCCGGTTCGAGCATGTGGTGCTGCTGAGTGCTCCGGTCGAGGTTCTGATCAAGCGTGTTGCGACGCGGACGAACAACCCGTATGGGCGCTCCGCGGACCAGCAGGCCGAGATACGGCAGTACGCGGCGGAGGTTGAGCCGCTGCTTCGCCGGGGTGCGTCGATCGAGCTCGACGCATGTCGACCGGTTGGCGAGTTGGCTGACGTCGTCGAGGGGTTGAGCTGAGCCGGGTCGGCTTGGGTTCACCTGGGTTTGCCTGGGTGGCTTGGGTCGACTGGGGTTTGCCTGGGTTCGGTTGGGGTGGGTCTGGCTCTGCCTGGGTTCGGTTGGAGTGGAGCCGGTCTTGCCGATTCTTGTCGGTGGTCTCTGTTAGTGTTGGACACAATGTGTCGGCAGGGTTTTTCGTGATGATTGTCGCGTGTTCACGAGAACATCGCGGGAAAACATGCCCCACACCTCCGACACACGACACCGGTACTGCTTCCGCGCCGTCTTACCGGTCGGGTTTGGTCGAGTTGTGGGACAATTTCTCCTGTGAATATCGGCGATTCTTCACAGGAAACAATCGGCGTGATTGTCTGGTGTGCAGGTGCCGGTTTGCGTATCATTGACCCATGGATGACACGTCGGAATTCTGGAGAGGGATCGCGGTGATCGAGGACGCCCTCACGGCGCTGGACCTCACCGGGATCGCCGCCATGACCGACGCCCAGAAGGTCACCGCGATGACGCGGATCCGCACCCTGGAGGGGCGGGTCAGTGCCGCGGCGGCGGTGGCGACCGACGCGGTCGCCCGCTCGTGTGCCACCGAGAGGACCACCGGCACCCCGCTGGCCGACTTCCTGGCCACCACCGAGGGACGCACCCCCTCCCAAGGGCTGGGTCAGGTGTTCCGGGCCTCCCGGATCACCGCCGACCCCCGGATCCG
>NZ_AUDD01000024.1 GCF_000425285.1 Acidipropionibacterium jensenii DSM 20535 | reverse complement strand
CCCCCTGCGACAACTGACCCACCGTCCGGAAAGCCGTCCCCGCACCACTCCGCACATTCACACCCACCGACGCATACACAATCCGCCGAACAGACGCGGCGTTCTTCGCCGCGGCGGACTTCGTGGCCGAGGCCTTCTTGGCGGTCTGGGCAGGTGTGGAGGCGCTGGGCGCACGCAGGCTCGCCGGCACGATGGCTGCCGGCTTCGTGGTGGACAGGAATGCCGCCTTCACCCAGCCGGAGTGACCGGCTGCGCTCACGGGAGCCCAGCCGTCGACCGTCGCTCCGCGCAGCGTGAGGTAGCTGTGGGCCGGCAGGATGCCCAACGACTTCTGGTCGGTGCCGGCAGCGCTGCGCAGGTTGACGTTGTCTGTCAGGTAAGCACCGCGCACCAGCGCGGTCGATACCGAGGACGGCGCCTTGGCAGCCGCCGAGGGAGCGCTCGCGGTGACCTTTCTGGTCGACTTCGCCACGGCAGCGGCGCCGAGAGTTCTACTGGAGGCCGGCGCCGCGTCAGTCAGGTACTTGGCCTGGACCCAGCGGGTGCGTCCCTGGAAGACGACCTGCTGGTAGCCGTTCGCGGTGCGGCTGGTGGTCCGGACCTGCTGTCCGGGCGTCAGGGTGGCGACCTTGGGCAGGGATGCCGAGGGACCGCTGCGGACGTTGAGGTAGTCCGTCACCCACGCGGAGTTGCTCCCGGTCGAGGACTCCTCGGAATCCTGCTGGTCAGCACTCTGCTGCTCGGGTGCGGACGGCTTCTGAGAGGATGCCAGGTCCTTGGTGGGCAGCCGCCGACTCGACGTCGAGGACGGCGCGGCGCTGGAGACCGACGGGGCCGGTGTCGTGGCCGACTCAGACGGGCTCGGGGCAGACGGACTAGAGGTCGCGCCAGACGGAGCCGAAGTCGTCGCGGAAGGGGTCGACGTCACGGAAGGGGTCGACGTCGCGGATGAGGGCGCCGCGCTCGAGACGGACGGAGTCGGTGCCGTGGCGGCCGGGCTCGAGGAGGAGGACGTCGCACTGGGGGTCGCAGACGCCGACTCCGGGGCTTCAGCTGTGGTGCTCGCCGCCGTGCTGCTGGACGAGTCCGAGGGCGTGGCAGAAGCAGTAACGGGAGCGTCGGTGCTCATCGCGGCATCAGGAGTCGGGGCAGCATCGGGGGTCGGGGTGGCCGTCGACGGCTGAGCGGCGGCGACCTGGACATCCTGGTCGGCCGTCTGATCGGTCGACTCGGGGGCGGACTGTTCCGCATCCGACTGGGCCGACTCGCCGGCCTGGTCGGCCGGATCCTGGGTGTCGGGAGCCTGGGCCTGCTGCGTCTGTGCGGGAGCGGCGGTCTGCGAGCTGGAGTCGTCCGGCACCGTGGAGGTGGCCCGGGTCGACCGCGTCGAGGCAGTGGCGGACGCCGATCCGCTGTCGGCCGGGACACCGCGCGGCTGGGTGAGCGCCCGCAGGGCGTCGGCCTGTTTGCGCGCAGTCGACCCGTCGTCGACCCGCCGGGTCGCCTGCTGGTGAGCGGTGAGTGGGGCACATCCGGCCATCAGACCTGCCGAGGCTATTGCTGCGACACCGATTCTCAGTGAGTGCGCTGCTCCCATCAGGCTTACTTCCTTCCGCCGGGCGAAACCCGTCTCTCGACTGCTCGAGGCGGTCCCCAGAGCCCCTTCCTGTCGTCCAGGTCGGGACAGGGCCACTGCCATTGCGACTACGGGAAATGTACGTGAGTCCGCCTTCCACGGACCAGTGCCAGATCACCAATCTCCGGCCGCATCAATGCAACACGCCATCCGCGGGGTAAGAAATACAAACATGTGATTCATCTCCTTGGGGGCGTCCACGTAACGCCGTACACATGTATCTGGCAAGGGGCGTAGCTCCACGATCAGGTGGGTCGCCGGTCCGATCCACCGACGACGACAGTGCTTCCATCAGACGCACTGAGAATTTTTCAGCGATCCCTCAAGTGCCGGTTGAGAGATCCCGACCGCCGGACTGATGGGTGATCCCAACCGACCAGAGGACTGCTCATTCCACCCTCCGGCCATCCCCTCATCGTGACCATTGAGCCGACCGGTGCGCCGTTCCCCTCCGGCATCGCAGTGATTGGCTGAGACGCCCGGAGAGCCCGCCACCCGACTTGTAGAATCCCGGCCGTGAATGACGACCAGAGTGAGCCGCAGGGCGCTGGTCGGGCCCTCGGCAGCAACTACCTCCTCACCTCGGTCCTCGGTACAGGCTCGATGGGGGAGGTCTGGCGGGCCACAGACCGCTCCGGCCGGGCCTTCGCAGTCAAACTTCTGCTCCCCGGACTGGCCAGCGACCCCGATCTGGTCCGGCGTTTCGTCACTGAACGCTCGATCGCCCTGGGAATCGACTCGCCCCATGTGGTGCGGGTCCACGACATGGTTGTCGAGGGGCAGACCCTGGCCATCGTGATGGACCTCGTCGACGGCACCGATCTGCAGAGCCTACTGGCTCGTCGCGGCACACTTCCCGCGGGCGAGGCGGCCGAACTCGGCCGCCAGATCGCCATCGGCCTGGGCGCGGTGCACGCCCACGGCATCGTCCATCGGGATGTGAAACCGGCGAATGTCCTGGTCGAGCCCGGCCCTCCCGAGTCCGCCAGACTCACCGACTTCGGCGTCTCCTTCCTCCAGGACGCCTCCCACCTGTCCCACATGACCGCCGTGGTCGGAACGCCGAACTACATGGCTCCCGAGATCATTGAGGGCCATCGCCCCACCGCGGCCTCGGACCTGTACTCGCTGGGCATCATGCTCTACGAGATGGTCTGCGGGGTGACTCCCTTCGCCACCGGCTCCACCATGACCGTGCTGCGCGGTCACTGCCAGTGCGCCCCCGGGCGCCCCGACGGGTTCCCCGAACCACTGTGGCAGATCGTCTCACGGCTGCTTGCCAAGTCACCGACCGACCGGCTCTACCGGGCGGCCGACGTCGCTGCGGCACTCTCGGCGGCCGGCCCAGTCCTGGCGGCCGTTCCCGCCCTGGCCCGGCTGCGCACTCCCCCGCCCGCCGTCCCGCTGCCGCAGCTCGATCCCACAGTGATCCCGGCACCCGACCCGACGTGGGTCCCGGGACCGGCGTCTCCGGCCACGTTCCCTCCGGCCGCGCCTTCTGCTGCTCCTGCTGTTGCGCCCGGTTCCCCGTACCCCGCTGCCGCAGCCTTCCCGGCGCCGGCCGACCCTCGACTCCCCGGGGGATCCCGACGACGCCGTCGAGGTCTGGTCGTCGGCGCACTGGCCGTGGTGGTCATCGCCGCCTCAACCGGCGGCTACCTGTTCTCCCAGCGCGGCACCGGAACGGGTGGGACCGCCGCTGCGGTGGTCGCTCCCACCGACAGCTCGGCTTCCGCGACCTCCGGTCCGGTCGGCGCGACGGCACCCGCCCAGTCCACCGCTCCCGCCCAGCCCACCACTTCCACGCCATCCAGCACGCCGACCGCGGCCGCCACGCCGAGCCTGGTCAGCGCCGGCACCAGCAGCTACCGGAACCAGCGCTACGGCTTCGGGTTCACCGCCCCGATCGGCTGGTCCGGCACCGAGGACGCCGACGGGGTGACCTTCACCTCACCCGACGGACGCGCCACGATGCGCGGCCTGGGGGTCAACACCGGCCTGGCAGACTGCGGCGGCTCCCTCAGCGCCTGCTACCAGACGGCCCAGGACAGCTACCGCGATGCCGGGGCGAGCATCACCTACAAGGCCCACGGCAAGCGCTGGTACGTGATCTCCGGATACCGCTCCAACGGGTCGGAGTACTACGAGCGACGCCACCTGGGCACGGCCTCCAGCAATGCCCTGGTGGTCGATGCGCCGCCCGAGCAGCAGAAGCAGATGGAGGCTCCGATCGGCAAGGCCTCGCTGAGTTTCACGGCGGGCGACCTGTCGACCACCCACTGAGGCGGGCGCCCCGGTCCGGTCACTGCGGCCAGACTCCCGAGCTTCCTCGACGCCATGATCCGACCAGATGGGTGTCGACGATGCCGACCGCCTCCATCAGGGCGTACATCGTGGTCGGACCGACGAACCTGAATCCCCGGGCCCGCAACTCCTTGGCCAGTGCGCGCGACTCCGCCGAGACGGTGGGAACCTCGGCCAGGGTGCGCGGGGCGGGAGTGGTCGACGGCCGGAAGGACCAGATGAGATCGGCAAGTCCACCGTCGGACCTCAGCCTCATGGTCGCTCGCGCGTTGTCGATGGTCGCGGTGATCTTGAGCTTGTTGCGCACGATGGCGGAGTCGTTCATCAACCGCTCGACGTCATCGGCGGCGAACCGGGAGACCACCTCGGGCTGGAAGTCGCGGAAGGCCTGCCGGAACCCCTCGCGCTTGCGGAGGATGGTGAGCCAGGACAGCCCCGACTGGAAGGCCTCCAGAGACAGCCTCTCGAAGAGGCCGCGCTCGTCGCGGACCGGCAACCCCCACTCGGAGTCGTAGTACTCGCGCAGCAGCGGATCGGACACCGCCCACGCCGGTCGAGCCAGCCCGTCCGGGCCCACCACAAGGTCCTTTCCCACGACCCTCACCCTACTGGTTCATCCTCAGGACGCTAACTCCCCCGAGGCCGCCCAGGAGTCGATCCAGGCACGGTGCACCCGCAGATCGGTGCTCTCCTCGGGATGGAAGGAGTAGCCGGTGACGGCGCCCTGGCGCACCCCCACCACCCGACTCTCGTCCAGTCGGGCCACGGCACGCACACCGGGTCCCAGCTCGGTGATGACCGGGGCCCGGATGAAGGTGGCCGGCACCGGATCGGCGACCCCGTCGACCGACAGGAGGGTCTCGAAGGAGTCCAGCTGCGTCCCGAAGGCATTGCGCCTCACGGTGATGTCCAGCACCCCCAGGGTCTGCTGGCCGGGAGCGGCCCCTCGAACCCGGCAGGCCAGGTAGATCAGCCCGGCGCAGGTGGCCAGGGTGGGCAGCCCCGCCGCGATCGCCGCCCTGAGCGGTTCGGCCAGTCCGAATGTGCGGGCCAGCTTGTCGATGACGGTGGACTCGCCGCCGGGCAGGACGATGCCGTCCAGACCCGCCAGATCAGCGGGTCTGCGCACCTGGGTGGTCTCGACGCTGAGCCGGTGCAGCGCCTCGCGGTGCTCGGCGACCCCTCCCTGGAGGGCCAGGACGCCGACCCTCACCAGCCACGCTCCGCGAGACGGTGCGGGGCGGGCACGTCGGCGACGTTGATCCCCACCATCGCCTCGCCGAGCCCCCGGGAGACCTCGGCGATGACATCGGGATCATCGAAGGCGGCGGTGGCCTTCACGATGGCTGCGGCCCGTTTGGCGGGACTGCCGGACTTGAAGATCCCCGATCCCACGAAGACCCCTTCCGCCCCCATCTGCATCACCAGCGCGGCGTCCGCCGGGGTGGCCACTCCCCCGGCCACGAAGAGCACCACGGGCAGCGCCCCGGTGCGCGCCACCTCGCGCACCAGCTCGTAGGGAGCCGCCAGCTCCTTGGCGGCGACGTACAGCTGGTCGGCGTCCATGCTGGACAGGTTGTGGATCTGGCTGCGGATGGTCCGCAGGTGCTTGACGGCCTCGGAGACGTCGCCGGTGCCCGCCTCGCCCTTGGACCGGATCATCGCCGCTCCCTCGGTGATTCGGCGCAGCGCCTCCCCCAGGTTGGTGGCCCCGCACACGAAGGGCACGGTGAAGTCCCACTTATTGATGTGATTGGCGTAGTCGGCGGGGCTGAGCACCTCGGACTCGTCGATGTAGTCGACCTTGAGGGAGGCCAGCACCTGGGCCTCGACGAAGTGCCCGATCCGCGCCTTGGCCATCACCGGGATGGAGACGGCGTCGATGATCCCGTCGATGAGGTCCGGATCGCTCATCCGGGCCACCCCGCCCTGGGCCCGGATGTCGGCGGGCACCCGCTCCAGAGCCATCACGGCCACCGCCCCGGCGTCCTCGGCGATGCGGGCCTGATCAGGGGTGACGACGTCCATGATGACGCCGCCCTTGAGCATGTCCGCCAGTCCGCGCTTGACCCTGGAGGTGCCCGTCTGGGCCTCGTCCTGTGTGTTCTCAGCTGTCATGAGGCCATCCAAGTCCTGCAAAGTGGTCTGTTCCAAGATCCAAATCGCACCACTTGCACTGGTCCACTCTCCCGGTCAGACTGGTCGGGTGAGACGGGACCTGGTGATCGATCTGCCGCTGAGGGTGGAGCGCGGCGGGTCCCGGACACTGTCGGTCCAGCTCGCCGACCAGATCAGGACGCTCATCTCCTCGGGCCGCGTGCGTCCGGGTGACCATCTGCCGAGCACCCGGCAGGCGGCGGCCCGTCTGGGTGTCTCCCGGGGGTGTGTGACCTCGGCCTACGACCAGCTCCAGGCCGAGGGGTACCTGGTCGCGGCGCACGGCTCGGGGACCTCCGTCAACCGGCGTCTCGACGGGCTGCACGCCGGGACGCCGTCCACCGTCCGCACCGGGACTGTCGGGCATGGCGCCGAGGTCCCCGACCGGCCGCATCTGCTGGACCTGCGCCCCGGACAGCCCGACACCTCCTCACTGGCCGACTCGGTGTGGCGCGGTGCCTGGCGCGAGGCGGTGTCCTCCCCGCCGGGACCGGTCGAGGACCCGCTGGGACTGTGGGAGCTGCGCTGCCAGATCGCCGAGCACCTGCGTCAGATGCGCGGCCTGATCGCCACCCCGGACCGGGTGGTGGTGACGGCCGGGGCCCGCGAGGGGCTGGCCACCGTGCTGGGGACCTGGGCCACCCCGGACCGGGCGGTGCTGCGGATCGGGGTGGAGTCGCCGGGCTATCCCAGCCTGCGCCGGGTGCCGCCGGCACTGGGCCACCGGACCGTCGACCTGGCCACTGACGCGCACGGCCTGCGCACCGACTCGCTGCCCGACGGACCCGGGGATGGGCTGGACGCCGTCCTGGTGACGCCGAGCCACCAGTACCCCTACGGCGGGTCCCTCGATGCCGAGCGCCGGGTGGCCCTGACCGCCTGGGCGAGCGGCCACCACAGCTGGCTGATCGAGGACGACTTCGACTCCGAGCTGCGACACGTCGGGTCCCCGCTGCCCGCCCTGGCGGCGATGGCCCCCGATCTCACCGTGCTGCTGGGAACCTTCTCCTCACTGCTGAGCCCATCGGTGGCCTGCGGCTACCTGGTCCTGCCGGCCTCCCTGGTGGCGCCGGTGGGACGGCGCCGGCAGGCCCTCGGACAACCGGTCGGGGCCCTGGTGCAGACCGCCCTGGCGCACTACCTGGCCAGCGGTGCGCTGCGGCGACGCACCCAGCGGATGCGGCGCATCTACCGACGGCGCCGCCAGATGGTCATCGACACCCTCGGCGATCTGCCCGGGGCGCGCCTGCAACCGATCAACGGCGGCCTCCAGGCGGTCCTGGTGTGCCGGGGCGAGGAGACCGGTCTGGTCGAGTGCTGCCGGCGGGCGGGGGTCGGTGTCACGCCGCTGTCGTCCTACTGGGGAGGCGCCGGCGCCGAGCACGGCCTGGTGCTGGGGTTCGGCGCACACGACGACGCCACCCTGGCGCACAGTCTGCGCAGGGTGGCGTCGATCATCGGGGGCCGGATCGACCCCGTGTGAGCGGGTTCAGTCGAGGTAGCCCTTGAACAGGTCGGTGGACTCGTAGCGCTCGGCGGTGTCGGCGATCACCGTGACGATCGTCTTGCCCTCGTTCTCGGGCCGGGCGGCCAGCTGTGCGGCCGCCTGGAGAGCCCCGCCGCCGGAGATTCCGGTGATGATGCCCTCCTCGGAGGCGGCCCGACGGGCCAGCTCGATGGCCTCGTCGCCGGGCACCAGGAGAATCTCGTCGACGATCGACTTGTCGAGGTTCTTCGGGACGAAGCCCGGGCCCCAGCCCTGGATCTTGTGGGGGGCCTTCTGGCCCTTGGTGATCACCGGGGACTCGGCGGGCTCGGCGCCGACCGCCTTGATCTGGGGGTTCTTCTCCTTGAGGTACCGGCCGGCGCCCGAGATGGTGCCGCCGGTGCCGATGCCGGCGACCAGGATGTCGACGGTGCCGTCGGTGTCCTCCCAGATCTCCTCACCGGTGGTGTCGTGGTGGATGGCCGGGTTGGCGGGGTTGTCGAACTGCGCGGCGAGGATCGATCCGGGGGTCTCGGCGACGATCTCGGCGGCCCGCTTGTTGGCTCCGGGGACGCCCTCGGCTCCGGGGGTGAGGACGAGCTCGGCACCCAGCAGACGCAGCAGCGAGCGACGCTCCTTCGACATCGTCTCCGGCAGGGTGATGATCACCTTGTAGCCGCGCGCCGCGCCGACCAGGGCCAGGCCGATACCGGTGTTGCCGGAGGTGGCCTCGACGATGGTGCCGCCCGGCTTGAGCTCACCGGACTTCTCGGCGGCGTCGACGATCGACTTGGCGATCCGGTCCTTGACGCTGGAGGCGGGGTTGAAGTACTCCAGCTTCGCCAGGATGGTGGCCTTGGCGTCGGGGAAGAGCTTGTTGATCCTCACGAGGGGGGTGCCACCGATGAGCTCGGTGACGTCGTTGGCGATCTTGGCCATGGTCTCTTGCTGTCCTTTGCGGTAGTGCGTCCCCGGGGGTTCGGGGACTGTCTGGGTGTTCACGGATGACGTGGTGATGATGCTGGTGTGCTGGTTCTGGAGGACTGGTGGGCGCCCGGGTCGGACCTCATCGGTTCGCGAGGGCCTGGTCCGGACCTCCGGGTCGAGGGCTGCGGGGCCCAGCCGGTTCCGACGAGACGTCTGCAGTACTGACGAGACGACCAGGAGCCGAGTGCCGGTGATCCGGGTACCGTCAACCAGGGGCTGATCGGCGCGGGATCGGGGCTCGCTCGCAGATGAGTTGCCCGTGGCCTCATCGGTCCAGGACCGGGTTCAGCGGCAACAGCTGCTGGTCACCGGACAGGAGGGCATTCGGCAGGCCGGCATCGACATCATGACCACGCATGATGCGTGTGCCATCACTGCGGTGCGCCGTGTCTCCACCTGGCTGTCCTCTCCTCGACGTGCTCCCGACCCTGCGACCACCGCGGTCCTCAGGACTGGCCGTCGAGCACTGGTCTCACTTTAGGCACGGGGTCATCGGGTTGCCAAGAAACTCGCCGCTTTCTTCCGGAATCTGAGATTTGATATCACATTGTGGAACTCTCGGTGATCCGTCCGGAGATCTCGTCGAGGAACGCCGCCACTCCCTCGGGGCCGTCGCACAGCACATCGGCCGACCGTGCCACCCGTGGCTGCTCGGCCGACCAGGACACCACCCTGGCCCCCGGCCTGCCCTCGCCGATCCACTCCTCGACGACGGCCATCGCCGGCAGATCGCCGAGGTCGTCGCCGCACATCAGCAGCACCGAGGGCATGCGTTCGGCGATCAGCCGGCGCAGGGCGTCCCCCTTGGTGGTCTGCCAGGCCTTGAGCTCGACGACGTCGCGGCCCTCCTCCACGGCCAGCCCGAGCTCCCCGGCGAGATCGCGGGCCACCGGCCCCAGCAGCGCCAGGGCCCGGTCGTGCTCGACGGCTCGGCGGGTGTGCAGCACCACCGCGCTGCCCTTGTCCTCGACCATCGTCCCGGCCATCGCGGGATCGGCGGCCACCGCTCGGTCCACCGCCTCCTGGAGCCGGTGGCGGGCCTGCCCCATCACGGCGGGAGGCTCGGGGACCTGCAGCTGCCCGGTGCCCACGTCGTAGCGCTCGACCCCGTACAGACCCAGCATCACCAGATGGTCCAGTCCGCCGCGCCGGTCGACGTCGACCATCTCCCGCGCCCGGGCGACCGGACGTCCGGTGATCACCGCCAGGGTGCCGACCCGTCCGTCCAGCCCCGCCAGGGCCCGGCGGGCCCGCTCGCTCACCGCGGCCCTGGTCGGGTCGGCGACGATCGGGGACAGGGTGCCGTCCACGTCGCTGGCCAGCAGGGTTCCGGCCGGGTCGTGGCCCACCGCCCGCGCCACGGCCCGTCCGGCAGGGGTCAGTGCCACCCATCCGTCGGCCGGTGGCGGGGAGCAGGAGTCCAGATCGGTGTTCGTCGTCTCGCTCACCCGTCCATCGTCACACATCGCCGAACCGGGCCCGGCGCGGACCGGTTGATACGGTGGCCACGGTGTGCCGCCTGCCGGGCAGAGCAATCTGAGACAGGACAACTCGAAGGGGATCACATGTCCGAGACCGTCCAGGAGAAGGCGAGCTTTCTCGTCGTCGCCAACCGACTTCCCGTGGACCGGGTGACCAGCGAGGACGGCACCGAGTCCTGGCGCTCCTCCCCCGGTGGGCTGGTCACCGCCCTCGAACCGGTGATGCAGTCGCGCGGCGGCGCATGGATCGGATGGCCCGGCGCCCCCGACGAGAGGGTCGAGCCCTTCCACCACGACGGCTACGACATCATCCCGGTCCCGCTGTCGAGCCAGGACGTCGAGCGGTTCTACGAGGGGTTCTCGAACGCGACGCTGTGGCCGTTGTTCCACGACTGCATCGCCGAACCGGTCTTCCACCGCGAGTGGTGGGACGCCTTCCGCGAGGTCAATCAGCGATTCGCCAGGGTGGCCGCCGAGCGCGCCGAGCAGGGCGCCACGGTGTGGATCCAGGACTACCAGCTCCACCTGGTCCCCCAGATGCTGCGCGAGATGCGCCCCGACCTGCGGATCGGCTTCTTCCTGCACATCCCCTTCCCGCCCCCGGAGCTGTTCACCCGGATGCCCTGGCGCAAGGAACTCATCGAGGGGGTGCTCGGCGCCGATCTGATCGGCTTCCAGTTCCCCGGCTGCGTCTCGAACTTCCTGCGGCTGGCCCGCAGGCTCCCCGACGTCGAGGGGGCCCGCGGCCGGGTCCACATGCCCGACGGCAGGATGGTCGTCGTCAAGGCCTTCCCGATCTCGATCGACGCCGTCGGGATGCGCAACCTGGCCAACTCCCCGCAGGTCCTGGCCGAGGCGCAGAAACTGCGTCAGGAACTGGGCGACCCTTCGACCATCCTGTTCGGGGTGGACCGGCTGGACTACAGCAAGGGGCTGAGAAACCGCGTACGGGCGATCGGCGAGCTCTTCGAGAGCCGTGACCTGGACCCCGAGCAGGTGGTCTTCCTCCAGCTGGCGACCCCCTCCCGCGAACGGGTCAAGGAGTACCGGATGCTGCGCAACGACATCGATCTGCTGGTCGGCCGGATCAACTCCCAGAGCACCTCCCTGGCCCGCAGCCCGATCGCCTACCGCTACACCTCGGTGCCGCGCGAGACCCTGGCCGCGATGTACCAGATCGCCGATCTGATGATCGTCACCCCGCTGCGGGACGGCATGAACCTGGTCGCCAAGGAGTACGTGGCCTGCCGGTCCCGCAACGACTCGGCCCTGGTGCTCTCGGAGTTCGCGGGAGCGGCGCTGGAGCTGCGTCAGGCCTACATGGTCAACCCCTATGACATCGACGGGATGAAGGCGAGCATCCTGCAGGCCCTCCACGAGTCGCCGCGGGTCAAGGCCCGCAAGATGCGCGCGATGCGCAAGCAGGTCTTCGACCACGACATCAATGTGTGGGCCGACTCCTTCCTCACCGAGCTCGAGAGCAACTGAGCCCGCGAACAACTGACCTCGAGAACAGCTGACGAGAACAGCTGGGCGGACGCCGTCCGGCGGCGCCGCTCAGCGCGGCTGGTCCGCGATGCGGGTTCCCTGCGGGGTGCGGTCGAGCTGCCACTGCCGGTCGATCCGCAGCCTCTCGGCCAGCGTGCCGTCGTGGGTGACCACCAGCAGCGCCCCGCGGTAGTCGGCCAGCGCCTCCACCAGATGATCGGTCGAGGCCATGTCGAGGTTGTTCGTCGGCTCGTCGAGGACCAGCAGCTGCGGGGCGGGGCGGGCGAACAGCATCCGTGCCAGGGCGACCCGGAACCGCTCCCCTCCCGACAGGTCCGCGATCGGCCGCTCCACCGTCGCCGCCCCTATCAGAACCCGCGCCAGCAGGGCCCTGGCCTCGTTCGGGGAGCTGTCGGGGCAGGCCCGGCGCACCGCGTCCAGAGGCGTGGCGAAGGCCGACAGGTCGTCGCGCTGGCCGATCAGACCCACCGGGACCCTGGGGGCCAGCGCACTGGTCACGGGTTCGGCGAACAGTTCAGCCGACCGGACCGCCAGCCCGGGATCGGTGCTGCCCAGGGCGATCTGCACCAGGGTCGACTTCCCGATGCCGTTGGGCCCGGTGAGCCGGATCCGCTCCGGACCGTCCATCCGCAGCGTCCGGTCCCCCACCTGGAGGGCCAGCAGCTGTCTGCCCTGGGGCACCGCGGTCTCGGGAAGGTCGATGCGGATCCGGTCGGGACGCCGTGCCGCGGCGTCGGCACGATCTCTGGCGGCGGCCGCCTCGTCGGCCTGCTCCTCGCGCGCCTGGCGCCGTGAGGCCGAGTTCTTCTCGGCCTTGTTGACGAAGAAGTGCACCGCCCCCTTGCCCATCCCCGAGGTTGCCGCCTCCCGGCGTCCCACCCTGTCGCGCTGGGCGCGGTGCTGCTGGTCGGCGGCCGCCTGCCGCCGGACCCTGCGCACCTCCGCCTCGGCCTGGCGCAGCCGCTGGTCGGCACTCTGCTGCTCGCTGCGTCTCAGCTCCTGGTATCCCGACAGGGTCCCGGAGAACAGTCTGGCCCCCTCGGGGCTGCCGGGGTCGAGCTCGACGATGGCGTCGACGTGCTCGAGCAGCTCGCGGTCGTGGGAGACCACCAGCACCGATCCGGACCAGTGGTCCAGGGCGTCGTGGAGCCGGGCCCGGGAGTCGGCGTCCAGGTTGTTGGTCGGCTCGTCGAGAAGGCTGACGTCGGCGCCGGCCAGTCTCACCCCGGCCAGCCCGACCAGGGTCGCCTCACCGCCGGACAGGCTGGTGGCCGGCCGGTCGAGGAGGTGCTCGTCGGCGGGTATGCCGAGGCCGGCCAGCTGGGCGACGGCCCGGGGCTCGATGTCCCAGTCGTCGCCGATGGTTGCGTAGGCGGCGGGGTCCACCGAACCGGCCTCCACGGCTCTGAGGGCCGAGCGCACCGGGGCGATGCCGAGCAGCTCGGCGACCGTGGTGCCGGGTCGGGAGGCGACGTCCTGGCGCAGCAGGGCGACGGTGCCGGTGACCCGGACGGTTCCCGCGGTCGGTGTGAGGTCGCCGGTCAGCAGGCGCAGCAGGGTGGTCTTGCCGGTGCCGTTGTCACCGATGAGGCCGGTGCGTCCGGTGGGCGCGGTGAGGCTGAGGTCGGTGAGGACGGGGGTTCCGTCCGGCCATGAGAAGGACAGGTGGTCGACGACGACCGATGGGTGTGAAGACATGAGGATCCTGGGTGCTCGGGTGTGCAGGGCCGTGCGGCAGCCGCCAGAGCGGGTGCCATCCTCAGTGCTTCAACGTTCCTCCTGGTTCGGGGCGCAGACCACTGTACCGCCTTGGCTCGACGACCCCCCTGTGACGGGTGTGGACAACTTTTTTTCTGTCCACAGATCGACTGCCGGCCCTCGACGCAGACTCGCGCCGGGGGTGAGCCTCGGTGCATGAACTTCGCAGAATTCATCAGTCGTGCCGGATCGGGTCGTCTCACGGCGGGCCAGCAGCACCGCCTGTTCCTCATGATGGAGGCCGGCCTGGTGGCTCAAGCCGTGAGGCACGGCGACCTGGTCGTGGCCACCGATGCGACCACCGGGGAGCTGGACAGACTCATCGAGGAGGGCCGGCGGGCCCACGAACGGCTGTGGCAGTCCAATCTCCCCCTGGCCATGAGAATCGCCGGGGAGACCGGCCGCTCCCGGGCGGTGGCCTCGGAGGATCTCATCCAGGCCGCCTGCGTCGGGCTGGCGGAGGCCCTGATGCGCTTCGATCCGCGCCGGGGGCTGAAGTTCTCCACCTACGCGTGGCCCGCGATCCGGCGTCGGGTCGCCGAGGAGCTGATGGGAGGAGACTCGTCGCGACCGGTCTGGCGCAGGCGGACCGAGTGCGCGGTCGACCGCCGGGAGATGACCCTCACGATGGAGCTGGGCCGGCCGCCCGGGGACGCCGACATCGCCACCGACCTGGGAGTCGATGTCGCCTGGGTCCGAGATCGTCGGGGACGCCGTGGCGATGTCCCGATCGGTGAGGCATGGCTGCTGGAGCAGCTGATGCCCCGCGGCGACGCCGCCGAACCGGACGAGCACTGGCTGACCGAGGCCCGTCGGCAGCTGCCGCAGCTGCAGCGACGCATCATCGATGCCCACTTCGGCCTCGGGGGCCGGGCAGTGCCACGCCACAGGCTGGCGGCCGAGCTGGGGATCAGCGACCGGGCGGTGCGTCGGATGGAGCTGCGCGCACTGGAGCTGATGCGCGATCTGGCGGCCCGTCACAGGGAGGAGTCGTGACGCGGGAGAATGTCCCCATGGCCCAGTTCTGGAAGCGTCTCATCGACTCCGCCTCGGCGCACCGGCGCCCCGATCCCCCGGTGATGGCCGCGGTGGCGGCGGTGATCGGGGTTGACGAACCCCACCTGCTGGCGTGGGGGGAGGGTCATCACGGGGACACACCGGTCACGGTGGTCGCCGTCGACGAGGGTCTGGCCCTGGTCGACCCCCAGGGCGGCGCCGAGGCGGTGGCCTGGCACGAGGTGGTGCGCGGCGGCTGGCGGGAGGAGGGATCGACCCTGTGGTGGTCCTTCCTCGACCAGCAGTCCGACGAGGTGAGGCTGGAGGAGCCCGGCGACCTTCCGGAGGTCTTCAACGACCGGGTGACGGCGTCCATCGTGGTGCGCGAGCCGGTCCCCGCCGAGGGAGGCACCGTCGTCATCGCCGGACGTCGCCGGCTCGGCCGGCTGGACACCGGCCAGATCCTGTGGACGGTGATCGCCGACGGTGACGCCGATCTCACCAGCCCCGACATCGAGAGGCGGGTCCTGGATCGCACCGCAGCACTGCAGAAGGAGTGGCGCTGAGGGGTCCGAGATCCCCCCGGAGCCGCCGCTTTTGCACCGCACCGGGGAGGCTGCTAGAGTCTGATCTCGCGTCAAGGCGCCGTTGATCCCCTGTAGCTCAATTGGCAGAGCATCTGACTGTTAATCAGAGGGTTACTGGTTCGAGTCCAGTCGGGGGAGCCATCGCACGCACGGGCCGGGCCTTACAGGCCCGCCCGGCGGCCAAGATCGGCCATCACCCAGCATCGTTGCGGGTAGGCCGACCCGGTTTTCCTCGCTCATCCCCGTTCTCTCATCACCGGTGGAACGACTCGCTCGTCCAACCGGAGCTCTCAGGCCTCGCGTCGGCCCGTGGCCCTGCGCAGACTCGGCAGCCCGATGATCATGCAGAGCACCATCAGCCATGCCGAGCCGACCACCACCAGGAACCCGCCGTGGGCACCCGATCCGTCGATGATCCGGCCGGCCAGGGTCGAGCCGGCCGAGGACCCGACATTCATCGCCGTGATGGTCCAGGTGAGTCCCTCGGTGAGCTGAGCCGGGGTCACCACCCGGGCCACGATGGTGTTGACATTGGTCATCGTCGGAGCACAGGTCACCCCGGTCACCAGCATGACCAGCCCCAGAACCAGCAGACTGTGCGCCAGCAGGAAGGTCGAGGCACCCACCGCCAGCAGCAGGATGCCGGCCGCGAAGAGCTTCCACAGCGGTTGACGCCAGACCCGCGAGCCGTAGAACAGCCCGGACAGGAAGGACCCGGTGGAGAAGAAGGCCAGCAGGATCCCGGCCATCGCGGCCGCCCCGTGCTCACGGGTGAACGCCACCACCGACACGTCATTGGCCCCGAACAGCGCGCCGGCGCCGATGTAGGTCGCCATCAGGACCAGGATCACGGGATTCCTCAGCACGCTCGGCCGCCTCTCCCCCGGCACCCGGGGAGTGGGGGCGGGCTCCGAGGAGGTCTGGGCGAAGAAGGCCAGCCCACCGGCCACGAAGCAGACGGTGGCCAGCACCAGTCCGCTCACCGGGTGGATGGCGGCACCCAGCACCGTCGACAGCACCGGGCCCACGATGAAGATGAACTCGTCGACCGCCGACTCCAGGGCATAGGCGGTGTGCAGCTGCCCCGGGGACGCGACCACCTTCGACCACCGCGAACGGACCAGGGATCCCGGCGACCCCCAGGTCGCACCGCCCACCACAGAGAGGGCGAAGAGCACCCAGACCGGGGACCGCGTCACGATGGCCGCCGCCAGCAGCGCCATCGACGCCGACGAGATGAGAATGGAGGGCGCCATCACGCGGCGCTGGCCGTGGCTGTCGACCAGTCGGGCCAGCAGCGGTGCGCACAGGCAGCTGGTGAGAAGGCTCGCCGCCCCGACGGCCCCGGCCAGGGTGTAGTTGCCGTAGGCGGCGCGCACCGACAGGATGATGGCGATTCCGACCAGCGACATCGGCAGTCTCATCAGCGCTCCCGGCAGCGAGAACCGCCAGGCCCCGTTGGTGCGCAGCACGTCGGCGTAGGTCGAGAACACGATGGGCCATGCTACCGGGCGGTGCCGGTGTGGCTACTGGACCTCGATGCTGCCCGAGCCGGCCGAGATGAGCTCCTTGCGCAGCGCCTCCAGTTCCACCAGATCGGCGAACATCGCGTTGTAGGCTCCCCGGTCGGTGGTGGGGTTGGTGCGCTGCAACCGTGACTTCAGATCGGCGATGTCATCGGTGACCGACAGCAGCCGCACCCGGGCGGCGTAGGCCGCGGCGTACCGGGCATCGGGTTCGGCCGACAGCACGGGCTCCACCAGCAGGGCGACCTCCAACTGCCGCACGATCGGGTCTGAGGTGGCCTCGCTCACCGCCTGGGACCAGCCCTCGGGGACCACCGGCACCGAGGTGGCGGCCTCGAAGACGGCCCGGTAGGCGGGGTGGCGGAAGTCGGCCGGCTCGACCAGGTCCCAGTCGGCGTCGAACAGGTCGGGGCGCTGGAGGAGGAGTTTGAGCAGCCCTCGTTCGGCGGCCAGCCGCCGGTCGGCCGGATCGGGCCACGGCATCGAGGGGGCGGCCGGGGCCTGCGGGGCGGGATCGGCCACCTCGGGGAGCACCCTGAGAGTCGGCCGCAAGTCTGCCGGCGGGGCCGGGTTGCGACGGGTGCGGGCCACCTCCCGGCGCACCTCGTCGACGTCCATCCCGACGATCTGGGAGAGCTCGCGCAGGTAGCCGTCGACCAGTGAGGAGTCCCGGATGCTGGTGACCAGGGGGGCGGCGGCGCGCACCGCGGCGACCCTCCCGTCGGCACGGTCGAGGTCGAAGTCGTGGACGACGTTGTCCATCACGTAGCGGTACAGCGGAATGCGCCGGGCGACCAGCTCGCGGACCGCGTCGGGGCCGTGCTGGATGCGCAGGTCGCAGGGGTCCAGGCCGTTCGGCTCCACCGCGACATAGGTCTGGGAGACGAACTCCGAGTCCCCCTGGTAGACCTTCAGGGCGGCCTTGCGGCCGGCGGCGTCCCCGTCGAAGGTGAACACCACCTCCCCCGACAGGGCGCCGTTGTTGCCCATCAGGCGTTGCAGCAGCCGGGCGTGGTCGGAGCCGAAGGCGGTCCCGCAGGAGGCCACCGCGGTGTCCACCCCGGACAGGTGGGCAGCCATCACATCGGTGTACCCCTCCATCACCACCGCCTGCCTCTTCCTGCCGATGTTGGTGCGCGACAGATCCAGGCCGTAGAGGACGTGGGACTTCTTGTAGACCACCGTCTCGGGGGTGTTGATGTACTTGGCCGGCAGCCGGTCGTCGTCGTAGACCCGGCGGGCGCCGAATCCCAGCACCGACTTGCCGGAGTCCTTGATGGGCCACAGCACCCGGCCCTGGAAGAAGTCCCAGCCCTTCTCACGAACCAGCCCCGAACTCACCAGCGCCTTGGGGCTGAACCCCTTCGCCAGCAGATGGTCGCGCAGCACGTGGCCGCCGCGCGGGGCGTACCCGATGTGGAAGGTCTCGGCGGCCTCCCGTTCGAAGCCACGACCGTCCAGGAACTGGCGGGCGATGATCCCCTCGGAGGAGCTGACCTGCTGGTGGTAGAACTCTGCGGCAGCGTCGTTGGCCTCCAGGATCTGCAGCCGCAGGCCCGGCTCGATGCCCGGACGCCCGTCGTCGACGATGCGCAGCTGGACCCCGACCTTGTCGGCCAGCCGCTGGACGGCCTCCACGAAGGTGAGGTTGTCGATCTTCTCGACGAAGCTGATGACGTCGCCGCCTTCACCGCAGCCGAAGCAGTAGAACAGGCCGCGCGAGGGGGTCACCTGGAAGCTGGGGGTGCGCTCGTCGTGGAAGGGGCACAGTCCCTTCAGCGAGCCGCCGCCGGCATTGCGCAGCTGGACGTACTCGCCCACGATCTCGTCGATCCTCGCCCGCTCGCGGACCAGCGCGATGTCCTCATCGTTGATCCGTCCGGCCATGGGTCCACATCCTAGTGCCGTTGCCGGGACCGGGCTCAGAACCCTCGACCCAGCCAGCGGGGCAGCCTCGCACGGTCCCAGCCGAGCAGCTCCTCGGCGCAGCTGAAGGCGAACTGATCGGTCATCCCCGCCACATAGGCGACCACCTGGTGCACCCGGTCGGCGCCGCTGGAGAGGAACTCCTGGGGCACCAGTTCGAGGTGCTCCAGGTAGTAGGAGACCAGTCCGCGCAGGACCGAGATGACCGCCTCGCTCTGGGCCTGGGACTCCGGGCGGGTGTAGATCCGTTCGTAGTTGAACTCCCGCAGCCCGGCCAGCGCCCGGGCGGCGTCGGCCCCCATCACCACCTCCCCAGTGGCGCAGGTGGCACCGATGACCGAGCGGATGAAGGTTGCCAGCTGGGTCCGCCGGTCGTCGCCGACGACCTCGCGCACCGATCGGGGAATCTGCCCGGTGGTGACGATGCCGGCGCGCTGGGCGTCCTCCAGATCGTGGGCGCAGTAGGCGATCCGGTCGGCGAAGGAGACCACCTCCCCCTCCACGGTCATCGGCGCCGGTCGCGACCAGGAGTGGTTGCGGATCCCGTCCAGGGTCTCGGCGCACAGGTTGAGCGAGGTGAGGGCCACATCGGCCCCCCAGGTGGCGTGGTCGAAGCCCTCAGGCAGGAAGGTGTCGAAGGCCTCCTCGGAGGCGTGACCGCCCGGTCCGTGGCCGCAGTCGTGGCCCAGCGCCATCGCGTCGGCCAGGGTGACGTTGGCCCCGATCCCGGCGGCGATCGACCGGGCGACCTGGGCGACCTCCAGGGCATGGGTCAGCCGGGTGCGCTGGTGGTCGGTGGGCTGGACGACCACCTGGGTCTTGCCGGCCAGCCTGCGGAAGGCGGTGGAGTGGACGATCCGGTCGCGGTCGCGCTCGAAGCAGGTGCGTTGCGGGTCGGGCCGTTCGGCGACCGCCCTGGTTCCGGCGCCGTGGGCCAGGGCAGCACCGGGCCTGAGGGTGGCCGCCTCGCGCTCCTCGCGGGCCCGGCGGTCGACCACCGGTCCCGGCTGAAGTCGGCTGCGGGTGGCCGCGTGGCTCCTCACGACGCCGCCGTCGACGGCGTGGCCCGACATGGTCTGCGCCCAGGCGCGGGATCGGTAGGAGGGTTCAGCCATGGACCCAGCATGCCAAAGACCACCGACAGGTTTCAGCGACCAGTAGTCTTTGCCCATCGTTCCACTGACGGTGACGGGAGGGCCCATGTCACAGGATCCCCGGGACCCCGGATGGTCCCCACCACACGATCCGCAGTACTCCCAGAACTCCTGTGACTCCTCCTCGGAGGGGTACCAGTCGTATCCCCCCGAGCAGCCCTACCTGCCCGAGCAGCCCTACCCTGTCGACCAGCCGTACTCCCCCGGCCCCCAGCAGACGCCGGTGTCCCGATTCGAGTAGCGCTCCGCCAAGGGGGTGATCTCGCTGTGCCTGGTCCTGTGCGCCCTGGGGATCTCCCTGATGCTCAGCTGGATCGCCGGGACCGCGATGGCCGCCTCCAGGCGCCTGCGCAGCCCGGACCTCGACTCTGCTCCGGACGATGGCTCCTTGGTTCCCAGTGCGGCGGACGAGTTCCTCAAGGGGGCCTTCACGCTGGTCCTCCAACTGGTTCCCACCGCGCTGGGCATCGCCGCCCTGGTGGTGGGGATCCTGGCGTGCAAGCACCGCAACAGCAAGCGCCTGGGCATCGTCGCCATCATCATCTCGGTGCTGGCCCCGGTGGTCTCGGCCCTGCTCTTCATGATCGCCATGGCGCCCTCCATCGAGGGCTGAGGCTCACCCCCCGGAGACCCCCAGTTCGGCCTCCGACAGATCGGCATCGTCGAGGGTGCGCCCGTCCAGCCACCCCATCGGCATGACCACCTTGCGCCGGGGACTGCCCTGGCGTCCGCGCGGACGTCCGAGCTCCTTCACCGGGAAGGGCGCGTCGGCGTCGAGGGTGGCCAGCAGGGAGTCCAGCTCCTCGAAGGTGGAGATGGTGCCCAGGGCGTGCCGGGTCGTCCCGCCGACCGGGTAGCCCTTGAGGTACCAGGCCATGTGCTTGCGCATGTCGACCAGTCCGTGCGGACCCTCGTAGCGGACCAGCAGCTCGGCGTGACGACGGATCATCGCGGCGACCTCGCCCAGGGTCGGCAGGGTCCGGGTCCGCTCGCCGGCGAAGGCGTCGGCCAGATCACGGAACAGCCAGGGCCGTCCCAGGCAGCCGCGCCCGACCTCCACCCCGGCGCAGCCGGTGCGGCGAACCATCTCCAGGGCGTCGGAGGCCTCCCAGATGTCGCCGTTGCCGAGCACCGGGACGTCGACCGCCTCGACCAGCCGGGCGATCGCATCCCAGTGGGAGTGGCCGGCGTAGGCCTCGGCGACCGTGCGGGCGTGCAGACAGACCGCTGCCGCCCCGGCGTCTGCGGCCAGCCGGGCCGAGTCCAGATAGGTGATGTGGTCCTCGTCGATCCCGATTCGGGTCTTGACGGTGACCGGCACCCCGTGCCGGTCACCGGCCTCGACGGCAGCCCCGACCACCGCGGAGAACCGGTCGCACTTCCAGGGAAGCACTCCCCCGCCGCCCTTGCGGGTCACCTTGGGGACCGGGCAGCCGAAGTTGAGATCGACGTGGTTGACCCCGAACTGCTCGCACAGGATCTCGGTGGCCTCCCCGATCATCGCCGGGTCGACCCCGTACAGCTGGACCGAACGGACCTTCTCGACATCGGCGAACCGCAGCATCTCGGCGGTCTTGTGGTCCCCGTAGACCAGCCCGCGGGAGGTGATCATCTCGCACACGTAGAGTCCCGCACCCTGCTCGGCGCACAGCTGACGGAAGGCGGCGTTGGTCACCCCGGCCATCGGGGCGAGCACCACGGGGGTGTCGACGACCACCCGACCGCCCGAGGGCGCGGTGAGGACAAGAGGAGGGACAACAGGCACCGGGTCATGCTACCCGGCACCGCGGGCCGGCTCAGTCGTCCCTGTTGCGCCCCCGCAGGCCGGCGCGCAGCCGCTCCCGGTTGACCGTGGCCACCGCGGCCAGCGGAATCCCGGCCGGGCACACCCTGGCGCACTCCCCGTACAGCGAACAGGGGCCGAACTGCTCGTCGAGGGCGTCGACCATCCGGCGCGCCCGTCGTCCGCGCTCCTGACGGCCCTGGGGCATCCTGGCCAGATGGGCCAGCTCCGCCCCGGCGAAGAGCATTGCCGCGCCGTTGGGGCAGGCCGCCACGCACGCCCCGCAGCCGATGCAGGCGGCGAAGTCGAGGGCCTCCTCGGCCTCGTGGTGGGACTGGGGGGCGGCGTCGGCGTCGGCGGCGGTCCCGGTCATCACCGCGACCGTCCCGCCGGCGCGCACCAGGGAGTCCAGTCCGGAGCGGTCCACCGCCAGGTCCCGGATCACCGGGAAGGCGGCGGCCCGGAACGGCTCCAGCCGGAAATGGCTGACGCCGGGGAAGGCCCGCAGGTGCTGGCGGCAGGCCGGGGTGTGGGGCACCGGGCCGTGCGGTGTCCCGTTGACGAGGAACCCGCAGGACCCGCAGACCCCCTCACGACAGTCGGACTCGAAGACCACCGGTTTCCCGCCCTGCTCGATGATCTGGTCATTGAGTCGGTCGAGGAGCTCCAGCAGGCTCATCTCGGCGGTGGCGTCCTCCACGGTGTGGTGCTCGAAACGTCCGGACGCGCGGGGGCCGTCCTGACGCCAGACCTCCAGTGTCACTCTCATCGGTAGTCCCTCACCTGCAGCTTGATCAGCGAGAAGTCCAGGGGCTCGCTGTGGCGGACATGGTCACCCTCGGGGGTCGTCTCCCAGGCCGAGACGCTGCGCCAGTGGTCGTCGTCGCGGCGGGCCTCGCCGTCCTCGGTGGCGTACTCGGTGCGGAAGTGTGCGCCGGCCGACTCCCGGCGGTCCAGGGCGTCCAGGATCATCGTCTCGCCGAGCTCGATGAAGTCGGCGACCCGCCCGGCCCTCTCCAGCTCCTGGTTGAGCCGGTCGCCCTCACCGACGACCAGGACGTCCTGCCAGAACTCGGTGCGCAGCGCGCGGACCTTCTCCAGACCCTCCATCAGCCCCTGCTCGTCGCGGCTGACCCCGCAGTGGGCGTAGAGGATGTCGCCGAGTCGGCGGTGGAACCACTCGGGCCGGTGGTGGCCGCCGACCGCCAGCAGCCGCTCGACCCGGCGTCTCACCTGGTCGGCGGTGGCGAGAGCCTCGGCGGAGTCGACCGGGAGCACCGGCTCTCCGACCAGACCGGCCAGGTAGTTCGGCACCGACAGGGGCAGGGTGAACCAGCCGTCCACCGATGCCGACAGCAGCGAGTTGGCTCCCAGTCGGTTGGCGCCGTGGTAGTTGTTGGAGGCCTCCCCGCCCACGAACAGGCCGGGGATGGTGGTCATCTGGTCGTAGTCGACCCACAGCCCGCCCATCGTGAAGTGGGCTCCCGGCGCGATCCTCATCGGCACCCGGTAGGGATCCTCCCCGGTGGCGTCCAGGTACATCGAGAACAGGTTCCCGTAGCGCTCGGCGATGGTCTCCCGACCCAGCCGGGCGATGGCGTCGCGGAAGTCCAGGTAGACCGAGTTGTGCAGCGGTCCGACGCCGTGGCCGGAGTCGATCTGGCTCCGGGCGTTGCGGGAGGCGACGTCGCGGGGGGTGAGGTTGCCGAAGGCCGGGTAGCGCCGTTCCAGGTAGTAGTCGCGCTCCGCCTCGGGAATGTCGTTGGGCGGCCGGTCGTCACCGGGGCGCGCGGGCACCCAGATCCGACCGTCGTTGCGCAGCGACTCGCTCATCAGTGTGGTCTTGGACTGCCATGTCGAGCTCACCGGCAGGGCGGTGGGATGGAACTGGACGAAGCAGGGACTGGCGAAGTAGGCGCCGCGACGGTGCGCCCGCCAGGTGGCGGTGGCGTTGGAGTTCATCGCCAGGGTGGACCAGTGGTAGACCGACCCGTACCCGCCGCTGCACAGGATGACGGCGTGGCCGGTCCAGGTGCTGATCTGCCCGGTGAGCAGGTCGCGGGTGACGATTCCCTGGGCGCGTCCGTCGGCCACCACCAGATCGAGCATCTCGGTGCGGGTGTGCATGTGCACGGTGCCGGCGTCCACCTGCTCCTGGAGGGCCTGGGCGCAGGCCACCTCGAGCTGCTGTCCGGTCTGGCCGCGGGTGTAGTAGGTCCGTGACACCTGCACCCCGCCGAAGGAGCGGGTGGCCAGCTGGCCGCCGTACTCGCGGGCGAAGGGGGCGCCGATCGCGTACATGTGGTCGATGACGCGCACCGACTCGGTGCCCAGTCGCACCGCGTCGGCCTCCCGTCCGCGGTAGTCCCCGCCCTTGACGGTGTCGGTGACGAAGCGGATCAGGGAGTCGCCGTCGACCTTCCTGGCGCGGGCGGCGTTGATCCCTCCCTGGGCGGCCACCGAGTGGGCGCGACGCGGCGAGTCGTGGAAGCTGAAGCACTCGACCCGGTAGCCGAGCTGTCCCAGGCTGGCGGCGGCCCCGGCACCGGCCAGTCCGGTCCCGACGACGATCACCGTCATCTTGCGGCGGTTGGCGGGGTTGACCAGCCGGTACTGGTCCTGACGCCGCTGCCAGGCGGTCAGCGGATCGCCGGGCGGGGCGTGGCCGTCCAGTTCGGTCCCGATCCGGTATCCGGCGACGGGCTGGTCGGCAGGTGCTGGGCCGGTCATGAGATCACCCCGGTGAGAATGAGGATCGGCAGGGTTCCGTTGCCGATGACGACGGCCAGTGCGACGAGCAGACCGACCAGCAGCCAGATCCGGCGAAGCCGGGGGCCGGTGCCGCCCAGATCGTTGATGACGTTCCAGATCCCCTGGGCCAGATGGACCCCGATCACCAGCATCATGAGGCTGTAGTAGATCGCCATCGGCGGCCGGGAGAGGCTGGCCACCAGGTTCTGGTAGGCGTGGACGTCGACGTCGGCGGGTCCGGTCCTCACCGGCGCCCGGAAGCTCGAGGACTCCAGCCCGGCGCCCAGGGTGAGGTCCAGCAGGTGGACCACGACGAAGCCCAGCAGCAGGATCCCGGAGAGCAGCATGGTCCGCGCCCCCCAGGTGAGGCCGGCCATCCCGCGGCGCCGGTGCCCTCCCCGGCTGCGCCGACCCCGCCACCAGATCAGCACTCCCGCCCAGACGTGGGAGACCAGGCAGCCGAGCAGGACGATCCGCAGGATCCACAGCACCCCCTCGTAGGGGATCAGGGGGTGGGCCAGCACGCGCAGGAAGCGGGCGTAGGAGTTGAACTCCTCGGGCCCCATCAGCGCCTTGAGATTGCCGATCATGTGGACCAGGACGAACAGCGCGAAGATCGTGCCGGTCACCGCCATGACGACCTTGAGGGTGACATTGGAGGGTCTGAGCCTGGCGTGCCGCACGGTGACGACGGCGTCCCCCTGCGCTGCGGGCTCGTCGGTTCTGCTGGCTGTCCGGTCAGTGACGCTCATGACCTCGCTCCGTTCCAGGCCGGGTCCGCCAACCCTATCGGAGGGCTTTGCTGGCCGGGCGCCGGGGGCCTCATCGGATGGTTGGCGCGGGGTCCCCCTCAGTGGTGGAAGGCGGGGGCGTGGCCGACCCTGGGCATCGGGGAGTCCAGCGAGTCGAGATAGTCGACCTCGTCCCGCAGATCGGCCAGGAAGGCGTCGGCCAGATCCTGGCTGAACCCGTTGCGCACCACGATCCGCTGGACAGTGAGATCGGTGAGGTCGGCGGGCATCGGGTAGGCGGGCACCAGCCATCCCTTCATCCGCAGCCGGTCCCCCAGGTGGTGGAGATCCCAGTTCTCGGTGTGGCCCGGGCGCAGGCTCCAGGCGAAGACCGGGATGTCGGATCCGTCGTTCCACAGCTGGAAGGCCGGCATCACGCCGATCTGGGCGGCCAGCCCCGTGGCGACGTCACTGGAGGTCTGCTGGACGCGCCGGAAACCCTCGAACCCGAGCCTCAGGAACATGTAGTACTGCAGCAGGACCTGGGCCCCGGGCCGCGAGAAGTTCAGCGCGAAGGTGGGCATGTTGCCGCCGAGGTAGCTCACCGTGAAGACGAGGTCATCGGGCAGGTACTGGCTGTCGCGCCAGACCACCCATCCCAGGCCCGGGTAGACCAGCCCGTACTTGTGGCCGGAGGTGTTGATCGACACCACCCGGTCCACCCGGAAGTCCCACTCCAGATCCGGCTGGAGGAAGGGGGGCGATCATCGCTCCGGAGGCGCCGTCGACGTGGATCCTGACGTCCAGCCCGGTGCTCTCCTGGATGGCGTCCAGAGCCGCGGAGATCTCGGCCACCGGCTCGTACATGCCGGTGTAGGTGACCCCCATGATGGCCACCACGCCGATGGTGTGGTCATCGATGTACTCGTCCAGCCGGTGGCCGTCCAGCACCTTGAGGTCGGCCGAGACGGGCACCTGGCGCATCTCGACGTCCCAATAGTTGCAGAACTTCTCCCAGCACACCTGGACCGCGCTGGACATCACCAGATTGGGTCGGTCCGAGCTCCTGCCGGCCGCTCTGCGGGCGTGGGTCCAGCGACGTTTGAGGGCCAGCCCGGCGAGCATGCAGGCCTCCGAGGAGCCGATGGTCGAGGTGCCCGGGCAGCGCTGAGGATCGGGGGCGTGCCACAGGTCGGCCAGCATCCTGGCGCACCTGGTCTCGATCTCGGCGGTGCGCGGGTACTCGTCCTTGTCGATCATGTTCTTGTCGGCGGCCTCGAGGTAGAGGCGGTTGGCGTCGTCGTCCATCCAGGTGCCGACGAAGGTGGCCAGGTTGAGCCGTGCGTTGCCGTCGAGCATCGCCTCGTCGTGGACGATCTGGTAGGCCGTCTCGGGCAGACTCTCCTGGCGCGGCAGCCGGAATCGCGGGAGCTCGGTGGTCTCCCCGGGTCGGGCGAAGACCGGATTGAGGGCGACCGACTCCTGGTCGGGACGCGGGACCTCGGCTGCCTGTCTGCGGGACGGTCCCGAATGCTCCTTCCCGGTGGTGCCCGTCCCGATGTGTGCTGGCCCGGTGTTCGCCGGCCCGGTGTGTGCTGACATGGCGGCCCCTTCGCGACGCGTGATCGACTGCCCCCATCCTCACACTGTCGGGTTCCTGCCGGGGCCGAGGACGGCGAATGGGTCGGTGACCCGATAGCTGTCCTCGGTGAACCGCCAGGTGCTGGGCGGCCGACCGCCCCTGGCGCCGGCCTCCCCGAGGGTCCCGACCCGTGCGATCTGACCCCGGCGGCGCAGCACCCGCGACAGATTGGTGACGTCGATCTCGCGTCCGAGGACCGCCTCGTAGATACCGCGCAGTGTGGCCATCGTGAACTCCGGCGGAGCCAGGGCGAGGGCGATATTGGTGTAGGACACCTTCCCGCGCAGCCGGTCGACCGCCTGGCCGACCACCAGATGGTGATCGAAGGCCAGATCGGGCAGCTCGGCGACGGCTGTCCAGCGCGCTCCCGACTCGCGGGGCCGGGCGTCCTCCCAGGGCACCAGCCCGAGGTACGCGGTGGCGATGGTCCGCTCGAAGGGATCGCGCCCGGGATCGGACAGGGTGGCCAACTGCTCGCAGTGCCTCAGCGTCTCCAGGCCCAGCTGTTCCCGAAGATGGCGGGCCAGGGCCTCCTCCATCGTCTCGGTGACCTCGACCGGCCCGCTCGGCAGCGCGAACTTCCCGGCGAAGGGCTCGCGGTCCCGGCGTCTCACCAGGACCTGCAGCTCCGCCGGACGACCCGGCGATCCCACCGGGCCGGCCCGCAGCACCACCCCCAGCACCTCGTGGCGATACTTGGCCACTCCCCGCTGGTCCCGGAATGGTGCCCTCATCACGTGGGGCATGTTACAGTTCCCCTGTTTTCGACTGATCGTCGATAACTTTTCGACTACCAGTCTTCAACATGTCTCCCGCATCTCTCCCTCAACTCTCCAGAATCGGAGTGCCGATGACCACCACACCGTCCGCGACCGGATCAGCGCCGACCCGCTCGCCCCTCCCGGGTCGCGCCGACCTCCTCACCGACGACACGACAGACCGCACCGCCGGGTTCGACGAGTGGGCCGATCAGGTCCGCACCGCCGCCCGCGCCCAGAACGCCGTGATCCTGGCCCACAACTACCAGCACCCCGACATCCAGGACGTCGCCGACCACGTCGGGGACTCGCTGGCGCTGTCACGGATCGCCGCTCGGACCGACTCCTCGACCATCGTCCTGGCCGGCGTCCACTTCATGGCCGAGACGGCCAAGATCCTGTCCCCCGACAAGCGCGTCCTCATTCCGGACGCGCGGGCCGGGTGCTCGCTGGCCGACTGCATCACCGCCGAGCAGGTGCGCGACTGGAGGGCCCAGTACCCGGGCGCGGTGGTGGTGAGCTATGTCAACACCACCGCCGCGGTGAAGGCCGAGAGCGACATCTGCTGCACCTCCTCGAATGCGGTGGAGGTGGTCCGGTCGGTCCCCTCCGCCACCGATGTGCTGTTCTGCCCCGACCAGTTCCTCGGCGCCCATGTGCGCCGCACCCTGCACCGCGACAACGTCCACACCTGGATGGGCGAGTGCCACGTGCACGCCGACATCTCTCCGGACAGCCTCATCGAGAGGGTGCACGCCAACCCCGGGGCCGATCTCTTCGTGCACCCCGAGTGCGGGTGCACCACCAGCGCCCTGTGGCTGGCGGGGTGTGGAGAGCTGCCCGCCGAGCGCACCCGCATTCTGTCCACCGGCCAGATGCTCACCGCGGCGAGAACCACTGGTGCCAGCACTGTCCTGGTGGCCACCGAGGTCGGGATGCTGCACCAGCTGCGACAGGCCAACCCGCGGGCCAGCTTCCAGCCGGTCAACGCCGGGGCGATCTGCCCCTTCATGCGGATGACCACCCGGGACAAGCTGCTGCGCTGCCTCCAGGAGGGCCGCGACGAGGTCCTGGTCGACCCGGTGATCGCCGCCCGGGCGCGACTGGCCGTCGAACGGATGATTGCCATCGGCAGCACCGGGGGCCGGCGATGACCTCCCTCTCCGGCACTCAGTTGTTCCCGGGCTCCCCCGCCTCGTCTTCAGCCCGTGCCTCGTCTGCCTCCCCTGCCGGCGCCGGTGTGGGCCGGCGCTGCGACGTCGTGGTGGTCGGCACCGGGGCCGCCGGACTGTCGACCGTCCTGGGCCTGCTGGCCTCGGGACTCGAGGTCGCCGTCGTCACCCGGGCAGGACTGACCGACTCCTCGACGGACTGGGCCCAGGGTGGCCTGGCCGCGGTCTGGGCGGCCGGCGACAGCACCGGGGCGCACCGGTGTGACACCCTGGCAGCCGGAGCAGGGCTGTGCGGGCGGCAGGCCGTCGCCGAACTGGTCGACGGCGCCCCCGGCGCCGTGCGTCGACTCATCGATCTGGGCGCCCGCTTCGACACCGACTCCCTGGGGCGTATCGACCTGCATCTGGAGGGCGGCCACCACGCCCGCCGGATCCTGCACGCCGGCGGGGACCAGTCCGGTCACGAGGTGGAGCGGACCCTGAGCAGCGCTCTGGACAGCGCCCTCGCCGCCTCGGGTGCGGGAGAGCGCCTGCAGATGCTGTCGGGCACCCGGCTGATCGACGTCCTCACCGACTCTCAGGGCCGCGCCTGCGGAGTCTCGGTGCTGGAGGCCGACGGCGGAACCGCACGGATCGGAGCTCGGGCGGTGGTGCTGGCCACCGGTGGGATCGGCCAGCTGTGGCCGACCACCACCAATCCCCCGGTCGCCACCGGGGACGGCCTGGCCGCCGCCCTGAGGGCCGGGGCAGTGTGTCGCGACGCCGAGTTCATGCAGTTCCACCCGACCATCCTGGTGGTTCCCCCCGCCCGTCGGATCCCCGGCGACCGCGGTGTGCTGATCTCCGAGGCGGTTCGTGGAGAGGGGGCATTCCTGGTCGACGGGAGCGGACGCCGGGTGATGACCGGGGTCCACCCGCTCGCCGATCTGGCACCCCGCGACGTCGTCTCCGCGGCCGAGCAGATGCGGATGATCGCCACCGGGGAGGACCATCTGTTCCTCGACGCGACCTCCTTCGGGTCCCAACGCTGGGAGCGGTCCTTCCCCTCGATCCTCCAGATGTGCCGCGAGCGTGGGATCGACCCGGTGGTCGAACCGATCCCGGTGCGCCCCGGGGCCCACTACCACTGCGGCGGAGTAGCGGCGACGATGACCGGGCTGACCGGCGTGCCCGGACTCAGAGCCGTCGGCGAGGTCGCCTGCACCGGGGTTCAGGGGGCGAACAGGCTGGCCTCCAACTCCCTCACCGAGGCCCTGGTGATGGGCGAGAGAACGGCCGCGGACCTGGCCGGATGGCTGTCCTCGGCGCCCGCAGCGGGGCCGGCCGTCGAGCGGGCGGCCGCCCGACTGGTCGATCACCGCGAGATCGACCCGATACGAGCGGTGATGGAGCGCGACGTGTCGGTGATGCGGGATGCCGACGGTCTGAGACGGGCTCTGGGCCGGCTGGACGCCACCGCCGGTGCCGACCGTCTCGACGACCTCGTCCTGACAGCGACCAACCTCGCCCTGGTGGGACGGCTGGTGGCCGGTGCGGCCGCGATGCGCACGGAGTCGCGGGGCTGTCATCGTCGCCTGGACATCCCCGAGCGGTCGGACGCCTGGCGTCTCCACATCGACACCCGGATGGACTCCTGCGGCGGCCTCGTCCTCACCCGTACCGAACCCGGCACCGACCGTCACGGCGGCCGCGACCAGGAGGCGGCATGACCCTCCGTACTCCCCCTGCCTCCGCAGGTTCCGCTGAGTCCGCAGGTTCCAATGAGCCCACCGCGTTCACAGACTTGGTCGTGTCCGCATGCTCCGCTGAGCTGCCGGGCACCGCTGACTCTCCTGATCCCGCCGCACCTGCCCTGCCGGCCGACCTTCTCGACACCATCGGAGCACTCGGACTGGAGACCGACCTCCTCATCGAGATCACCGACCGAGCTCTGGACGAGGACCTGTCCTGGGGCCCGGACGTCACCTCCGACGCCATCTTCGACGCCGATCAGCGCGGCCGCGCACGAATGGTGTCCAGGGCCGAGGGCTGCCTGGCGGCGGTGCCGGTGGCCTCACTGGTGCTCCACCTGATGGCTGCCCGCAACCACGATCGCGCGCGGAGCACCATCCTGATGTCCGACGGGTCGCGGGTCCATCCGGGCGACATCGTCCTGGAGGTCGAGGCGCCGCTGCGCACCCTGCTGACCGCTGAGCGCACGATGCTCAATCTGGTCGGGCAGCTGTCGGGAGTGGCGACCGCGACGGCGGCCTGGGCCGATGCCCTGGCCGGATCCGGGACCCGGGTGCGCGACACCCGCAAGACCGTCCCGGGGCTGCGCGTCCTGCAGAAGTACGCGGTGCGCTGCGGCGGCGGGGTCAACCACCGGATGGGACTGGGAGACGCGGCGCTCATCAAGGACAACCACATCGCGGCCGCCGGATCGGTGCGGGCGGCGCTGGCGGCGGTGCGCACCAGCGCCCCGGGACTGGACTGCGAGGTCGAGTGCGACACCCTCGCACAGGTCTGCGAGGCGGTCTCGGCCGGGGCCGGACTGATCCTGCTGGACAACATGTCGGTCGACCAGATGAGACGGGCGGTCGCTGTGGCCCGACCCGCCGGAGTGCTCACCGAGGCATCGGGCGGACTCCAGCTGAAGGACGCCACGGCGGTGGCGGCCACCGGCGTCGACTATGTCGCAGTCGGCGCACTCACCCACTCTCCGGCGGTGCTGGACCTGGGTCTGGACCTGGTCTGAGACAGACCCCGGAAGCACCGGGACACCATCCCCGGACGACGACTCCCCAGTGCCACCCCGGACGGCGAGGGGCCCCGGAACGCCTGGTCGGCGTCCCGGGGCCCCGGCGGGTGCCCGCAGTGGTGCGGCTGCTGTCAGCAGCCGATGAGGCGAGCTCCGAGATAGGACTCCACCTGATCGATGGCGACCCGTTCCTGGCTCATGGTGTCGCGATCACGGATCGTCACGGCGTCGTCCTCGAGAGTGTCGAAGTCGACGGTGAGGCAGAACGGAGTGCCGATCTCGTCCTGACGGCGGTACCGCTTGCCGATCGCCTGGGCGTCGTCGAAGTCGACGTTCCAGTGCTTGCGCAGGGTCGCGGCGAGGTCGCGGGCCTTGGGCGAGAGGTCGGAGTTGCGGCTCAGCGGCAGCACGGCCGCCTTGACCGGGGACAGCCGCCTGTCGAGCTTGAGCACGGTGCGCTTGTCGACGCCGCCCTTGGTGTTGGGGGCCTCGTCCTCGGTGTAGGCGTCGACCATGAAGGCCATCAGCGACCTGGTGAGGCCGGCCGCGGGCTCGATTACGTAGGGCAGGTACCGCTTGTTCTCCTTCTGGTCGAAGTAGGACAGGTCCTTGCCGGAGTGCTTCGAGTGGGTCGACAGGTCGAAGTCGGTGCGGTTGGCGATACCCTCCAGCTCGCCCCAGTCGGAACCGATGAAACCGAACTTGTACTCGATGTCGACGGTCCGCTTGGAGTAGTGGGAGAGCTTCTCCTTGGGGTGCTCGAAGTGACGCAGGTTGGCCCGATCGATACCCAGGTCGACGTACCAGTCGGTCCGGTGGCCGATCCAGTACTCGTGCCAGTCCTCATCGGTGCCGGGCACGACGAAGAACTCCATCTCCATCTGCTCGAACTCGCGGGTGCGGAAGATGAAGTTTCCGGGAGTGATCTCGTTGCGGAAGGACTTGCCAGTCTGGGCGATCCCGAACGGCGGCTTCTTGCGAGCGCTGTTCACCACGTTCTGGAAGTTGATGAAGATGCCCTGGGCGGTCTCGGGACGCAGGTAGTGCAGCCCGGCCTCGTCCTGGACCGGACCGAGGTAAGTCTTCAGCATCATGTTGAAGTCCCGCGGCTCGGTCCACTGCCCCTTGGTGCCGCAGTTGGGGCAGTTCACCTCGGAGAGCTTCACGGAGTCGGGGTCGTCGACGCCGTGCTTGTTGGCGTACATCTCCTGGAGGTGATCGGCGCGCATCCGCTTGTGGCAGGACAGGCACTCGGTCAGCGGGTCGTTGAACACCCCGACGTGACCCGAGGCGATCCACACCTCCTTGGGGAGGATGACCGAGGAGTCCAGGCCCACGATGTCGTCGCGGCTGGTCACCATGGACCGCCACCACTGACGCTTGATGTTCTCCTTGAGCTCGACCCCGTACGGACCGTAGTCCCAGGCGGCCCGGGAGCCGCCGTAGATCTCGCCGCAGGGGAACACGAAGCCGCGGCGCTTGCACAGATTGGTGACGTTGTCGAGAGTGCTAGTGGAGGCCAAGGCCGTCCCTTTCTTCCAAGTCCTCATTGGAGTGGGCACCAGGATGGCGTCCACGCAATGGCCCACACTACCGGTCCGGGGCGATCGACTGGCCGCCTCGGACCGGAGTCCTCTGCCATCGGGGCCCCGCCGCGCTAGATTGACGGTGTTCACGTGTCCATGACAGAGGTGATGATCCGTGTCGAACCCGGCGGCAAGCCCCGTCAAGCGCACCACCCGGCAGCGTGTCGCCATCAACGATCTGTTCGACGGCGAGCGTGCCTTCCTCACGGCCCAGCAGGTCCATGAGGAGCTGCGCGAGCGCGGCGTCAAGGTCGGACTCGCGACGGTCTACCGCAATCTCCAGGCGATGAGCGAGGAGGGCGAGCTGGACACCATCCGCGCCGAGGACGGCGAGATGGCGTACCGACGTTGCTCCTCCTCACACCACCACCACCTGGTGTGCCGCCAGTGCGGCAAGGTGGTCGAGATCGGCCAGGACCAGATGATCGAGTCCTGGGCGTCCGCGGTCGCTGCTCGTCACGGGTTCAGCGAGACCGGCCACGAACTGGAGCTCTTCGGGCTGTGCGCCGAGTGCTCGAGGGAGAATTCCTGAGACACCGCTCACGCAGCCTCCGGAGCGTCAATCAGCGTCATCGAGAACAGCGCCCCGGACGCACTCGTGGAGCGCCCATGAAGGTGTCGAAGCCGCCCTTGGTGATAATGCGCACCAGATGCATCTCGGGGTTCTGGTTTCCGTGGCGCAACATCCGCCCGTCGCGCTGGGGTGACGTCAGCGGGACGCCAGGGGCTTTGCCCTCTATGACGTGTTGGCGTCACGATTCCAACATCACGCGGACCACGACGATCAATCAGCTCCATGACCGTCAGACGTCACCACATCTCAGGAGCCTCTTGACGGTGTCCCGCACCGAGTCCTATCGTTCGGCATGGGGATTTTGAAGACCCATAGAAGAGTACAGAAATCATTCTTGGCGATTCTTGTGGGGTCGGGCGTATCCACTCAGCTGGCGGCTCCTCGTGCACACGCCGATGAGTGGCGCTATCTCGTCGAAGGCACCTGGTATAAGAGCAGGGCCACCTGCGAGTCGCGTGCCAAAGCTCTCATCCAGACGAGACAGTACAAGAATCCTCGCCTTTGCACTCCGGATTCCCTTTCTTACCCCAACCTCGATTTTTCATGGGTGGCTGCTGGGTGGGGGTTCGGCGGCTGTGTCGTCGAACTGAGCATTGATTCTGGCAGGCGGGTGCGACGGTTCGCCGCATGTCGCTGCGGGGGTCGGGCTGTCCGGGCCGTGGGGTTCTTTCAGATGGTGGGCGGTCAAGGTGCATACCGGGGGCTATCCCGCGGGGGCGGGCAGGCCCCGCAGCACGCCGACTGCGGCGACCACGGTGTCGACCCATGGTTGGCGATCCGAGACGTGCAGGATGACGCGCCGGCCGCTCCGGGCGAGGGTGGCGGGGATGGCGAACA
>NZ_AUDD01000023.1 GCF_000425285.1 Acidipropionibacterium jensenii DSM 20535 | reverse complement strand
TACTCACGTGTTACTCACCCGTTCGCCACTCGTGTACCCCCGAAAGGGCCTTACCGTTCGACTTGCATGTGTTAAGCACGCCGCCAGCGTTCGTCCTGAGCCAGGATCAAACTCTCCAATGAAAAAATATCACCACCGCACCCCACCAACCCCAAAGGCCGGCGGACCACAGTACAGGCGACACCATCAAAGAATCCAAAACACTGACCCCGACAAACCAACTGACAAAAAATCAGATGATCAATCGAAATCAATCAAAGGAATCAATAAATCCGACACACAACACAAGTTGTGCATCAACAAAACATCTTTATTGACTAAACATATGACACACTGTTGAGTTCTCAAACATCACACACGACCCGCACCACCACATCACATGGCCGCTTGGGGCACCTGCTCTACTTTACTCGATTGAGGGCCGGTGTCAAATCCGACTCCCTCTCGAGTTGATCTTCCCTCACAGGAGAGATGATCTCGTCGATCTTTCGGCTCCCGCTCTCGCGGAGGCCTCCGCTTATTTTAGACCCTTTCGGATCCCCCGTCAAGGCTTGTCTCCGACTTGTCATCAGATCGAAACCCCGAAGCACCGGGCCGAGGAGTAACTATGCACCTGTCTGGGCCTGGGTGCAAGTCGGGCTCCAAAAGGTCCCAGTACCGACCTCACGGCCTCCTCCATTCGGCACACCCTCGGTGTTGCGTCTCCCCTCTCGAGGCTCGCTGCTTACCCACCTGACGGTGACGACTCCTGGCCCGAACCGGCCCCCCTCCGGAGCGCTCTCCGTGGCGCCCTCGGTGATGCGCCAGCACTGCGCCGAACTCCTAGACTCTTGACTGTGACTGTCTTCGCTCCCAGACCGCCGCTCCGCTGGCCCCGTGTGCTGGTGGTGCTGCTGTCCGGCTGCCTCCTGGCGGCCGGGTGTCAACCGGGGACCCTTGAGAATCCGCAGACCACTCGCCCCTCGATGTCTCCCTCCAGCACTGTCTCCGCCTCGGCCTCCCCCTTCCAGGGGTCCGCCACCCGGCTCATCGTCAATGAGCTGGTCGAGGCCGCCGGCGGTGCCCCGGTGACGAAGGTCGATGTCACCTCGCGCCAGGTCAACGTCACCACCCGCAGCCGCGCCACCGCCCAGATCTGGACCTGGCAGGCGGGCCGGATCACATCCAGCCCTGCCCAGAGCGCCCAGACCGTCTCCCGGCCCTTCTCCCCCGACGACTTCGCGCTGGACCGGATCTCACAGATCCTCGAGACCGCGGGTCGCGCCGTGGGGTCGCGGAGGAACCAGGAACTCCAGATCCTCGAGTACAACCAGGGCGTGGTCCTGATATCGGTCTCCACCCGACCGGAGACCGCACCGGCATTCTTCCGTCCCGACGGCAGCTTCATCGCAACCGTCGACTTCACCACCACTCAGGGGATGACCGAGGCTCTGCGCGACGCGGTGGACACCTCCACCCAGGTGCTGTCGATCAGCTATCAGCCGGGCAAGGGCCTGATCGTCGACACCCGGACCGGAACCGACGGGATCGTGCTGCGCCGCACCCGTCCCGCCTCGCTTCCGGCCTGGGCGATGGAGCGGCGCGGCGACACCGGTGCCTCCGTCTTCAGTCCGAGCGATGTCTCCCCGGCCGTGCTGGCCGGTCTCATGAACCAGATCCCGGTCACCCTCAACAAGACGACCGACAAGTCTGCGCTGTCCTTCACGATCGACATGTCGGACGGGCGACCTCAGCCGACGATCCACTTCAACCTGGACGGCCAGACCATTGTCACCGACATGGCCGGCAAGGACATCACCCAGCAGGTCCGGTGAGCCTGTCTTCGGCCCGTTAGCCACCGGTGGTTCAATGAAAGTGTGTTGATCCTTGCGATTGGAGTGCCCGGAAGCGGCAGGTCCTTCGCATTTCGGGTGCCCCACGGGAGGAACCCCCACCAGGAGCTCTGGCGCCGGGGCCTGGTTGCCAAGGAGTATCTGTCCGCCGATCTGACCGATCAGGAGATCACCCTCACCGTGAGGGTGGCCGCCAGGACGTCGCGTTCCCGACCACCGAAGGTTCGCTCCGGCGTCCCCGACCTGGCGAAGGACCACCGTCCCGGTGAGTCGATTCGCCCGTACCAGCGTCTGGCCGCCTACGCCGTGGTGCGCTCCAGCCTCGGACTACTGGGCACCGAGTGCTCCGTGCTCACCGCCGTGCCCGGCCTGTGGGCGCTGCCCGGCGGTGGCATCGAGCACGGCGAGTCACCGGCGCAGGCCGTCACCCGTGAGGTGATGGAGGAGTCCGGGCAGACGGTGCGCCTCAACCGGATCATCGACCTGCAGTCCGACCACTGGATCGGCCGGGCCCCCTCCGGCGCCCTGGAGGACTTCCACGCACTGCGGATCATCTACAGCGCCACCAGCCAGGAGCCGACCGAACCAGTGGTTCTGGACGTAGGCGGCACCACCAAGCGATCACGGTGGATCCCGATCTGGCGGTGGCGCCGGCTGCCGTGGGGGGCGGCCACCAGATCCTGTCTGGAGCACCACCTCCACGACGTGCCGTCCAGCTGATCCACCTGCATGCAGAAGCGGGCCCGGAGTTGCCTCCGGGCCCGCTTCTCGCAGTCTCGACAGCGACCCGCAGTCGCCGTCCGGGACTGCTGACGCTAGTTGCTTCTGAAGTAGCTGAGGATCCGCAAGATCTCGGTGTACAGCCACACCATCGTCACGGCGACGCCGAAGGCCGCCCGCCAGGACTCATTGGCCGGGGCGCGGTTGCGCACTCCCTGTTCGGCCATGTCGAAGTCCATCACCAGGTTCATCGCCGCGAGCACCACGCCGATCGCCGAGCAGAGGATCGACAGCCATCCGGCGCCGGCCCCGATCGTGCGCAGCCCCAGTCCGGCGGGCAGGAAGAACACCGCGACGAAGTTGAGGAGCATCGCAACCGCGAACCCGATGGTCGCGATGGTCACGACACGACGGAACCGCGAGGTCACCCGGATGTTGAAGAACTTGTAGGCCGCAAGGGTCACTCCGGCGGCGCAGAAGGTGCCCAGCACCGCCTGGACGACGATGCCCGGATACATGCTCTCGAACAGCTTCGAGAAGGCCCCCAGGAAGACTCCCTCGATGACCGCGTAGGCGATCACACCGGCAACCGGCACCTTGGCCCGGGTGCTGACGATGAGCACCGTCACGAAGCCGACCAGGGCCGACAGCATGACGGCCCCGCCGGTGAGGGCGAGATTGTCGCCGACAGCCATGAAGGTGAGGACGCCGATCGCGAAGATCGTGAGAAGCACCACCCCGGTCTTGGCGACCACGTCGTCGAAGGTCATCACCGGTTCAGCCGGGGCGTTCTGCGCGGCGTAGGGGTCGTGACCGGGACCGGCCGGTGCTGCTCCCCACTGCGGCGAGCCCTGCGGGTAACCCTGCTGGGGCTGCCAGGCCTGCTGATGGGGCTGGAACGCCTCAGCCCGGGCGAAGACGGGATTTCCCATCGTGTACCTCCTGTTTGTCACGTGTTTCCCACTGTATCGAGCATCGACAAGGTTCTCGGCCGCTCAGGGATGACTCAGGGACACCCCGGACCCTTGGTCCACCGACTTGCGCAGTCGGCCCGACTCCCCTAGTCTTCTTCTCCGTTGCCGGTCGTGCGATCGATCGGAGACATGCGGACGTGGCTCAGTTGGTAGAGCATCACCTTGCCAAGGTGAGGGTCGCGGGTTCGAGTCCCGTCGTCCGCTCGGGCGGTTGGCGCAGCGGTAGCGCGCTTCCCTGACACGGAAGAGGTCGCCAGTTCAAACCTGGCATCGCCCACCACGGGATCGCATCCCTGCGATCTCGAGGCCCCGTAGCGCAGTTGGTTAGCGCGCCGCCCTGTCACGGCGGAGGTCGTGGGTTCAAGTCCCATCGGGGTCGCCGATGATATCGGGCGACATCACGAACACCGGATCTGCACTCTGCAGGTCCGGTGTTCTGCTTCGCGGCCGCCAGACGGCGTGCCCGTCCCGGTCCTGAGAACCTGGGATGGGTGCCCCCGGCGGGATTCGAACCCGCACTTCAGCGGGTTTAAGCCGCCTGCCTCTACCGTTGGGCTACGAGGGCCGGTCAGTCGGCCAGCAGCCGACGGACGATGCCGTCGAGGATATCGGTCTCGGAGACGATGATCTCCTCACTGCCCACCCTGGAGCCGATCTCGTCCATGATGAGGGCCCCTGCGCAGATCACCTCGGCCCGTCGACGCTTGAGCGGACCCATCGCCTCGGCCTGGTCGACGGTGGCGCCGAGCAGCCGTGTCGCCAGCAGGTGGAGGTCGCCACGACTCAGCCGCGAACGGTGCACCCTGGCCCGGTCGTAGACCTTGAGCCCCTGATGGATCGCCGACAGGCTGGTGACCGTTCCGGCCACCCCGATCGTGGTGCCCGCCACCGACGGGTCCACCGGGGCGCCGTCGAGCAGGGTCCGGACCAGCTCGCGGGCCTCGTCGATCTGCGCGGCGGTGGGCGGGTCGCCGTGCAGGAAGCGCTCTCGCAACCGGACCGAACCGACGTCGAGGCTCTCGGCGGCGTCGATGACATGGGCCCCGGCCGCATCGCGGTGGCCGAGCACCAGCTCGGTCGATCCTCCCCCGCAGTCGACCACCAGCACCGGCTCGGCACTGACCGGCACCCCCGACATGGCGCCGGCGAAGGACAGCGCGGCCTCCTCGGTGCCCGGCACCACCTCCGGGTCGACCCCCAGCCGGGAGCGGACGCCGGCGGCGAAGGCATCCCGGTTTGAGACGTCCCTGGCGGCCGAGGTGGCCACGAATCGGACGGCGTCGCAGTGATGCTCGGCAATGATCCCGGCGTACTTGTCGCACGCCTCGAAGGTGCGGTCCAGGGCCGCCGGGCTGAATGCACCGGTGGCGTCGACGCCCTCCCCCAGCCGGACCAGCTCGAGCCTGCGGTCGTGCTCGACCAGCTGTCCCTGCGGCCCGCCGGAGGCCACCAGCAGGCGGATCGAGTTCGTCCCGCAGTCGATCGCGGCCACGGTGCGTGGGGTGCTCATCGGATCTCCTCGTCTGTGCTCTGCGCAGCTCCGGTCCTCGTCGACGCGGGGTTCTCGGCCCCGGTTTTCTCGGCTCCGGCGTTCTCAGCTCCTGGGTCCTCGGCTGTCGGGGTTGCGGACGTGTCGTGGGTGTCGGCAGTGGCCGCACGGTGCCGTTCCAGGAACGGTGCGAGGATCGCCACCACCTCGTCCCCGAAGGGGTTGACGCCGGGACCGACCGCCAGCGCGTGTGCTGCCAGGGCGTGCAGGCACTTCACCCGGGTCGGCATCCCGCCGGCCGAGATGCCCTCGATCTCGGGCACCGGCGCCAGACCGGCCTGCTCGGCGAAGTGGGCGCGGTCCGCCAAGTAGGCCAGGTGGGCCCGGCGGTAGGACTCGGCCAGTGCGGGATTGGTGCCCAGTCGTGCCGCCATCCGGGCCATCTCCCCGGAGGCCTCAATGGTTCCGATCCGGGAAGCCAGCGCCGGGCAGGTGAGGTAGTAGGTGGTCGGGAAGGGGGAGCCGCCGGGCAGTCTCGGTAGCGTCGCGATCACTCCCGGACGTCCGCAGCTGCACCGCCACGCCACCCCGACCACTGCCCGTGGTTCGCGTCCGAGCTGGTCGGCCACCGCTGAGCGGTCCTGATCGGTGAAGGGTTCGATGCGAGTCACCGGGACATCCTTGCGCCACCCCGGGAGACGGACAAGTCGCCGGGTCCGCCCGTCCCGACCGGTGCGGTCGGCGAGCTGGCCGGGATCACCGGCCGGTGGTCCTGGCCGGGGAGTCGGCCGTTCGCACGCTGCCGACCATCTTCTGCCACCACTGACTCGTCTGAGCCGGCCCAGTGGTGTCACCGGAGGCGTCCAGCTCCGCGCCCGCACCCAGCACCTTGCCGTTCTTGCCGATCACCCGGTAGCCGGTCTCGCCGGGCACCACCCAGCCGAGCTGGCTGCGCGCCTGGGTGCGCACGTAGTCGGGGTCGTCCCAGCGCTTGAGCTCGTCCTGCAGCTGTGCGATGGTCCGGGTCTGCTGGGCCTGCTGGGCGGTGAGATCTGCCAGCTGGGAGCGCTGCTTGAAGTAGACGCCGAGGCTGGGGGTGATCATCACGAAGACCAGGACGACCGCTGCCGCCAGGATGAAGGCTCGGGAGGTCAGTCCCAGTCTGCCCAGTCCGCGCTGGCCCGAGGGCTGGGCGCCGGTCCCCTCACGCCGTCCGGTCCCGGCGCCGTCGGTGCGGGAGACCTCACGGCGGGACACATCGCGTCCGGCCGGCCCCTGCCGGACTCGGGGCCTGCGGTCGGGACGCGGATTGGAGCGCGACGGCGAGTGACCCCGGGCAGAGCGGGGCGGGCCGCCGTGCGGACGGGATGCAGGTGTTCTCGGTGAGCTGGCCATCACCGTCCATGATGGCTCACCGCGACGGCCGGCTGCAGGACCGACACGGCCCCGGATCCGATGGGATCCGGGGCCGTGTCGACTCGCGGTGAGCCGCTCTGCGGGTTCAGCTGAGGATGACTCAGGCCTTGAAGCGCGGGAAGGCGGAGGCCCCGGCGTAGACCGCCTGGTCCTCGAGCTCCTCCTCGATGCGCAGCAGCTGGTTGTACTTGGCGATCCGCTCGCCACGGGCCGGGGCTCCCGACTTGATCTGGCCGGTGCTCAGGGCGACGGCGAGATCGGCGATCGTGGTGTCCTCGGTCTCACCCGAACGGTGCGACATCATGCAGCGGAAGCCGTTGCGGTGAGCCAGCTCGACGGCGTCGATGGTCTCCGACAGGGAGCCGATCTGGTTGACCTTGACCAGCAGGGCGTTGGCGGCCTTGAGGTCGATGCCCTTCTGGAGCCGCTTCGGGTTGGTGACGAACAGGTCGTCGCCGACGATCTGGATGCGGTCGCCGAAGCGGGCGGTGAAGGCCTGCCAGCCGTCCCAGTCCTCCTCGTCGAGCGGATCCTCGATGGAGACCAGCGGGTAGTTCGAGATGAGCTTCTCGTAGTACTCGATCATCTCGGCGGAGGAGCGCAGCTCGCCCTCGTAGCGGTACTTGCCGTCCTCGTAGAACTCGGAGGAGGCGACGTCCAGAGCCAGGCCGACGTCCTTTCCGGGCTCGTAGCCGGCCGCCTTGATGGCGTCCTCGATGAGGTCCAGGGCAGCGGCATTGCTCGGCAGGTCGGGGGCGAAGCCGCCCTCGTCACCGAGGCCGGTGCTGAGGCCCTTGTCCTTGAGGACCTTCTTGAGGGCGTGGTAGACGTTCGCGCCGATCTGGTAGGCCTCGGAGAAGGAGCCTGCACCGATCGGGGCGATCATGAACTCCTGGATGTCGACGTCGGAGTCCGCGTGGGCCCCGCCGTTCAGGATGTTCATCATCGGCACGGGCAGCAGGTGGGCGTTGGGTCCACCCAGGTACTGGTAGAGCGGCAGATCTGCCGAGGCGGCAGCGGCGCGGGCGGCGGCCAGCGAGACGCCGAGAATGGCGTTGGCGCCGAGCTTGGCCTTGTTGTCGGTGCCGTCGAGCTCGATCATGGCCGCATCGATGGCACGCTGCTCGGAGGCGTCGTAGCCGAGCACCTCCTCGGCGAGCTTCTCGGTGACGTTCTCAACAGCCTTGAGGACGCCCTTCCCGCCGAACTGAGACTCATCCCCGTCACGCAGCTCGACGGCCTCGAAGGCGCCGGTGGAGGCGCCGGAGGGAACAGCCGCCCGGGCCTCGGTGCCGTCGTCGAGAACAACCTCAACCTCAACGGTGGGATTGCCGCGGGAGTCGAGAATCTGGCGTGCGTCGATGAATTCGATGGTTGCCATGGGCCAACCTTTCACGATGGATGGACTTTCGGCCCCCAGCCTAACCGAGGTCACCTAGGACACGCCCGGGTGGTCGCATCTCCAGTTCCCCCCGCCGGCGTCGCTGCACAACCGTGCGGGCTCAGCCGAGCCGGCGGAGGTCCTCGGCCAGATCCTGGGCCGAGTTCTCCGCCCGGTCCCCCGCGGGGTGCTCGACGCCCCGGACCCGCTCCTCCAGTCGGCGGACCGCCTCCCGGGTGGCCTGGTCGGCGTCGATCCCGTGGGCCTGCGCCCTGGCCGCCAGGGCCAGGATCTGGTCGCCGACCTGCTCAGCGGTGAGGGCCTCTGTCGGCAGGTCCACCGCGACCCGGTGCTTGCGCACCCGGGCGATCACCTTGACCGCCCTGGCCAGCGCCGACAGCGACTCGGCGATCCCGTCCAGGCTGGAGTGGCGCCCCTTCTCGACGGCCTTGCGCGCCTCCCAGCTGCGGTCCAGGTCGTCGGGCGGCGGGCCGACCGGGGTGGGCGACAGGGTGATCCCGTCGGGGAAGAACTGGGGGTGGCGCCGGCGCAGCTTGGTGACGATGCCGCCGGCGACGTCCCTGATGTCGAAACGGCCCTGCTGCTCGGCGATCCGGGCGTGCAGGACGACCTGGAGGAGGAGATCGCCGAGCTCCTCGACGAGGTCCTCATCGGTGCCGACCTCCACCGCGTCGACCACCTCCCCGGTCTCCTCGATGAGGTAGGTGACCAGGCTGCGGGGGGTCTGCCGTGCGTCCCAGGGGCAGCGGTCGCGCAGTACCGCCACCAGGTCGACCAGTTCCTCCAGATCGGCCCTGGGACGTTCGCTCATGCCCGGGAACCGGCCCACAGGCTCGACAGCGAGGAGCTGCCGGCCACCAGCAGCTGGTCGGGATACCATCCGCCCAGCCGCGGATTGACCTGGACGTCGAGGGAGTGGACCTGGCGTCTCAGGGTGTCGGCGTCGGACCCCTGGACCACGGCGTACAGGGAGGTCAGGCGGAGTCCGAGCTGGCGGCAGGTCGGACTGGCGTTGAGGGCCGTCAGATTGTTGGACTGCATGAGGGCGTCGCGCTGGGAGGTGGTGAGGGTGCGTCCGGACCGGGCCAGCAGCTCCTCCCCCACCGCGGCCTGGGTCACGGTGGTGGCGATCACCTGCCGGGGGCTCATCGTCTGGGAGTTGGCCAGTGCCGAGCATGCCTCGACGTCGTTCTCGAAGGTGTCCATCGAGACCCGCTGATCGCCGACCTGGACGGCCATCCCCGAGGAGGGCAGGCAGCCGGTCAGACCGGTCAGTGCCACGACCCCGGCCGCCAGTGCGCCCAGCACCCGGCGGTTCCGGGGCCGGCGTCCGCGGGTGCTGGTGGACTGGGAAGAGGACGTCGTCGTCATCGTGGGAGCTCCTGACTGGTACCTGGCGTGGCCAGGGCGGCGAACCGCCCGGCTGCGATCCTACGACCCCTCAGCCGACCACCGCCGGACGGGCCTGCTCCGGGGCCCTCGCCGGCTGCGGGGTCGAGAGCACCTCGGTGACCACCGTGCGCGCCCAGTCGAGCAGCTGGGCGCCGCCCAACGGGTGACCCCCCACCCGTGCGGTGCGGGGCTTGGGCACCAGGATCAGGCCGGCGGCGTCCTTGACGGTCGCCCCCGGGTACAGCCGCTTGAGCCGCATCGCCCGGGACTCCGGCAGGTGGAGCGGGGAGAACCTGATCGACGAGCCGGTGGGAACCACCTCGCGGATGCCGTGGGCCCGGCACAGCAGCCGGAACCTGGCCACCCCGAGCAGCGCCTCGACGGTCTCGGGAAGGGGCCCGTAGCGGTCCAGCAGCTCGTCGCGGATGGCGTCGACCTCCTGGTCGGAGCGCACCTCGGCGAGTCGCTTGTACATCTCCAGGCGCAGCCTCTCGGACTCCACGTAGTCGACCGGCAGGTTCGCGTCGACCGGCAGTTCGATGCGCATCTCCGGCTCCTCCTCGGCCTTGTCGCCGCGGAACTCGGCGACGGCGTCGCCGACCAGCCGGATGTACAGGTCGAAGCCGACGTCGGCGATGTGGCCGGACTGCTCCCCGCCCAGCAGGTTTCCGGCGCCGCGGATCTCCAGGTCCTTCATCGCGATCGCCATCCCGGCGCCCAGATCGGTGTGCTGGGCCATCGTCGACAGCCGGTCGTGGGCGGTCTCGGTGAGCGGCTTGTCGGCCGGGTACAGGAAGTACGCGTAGCCGCGCTCCCGGCTGCGGCCCACCCGCCCGCGCAGCTGGTGGAGCTGGGACAGTCCCATCCGGTCTGCGCGGTCGACGACCAGGGTGTTGGCGGTGGAGATGTCCAGCCCGGACTCGACGATGGTGGTGCACACCAGGACGTCGGCGCGCTGCTCCCAGAAGTCCAGCATGATCTGCTCGAGCTGCTTCTCGTGCATCTGCCCGTGGGCGGTCGCCACCCGGGCCTCGGGAACCAGCTCGCGCAGCCTGGCCGCGGTCTTCTCGATGTCGGAGACCTTGTTGTGGATGAAGAAGACCTGACCCTCCCGGGCCAGCTCGCGACGGATCGCCGCGACCACCTGGCCGTCATCATAGGGTCCGGCGAAGGTGAGCACCGGGTGGCGCTCCTCGGGCGGGGTGGCGATGGTGCTCATCTCCCGGATCCCGGTGACCGCCATCTCCAGGGTGCGCGGAATCGGGGTGGCGCTCATCGACAGCACGTCGACGTCGACCCGCAGCTTCTTGAGGGCCTCCTTGTGCTCGACGCCGAAGCGCTGCTCCTCGTCGATGATGACCAGGCCGAGATCCTGGAACTTCATGGTGTCCGACAGCAGCCGGTGGGTGCCCACCACGACGTCGATGGTGCCGCGCTCCAACCCCTGTCTGACCTCGCGCGCCTGGGACTCGGTCTGGAACCGCGACAGCGAGGCGACGTTGACCGGGAATCCGGCGTAGCGCTCGCTGAAGGTCTGGGTGTGCTGCTGGACCAGCAGTGTGGTGGGCACCAGGACGGCGACCTGCTTGCCGTCCTGGACCGCCTTGAAGGCGGCCCGCACCGCGATCTCGGTCTTGCCGTAGCCGACATCGCCGCAGACCAGCCGGTCCATCGGGACGACCTGTTCCATGTCGTGCTTGACGTCGGCGATCGTGGTGAGCTGGTCGGGGGTCTCGACATAGGCGAAGGCGTCCTCGAGATCGCGCTGCCAGGGGCTGTCGGGGCCGAAGGCGTGGCCCTTGGTGGCCTGCCGGGCGGCGTAGAGCTTGATGAGCTCGGCGGCGATCTTCCTGACCGCCTTCTTCGCCCGGGCCTTGCGCTTCTTCCAGTCCGCCCCGCCCATCTTGTCCAGGGCGGGCGAGTCGGAGCCGACGTACCGGGTGATCTGGTCCAGGGAGTCCATCGGGACGAAGAGCCGGTCGCCGGGCTGGCCCCGGCGGGCGGGGGCGTACTCGATGACCAGGTACTCGCGGGTGGCCCCGGCCACCGTGCGCTGGATCATCTCGACGTAGCGGCCGACCCCGTGCTGCTCGTGGACGACCAGCTCCCCCGGCTTGAGCTCCAGAGGCTGGATCTGGTTGCGTCGCCGGGCGGGCATCCGGCGGGTGCCGCGGTCGGCGGTCTCCTGCTGACCGGTGAGGTCGGCGGTGCCGTGAACCACCAGTCTGAGCCGCGGGGAGCGGAATCCCTGGTGCTGGTGGGCGCGGATGATGTGGACCACCGGTGCCGCACCGGTGCCGGTCTGTGCGGACTCGCCCTCAAGGCGCCCGGCACCGCCGGTGTCCTCACCACCGACCTCCTCGGGGTCGAGCTCCGTCAGCGCTCCGGGCAGGTCGGTCTCGAGCCGGCAGGCGACGTCGTGCTCGGCGAGCAGCTCGGCCAGCCGATGGGCGAGTCCCTCCCCCTCGACGGCCAGCACGACGGTCCAGCCCTCGGCCAGCGATCCCGACATGGCCGACACCGCGGAGTCGACGTCGCCGTGCCACGGGTCGACCTCCTCGAGTCTGAGGTCGAGGGTGTCGGGGGCCGAGGACGCGACGGGCTCCTCGGCGGAGGTCTCGCCGGCGTCCTCGCCGGGCTGGGATGCCTCTGCGGAGTCCGAGGAGGGCAGGTCGACGCTGAAGGGGGACAGCGTCCACCAGGACATCCCCCGGTCCAGGGCGTGGTGGCGGACCTCGGCGAGGCCGCGGTAGCCGACCGCGGCCAGGTCGATCGGAGCGTCTCCCCCGGTTGCCGCGGCGGCCCAGCCGGCGTTGAGGAACTCCTCGGAGGTGCGCACCAGTTCGGCCGCCCTGGTCCGAATGAGTTCGGGGTCGCAAGCCAGTACCAGGGACTCGGGAGGAAGCACGTCCAGCAGCAGTTCGACCTGGTCGACCAGGGCCGGGATGAGGGCCTCCATGCCCTCCACGGCCTGCCCCTGACCGATCCTCTCGAGCATGTCGGCCAGCTCGGGATGGTCGGGCAGCAGCGCACGGGCCCGCGCGCGCACCTGGTCGGAGAGGATGAGCTCGCGGCACGGGGCGGCGGTCACGAGGTCCACCGTCTGGTCGGTGGAGCGCTGGTCGGCGACCGAGAAGGAGCGGATCTCCTCCACCTCGTCGCCGAAGAAGTCGATGCGCACCGGGTGGTCGAGCACGGGCGGGAAGACGTCGAGGATCCCTCCCCGTACGGCGAACTCGCCGCGACGCTCCACCATGTCGACGCGCAGGTAGGCGGCGTCGACCAGATCCTGACAGATCCGGGTGAGGTCGTACTCCTGCCCCACCCTGACCACAACGGGTTCGATTCTGCCGAGCCCGGCCACCTGGGGCTGGAGGACCGCGCGGATCGGCGCCACCACGACCTTCGGGGGGCGCTGGCCACCGGTGCCCAGCAGTCGGCGAAGCACCGCCAGCCGCCGGCCGACGGTGTCGGAACGCGGACTGAGGCGCTCGTGCGGGAGAGTCTCCCAGGCCGGGTAGTAGCAGACCTCCTCGGGAGTCAGCCATGACTCGAGGGTGGCGGTGACCTCCTCGGCCTGCCGGAAGGTGCTGGTGACCATGAGGATCGGGAGGCCGCGGCCCGACCCCTCGAAGGAGTCTGCAAGGACGGCGGCGACGGCCGGTCGCGAGGGGGCCGCGGCGGTGAGATCGAGGGTCTGGACGTGACCGGTCAGTCCGTCGCGGACCGCCCGGGCGAGGACGGGTTCATGGGACAGCAGGGAGACCAGGCCAGGCAGAGACACCCGAACACCCTACGTTGCCCGCCGCGGGATCCATCATCGGTTCGCCCTCAGGATGACGTCGGGACCCGGGGTCAGTGGTTGAAGCGGTTCTGCGCGACGGCCAGGCCGTCGGTCATCAGGCACTCCACTGCGTCTGCGGCCAGCCCCACCTGGACCGCGATCTCGTCCCTGTCGCGGGAGGGAAACCCCTTGAGCACGTAGTCCGCCAGATCCTGGTGGCCCGGCGGCCGTCCGACCCCGACCCGGACGCGGGTGAACTCGCCGCTGTGCAGGTGGGAGCGAATCGATCGCAGGCCGTTGTGGCCGTTGTCCCCGCCGCCCGCCTTGACCCGGATCCGGCCCAGATCCAGGTCGATCTCGTCATGGATGACGATCACCGACCCGACCGGCACGTGCGAGAAGTCGGCGACCTTGCGGACCGCGATCCCGGACTCGTTCATGTAGGTGCGACTGCGCATCAGGATGACCGGGTCGGCCTGGGCCGAGGGGACGGCCAGGCCGGCCGCGGAGATCCGGGTGCGGGCCACATCGGCCCGCTGGCCACGGGCCGAGGTGAGACTCACTCCGGCCCGTGCGCACAGTTCGGTGACCACCATTGCGCCGACATTGTGGCGCGTCCCGGCGTAGGTCGGGCCGGGATTTCCCAGCCCGACCACCAGCCAGGTTCTGGTCACTCGTCGGTGTCCTCGGCGTCGGCGGCCTCGCCCTCGGCGTCCTCGTCGCCCTCGGCGTCCTCATCGGTGGCCTCGGGCTCCTCCGGCTCGGCGGCGGGCACCACGATCGAGATGGCGACGGCCTCCGGGTCGGCGGCCAGCTCCACTCCCTCGGGCAGCGGCACGGAACCCAGGTTGATGCTGTGGCCGGCCGGCAGGTCGGTGACGTCGACGACGAGGCTCTCGGGGATGTTCAGCGGATCGGCGTTGACCTCGACCTCGTTGACGTCGACGGTGGCGACCGTACCGACCTCGGGCTCGCCCTCGACGCGCAGCGAGACGGTGACGGTGACCTTCTCACCGCGACGCACGGTCAGCAGGTCGACGTGGCGGACGAAACCGGTGAGGATGTCGCGCTGGACGTCCTTCGGAAGGGCCAGCTGGGGCTCGTCGCCCTCGACCTCGATCGACAGCAGCGGGTTCTCGGAACGCAGTGCCAGCAGGGTCTCGTGACCCGGCAGGGTGATGTGGATGGGATCGGAGCCGTGTCCGTACATCACGGCGGGGACGAGGTCCTCGCGGCGGATGCGACGGGCCGCGCCCTTGCCGAACTCGGTGCGCTTGGCGGCCTTGATGACGATGACGTCAGCCATGTGATTTCTCCTACTCGGAACCGGATGGGGGCTCGACGAGTGGAGAGTCCAGAACTCTGGACGGCCAGTCGATCACGGACCCTGCGGTCCCTCGCCAAGCAGTGGTAGATTCTAGCTCAGCAGGACTTCGGCCGGCAAACCTGGGGCGAGCAGGACGCCGTCGCCCCGAGGGGCGACGGCGTCTGTCTGCGGAGCTCGGCGGCGGTACCGACGGCCCTGCTCAGCGGAACAGCTGGGCGACCGATCCGTCCTCGAAGACCTGCTGGATGGCCTTGGCGATGAGCGGGGCGATGCACAGCACCGTCATCTTCGGGATGTGCACCCCGTCTGGGGTCGGCAGGGTGTTGGTGACGATGAGCTCCTCGATCGGGGAGGCGTTGATCCGGTCGGCCGCCGGGCCGGACAGCACCGGGTGGGTGGCCGCGGCGATGACCTTGGCGGCACCGTGCTCCTTGAGGGCCTTGGCGGCCTGGCAGATGGTGCCCGCGGTGTCGATCATGTCGTCGACCAGGATGCAGGTCTTGCCCTTCACCTTGCCGACCACCTCGTGGGTGGTCGCCTCGTTGGCCTTGTTCGGGTCACGGCGCTTGTGGATGATCGCCAGCTGGCAGCCCAGCTTGTCGGTCCACATGTCGGCCAGTCGCACCCGGCCGGCGTCCGGGGAGACCACCACGACGTCCTCGCTGCCGTACTTCTCGTGGACGTAGTCCGAGAGCACCGGCAGGGCCCACAGGTGGTCGACGGGACCGTCGAAGAACCCCTGGATCTGGGCGGCGTGCAGGTCGACGGCCATGATCCGGTCGGCTCCGGCGGCCAGGAACAGGTCGGCCATCAGGCGCGCCGAGATGGGCTCGCGACCGAGGTGCTTCTTGTCCTGGCGGGCGTAGGGGTAGAACGGGGCGACGACGGTGATCCGCTTGGCGGAGGCGCGCTTGAGGGCGTCGATCATGATGAGCTGCTCCATCATGGCCTCGTTGACCGGTGCGCAGTGGGACTGGACGACGAAGGCGTCGCAGCCGCGCACGGACTCCTGGAACTGGACGTAGATCTCTGAGTTGGCGTAAGTGACCTGGCGCGAGGGAACCAGCTCGACTCCCAGCTCCTCGGCGATCTCCTGTGCGAGTTCGGGGTATGCCCGTCCCGAACAGAGCATCAGGTGTTTGTTGTTGGGTCGTGTGGCACCGCTCACGAATGATCCTCCGGCGTGGAAATGTGGTTTCGTGTGTCGGACCTGGGGTCCGAGTCTGCTGGGGGAGCCATCTGCTCCCGGTGCCGGGCAGCCCAGCCCGTGCTGATGTGGCCCCGCTGCCTGGCGATGGCCAGGGAGTCGGCGGGCACATCCTCGGTGATCGCCGAGCCGGCGGCCAGGAAGGCCCCCGGGGCGATGGTGACCGGAGCCACCACAACGACATTGGAGCCGACGAAGGCGCCGTCGCCGACGCTGGTGGTGCTGGTGGTGCGGCCGTCATTGTTGGCGAACACCGCCCCGGCGCCGACCGTGACATCGGTGCCGATGACGACGTCGCCGGCGTAGACCAGCCGCGGCACCGAGGTGCCGGCCCCCAGGTGGGCGTTCTTGGTCTCCACGAAGGCACCGATCCGGGTGTCCTGGTCGAGCACCGTGCCCGGCCGCAGGTTCGCCCAGGGGCCGACCCGCACGCCGTCCCCCAGCACCGCCAGGGTCGCCTCGGTGCGCCTGACCACGACGTCCTGGCCGACCTCGCAGTCGGTGAGGGTGGTCTCGGGCCCGATGACGGCACCCGACCCGATGCTGGTGGCGCCGTTGAGACTGCTGCCGGCGAGGATCGTGACGTCCTGCCCGAGGTCGACGTCCGGCTGGATCCAGGTGCTCGTCGGGTCGGCGATGGTCACCCCGGCGCGCATCCACTTCTCGAGGATCCGCCGGTTCATCTCGGCGTTGACCCGCGACAGCTGGACGCGGTCGTTGACCCCCTCGGTCTGCCACAGGTCGTCGGTGCGGTGCGCCCCGACGCCGTGCCGGGCCGGGTCGTCGCCGTGGATCTGGCCCGAGGCGGCCATCGAGACCACATCGGTGAGGTAGTACTCGCCCTGGGCGTTGTCATTGGACAGCGCCGCGACCCCGCGTCGCAGGGCCGCGGCGTCGAAGACGTAGATGCCGGAGTTGATCTCCCGGATGCGGCGCTGGGCGTCGTCGGCGTCCTTGTGCTCGACAATGCCGACAACCTCCTCGCCGTTGCGCAGCACCCGGCCGTAGCCGGTCGGGTCGGGCACCTCGGCGGTGAGGACGGTGGCCAGGGTGTGCGCCGACCGATGGGCCCGGACGAGGTCCTGCAGGGTCTGGGTGTTGAGCATCGGGACGTCGGCGTAGGTGACGACGACCTCACCGGTCAGATCGCCCAGCCCCTCCAGGGCGCAGGCCACCGCGTGACCGGTGCCCTTCTGCTCGGCCTGGACGGCGGTGACGACGTCGGGGGCGTCCTCGGCCAGCTGGGCCTCGACCTGATCGCGCAGATGCCCGACCACCACGACCAGATGCTGGGGGTCCAGACCGCGGGCGGCGTTGACCGCCCAGGACAGCATCGGGCGTCCGGCGACCTCGTGGAGGAGCTTCGACCGCTTGGACCTCATCCGGGTGCCGCCGCCGGCTGCCAGCACGATGACGGCTGCCACCCCACTCGACTGCGACTGATCGCTGGTCGTGGTCACGGTACTCACCCCTCGCTGTGCGGTGGCTCGTCCGTGCCACCTGGGTCGCTGCCAACTGCACCCCGGACGTCCTGCCAAGTGTCTCTCAGCCGTGCCGAGGGCGCCAGCCGAGCCTAACCCAGCCGATCGACACGGGACCACGCCGCCCGGACACGAATCGATTCCGTTGCGTCGACCCCGGTCAGAACACGCCGGGTCGCGGTGCTTCGTGCCGATTCTATGCGGTGCGCAGGTGACCCGGCGCAGCCCCTACGAGTCTGAGCCCGACGGCGCGCCGTCGACGGGAGGAGCCTTCCTGCGGGACCTCGCCCTGCGCGGCGAGCCCTGCCTGTCCTTGGTGATCAGCCCGAGATCGCGGGCCGCCCGCGACCACTTGTCGACGGCCCACGGGGTCACCCCGTAGTGATCGGCGAGAGCCAGCCGCCGGGTGACCCGCTGTCCGTCGGCGGAGACCGCATTTGCTGGGCGGTGGAGGGCAAGGGAGGGACCCTGCAGCTCCCCGGACAGGAGTCGAACCTGTGTCGCTAGTCCTGATTCAAAGTCAGGCGGGCCCTGCCGGCAGACCAACCGGGGAACGCTCGAGCACGAGCTCGCCCCACGATACGGCAATCGGGCGGGTGCCCGCGTGCAGGACCGGCCGGCAAGGACCGGCGGGGGCGCACCCGGGTATCTTCAGGGCATGGCCACCGCGTCCTCCGGAAAGGGCTCACCCCCCGCCTCCGCGTCATCCTCCGGCACCTCCCACGCACCGCACGAGCAGCGCCGGACGAGAGTGCGGATGACCAGCGCGCAGCGTCGCGACCAGCTCATCGGGGTGGCTCGCGGACTCTTCTCGGCCAATGGCGTCGACGGCACCTCCGTCGAGGAGATCGCCTCCACCGCCGGGGTCTCCAAGCCGGTGATCTACGAGCACTTCGGGTCCAAGGACGGCCTCTACGCGGTGGTCGTCGACCGCGAGGTCCAGCTCCTCCAGACCAGTCTGCTGGCGGCGCTGACCCGCCCGCGGCAGAGCCCGCGCACCATCCTGGAGTCCGGGGTGCTGGCCCTGCTGGACTACATCGACGACCACCCCGACGGGTTCCGGATCATCTCGCGGAACTCCTCGGTGGGCACCTCGACGGGCTCCTACGCCTCGATCCTGTCCGACGTCGCGTCCTGGGCCGAGGGGCTGCTCGGCGACACCTTCGCCGGGCACGGCTACGACCTGGCGAACGCCGGGATCTACGCCCAGGCCCTCACCGGGATGGTCGGAATGGCCGGTCAGGCCTGGCTCGACAACCGGCAGCCGGCCAAGGAGCAGATGGCCGCCCACCTGGTCGATCTGGCCTTCAACGGGCTGGGTCGGTTGTCGGCGTCCCCCCAGTTGACCCGGTCGACCCGGCGGGCCCGCGCGCAGCGCGCCGAGCAGGGGTCCGAGGACCAGACCCCCTCGACCTGATCTCCTGGTCGCCCAGCACCGCCCGCAACCCGGCGCCCAGCCGCTCGACATCTCGCGGATCGATCTCCTGGAGCAGACCTCCCTCGGAGTCCAGCAGCGCCGCGAGAGCCCCGTCGGCCAGCTCCCTGCCCTGGTCCGTCAGCTCCACCAGGGCGCTGCGACCGTCCACCGGGTGGGGACGTCGCACCACCAGTCCGCGCTGGGACAGTCGGGTGATCCGGTTCGTCATCGCCCCCGAGGAGACCTCCAGCTCGACGAGCAGCTGGCCCGGGCTCAGCTGGTAGGGGCTGCCGGCCCGGCGCAGCGCCGCCAGCACGTCGAACTCCCAGACCTCCAGACCGTGCTGGGCGAAGGCGCGGGACCGCTCCCGGTCCAGCAGCCGGGACAGCCGGGTGACCCGGGACCACACCTCCATCCGGTCCACCGGAAGGTCGGGACGCTCCCGGGTCCACGCGGCGATGATCCGGTCGACGGAGTCTGCCACGGCTCACATCCTCGCCTGGAGGGTTCCCGGCAGGAGCTGCGCCCCGGGCACCGGCCCGCGCGCCACCCGGGTCGTCTCGACCTGGTCCAACTCCGCCAGGCCGGTGGCAATGGTCCGCCCGGTCGCCTCGTCGGGGACCAGGAAGGCCACCGTCGGGCCCGACCCGGAGACCAGCCCGGCGAGCGCACCGGCCTCCTCGCCGGCCCGCAGCACCTCGGCCAGTTCGGGCCGCAGATCCAGCGCGGCGTCCTGCAGGTCATTGCCCAGCCGGTGCGCCACCGCATCGATGTCGCCGCTGGTCAGTGCCGCGATGAGTGCGGTCGGCATGAGTTCCCCGCCGGCCCCGCCGAGCTCGTCGAAGTGCCGGTAGACCTGAGGGGTGGACAGCCCCTCGGCAGCTGTGGCGAACACCCAGTGGTGGGTGCCCCGCGAGATCACCGGGACCAGGTGGTCGCCGCGACCACGGCCCAGCGCCACCCCGCCCGTCAGCGCGAAGGGGACGTCGGAGCCGAGATCGGCACCGAGCTGCAGCAGATCGTCGGGGCCGGTGTCCAGATCCCACAGCACCGAGCAGGCCAGCAGGGTGCCGGCCGCGTCCGCCGAACCGCCGGCCATCCCACCGGCCACCGGGATCGACTTGAGGATCTGGATGTCGGCGCCCAGATCCGATCCGGCCCAGCGTTCGCGCATCAGCCGTGCGGCCCGGTGGGCCAGATTCGTCTCGTCGGCGGGCACCAGATCGGCCTGCGGCCCCTCGACGCTGACATGGATCTCGTCGTCGGAGCGTGCCGAGACACTGATCTGGTCGTAGATGCCGACCGCCTCGAAGACGGTGGTCAGCGGGTGGTAGCCGTCCTCGCCGAGGGGGCCCACTCCCAGCGCGAGGTTCACCTTCGCGGCGACCCGCACCATCACTGGTGGGGCCCCGGGGGTGACACGTGCGTTGCTGGCCATGGGGCCAACCTATCCACTCAACGACTCACACCGTAGGGCTGACCATGGGATGTCTGCCGCTCAGAGCCTCCCGGCGGCCACCAGTTGCTCGGCGATCCGGGCGAACTCCTGGATCCCGAGGGACTCCCCCCGCGCCGTCGGGTCGACCTCGGCCGCCGTCAGCAGCTCGGCGGCGGCTGCCGACCGGCCGCACAGCGAGGACAGCGCCGAGCGCAGCATCTTGCGGCGATTGGCGAAGGCGGCGTCGATCACCGTGAAGACCTGTTCGCGGGTCGCCGAGCAGGCCGGCGGGTCGACCCGGGTGATGCGCACCAGGCCCGAGTCCACATTGGGGACCGGCCAGAACACCCGGGGCGGGACGGTGCCCACCCGCTCGGCCCGGCCGTACCAGGCCAGTTTCGCGCTGGGAACGCCGTAGGTCCGCGACCCCGGGGCCGCCACCAGCCGGTCGGCGACCTCCAGCTGCACCATCACCAGACCGGTCCGCCAGCCGGGAGCGATCGCCAGCAGGTGCAGCAGGACCGGCACCGCGACGTTGTAGGGAAGGTTGGCCACCAGCTCGGTTGCCGGCTCCCCGGGCAGGGTCGAGACCTTGAGGGCGTCGGACTCGACGAGTTCGAGCCGATCGGCCGCCCGGGGCATCCGTTCGGCCACGGTGAGAGGCAGCTGGGCGGCCAGCAGCGGGTCGATCTCGATGGCGACCACCTGGGCGCCGGTCTCCAGCAGCCCCAGGGTGAGGGATCCCAGCCCCGGTCCGACCTCGATCACCCGATCGGTCGGGCCGGTCTGCGCCAGGGAGACGATCCGCCTCACCGTGTTGGCGTCATGGACGAAGTTCTGGCCGCGGGACTTGGTGGGACGCAGTCCGATGCGGTCCGCCAGCTCACGGATCTGCCGCGGGCCCAGCAGCCCGCCCCCGCTGGTCTGCTCAGTCATGGTCGGCCCCCCACTCCCCGCCGTATGCGGCCGAGGTGTTGCGGTCCAGCATCCGGCAGCAGTCGAGTTCGTCGAGACCCAGCCGGTCCCCGATGAATCGGGCCGTGTGGGCGACCAGGTAGGGGCCGTTGCGGCGTCCCCTCAGCGGCTCGGCGGTGAGGAAGGGGGCATCGGTCTCGACCAGGATCCGGTCGTGCGGGGTGATCGCCAGGGCCTCGCGCTGGGGGCGGGCCGACTTGAAGGTCACGGTGCCGGAGAAGGACAGCCAGGCGCCGTGCTCCAGGCAGCGTCGGGCATGATCGGCGCCGGCGGAGAAGCAGTGCATGATGACCCGGTCGGGCCATCCCTCGGCGTCGAGAACGTCCAGGATGTCGCGGTGACCCTGCCTGTCGTGGACCGCCAGGGTGAGCCCGTGCTTCTTCGCCAGGGCGATGTGGGCGGCGAAGGAGTCGCGCTGGACCGCCCAGCCGGGACCCTCGGGAGTGTTGTGGTGATCGATGCCGGTCTCCCCGACCGCCCTGACGTGGGACCCCGACCCGGCCAGCCGGTCGATCTCCTCGATCGCATCGGTCAGGGCCTCGGGCGAGCGGGCGGCCAGCTCGGCGGCCTCGTCGGGATGGATCGCCACCGCGGCGACCACCTGCCGGTAACGGGAGGCGAGGTGCTCGGCGAACCGGGACCCGGCGACATCGCAGCCGACCTCCACCAGACGGGTGACGCCGGTCGCGGCGGCCGCGGCCAACGACAGCTCCGGATCCACCCCGACCATCTCGCAGACGGTGTCCAGATGGGTGTGGGAGTCGGCGATCGGGGCCGCCAGTGGATCGGGCAGGGCCGGCAGGCCGATCGCGGCGAGCTGGTCGGCGACCTGAGAGCGCCTCACCGGTTGTCCTCCCCGTCTGTGTCACAGGAGTCGGCGGTGTCATCGGCCCCGTCGGGTGCTCCATCGGCCCGGTCTCGGCTGTCCAGGGAGGCCTCGTACAGCTCCCGGCGGCTCACCCCGGTGCGGGCGGCCACCTGGGCGACCGCCGTGGACATCCGCTCCCCCCGGGCGACCTGCTCGGCGACCATCCCGGTGGCCTGCTCCATGCTGACCGGCCCGCCGGTGGCGCCGCCGATCACCACGGTGATCTCGCCGCGCACCCCCTGCGCCGCCCACTCGGCCAACTCCGACAGCGGTCCGCGCCGGACCTCCTCATAGGTCTTGGTGAGCTCCCGGCACACCGCCGCCGGCCGGTCCGCCCCGAGCTGGGCAGACGCCTCCGCCAGCAGCGCGGCCAGCCGGTGCGGGGCCTCGTAGACGATGATGGTGCGCGGCTCGTCGGCCAGCCCGGCCAGCGCGCGGCGACGCTCCCCGGCCTTGCGAGGCAGGAATCCCTCGAAGCAGAACCGGTCGGTGGGCAGCCCCGACAGGGCCAGAGCGGTGGTGACGGCGGTCGGCCCGGGCACCGAGGTGATGGTGATCCCCTCGTCGATCGCGGCCCTCACCAGCCGGTAGCCGGGATCGGAGACCGAGGGCATGCCGGCATCGGTGGCCACCACGACGTCCTGCCCCGATCGCAGCTCCTCGAGCAGCTCGGGGAGTCGATGGGCCTCATTGCCCTCAAAGAAGCTCACCACCCGGGCGGAGCTGGTGACCCCCAAACGCCTCAGCAGGTCGTGGTAGCGGCGGGTGTCCTCGGCGGCGACCAGTGTGGCCTGGCCGAGAGTCTCCAGCAACGCCTGGGAGGCGGTCCGCCGGTCCCCGATCGGGGTTCCCGCGAGGATCACCCGGCCCATTCCTTCTGCCGACCCTGTCTCATTCACGGGGCCAGTCTCCCATGGGCGCCACGGGTCCCCCTGTGCGCTGGTCTCCGCGCTGGTCTCCGCGCTGGTCTCCGCGCTGGTCTCCGCGCTGGTCTCCGCAACTGACAGCGCTCCGCTCTACGATGGGGAGAGTGAGTGCACGGATCCGCCGCCCCTCGTCGACCCTCGACCGGCTCGATGACGGCCGGATGAGCGACTGCTTCGCCAGCTGGGTGGTCACCGCGGTGATCACCGCCCTGGCGCTGGTGCTGCGGATGCACAACGTGTCCTTCCCCCGCACCCTCGTCTTCGACGAGACCTACTACCCCAAGGACGCCTGGACGATGCTCCACCTGGGCTACGAGGGGACCTGGCCGGACGCCAAGACCGCCAATCCGGACATCGTCGCCGGCCAGACCTCGATCTGGAACGCCCAGGCCGAGTTCGTCGTCCATCCCCCGCTCGGCAAGTGGCTGATCGCCGCCGGCGAGCAGATGTTCGGGATGAACTCCTTCGGGTGGCGGTTCATGTCGGTGATCTTCGGCTCCCTGATGATCCTGATGACCATCCGACTGGCCCGGCGTCTGGCCCGCTCCACCCTGGTCGGGGCGATCGCCGGGATCCTGCTCAGCCTCGACGGGCTGTCCTTCGTGATGAGCCGGATCGGGCTGCTCGACATCTTCCAGGCCTTCTTCCTGGTCGCCGGGGTGGCCGCGGTGGCCGCCGACCGGGACTGGTTCCGGCATCGACTTGCCGACCATCTGCGTGCCGCCGGACTGCCCAACCTGGCCGGCGGCTACGGCCCGGCGCTGTGGTTCCGGCCGTGGCGGATCGCCGCCGGACTGATGTTCGGCTGCGCCATCGCCGTCAAGTGGAACTCGATGTTCGTGCTCGCCTCGATGGGCATCATCTCGCTGTGCTGGGACTGGTCGGCCCGCCGGCTGGCCGGTGCACGGCGTCTGGCCTGGTGGTCGCTGATCCGCGACGGGCTGCCGGCCTTCGTCCAGCTGGTGGTGCTGGCCGGGGCGGTCTACCTGGCCAGCTGGGCGCGCTGGCTGCAGGTCTATCCGCGGATGCAGTTCGGAGCCGGCTGGACCGGACCGGTCCCCGACCCCCGGGTGGAGCGCCTGGTGGGACGCCCGCTGGCCGCGCTGTGGGAGTACCACCGGCAGATCTACGACTTCCACACCGGCTCGTACATGATGAACCAGACCCACGTGTACTCGGCGAACCCCTCGGGATGGCTCATCGTCCAGCGACCCATCGGGATCGACGCCCAGAACAACATCAGCCCCGGAACACAGGGGTGCCAGGCCGTCGGCGACAGCTGCCTGAGGGTGATCTCGGCGGTCGGCACGCCGCTGCTGTGGTGGATGGCGCTGATCGCCCTGGCCGCCGGGGTGGTGTGGTGGATCTTCGGGCGGGACTGGCGGTTCACCCTGCCGGTGGTGGCGATGGCCTCCACCTGGATCCCCTGGTTCCGATACGCCGACCGGCCGCTGTTCTTCTTCTACGCGATCTGCATCATCCCGTTCACCGTGGTGATCCTGGCGATCTGGCTCGGCCAGATCCTCGGCCCGGCGGAGAACACCCGGCGGCGCAGGACCGGGGCCGCCATTGTCGGGGCGGCGGTGGCCCTGGTGGCCGCCAACTTCGCCTTCATCTACCCGATCCTCACCGACCAGCTGATGACCCGACAGGCCTGGCTGGCGAGGATGTGGCTGCGCAGCTGGATCTGAGGCGGACAGGCCTGAGGGGCCCCAGGGAGAGCGTCCGGGGCCGCCTGCGGACGGGTAACGGCACCGTCACGGACCTTCGGTACGCTGTCCCCCCGGAAAGGGGACAGCCCATGATCTGGAAACTCCACAACGGCGGCCATCTCGAACCGGGCGAGGTGGTCGCACCCGACGAGCGTCTGGGGTGGGGTCGCACCGTCGGCCTGGGCGCCCAGCACGTGGTGGCGATGTTCGGGGCGACCTTCGTCTTCCCGGTGCTGATGGGGCTCAACCCCCAGCTGGCCGTGATGATGTCGGGAGTCGCCACCCTCATCTTCATCTTCGCCACCAAGCACGAGGTCCCCAGCTATCTGGGCTCCTCGGCCGCCTTCCCTGGCGTCGCGGCCGCCATCTACGCCGCCGGCGGCCGACCCGATGACGTGTCGGGAGCGCTCTTCGTGGTCGGCGTGACGCTGTTCATGTGCGGCGTCGTCATCCAGATGGCCGGCGCCCGGGTGATCCACCGGGTGCTGCCGCCGGTGGTCACAGGTGCCGTCGTGATGCTCATCGGCTTCAATCTCGCCCCGGTGGTCGCCAAGACCTACTGGCCGGTCGACCAGTGGACCGCACTGATCACCATGCTGGTGGTGGTCGCCCTGTCGGTCGGCCCGCGCGGCTTCGTCTCCCGGATCGCGATCTTCATCGCCCTGGTCTTCGGATACCTGCTCAGCTGGCTGGAGGACCTCACCCTCGGCCCGATCACCCGGACCGTGGACGGCGTCTCGAGCACCGCGAACCGGGTCGACTGGAGCGGGGTGCGCAGCGCCGACTGGTTCGGGCTGCCCCCGGCCACCGACCTGCAGCACTGGAAGTACACCATCGACTCGACCGGCACCGGCCACTTCGCCGCCACCAACGTCGTCGGCTTCCACCTGCCGAGCTTCCACCTGGCCTTCATCCTGCTGGCCCTGCCGGTGGTGATCGCCCTCATCGCCGAGAACACCGGCCACGTCAAGGCCGTCTCCGAGATGACCGGCAAGAACCTGGACCACCAGGTTGGCCGGGCGGTCGCCGCCGACGGCGCCACCTCGATGCTGGCCACCTTGATGGGCGCCGGCCCGACCACCACCTACGCCGAGAACATCGGTGTGATGGCGGCCACCCGGGTCTACTCGACGGCCGCCTACGTGGTGGCCGCCCTGGTGGCGATCCTGTTCGGCTTCTCACCGAAGTTCGGCGCGGTGATCTCGGCGACCCCCGGCGGCGTGCTGGGCGGGATCTGCGTCGTGCTCTACGGCATGATCGGACTGCTGGGGGCCAAGATCTGGCACGAGAACCGGGTCGACTTCGGCAATCCGGTCAACCTCGTCCCGGTGGCGGCCGGCATCATCATCGGCGTCGGCGACGTCTCCCTGAAGTTCAGTGAGAACTTCACCCTGGGCGGGATCGCCCTGGGCACCATCGTGACGGTCTGCGTCTACCACCTGGCGCACTGGCTGGCGCCGAAGTCCCTGTCGGACGCCGCCGGCGGGACCAGCGTCATCGTCGACGCCCCCGGGATCTACAAGGCCTCGACCCGCCCGCACAACGCGCGCAGCGAACGGGACTCGTGACCGGGGAGCGCCCCGGTCACATCGACAGCAGCAGGACGAGGATGACGACCAGGGCGATCCCGGCGGCGATCCCGGCACCGAGCACGATGTCGCGGGGGGCCACCGGGGACCGCCCGGTCTGCGGGTTCGCAACCGGCCGGGAGCCCGACTGACGGGCCCCCGACTGAGGGGTGTTCTGGGAGTATCCACGGGGTCCGACCAGCGGCGCAGGGCGAGCTGCGGGCGGTGAGGACCGGATCGCCTGCGGAGCAGGTCGCACCCCCTGCGGAGCGGGCCGGACCATCTGCTGGTTGATCGGCGCCCCCTGCATGTGTCCGCGCGCCGACTGCGGGTTGATCCGGGCCGACTGCGGGCTCGGCCTGGCGATCGCCGGTCCGGGTCGCTGAACAGGTGCGCCCTGGCCGGGCTGCAGCGAACCCGGAGATCGCGCGACCATCCTGGCCGAGGGCGCCGAGGGTCCGCTGATCGGCGTCCCGGGACGGTCCGGATCGGGCAGCGGGAGGGTCGAGGTGTTCGGTCCCGCCGGGCCCCACCGGGGAGGCAGCGCCGGTGTCCTGTCGGGCACCGAGATTCTGGCCGGAGGCATCGCCGACAGGATCGGAGCCAGTGCCGCGCGGGCCTCGATGGCCCCGGGGAAGCGGTGGCCGGCGTCGACCAGGCAGCCGCTGACGAACCGGCCCAGCGACGAGTTGAGCAGGTTGTCGGGCAACGGCGGCGGGGTGTCGGCGGAGGGCCGGTTCCCGGTGAGCAGCTGGATCATCACCACACCCAGGGCGTAGATGTCCTGGGCCGGATCCGGATCGGCGCCCATCTGCGCCTCCGGGGACATGAACCCCGGCGTTCCGACCACCTCGGCGACCCGGGTCATCCGGGGCTCGCCCACCTTGGCGGCGATCCCGAAATCGGCCAGACGGGCATCGGGCAGGCCGGTGTGGGTCGGCTCCATGAGGATATTGGCGGGTTTGAGGTCACGATGGACCAGACCCGCGCCGTGAACCACCTCGAGGGCGTCCAGGATCTGGTCGGCAACCAACGCCACATAGGCCTTCGGCAGGGGTCCGCGATCGCTCAGCAAACTGGAGACCGGGCCGCCGTGCACCAGCGGCATGGCGAACATCACCCGGTCGTCCTCGCCGATCCATCCCAGCGGGGCGACGATGTGCGGATGGTCGAACCGCCATCCGGTCTCGCGGACGAATCGCAGCAATGAGGCCGAGTCGGACTGCTGGAGGACCTTCCCGGCCAGGTACTGGGACCGTCTGTGGTCCCAGACGCGCCAGACATCGCCCGACCCGCCCCGTCCGAGAGGATCCACCAGCTCATACCGACCACCGAAGATCTCACCCATCGCGGTCGAGTCTGCCAGTTGAAGGGCTGTTGACGTGATTCCTCGCGCCGACCGTGTCGTCGCCGGACCGTTCGAATCGCACCGTCGAGCCGGCCGGGAGCTGCGCCAGGGTGTCCAGATCGGCAGCCTCCACCACCCCGATGACGGAGTATCCGCCGGTCACCGGGTGATCGCGCATCAGGATCACCGGGGTACCGGCGGTGGTCACCTGGACGGCGCCGGCGACGGTCCCCTCGCTGACCAGTTCACCGGGCCGTGAGCGCTCCAGCGGGACCCCGTCCAGACGCAGCCCGATCCGGTTGGAGTCCTCGCGCAGACGCCACCGCTGGCTCAGCAGCGAGGCGAGGGCGCCCGGGGTGAACCAGTCGTCGCGGGGGCCCAGCACGATCCCGACGGTCGCCCCTGAGGCGGGCAGCGGGCGGGGCCGGGCGCCGGGTTGGGGAGAGGACGCCCATCGGGTGGCCGAGACTGCCAGCAGTTGACCCGCCCTCAGCGGCGACGGGCCGATCCCAGACATCAGGTCGGTGGCCGCCGAACCGAACAGGCCCGGCGCGTCGATCCCGCCGCGCACCGCCAGATAGCTGCGAAGGCCGGCCTCGGGGACCCCCAGGGTCAGTACCTGACCGTCCATCAGTCGGATGGCGTGCTCGCAGTGCGGACGGTGCTGTGCAGTCGGCGTGTGTTGTGCAGCCGTCGTGTGCTGTCGCGAGTCCGCGGAGATCGACAGCGGGACCCGAGCGCCGGTCACGGCCACCATCTGGTCGCCGACGGCCTGCACCCGCAGACCTCCGCCGAGATTCTCGACCACCGGGAGCGCCACCGGGTTGCCCACCAGGGAGTTGGCCAGTCGGGCCGCCCCACGGTCCATCGCACCCGACTCGGCGACCCCGACATCGGCGTGGCCCGGTCGGCCCAGATCGGTGATGAGACTCTGCGGGCCGGTGGTCAGGATCCGCAAGCCCCGGGCGGGGTCCGGGTGGTCCGGACGAGTCAGGGTGGTCGTCTGCACCAGGTCGCGGACGGCCCGGTAGCGGACCCGGGTGCCGGGCGCGATGAGGGCCGGGGAGTCCCGTCCGGCGTCCCACAGGGCGGCAGCGGTCCGGCCGATGAGTTGCCAGCCGCCCGGGCTGGTGCGCGGGTAGACGGCCGAGAACGCCCCGGCCAGGCCGACCGAGCCCGCCGGCACCGCGGTGCGCGGTGTCCGGCGACGGGGGACGTCCAGATCTCTGTGCGCCACGCAGTAGGTGAATCCGGGGGCGAATCCCCCGAAAGCGGCGGTCCACAGCTGGCCGGTGTGGGCGGTGATCACCGCATCGCGGGACCATCCCAGGAGTGTGGCGAGCCGGTCCAGGTCGGGGCCGTCGTAGCAGACCTCGATCTCGATGAGGGGTCCCTGCTGCCGGTCGTGGGTCTCGGGGTGCAGGGCCGCGACCTGTTCGGCCAGCCGGGCGGCGTCGCGCTCGGTGGCGGCGCGCACCATTAGGGTGCGCGCCGCCGCGAGCACCTCCATCTGGCCGGACAACGGATGGGCGATCAGCTCCGCGTGCAGGGCCAGCACATCGGCCAGATTGGGCAGTTCGACCAGGAATGCCGTGCGACCGCAGGCACGGATCACCGGTGAGCCGTGGGCCGCCGAGGTCGTCATGAGAATCGGGACAGTGCGACGCCGGCATCGGTGAGGGCGTGGCGCACCGATGCGGCGATGGTCACCGCGCCGGGGGTGTCGCCGTGGACGCAGATGCTTGTGGCCTCGACGCCGACGATGCTCCCGTCGATCGCCTCCACCTCGTGGTGGACGGCCATCCTCACCACTCGCGCAGCGATTGCTCTCGGATCATGCAGCACCGCACCGGGCAGTTGGCGGGAGACCAGGGTGCCGTCGGGGTTGTAGGCGCGATCGGCGAAGGCCTCGTGGACCACTCGCAGGCCGGCCTCCCCGGCGATTCGTCCGATCTCGGATCCGGGCAGGCACAGCACGGCCAGGGAGTCGTCGGCGGCGGCGATGGCGCGGGCCACCGCCTCGGCCTGGGCGGTGTTGTCGACGATGCTGTTGTACAGGGCGCCGTGCGGCTTGACATAGCTCACCCGGCTGCCGACCGCCCGGGCCATCGCCTGGAGTGCGCCGATCTGGTAGAGCACCTCGTCGGTGAGCTCACCGGGAGCAATGTCGACGAAGACTCGGCCGAAGTGGTCGAGGTCGCGGTAGGAGACGTGGGCACCCACCGCGACGCCGTGCTCGACCGCCGACCGGACGGTGGCATGCATCACCGAGGGGTCGCCGGCATGGAACCCGCAAGCGATGTTGGCGCTGGTGACGATGCCCATCATCTCGGCGTCGTCACCCATGGTCCAGTGGGAGAAGGACTCACCTGAGTCCGCGTTGAGATCGATCATCGGTCCTCCGCTGTCTCGGGCCACCGCCCCCTTCCGGGACGTCTCAGTTGACCCGAATTCTAGTGGGCGGCACCACAGGGACCGGGTGGGCTGACCTGCAGGGACCGGGTGTGCCGGACCGCCCGGCCCGGGTGTGCTGACCCGTCGATGCGGGCAGGATGGTGGCCCATGCGAGACCTTGACGATCTGGAACAGATCCTCCGCTCGATCGACGGCCGGGGGTACGGCGGTTTCCGCAGGCTGTCCGGCGGCTACCGGATCGGCCGGTGCGAGCTGTTCATCGACCACGTCCAGGCCGATCCCTACGCTCCCCCCTCTCTGGTGAGAGTCAGCCTGCCGGCCGGTCGGACGGGGGTGCCCGCCGATCTGGTCGAGGACCGCCGGGGACGGGTGGCGGTCTGCGACTTCCTCACCAGGAGGCTCTCCCGGCTCATCCGGGATGCGGGTTCCCGGCACGACCGCAGGGATGGGTTCGTCGAGATCGGTCGGGTCGGTCAGGAGGTGCTGGAACGCACCACAGTGGTCATCACCGACGACTCCGTGGAGGCGCGCCTGGCGGTGGGCCTGCCTGCCGACGGCCGCCGGGTGCGCGGCCGTCGCGCGTTCACCCTGCTCGGTGAGGAGATCCCCGAGCTGGCGTCGGCCGGACTGAGCCTGGTCGACACCGACCTGGACCGGTTGCGTGAGCATGTGACGCTGTACCGGGACCAGCTCAGTCTGCGCGACCGGCTGCCTGGTCTGGGGCTGGTGGCCCTGGTCGGCGACGGGTCGATCCTGCCGCGGCGCTCCGGGGACTCAGACCTGCCGATGGCCGGCGGGGGTGTCCCCCGTCCGGTGGAGTTCTGCAGCCCGGCATCCCTGCGGGTCACGGTGGACCTGCCCAGCGGGCGGACGGTGACCGGGATGGGAGTTCCTGAGGGGGTGACTGTCATCGTGGGTGGCGGCTACCACGGCAAGTCGACCCTGCTGCGCGCCATCGAACGCGGAGTGCACCCCCACATCGCCGGAGACGGTCGGGAGTGGGTGCTCACCTGCGCCGATGCGGTGAGCGTGCGCGCCGAGGACGGCCGGGCGGTGACCGGGGTGGACATCTCGCCGTTCATCGCCGACCTGCCCTCGGGCGTCGACACCAGGCGGTTCTCCACCACCAGCGCCAGCGGTTCGACCTCCCAGGCCGCCGGCCTGGTGGAGGCGGTCGATGCGGGAGCCTCGGCGCTGCTGATCGACGAGGACACCTCCGCGACGAACTTCATGATCCGCGACGAGCGGATGCGGCGCCTCATCCCGGCCGACCAGGAGCCCATCACCCCGTTCGTCGACCGGGTGCGCCCACTGAAGCGCGAGCGAGGGGTCTCCACGGTGCTGGTGGCCGGCGGGTCGGGGGCCTTCTTCGATGTCGCCGACCATGTCATCGCGATGGAGGCCTACCGTCCCCGCGATGTCACCGCGCAAGCCCTGGAGATCGCCGGACGAACCGATGGAATGGCCCCGGTGGCGGACTCCGACGACGGTCCGGTGCTGGTGCCGAGCTCTCCACGGGTGCCCGATCCTCGTTGCCTGCGCCCCGACCGGCGTGGCCGAGGTGCGCGCACCAGAGGCCGGGACAGGATCCAGCTCGGCGATCAGGAGATCGACCTGTCCGCGGTCGGCGAGCTGGTCGATTCCGCGCAGACCACGGCTCTGGCCCGGGCCCTGGACCGTCTGGGCGAGCGGCTGGACGGGACTGTCGATCTGGCCGAGGCGGTGTCCGAGCTGGATGCCCTGATCGAGACCGAGGGACTTGATGTGCTGGCCTCCTCGAACGGTCGACCCCGGGGGAACCACCCCGGTGTGATGGCGAGACCCCGGATCGCCGAGATCCACGCCGCCGTGAACCGATACAGAGGGCTGCGCCTGGTGCGACCGGCCGGCGGCGAGGCCCATCCGGGGGCAGGTCGCCCCGAGTAACGACGAGATCTGCCACCACAGCGGCGGCATCCGCACTATCCACACCCCGACCCCCACACGGGCAGAACTCACCCCCACCCGACTCACCGCCACCCGGCCGACGGGTTCACAGTCGCAGCCGCTTGGCGAGTTCCCGGCGGGCCTCGGGGAACCAGGCGAGCATCCTCATCAGGCCCACTGCGGATATCGCGACGCACACCCAGGAGGCGATCGGGTTGGGGGCCCAGCCGAAGACCAGGAAGAGAATCGGCACCAACCCCAGCAGGCCGATCAGTCCGCTGTAGACGATGTGGTCGCCCACCTCCATCCGCATCACCCTCACCGCGATGAGCACGGCCGCGATGGAACTGGCGCACACGATCGGGACCACATAGCTCAGCGACCACCCGTGCCAGCCGGTGAGGTAGTCCCAGTAGGCCGACACCCCTCCGACCACCAGCACCAGGTAGACCGTTCCCTTCGCAGCGTTGCGCCGTTTTCGCACGGCCATCAGGACCACCAGCCACCCGGCCACCACGCCCAGCCATATCGACCGCAGCACACCGATGCCGGAGGTACCGCGGTGGAACAGCAGCTGGATCGCGAAGGACCCGAGGATCACGACCAGCGAGCACACGAACAGCACCCGCAGGACCCGTCTCCGGGAGAAGACCAGGGGCACCCTGGGCAGCGGGCTGGCCGTCGCTTCGCCCTCCACCGGACCGCGGCACAGCGGACAGACCTCCCAGTCCCCCTCGATACTGACCCGGCAGGCTCGGCAGCGTTTCACCGGTGGACTCCTCCCCCAACGCGACTGCGGTGAGCACCGCGGCCAGTGAGCCGACGACGGTGGCTGCGGCCCTCCGCGTTCGGCCTGCGGTGGTGCTCCCCGCGCAGCCCCACCAGGCCGAGCTCGGCCTCGGTCACCCGGGAGACGGCGACCGTCACATCGACTCCTTCGCGGGTGAGCAACCGGACGAACTCCTTGACATGGCCGGTCTGGATGAAGGGAGAGGTGAAGCTGATGGTGAGTCGGCCGGCATGGGTCACCGCGCAGAACTGCGGCCGGACCGCCACGGTGTGGAACATCATCCTGCCGACCTGCGACTCGGACGCCTCGGGCAGGCGCACCAGGCCGAGGTTGGACACCGCCACCGTGAGGCCACGGTTGTTCCCCCAGTTGATGAGGCGCAGGATGACGTCCTTGAGCGGGCTGGGAAAGATCCTCAGCGGGGCGAGCCGCTCCAACCGGATGAGACGGCGCAGCTTCTGCTCCAGAGCCTCACGGGTGGCACTGGGAGTGAACTGGTCGTCCAGGTCGCGGCAGATCGCATCGATGTCGTCTGCTTCTCGGCCGTAACGGTGCCCGACCCTGATGGTCGCGAAGAAGTTCCGGGCGGAGGTCGAGGAGAAGAACTGGCGCAGGTTGACCGGCACCGATGCGGTGAGCGTGGTCGCTCTCCCCAGTCCCGGCGAGGACAGCCGGACCGCCTCCAGGAACAGGGCGGTGAGGTAGATCGTCAGACCCACCCGGTGACCACGCGCCAGAGCCAGGACAGGGCCGGCGTCCATCGTGAGTTCGACCACCCGTGGACGGTTGTCGGGAGTGAGAGTGCCGCGGACCTGGTACACCCCGTGGCCGAGCAGATGCCGTCGATGCCGCCGGCTGGTGGCGCCGCGCGGATCGGGGTCCCGGACCGACAGCACCGCGGGGGCGGCGGCACGCCGGAACGCCTCGCCGCCGGGCGACGGCGTGCTGCGCGCAGCTCGGCGGTGCCGCCGGAAGTAGTAGGCGAAGGAGTCGGTGGTGAGCTCGTGGACGGGCTCTCCCGCGGATCCCGTCCCGCGGAGCTCGGCCGTTGTCCGGGGGACGAAGGCTGCCCGGTCCGACGGCCCGGGGCCCGGCACAGCCCCCGACCCCATCTGATGGTCCGCCGTCCCGCGCAGCCCGCAGTAGGTGTCCACCAGGTCGGTGAGGAACCACAGCGCTCCGGTGCCGTCAGACAGTGCGTGGAAGATCTCGACCATCACCCGTCGGCCGCGGTACAGCACCCGGAACAGCAGATTGCGGCGATCGGGCTGATAGATCGGGGAGCACGGGCAGCCGGTCTCGGGCCGGACCCGGGGTCGCAGATCGCTGTCCTGGAGGTAGTACCAGAAGACCCCGCGTCGTAGCACCGCGTGGTAGAGCGGATACCGGTCGAAGGTGAGGTCGAGGGCCCGCTGCAGCACCTCCGGGTCGACCTCCTCAGCCATCTCGGCGCTGATCCGGAAGACCTTCGGGTCGATCTCACTGCGCGCGGCAAGGAAGATGTTGGACGCGTTGTCCAGGGCGACCCAGTTGCGTCGGGTCATGACTGCTCGCTGCCCGACCCGGCGCCGGTACCGGAATCAGAGGCTGTCCCGGCTCCTGAGGCGGTACCACCATCTGGGGCTGTCCCGGCATCTGCGTCTGCACCGGCGGCGGGGCCGTCGAGGAAGTCGTTGATCACCTCGTATCCCTCGCGCAACGGCCGGGCGAATCGCGGCAGGGTGATGAACCCGTGCAGAGCTGCGGGCACCCGGTCGATCACCACCGTGTTCCCGGCCTCCCGCAGGGCACTCCCGTAGGCCTCCCCCTCATCGCGCAGCAAGTCGAGTTCGGCGGTGACCACCAGGGTGGTCGGCTGCCTGCTGAGGTCGGTGGCCATCAGGGGGGCGACCAGCGGGGAGCGCCGCTGGGCCGGATCGGGGCAGTAGAGCTCGAAGTAGTCCTGCACCTCGGAGTCGGTGAGACGGTAGTCGCGACCGTGCTCGCGCACCGAGGGGAACGGCGAGGTGGCCGGATCGTGGTCCCAGTGGGTGACCGGGTACAGCAGGATCTGGTGGTCGGCGCCGCGCTCACCCCGGTCGCGCAGCAGGAGCGAGACGACGGCGGCCAGGTTCGCCCCCGCCGAGTCGCCGACCAGGACGATCCTGCCGGCATCGGGGACACCCGCCCGATGCGGATCGTCGAGCAGCAGGTGGGCGACCTGGTAGCAGTCCTGGAGGCCGGCGGGGAAGGGGTGTTCGGGGGCCAGCCGGTAGTCGACCGATGCCACCACCGATCCGGTGAGATCGGCCATCGTCGTGCAGGCCGGGGTGTAGCTGTCGATGTCGCCGGTGACCCAGCCGCCGCCGTGGAAGAACAGCAGGACGTCGTCGCGGCGGCGCTGCCGGGGTTCGAAGATCCGCACCGGGATGGGATGGGTGCCGTCGTCGGCCATGATCTGGCGGTCCAGGGCCCGGTACCGCTGGACCGGCAGGGATGCCAGCTGGCGCTGGATCCGGCGGACCTTGGGGTAGTCCTCGAGCATGTTGAGTCGCGGGGCGGCGAACAGGCTCAGCACCGCTCGGGCGAGCGGGCCCACCGGTGGGCGTGGCGAGGGGTCACGGTCGGTTCCCATGCCCCCAGCGTAGGGACTGCGGCAATGCCCCCGGCGAATCCGACGCGGTCACTGCTGGGACCGCGCCAGATCCCCCATCTCCTGGACGACGTGGCGAAGGGTGGTGCTCAGCGCGCGGCGACCCTCCGGGGCGTCGGCGGACTGGAGGGTGAACCCGAGGGCCGATATCACCAGGCTCACCGCCATCCGGGCGGTCCGCGGGTTCCCGGTGCGCTGGCTCGCCAGACCGGTGAGGTCCCCCCTCAGCTCATCCATCCGCCGGCCGACGTCGCCGAGCAGGCCGGGCTGGCAGGATGCCAGTCGCTTCAGCCCGGCGGAGTCGGGCAGGGCCTCGACGTGGGCGCCGACCAGGTCACACAGGTCCCCCACCAGCCCGTCCCGGCCGGCGAGGAATCGCCGTCGGTCCGGGGCACCGATGGTGTGGATGCTCATCCCGAGCACCGCGGCGGCCTTCGATGGGTAGTAGTTGAAGAAGGTCCGCTGGGAGACCTCGGCACGCTCGCAGATCTCCTCGACGGTGACGCCGTCGATCCCACGGTCGGAGACCAGGCTCAGGGCCGCGTCGTGGATGGCGGTCCGGGTGGCCCGCTTCTTGTGCTCGCGCAGACCACCCGTCCCGGCTTCGCTGGCACTCATGCCTGCGCCGGCTGAGACCCGTCGACCCTCTTCCAGCCCTGTCCGGCGCGCTCCTCGAGGGCGGAACGCTCGCGCAGCGGCGGCACCTTGAAGAACCAGGTGAGGACGAAGGCGAGCAGGATCACGCTCAGGCCGACCCAGTAGACGGTCTTCGCCGAGTCGTCGAACCCCTTCATGAAGGGTCCGGTCAGCGCGGCGTCGGCGCCGTTGAGGAAGGAGGTGTCGGAGGTGTCGGTGCCGGACTGGCTCGAGGACTGGGATCCCGAGCGGATCGCGTTGGACACCTCGGGAACCACGCTGTCCACGACGCGGGACCGCTGTTCGGCACTGCTGTAGTCGACGGCGAGTCGACCGTTGACCACACTCACGTGCTGTCGGGTGGCGACCTGCTGGAGGGCCTTCTGCTGGGCAGCGGGGGTGAGGCTGGCCACCAGCCGGTCGATCTCGGCCTTCATCTGGGCCTGCTGGGCCGCGGTGGGTGCGGCGCCCGGGTTCTGTCCCGAGGCGGCGGCCTGCTTGCGGACCTGCTCGGTGACCTGCTGGCGCACCGTGGCCTCGACCTCGGCGTTGACCTTCGCGGTCGCCCGGTCCAGACCCTTGGCGTAGTTCTGGGTGATCTTCTCGGTGATCGGCGACCACATCTGATCCATGATCGCCCGGTTGTGCGGGGCGCTGGCGACCTTCGGGTCCAGGGCGGCGTTGAGCGCGGTGGTGAGGGTGGGCCGGTCGGCCATCGCACTGGTGATGTTGGTCGGCATCACGGAGAACAACACCGACAGCAGGACGGCGGTGCCCAGCGTCCCGCCGATCTGACGGAAGAAGGTGGAGGAGCTGGTCGCCACTCCCATGTCGCGGGCCTCGACGGCGTTCTGGCTGGCCTGGGTGAGCGCCTGCATGAGCAGGCCCAGCCCCAGACCGAGGACGAACATGCCCAGCATCATGTGCCACAGCACGGTTCCGATGGCCCACAGCAGGAGCAGGTACCCGCACGCGGTGACGGCGGTGCCGACCCGGGGGAACCACTGGTACTTGCCTGTACGGGCGATGGTGACGCCGGCCAGGATTGAGGAGATCATCAGCCCCAGGACCATCGGCAGGGTGGCGAATCCGGACTCGGTGGGAGTCAAGCCCTCCACGATCTGCAGGTAGAGGGGGATGGTCATCATGGCCCCGAACATGCCGAATCCCACCAGCAGGCCGAGCACCGCCGACCAGGAGAAGGCGTGGTAGCCGAACAGCCGCAGGGGCAGGATGGCGTCCTCGCCGACGGCGTGCTCGATGACGATGAAGGAGACCAGCCCGACCACCGCGACGATGTAGCAGGCGATGGAACCGACCGAGGTCCAGCCCCACTCGCGGCCCTGCTCGGCGACCAGCAGCATCGGGACCAGGGCGAGCACCACCGCGGTGGCTCCCCACCAGTCGATCCGGGGACGCCGGCCGCTGTCGAACTGCGGAAGGTGCAGGAAGAGGAAGACCATCGTGATCGCGATGATGCCGACGGGCACGTTGACCAGGAAGACCCAGCGCCATCCGGAGACCCAGAGGATCTCGTGGGCGTCGGAGAAGACGCCGCCGATGAGGGGTCCGATGACCGTCGAGATGCCGAAGACGGCCAGGAAGTAGCCCTGGTACTTGGCGCGCTCGCGGGGGGCGAGCATGTCGCCCATGATGGCCAGCGGCAGTGACATCAGGCCGCCGGCGCCGATCCCCTGGAAGGCGCGGAAGGCCGCGAGCATCAGCATCGAGGTCGAGAAGGCCGATGCGAAGGACCCGATCACGAACAGCGTGATGGCCACCAGGAACAGCGGCCGCCGGCCGAAGATGTCGGAGAGCTTGCCGTAGATCGGCGTCATGATCGTGGAGGTGATGAGGTAGGCCGTGGTCACCCAGGCCTGCTTGTCCAGGCCGTGGAGATCATCGCCGATCGTGCGGATGGCGGTCGAGACGATCGTCTGGTCCAGGGAGCTGAGGAACATCGCCGTCATCAGTGCGACCACGACGAGCATGATCTGGCGCTGGCTCATCAGCGCGCCCTCGCGGTGCTCGCCGGTCGGGGCCGGACCGGGGGCCCCTGAGCCGGAGGTTGCTGCTTCTGCGCTCACGACGCACCTGCGATTCTGGATATCGGCGCGCGGGGGCGGTCACCGGTACGACCCGGAAGGACTCACCCCGCGTCCCTGCGGATCACCCGGCGAGACCGCCGGACCGGTGCAAAGATACTGCAACTTGCAGAGCATGCAAGAATTCGGTCCGACGAGCTGTCCTCACGACCCCGCGGCACTGACCCGACGGGCACCTCGGCGCCGATGACCTGCCGGACTCCCGGACCGCGAGGACGCAGACGGCACAACAGCCTCGCCCGCACCCTGTGAGGATGCGGGCGAGGCTGCGACAGGCGACGTCGGCAGAACTCCGGCCGGTACCGCACCGGCTCTGGCCGTGAGGACCGGCTCAGGCCGTGGGGATCACAGCGCGGCACCGATCCGCTCGGAGAACTCGACCAGCCGGTTGGAGAACCCCCATTCGTTGTCGTACCAGCCCAGCACCTTGACCTGCGTGCCGGCGACCTTGGTGAGAGGGGCATCGAAGATCGAGGAGTGCGGGTTGCCGACGATGTCGGCGGAGACGATCGGAGCCGTGGAGTACTGCAGGTACTTCCCGAGGCGCTCGGAGGAGGCGGCCTCGGCGAAGGCGGCGTTCACCTCATCGACGCTCACCGCGGTGGTGAGGTCGGCGGTGAGGTCGGTGATCGAACCCACCGGCACCGGGACGCGCAGCGCGAAGCCGGTGAGCTTCCCGTCCAGCTCGGGAATGACGGTACCGATGGCCCTGGCGGCTCCCGATGTGGTCGGAATGGTGGACAGGGCGGCGGCTCGCGCCCGTCGCAGGTCCTTGTGCGGGGCATCGTGCAGGCGCTGGTCGGCGGTGTAGGCGTGCACCGTGGTCATCAGCCCGGACTCGATGCCGAAGGAGTCATTGAGCACCTTGGCCAGCGGGGCCAGCGAGTTCGTGGTGCAGGACCCGTTGGAGAACACGTCCGAGGCCGCGGGATCGAGCCGGTCGTCGTTGACGCCCAGCACGAAGGTCGGGACATCGCCCTTGGCGGGGGCGGAGACGATGACCTTCTTCGCGCCGCCCTTCAGGTGCTCGAGGGCCTTGTCCCTGTCGGTGAAGCGCCCGGTGGACTCGATCACGACATCGGCGCCGTAGTCGCCCCACGCGATGGCGGCGGGATCGGGCTCGGAGAGCACCGCGATGGAGCGCTCACCGACCCTCAGGGTGTTGCCATCGACCTGAACGCCGTCGAGGTGACCCGAGATCGAGTCCCACTCCAGCAGGTCGGCCAGGGTGGAGACGTCGGTGAGGTCGTTGACCGCGACCAGCTCGACGTCGGCGTCGTTGATCAGCGCGGCACGCAGGTAGTTGCGGCCAATACGACCGAACCCGTTGATTCCAATGCGAACAGTCATGTCATTCCTTCTGATCGTCTGGACGGCGGGTGCCGTCCAGCTGGGTGTCCGGACGGCCCGTGCCGTCCGAGGTCTTGTGGGTGGTGGCGCGGGACACCGCATCGAGGAGGTCGAGAGCGCCTCGCCGCGCCTCATTGAAGGGACCAAGGTCCTGGGCGGCGATCGCCAGGACGTAGCCGCCCTGGATGGTCGCCGTCATGAGATGTGCAATCCGACCGGCATCGACATCGGCGGGGAGCTCCCCCATCCGAATGGCTTCCTCGATCACCGCCACGAGGCTGTGGTGAATCGTCTCGAAGGATGTGCCGATCGGTGCGAGCATGCCGGGATCTGCCACCACCTCCGGGTCCTGGGTGAGCCTGCCCACCTTGCAGCCCCGCAGCGGCTCACTGTCACGACTCAGGTACCTCGTGAGGCGGTCCAGCGGATCCCCGGGACCGTTGAGGATCTCCAGGCTGGCGGGCAGCAGAGTCTCGCAGTTGTGTCGGATCGCGGCGATGCCGAGATCCCGCTTCGAGGGGAAGTGGTAGTACATGCTCCCCTGACCCACCCCCGAGCGTTCACGCACCTCACGAGGGCTTGTCGCGGCGTAACCGCGCTCCCAGATGAGGTCGCTCATCGTCTCGATGAGGTTCTCCTTGGAGTTCATGACCTTGACTGTACCTACCTACAGGTACAGACACAAGGGATCACGGACCTCGGCTTCGATCGGGATCAACTGGGAGTCGCGTCCGACCCTGCGAGGTAGCGGGCCACCCTGGAGACCTCGGGATCGGGATCGTCGGCCAACTCGAGCAGGATCGCCGCGGCCCCCTCCCCGGGGATCTCGCCGAGAGCCTGGACGATTCTGCTGCGGCCCGCCGGATCTGCCACCGCGAGCTGGTCGAGCAGCTCCGAGGTGATCCGCCCGGTTGCCGCCACAGAGCCTGAGGCGAGCCTCCCCAGTGCCTCGGCGGCCTCGACGTCGTCCTGCCCCGCGACGACAAGTCGCACCAGCGGTGCGCTGATCGCCGGCAGGGAGAGTTCGCCCGAGAGGCCGGAGCGGGAGGCCAGGAGGATCGCGGCGAGCCCGGCGGTGGCCGGGTCGGGGTCGGACAGGACTCCGACCAGGGCATCGGCGGCGCCAGGACCGTCGATGTCCCCCAGCGCGTGAACGGCGCGACGCCGCACGGCGGCCACGGGGTCGGACAGGTGCGCGGCGAGGGTCGGGACTGCGGCCTCGCCGGTCCGGGCGATCGCCCAGCGCAGGGATCCCGCCACCCCCTCCTCGGGCTCGGACAGGTAGATCCCGATGAGCGGGTCGGGCGCCGCCGAGGCGATCCCCGAGCGCAGTGCCGCGGCCTGGCGGTCCTGCGACCGTCCGGACCGCAACCCCGAGAGAAGGTCGACGGCGCTCAGCGCCTCCTGCCAGCTGTGCGGGCCGTTCGACTCGATCTCGCGCAGGCGGGTGAGCAGTTCGCGCTCCGCGGCGATCCTGCGCACCGTGCGGTCGATGAGTTCTGAGAGCATCCGCGCGGCGTCGAAGTCGGGATCGTCAAGGGCCCTGCCGACCTGCTCGAGGGAGAGGCCTAGGTGTACTTCCCCGTGAGGTTGTGAACACGTTCTGAGGGGGTCTGGCCGCCGATACCGGTGTGGGGTCTGTGGTGATTGTAGTGATGCAACCATTCC
>NZ_AUDD01000022.1 GCF_000425285.1 Acidipropionibacterium jensenii DSM 20535 | reverse complement strand
CTAGTCGTGGTCAACGGAAATATGAATGGAGACCATTCATGGGAACTGAATCAGCAATTGCCGCATTATCGATCGGCGGACTGGTGGTGGGCATCGTCGTTGCGTGCGTGATCCTCATCAGTCTGATCGTCACCGCATACAACACGACGAAGATCCGCCGGGAACTCCAGGAGATCAAGGAGCGGTTTGCACATGACAATCACCTCGCGTCCTGAACCGTCGCCGACGGAGGCGGAGTTCAGCAGCCAGATGGACGTCATCTTCGACGGCATGAGGGCCGGACATGCTCAGGAGCACGACCCTGTCGAAGAGCCGTCGTCCCCTGTCGAGAGCACTACCGGTAGGGCCCGCGAGCCCGGGCTCAGTACTTCTTGCCCGGGTTGAGGATGCCGTTCGGGTCGAAGAGCGTCTTGATCCGGCGCTGGAGTTCCAGAGCCTCCGGAGCCATCTCGGTGTCCAGAGCGGGCAGCTTCTCCAACCCGACGCCGTGCTCGCCGGACATCGTCCCGCCCATCTCCTGGGCCAGCCGGCTCAGCGTCATGACGGCCTCATCGGCCCTCTCCCGGGCCCCCTCGGCCGGTGTGTAGGCCACGATCGGATGCAGATTGCCGTCGCCCACATGGCCGCCCAGCGCGATCGTGACGTCGTAGGCGCTCTCCACCTCGGCGACTCGCGCACTGAAATTGGCCAATGCACTGCGGGGCACCGCGATATCGCCCTCCACCGACCCGCCGAGCAGTCCACGGGCGCTCGGCTGGAGCTGGCGCCTGGCCTCCAGGATGGCTTCCAGCTCCTCGGCGCTGTCGGCCCGTTGCACGGTCGTCGCCCCGGCGTCGGCGAAGATCTTCTCGAAGCTCGCCAGGTCCTCCTCGGCCCCGTCGCGGGCGTCGGTGACCGCGAGCGCCCACGCGTTGGCCTCGGCCGGGACCGGGGCGTCGGGGATGTGCTTGCGGATCGCCTCCAGGCACCGGCCGTCCATGAACTCCAGCCTCGCCGGGGTACGCGGCCCCGCGGCGATCCGGTTCGTCGCGCTCAATCCTTGCGCGACGCTGGGGAACAGTCCCAGCACGCCGCGTTCGGGCCCCGGTGCCGGAAGCAGCTTCACGGTGATCTCGGTGACCACCGCCAGAGTCCCCTCAGAGCCCACGATCAGCCCGGTGAGATCCAGACCGCCGACCGTCTTGATGGTGCTGGGCCGGGTGCGCAGGACGGTGCCGTCGGCCAGCACCACCTCCAGGGAGCGCACCGACTCCCTCGTCACCCCGTACTTGATGCAGCGCATTCCGCCGGCATTGGTAGCCACATTGCCGCCCAGCGTGGCGATCTGCGCCGACGCCGGATCAGGGGCGTAGAACAGGCCCCGGTCTGCGGCCGCCGCCGCAAGATCGGCCACGATGACGCCGGGCTGGGCCACCGCGATCATGTCGTCGGCGTCGATGCGGATGATGGCGTCCATGGCGGTCAGATCCAGCAGGATCGCGCGGCTGATGGCGGACGCCGCCCCGGCGACGCCGGTGAGGGTGCCCTGCGGGACGACGGGGATCCGGTGGGCGTTGGCGTAGGCCAGCAGGGCCGAGACCTGCTCGGTCGACGCGGGCCGGGCCAGCACCAGGGGATCCGGGTCGCCCGGCATCGCCGAACGATCGGTGCGGTGGGCGGCCAGCGTGGTGGGGGAGTCGTCGAGGTCGATGCCGGGCAGTGAGCCACGCATCGCGGTCACAACACGGTGGGGAGCGGTCTCGTCGGTGAGATCGGGGTCGAGGGTGGTGGTCATCAGGATCTTTCTGGTGGTGGTCAGTGGAGCTTCTGGAGGCGGTCGACCGCCTGGCCGATGCTGTCTGCGGACTTGCAGTGGGCGAATCGCACCAGGGAGCGCATCCTGGCGGCGTTCGGCCCGGCTGCGCTGGTGAAGGCCGAGACGGGGACGGCGGCGACGCCGATCCGTTCGGGCATTTCGCGGCACAGCTGGGCGCCGTCCTCGAAGCCCAGCGGGGCGGCGTCGGCCACCGTGAAGTAGCCGGCGTCGGGGACGATGACGTCGAAGCCTGCGGACCGAAGCCCGGAGACGAGCAGGTCGCGGCGGTCCTGAAGAGAGGAGCGGACGGCGTCGAAGACCTCGCCCCCCAGCCCGAGCCCGGCCGCGACACCGACTTGGAAGGGGCCGCCTCCGGCGAAGGTGAGGAACTGCTTGACGGCCTGGATCGCGGTGATGAGCTCCGGTGCGGCGGTGATCCAGCCGATCTTCCAGCCGGTCACCGAGAAGGTCTTGCCGGCCGAGGAGATCGAGACCACGGTGCCGCGGGCCCCGGGCAGGGTGGCCATCGGGATGTGCGGGCCGGCGAAGGTGAGGTGCTCATAGACCTCATCGGTGATGACGTAGGCGCCATGTTCCTTGGCGACGGCCAGGATCTGTTCCAGATCGGCGCGGCCGAGCATGGTGCCGGTGGGATTGTGCGGGGTGTTGACGATGATGGCCCGGGTGTTGTCGGAGACGGCCTCCCGGAGCGCCGCCACGTCCAGTGAGAAGCCGGTCGGGTGGCCGTCTGCGTCGTGGGTCAGATCCAGCGGGGCGGGGACCTGCACGCCGCCGGCCAGGGCGATGACCGCGGCATAGGCGTCGTAGAAGGGGTCGATCGTGACCACTTCCTGGCCGGGCTCCACCAGCGCCAACAGGGACGCGGCCATCGCCTCCGTGGCGCCCATGGTCACCTGGATCTCGGTGTCGGGGTCGACGTTCAGGCCGTAGAAGCGGGCCTGGTGAGCGGCGATCGCAGTGCGCAACGAGGGGATTCCGGGCAGCGGCGGGTACTGATTACGGCCCGCGGCGATGGCCTCGCGGGCGGCGTCGAGCACCTCGTGTGGCCCTGGATCGTCGGGGAACCCCTGCCCGAGATTGAGCGCGCCGGTGCTGGTGGCCAGGGCGGTCATCTCGGTGAAGATCGTCGGCGCCACCCGGCCGTCGGCTCCCAGCAGCCCGGCACCGGCGGCCGTGCGGCGCCATGGGCCGGTGACGGGTGCCGGTGTGTTGAGATCCTCGGCGTTCTCACTCATTGACCCAGTGTCTCAAGCCCCAGCATCCCGGCCGCCTGCCGTTCACTAGATGACCGGTACCGGGTGATCCAGCGAGACAGCCGCTGATCTGTGGCGTTCATGTCCCAGACCCCCCATGTCTCGCTGGTTTACCCGGCACACCTCGGGTATGCGCACCGGGCAGGCATCGGATCGGGCGGTCACAGCTCGGCGAAGGGGACCTCCGGATCGGCCAGCCGGGCCGGATCGACGGGCCTGCGGGCCGCGATGATCGGCTTGACGGCATCGATGACATCCCAGACGTTGACATTCATCACCGCGGTGATGCGGTTCGCGTCGAGCCAGAAGGCCACGAACTCGCGGGTGTCGAGGCTCCCGCGGATCACCAGGGAGTCCTCCTCCCCGGGCTGCCCGTAGTACTCCATTCCGACGTCGTACTGATCGCTGAAGAAGTACGGCAGTTCCTCCCAGCGGGCGTCCCCGCCGAGCAGGTTCGTCGCCGCGATCGCGGGCTGGTTGAGGGCCGTGGCCCAGTGCTCCACCCGGCTCCTGGCACCCAGAACCGGATGGTCCACATTGGCGATGTCGCCGACGGCGTAGATGTCCGGGTCGCTGGTGTGCAGCCCGGCGTCGACGAGGACGCCGTTGTCCACGGCCAGCCCGGCGGCCTCGGCCAGTGCCACATTCGGCTCGGCGCCGATGCCCACCAGGACCGCGTCCGCCCCGATCGTCTCCCCGTTGGTGAGCCTCACCCCGGTTGCCCGGCCGGCCGTCGCGGTGATCTCGGCCACAGAGGTCCGCAGCCGGAAGGTGACGCCGTGCTCGCGGTGGAGTTTCGCGTAGACGGTGCCCATCCGATCGCCCAGGGCATGGGCCAGGGGGATGGTGGAGGGTGCGACGACGGTGACGACGCTGCCCTTCTCCCTCGCGGTGGCGGCCGCCTCGAGTCCGATCCAGCCGGCGCCGATCACCACGAGACGGCGCCCCTCGCCGAACTCGGCGCGCAGCGTCTCGGCGTCCTGCCTGGTCCGCAGCACATGGACCCGCTCGGCGCCGGCCCCGGATACGGTGAGCCGCCGTGGCGTGGATCCGGTCGCCAGAACCAGCTTGTCGTAGCGCAATGGGGAGCCCTCGTCGAGGGTCACCGCATGCACCTCGGTGTCGATCGCGGTGGCCCTGGTGGACAGCCGAAGGTCGACGTCGTGCTCGGTGTACCAGTCGCGGGGGTGGGTGACGGCGTCCTCGAAGGAGTCGCCGCCGGCCAGGAATCCCTTCGACAGCGGTGGTCTCTCGTAGGGCAGGTTCGGCTCCGCGGCGATGAGGGTGATCGAGCCGTCGAAACCCTGTTCCCTCAGCGCCTCGACGGTCTTCGCCCCGGCCAGGCCTCCGCCGATGACAACGACATCTCGTGGACTGCTCATTGGATCTCCTCCGATGGTGATCGTCACGGCCATTGTTGCGCGCAACGAGGCGGCACCGGAGAGCCTTGTGCGCAAATGCCGACCCCACCTCAGATCGGCGACGGCATCCAAAGTTGGCGGCGGCGGTGGAATACCACTGCCGCCGCCAGTTTTGGATGCCGTCGAGGAATGGAGCCCGGGGGAGGGGGAACGGGTGCAGGGGAGGAAGGAGAACGGGGTTCAGAGACCCGGGGGCAGAGCCCGGTCGCCGAGGACCGACTGGTTCCAGTAGTCGATGTCGTCGGGGCGGCGTACCGCGTCGTACTTGTTCAGCCACTCCGGCAGCAGCCACACCCGCTGGTAGAGCTGCGGATGCTGAGGCTGCCGGTGAGCTGCCCACAGGAAGAACACGAGCTCGGCGAGATCGGACTCGATGACATAGCTCACCCGGCCCTGCTCCGAATTGCCCACCATGGCGAACTGGCCCCGCTGGACCATCTGGCCCAGGTCGATGCTCTGCCAGTCCCAGGTCACCAGATCCCCGGCGGTCAGTAGGTGGAAGCCGTCGATGTTGATGAAGATCCGCCCCTGGTCCAGAGGACGCCACATCCGGGTGGCGTCGGCCTGGGCGGCATTCCTGCGCTGGGAGTTCCCGATGGCCCGGGCGAGCCCGACGCCGGCCGTCAGCGCCAACCCGTACTCGCCGGTGGCGAAGAAGAACCCGTTGTCATGGACGTAGGAGCCGTCCCCGGCCGCCTGGAAGGAGTACAGCGTGAAGGGGGCTGTGGCGATCACCCGGTTCTGCGGGAACTGCCCCGGAACCGCGAAGGGCACCGGAATGCCCGGCACCTCGTCGAAGTGGTCGGTGAGGATGCAGTGCACCGCGAAGGCGGTGCGCAGCAGGGACTCGTCACGGGGAGTCCACCCCACTCCGGGCACGCTGCTCCGGTACGCCCAGTCGAATCCGCTCACCTGGATATGGTATTCCGCCGATGTTCAGGCCCGACCAGGTGGCGGATCTCCCGGCAGTCGGGGGTTTCCGGCCCGGCCGGACCGAAAAGGACGGCCCGTCGGGAATCTCGTCCCCTCACTCCACGATGATCCGGTCCGGGGTGGCGGTGGTGGCGCGCATCGTCACCTCGAGCTCGTCGCCGATCCGCACCGAGCCGGGCACCCACAGCAGGCTCGCCTGCATGTGCGGAGGCTCGGCGAAGAAGAGCTTGTGGCCGCCGGCCGAGTAGGGGGACAGGGCCATCCGGCCCGCCTCCATGACGCCGTTGGCCACGGTCTGGGCGATCTGCCGGGCGTTGGCCGCAGCCGTCGGGGCCTGCATGGCCACCCCGTTGGCGGTTCCCCCCGAGACGATCGCCAGCCGGTGGTGACGCCGCCCGGCCCGGCGCTGCCAGTACCCGACGCGTTCCGAGGGCGCGACGTCGTGGACGTCCTGGACGCTCGCCCGGTAGTGCAGGGCGTCGTGGGCCCCCAGCCACAGCTCGGTGCCGACGCGATGGCGCACCTCGACGTGGAAGGTCTGACGCAGCCGGTCCAGATCGGCGGCGCTGAGGTGGGAGACCCACAGTGGAGCCGTGTACGCCGACAGGGCGGCGGTGGCCAGGTCGGTGGCCTCGCCCAGATGCTGGCCGATCATCGGCAGGTGGATGGTCCAGCCGACGATCTCCAGCCCCTCGGCGGCCGCGACGGCGGCCTCGAACTCGTCTGGCCGCATCCCGTAGCGGCGCATGGAGGTGAGCACCTCCAGGATCACCCGCGCTCCCGGACGGGCCTTCGCGACGGCGGCCACATCCTCGAGGCGCGAGAGGGTCGTGATGACGCCGGGATCGGCGAGCGCCGCCTCGGCCACGGCGTCGCCGGGACGCCACGGGGTGAGGACGACGACGTCCCCCTCGAATCCCGGATGCTCGGCGTCCCCGGCCCGGACATCATGCTCATCAGCGCTGCCGCGCACCTCGTGCTCATCAGCGCTGCCGCGCACCTCGTGCTCATCAGCGCTGCCGCGCACCAGCGCCACCTCCTCGGCCGTGCCCACCGCCAGGCAGCCCAGCCCGAGTCGTGTCACCTCGCCGGCCAGCCGGGCAAGCCCGAAGCCGTAGCCATTGCCCTTGGCCACCGGAACGATGCCCGGATCGCCGGCCACCACCGAATCCTGATGGGCCCGCCAGGCGGCGCCGTCGACGTGGAGCACCAGGCTCATCGCGACCTCCGGTTCATGTACCAGTCGAAGACCTTGTAGAGCAGCGGATCGATGACCAGATCCCACTCGCCGATGTAGGAGACGGCCTCGCCGCCCGAGCCCACCTTGAACTGGATGAGCCCCAGTTCCGGGTCGTCGGCGGCCAGTCCCTCGGTGATCCCGCGCAGATCGTAGACGTCGGCGTCGACGGCCATCGAGTCGCGGATCATCTGCCACTGGATGGCGTTGGAGCCGCGGACGTCGCGCTTGGCCGAGGTGGAGGCGCCGTAGGAGTACCAGGTGTGACGGCCCACGTGCACCCAGGTGGTCGACGCCACCAGGTCGCCCTCGTGGTGGGCCAGATAGAGGTGCATCCGGTCGGGGTCCTCGCCGTTGAGGGCGTCCCACATGGTCTGGAAGTAGTCCAGTGGGCGGGGGGTGAAGCCGTCGCGCCCGGCGGTCTCCACGTACACCTTGTGGAAGGCGGCCAGGTCCTCGCGGCCGCCCCGGCTCACCTCGACCCCCTTCTTGGCGGCCTTGCGGATGTTGCGCCGCCACAGCTGGTTCATCCCGGCGAGCACCTCGTCCTCGCTCAGCCGGGTGCGGACCCCGTCGGTCCAGGTCACCAGGGGCAGCTGGAAGTTGAACTTCGGCTGGCCGGCCGCGAATCCCTCGGCGGCCTTGGGGGGACGCCATCCCAGGTGGCGCAGCTGGTTGGCCAGCCGGGTGGCGTGCAGATTCGTGACATCGGCCGGAGCCTGGGACAGGGCGGTGATCGACTCGTCGGCGATGGCGTCCTTGATGGTGTCCTTGCGCCAGATCCGGTGCGGCAGGGTCGGGCCGATCCGCAGCGCGAAGGCGTGACGCCGTTTGGCGTGGGCGCGCAGGGCGTCGAGGATCTCGGGCAGGTCGGGGCTGGTCCAGTCCAGCACCGGGCCCTCGGGAAGGTAGGCGAGGTAGCGCTTGAGCTTCGGGACCTGGCGGTAGAGCACCAGTCCGACGCCGAGCAGCTCCGGGCCGCCGGGGCCGCCGTCGCGGACGATGCCGATCGACTCGGAGCGCCACTCCTGCTTGACCTTGGCCCATGCCGGGGTCTGGAGGAAACTCACCGTCTCCTCGGCTGTCGAGCCCGGGGTGGCCCAGTCGTGGAGGAAGGCGAGGTGCTGGGCAGGAGAGATCTGGCGTACCTGAATCACACTCACACCTTAACGGGGAGGAGCCGGTGCGACCGGGAACAGGAGGTCAGCAGCCGACGGTCGGGGCTCGACGGGGCCCTGGACCATGCGGGTTCGCAGCGACCCGGGCGCTGCGCGGGCGGGTTCAGGAGCGACCCGGGCGCTGCGCGGGCGGGTTCAGGAGCGACCCGGGCGCTGCGCGGGCGGGTTCAGGGCAGATCGGCCCGGTCGATGCCGGACTCCTCGATCCCGAAGCAGACGTCGCAGACCGGCTCGTCCATCGCGGTGGCGTCCCAGTCGGCCCAGTAGAGCTCCCGCGGCGGACCGGTGCGACGCCATCCGCGGGCGGTGCAGGCGTCGTCCAGATGCTGGTAGAACTCGTCGACCTCGGGGTAGGCGAGCTCGGCCTTGGTGAGGGTGATGTAGGCCTCCACGCGCCCGGACTCGAACCGGCGGACGACGCCGTCGGGCAGGTCGGCGGGTCCGGGGGAGTCGGGGGCGATCGGCTGGCAGACCTCGACGGTGCCGTCGTGGCCGGTCGACAGGCCGTCGTGGTAGATGACGAACTGGGCCGCGGCGACCGGGGCCAGGGTCCGCATCAGTTCGGTGGCCTCGTCGATCCAGGAGTCCAGGTCGTCGATGCTCACACGCCGCCAGACGGCCAGCACGGTCTGCCCGGGGACCCTGCGCAGGCGGGGTCGGTGGGAGCCGCGATGGCCGAGTGGGGGCGCCATGTCACCCGGCCGAGGGAGATTCGGGCGGTCTCTCGTCGCCCTTCTCGGTCGACGCCTTCTCCGCTTTCTCGGCCTTGTCCGCCGCCTTGCCCAGAGCCAGCGTCCGTGCGTAGTCGGCCTGGGTCGGCATCCCGTAGGCGCGCGCCGTCTGGTCGTGGAGGGTGATGATCTGCCGGCGGATCCGCTCGGAGAACTCGTGGGCGATCTCGCCGGGGGCCGGCTGCATCGGATGTCCGTAGACGACGTGCACCGGGGGTCGTCCCTTCGGCAGTCCCTGGAGGTCCGAGGGCATCGCCGAGAAGGCCCCGACCAGGGCGACCGGGATCACCGGCACCCCTCGGGAGATCGCCAGGGCCGCGGCGCCGGGCTTGAAGGTGCCCATCCCGCCGGTGCGCGACCGGGTGCCCTCGGCGAAGATCAGCAGCGGGATGCCGTCGGTCAGCAGGGATCCGGCGAGTCCGCGGTGGGTGTGCGGGGCGCTGCCGGAGCGGGTGCGTCCCTTGCCGCGGTCGACCGGGAAGGCGTTGAAGAACAGCACCGGGGTGAAGGCCCGCCACCAGTTCGTGAAGAAGTAGTCGGCCGCCGCGCCGGTGGACAGGTACCGGCTCAGCCGCTTGGGCAGCGACCCGAAGATCAGCGGGGTGTCCAGGTGGGAGGAGTGGTTGGCGGTGATGACATAGGCGCCGTCCAGCCCGCCGAGATTCTCCAGACCGTGGACGGTGACCTTCGTCACCCGCCAGACCAGCGGCTTGAGCAGAAGCATGTTGGCGGCCTGACGGGCCACCGCGTTGATGTCGCTGGTGTAGCGTCCGCGATCCTTGACCTTGGGCTTGATGGGCATACTCAGCGCTCACCGGCCTCACCGGAGGGGCCGCGGTCCGGCGAGCCGTCCGGGTGGGGGGACGGGAAGTCGGTCTTGTCCCGGCTGGAGGTGAGGTTGCGCGACAGCCACCGCATCGTCGATCGGGGGACGACCCCGGCGACCGCGATCGCGGCCTTCCAGCGGGCGGTGGGCACCGAGACGACCTTCCCCTTGGCCAGGTCCGACAGGGACTCGCGGACCAGGGTCTCGGCGTCCACCCAGACCACCTCGGGGAGGTTCGTGGCGGTGACATGGGCCCGGGAGTGGAACTCGGTGTGCACCCAGCCGGGGCACAGCGCCTCCACCTTCACCCCGGATCCGTGGAGCTCATTGGCCAGACCCTCGGTGAAGGTGAGCACCCAGGCCTTGATGGCCGAGTAGTTGCCGGTGTTGATCCAGGCGCTGGAGGAGGCGACATTGATGATCCCGCCGTGCCCGCGGTCCCGCATCGCCCGGCCGGCGGCCGCCGAGAGGATCAGGACGGCCCGGCACATCACGTCGAAGGCCTTCTCCTGGAGGGGGAGGGTCTCGGGATCCAGGATCTTGGCGTGCAGCCCGAAACCGGCATTGTTGACCAGCAGGTCCACCGGTCGCTCCCGGTCCTCCAGTCGCGCGGCGACGGCGTCGACATCGGCACGCACCGCCAGGTCGACGCGGATGATCTCAACCGAGACGCCGTACCGGGGTTCGATCTCCGCCTTGATGGCCGCCATCCGGTCGACGTCGCGAGCAGCGATGATGACGTCGTCCCCCCTGGCGGCGAGCTGCGTGACGAACTCCCGACCGATGCCGGACGTACCACCGGTGACCAAGCAGGATGACATGGGCTTTAATCTACGACCTCTCGTGCTGCGATGGCTGTCTCGGCGTCCTGTGGGAGTGACCGGACCGGCGTCCGGGAGGGTTCTGGGACGACCGGCGGATAGGGTCGAGTGGTGACTGAGTGGACGATAGGCGGAAGCGTTGACGAGGCCGAGCTGGTGGCCCAGACCCGCGAGCGCGGAGCCACCCTGGCGCAGGTGATGCTGGGTGACCCGCAGTCGTGGCGGAAACCGGTGGTCCAGCATCCGGGCGGTGCGGCCGGGCTGCGCGAGGCCGCCGGCGAGGCGGGGATCTCCGTCGTCGTCCATTCCGCCTATGTCATCAATGTGGCCTCCCTCAACAACCGGATCCGGATCCCCTCGCGCAAGCTGCTCCAGCAGACCCTCACCATCGCCGCGGAGATGGGGGCCATCGGGGTGGTGGTGCACGGCGGCCACGTCCGCGAGGGCGAGCCGATCGAGAAGGGCCAGGACAACTGGCGCAAGGCGGTCGACGGGTTGGAGATGCCCGTCCCGCTGCTGATCGAGGACACCGCCGGCGGCAAGCACGCGATGGCCCGCCAGCTGGAGCGGATCCGCGGCACCTGGGAGGCGATCCGGACGGCGTCGGGATTCGAGAGTGTCGGCTTCTGCCTGGACACCTGCCACGCCTTCGCCGCCGGACTGGACATGACCACCCTGGTCGACGACATCCATGCCGTCACCGGGCGGATCGATCTGGTCCACGCCAACGACTCCCAGGGTCCGGCCGGGTCGGGCCGCGACCGGCATGCCAATCTCGGCCAGGGGCAGATCGACCCCGATGAGCTGGTCCGGGTGATCCGTGCGGCCGGGGCCCCGGTGGTCGTCGAGACCCCGGGTGGTGCGCAGGACCAGGCCGCCGACATCGCGTGGTTGCGGGAGAGGCTGTGAGTCGCTGATCCGGCGCTGGCGGCGTCCTCCTACGATGGGGGCACAGCACCGGCGCAGGATGAGTCCCGATGATCGGTGCGTCATCTTCGAGGAGCCCCCATGCCCGTTGCCGATATCTCCTCCCGTCCCGGAACCGACGCCGATCCGGCCGCAGCGCTGCTCGGGTCTCCGGTGGCCGGGGAGGACCCCGCCGAGGTCCATCTGGCCCACATGTTCCGCGACACCGTCTCCCGCTACGCCTACCGGCCGGCGTCGAGGGTCAAGGTCGGCGAGAAGTGGCAGATTCGCACCTACGCCGACATGGGACGTCGGGTCGAGGCGATCAGCCTGGCCCTGGTCGAGCACGGGATCGCGCGCGGCGACCGGGTGGCGATCTTCTCCCACAACAGCCCCGAGTGGATCGAGATCGACCTGGCGGTGATGACGGTCGGCGCCGTGCCGGTCCCGATCTACCCCACCAGCACCGGCGAACAGGTGGTGCACATCATCGCCGACGCCGGAGTGCGGATCGCCTGCGTCGCCGGACCCGCCGAGCGCGACCTGGTGGCCTCGATCCACGACCGGACCCCCTCGCTGAAGGCCGTCGTGGTGATCGACACCCGGGAGTCCGACGAGGACGGTCGGTCGGGGAGCGAGGACGCCGCCGGGGGCGGTGTCGCGGGGACCTCCTCCGCCACCGAGGGCGGTGTCGCGGGGACCTCCTCCGCCACCGAGGGCGGTGTCGCGGGGACCTCCTCCGCCACCGAGGGCGGTGTCGCCGGGACCTCCCCTGCTGCCGACTCCCAGGACGCCGGTCCCAGCGTCCCGGGCGGCGCGCACGACAACCAGGACGCCGCCGGGGGCGACCTTCGCGTCGTCGCCCTGGCCGACGTCCTCTCCCCGCAACGCACCCCCGAACGCACCGCTGAGCTGAAGACCGGCGTCGAGGAGCGGATGTCCGCCTCCTCCGGTGACGACGTCGCCTCCCTCATCTACACCTCCGGAACCACCGGCGCTCCCAAGGGAGTGATGATCACCCATCGCGCCGCGATGGCCCAGGCGCGGACTCTGGACGCCTTTTTCGATATCCGGCCCTCCGACCACTCGCTGTGCTTCCTGCCGTTGTCCCACGCCTTGGAGTGGGCGTGGTCGATGGTGCTGCTCACCCATGGCTGCCTCAACACCTTCGTCACCAACCCCAAGACCATCGCCTCGATGCTCGTCGAGGTGCGCCCGACCCTGTTCGTCTCGGTGCCCAAGCTGTACGAGCAGGTGATGACGGTCGCCCATGAGAAGGTCTCCGACTCGCGTGTCAAGACCCGGCTGTTCAACTGGTCCATCGACGTCGGCAGACGCTGGTGGCAGGCCTCCGAGGACGGACGGCGTCCGGAACTGGGGTTGAGGCTGCGCCACAAGGTGGCCGACGCGCTGGTCCTCAAGGCCGTCCGGGCGGCGGTCGGCGGACCCAAGACGGTGCTGGCCGCCGGCGGTGCACCGCTGCGCCAGGAGGTCGAGGAGTTCTTCGCCTCGGTCGGGCTGCTGGTGTGCCAGGGGTACGGGCTGACCGAGGCGTCACCCCTGGTGAGCTTCAACTCGCCGGGCGCCCACAAGTTCGGGACTGCCGGGAAACCCCTTGTCGGAAGCGAGATCAAGGAGGGGGCGGAGGGAGAGATCCTGTACCGGGGGCCCAACATCATGAAGGGGTACTGGAATGCCCCCGAGGCCACCGCGCAGACGATCCAGGACGGCTGGCTGCACACCGGCGACGTCGGTCATGTCGATGAGGACGGGTACCTCGTGATCACCGACCGGCTCAAGGACATCATCGTCACCCTCAACGGGAAGAACATCTCCCCCCAGCCGATCGAGGGGCTGTTGATGGCCGACCCCTTGTTCGAGCAGGCGGTCATCCTCGGCGACAACCGGCCGTGTCTCACCCTGCTCGTCAAGCCGTCCATGCCGCGCGTCGAGGAGCTCGCCGAGAAGCTGCACCTGAGCTTGTCGGGGGTGGATGCGATGCGCAGTCCGGAGCTGGTCGAGGAGCTGCGACGCCGGGTCGCCGACCTCACCGCCAAGCTGCCCCACCAGGAGCAGATCCGCGACCTGCGGGTGCTGTGGGACGACTTCACCCAGGACAACGGGTTGTTGACGCCGACCCTCAAGGTGCGCCGGCGCGAGGTGGAGACGCGGTTCACCGAGGTCATCGACGAGATGTACTCCCGGTTGGCGAAGTTGCGGAAGGCCGACCATGTGAGGCATGACCATGAGGAGGCCGAGCATGAGAAGGCTGAGCATGGTCATGCTGGGGATGGGCATGGTCATGCTGGTCACGGTCATGGGCATGGGGATGGTCACCGGGGGACCGGGGAGTAGCAGGCCGAGCGCCGAAGGACTGGGGAGCAGCAGGCCGGCCACCGGGGCATGGCGTCGACAACGTCATGACCCACTCACCTAGAATCACCGCCATGGGACTGCGGAACTTCCTCGCCAACCGAGGCATGCCGACCGGGGGGATCGACCTGCCGGCCGCCCTCACCGTGCTCGCGAACGGAGGGGTCCTCGTCGATGTGCGGACCCTGCTGGAGTACGAGGCGGGGCATGCGCCAGGTGCTCATCTGGTGGAGGCCAAGGAGCTGGTCGACGATCCGTTCACCGCGGTCTACGGCGACGATCCGCTGGCCGAGCCCGATCCCCATTTCGTGCTGGTGTGCGACACCGGTTTTCGTTCCGGTCATCTGGTCCAGGCGATCCGTGACAAGGGCTATGACGCCGACTTCCTCACCGGTGGGCTGAGGGCTTGGCGCCAGGGCGGGGAGATCCTCATCCCAGGACCCCCGCGCCACTGAGCAGACCTGGTCGACCAGATCTGGGTTGTCAGACCCGAGAGGCTCAGACCTGGGCGTCCCGGCGTCACCTTGACGGTGAACGCCGACTTCTTGCCACGCTTGCTCAGACCAGGGCGTCCCAGCGTCAACCCTGTCGGCGGATGCCCTACCCAGGGGGCGTCGCTCGGCCGGTGTCCTACCAAGAGGGTGTTGCTCAGGGGCCAGATCCCGGGTGTTGCACCCCTGGCTGAAGTGCTGGGCTGGTGTTCTACCCAGGGTGCGGTGCTGGGCCGGTGCCCTGCGCGACGGAAATTCCTGCTTCCTCCGACAGATGCAGCCGAATGGCTCCCGGGCGGTCTTCCGGTGTCGACAGATGCAGGGAAACATGCCTCGGTCTTGACGGATGCAGGGAAAGTGTCGTGCTGGGGCTGACGGATGCAGGGAAATGACCCCTTCTTCCGACAGATGCAGGGAAATGTCACAGATGCAGTGGAGCTCCGCTGCATCCGTGCCTTTTGCCTGCATCCGTGGCTGGAGGTGGGGCGGCCGTGTCGTGGATGGGGTTGGCCTGCGCCAGAGGGTCGGAACGGGGCGCATGGGGTCACCTGCGCCAGAGGGTGGGTGTGCCTGGCGGCCGCCTCCGCCCGCAGCAGGCACCCCCGGTCCGCAACAGGCACCTCCCTCGGCTCCAAAGCAGGCACCCCACCCCTCGACAGCCGACCATGTCGCATCTCACATCAAGAAATCCCCTTGTCGGAGGGGTTGACGACGTCCCGCCGGGATGATTAGGTGAGGCTTGCCTAACAGATCCGGGTAAGTCCGGATCGGGACAGAGACGGAGCCCCCATGTTCGTCGCCAACCTTCTCATCGCCCTCCGTGAGGGGTTCGAGGCGTCCCTGGTCGTCGGCATCATCTACGCCTACCTGGTCAAGGCCGACCGCCGCGACCTCATCGGCAAACTGTGGCTCGGCGTCGGACTGGCCGCCCTCGTCCCGCTGGCCATCGGCGCCGTCCTCACCTGGGGTCCCAAGACCCTCACCTTCCAGGCCCAGGAGATCATCGGCGGCGTCCTGTCCCTGGTCGCGGTCGCGATGGTCACCTGGATGGTGTTCTGGATGGGGGAGAACTCCCGGCAGCTCAAGGGCGACATCGAGTCCGACCTCACCCGCTCGCTCAGCAGCCACGGCTCCGGCTGGGGAGTGGTGTGGATCGCCATCCTGGCGGTCGGCCGGGAGGGGGTCGAGACCGCCCTGTTCATCTGGGCGACGGTGAAGTCCTCGGTCCAGACCAACACGGTTGCCACCACCGCCGGGGTGGTGACCGGCCTGGCCGCCGCCGTCCTGCTCGGCTGGCTGGTCTACCGGGGTGCGGTGCGGATCAACATGCGCGCCTTCTTCGCCCTCACCGGCGGATTCCTCATCCTGGTGGCGGCCGGCATCGTCTCCTACGGGATCGGCGACCTTCAGGAGGCCGGCGTCCTGCCCGGGATCATGACCCACGCCTGGGACCTGTCGGCCTGGCTGCCGGCCGCGTCGTCACCGGTCTACTGGCTCTACGTCGTGGCGGTGGCGATGTTCCAGGTCAATCTCGCCCCGACCCTCGCCCAGACCATCGCCTGGTGGGTCTACCTGATTCCCGTGATGGCGCTGTTCATCGCCCAGGTCAACGGTCGACTCCACGGTCGCGCCAGGGCTGCCAACGAGGGGGAGACGTCGAGGACGACGTCGGTGCTGCCGGAGGAGAGGCCGGTACCTCCGGGGGCGACGCCGATTCTCCCGGACGGGACGCCGCAACTCGGCTCCGGGACGGTCCCCCATCCCCAACCGCCGCAGTCCCCGGAGACAACGTCGCGGCCCCTCGCCTGACCCCATTCCATCCCCGCATCTCATCCCCACCCCGAAGCGTGTCCACGCCCCGAACCCTGAGGACATCCATGCCCACCACCGCCACATCCAGCAGTTCCACCCGCAGCAACCGCACCCACCGGCGTCTCGCCCGGAGCGGCATCGCCCTGGCCACCGCCGCCGTCACCGCTCTGCTGGCCACCGGCTGCACCGACAATGTCGACGACGCCGCAGCCCCCGCCGGATCCGCAACGGCAGTCAGGCCGGTCTTCACCATCACCGACGACGGCTGCTCGCTGTCCACCAGCACCCTGCCCGGCGGGGTGGTCACCGTCACCATCACCAACAAGGGCACGGTCCCCAACGAGTTCGAGATCCTCACCGAGAACCAGCTGCAGATCGTCGGGGAGAAGGAGAACATCGGCCCCGGGGTCACCACCACCTTCACCACCGCCCTGGAGAAGGGCACCTACTACACCGCCTGCAAGCCGAACATGGTCGGCGCCCTCAAGGGGATCCAGAAGATCACCGTGACCGCCGGCTCGGGCGCCTCGGTGGACTCCGGCACCGCCGCCCTGGAGAAGCGGGCGATCACCAACTACACCGCCTACGTGAGGGACCAGGTGGGTCAGCTGCTCACCGGCACCCAGGCCTTCACCAAGGCCTACCTGGCGGGCGACGTCGTCCGGGCCCGTGAGCTCTACCCGGTCGCCCGCAGCCACTACGAGCGCATCGAACCGACTGCCGAGGCCTTCGGGATCAAGGAGGCCGGGGACCTCGACACCGCCCTGGACCTTCGCGTCCAGGACCTCGCCGCCGACGCCGGGAAGAAGGTCACCGACCCCTTGGTGCTGAAGTCGTGGACCGGCTGGCACCGCATCGAGGCGGACCTGTTCACCAAGAACGGATCGGCCTTCAAGTTTGCCTCCCAGGCCGATCGCAGGGCCGCGGCCGACCGCCTCGACAAGGACACCCAGAGCCTCTACAACCTCGTCTACGGCAAGATCACCGGCGCCTCGGGAGCCTTCAAGCTCAATCTGGCAGACGTCGTCACCGGCGCCTCGAGCCTGCTGGAGGAGGTCGCCACCTCCAAGATCGTCGGCGAGGAGGAGACCTTCTCGCACACCGACCTGGCCGACTTCAAGGCCAATGTGGAGGGCGCCGAGGTCGCCTACGGCAATGTCAAGGCGCTGGTCAAGAAGTCCGACGCCGACCTGGACGCCCAGATCACCCAGTCCTTCAAGGACCTCGACGCCCTGCTGAAGAAGTACCAGAACGGCAAGGACTCGATGGGCAACGTCACCTATGTCGACTACTCGACCATCGCCGCGGTCCAGAAGGAGGCCGGCCAGGCCCCCAAGGACTCCGCCTACACCCGCCAGCAGCGCGAGTTCTCCGACGAGGTCAACGTCGCCTCCGAGGCGCTGGCGAAGGTCCCCGGCACCATCCTCCACTGAGCGGCCGACGCCGCCCGCCACCTACCTACTGGAAGACGACATGACTGAGAACCAGGATCGGGACGCCGGAAGGCCGACATCTGCTGGAGGGGAGACGTCTCCCGGCGGGAGTCGCGGAGACGCGGGCCACTCGGTGTCCCGCCGGGCCATGCTCGCCGGGACCGGGGGAGCCGCGGCGGCCTTCGGGCTGGGCGGACTCGCACTGGGACACCACCTCGGCGGCTCCGACTCCGGTGGCTACTCCGCCGGCTCCGGCCATCCCACCGAGACCAGCTACCCCTTCCGCGGCGTCCACCAGAGCGGCATCCTCACCCCCGCCCAGGACTCCATGTTCACCGCCGCCTTCGACATGCGCGACGTCGACGTCCGGCTGGTGCGCAGCCTGCTGCGCGACTGGTCGACCGCCGCCGAGCAGATGATGGCCGGGGAGCTGGTCGGCGGGCAGCCGCTGGCCAACCGGCAGGCCGCTCCCACCGACACCGGTGACGCCTGGGACTACCCGCCCTCGGGGCTGACGATCACCTTCGGGGTGGGCCGGGGGCTGTTCGTCGACGAGAAGGGGCGCGACCGGTTCGGGTTGAAGTCGCGGATGCCGAAGATCCTCGCCGAGGGGATGCCCCGGTTCGCCAACGAGGCACTGCAGTCCGGCCAGTCCGACGGGGATCTGCTCATCCAGGCCTGTGCCGATGACTCCCAGGTGGCGGTGCACGCGATCCGCAATCTCACCCGGATCGCCTTCGGGCGGGCGGTGATGCGATGGACCCAGGTGGGGTACGGACGCACCTCCTCGACCTCGAAGGACCAGCAGACCCCGCGCAATCTCTTCGGTTTCAAGGACGGCACCAACAACCTCAAGGCCGAGGCCCCCGCCGAGCAGCTCGACGAGCACCTGTGGGTCCAGCACGGTGACGACCAGGGCGACTGGATGGCCGGAGGCACCTACTTCGTGGCCCGCCGGATCCGGATGTTCCTGGAGATCTGGGACCGGCTGAGGCTTGCGGAGCAGGAGGACACCATCGGGCGCGACAAGATGTTCGGCGCCCCGCAGTCGGTGGCCAGCCCCAGCTCCGCCCGCCAGGAGTTCACCGCGGTGGACCTGTCGGCCCAGCAGGGGGGAGTGCCGATGGTGGCCGCCGATGCCCATGTCGCGATCGTTTCTCCCGAGCAGAACAAGGGGCGACGGATGCTGCGGCGCGGGTACAACTACACCGACGGGATCGATTCCCTGGGGAGACTCAATGCGGGGTTGTTCTTCATCGCCTTCGTGCGCGACCCGAGGACGAACTTCTACCCGATCCTCATGAGGATGACCACCTCCGACGCCCTCACCGAGTACCTCCAGCACCAGGCCTCGGCGCTCTTCGCCATCCCGCCGGGTGTGGGGCGGCCGAGCAGGGGATCGCCGAGAAGCTGTTCAAAGGTGTGGTGGCCTGATCGGTGCACATTTCACTCGGGGAACTGGGGGTTCTGGCGTGTGGGGGCCGGGATGGGTGGTTCCGCGAGTGAAAGGTTCACTCCGACCCCTGGTTCCGACGATTGACGGGCCCAGACGGGGGTCCGACTGCGGCTGCGTGTCATCACCGGTGCTCCTTGGAGTCGGTGGGGGCGGGGATCGGCGGGAGGCTCTTTCAGGGGTGTGGTGGCCTGATCTGTGCACATTTCACTCGGGGAACTGGGGGATCTGGCGCGTGGGGGCCGCGATGGGCGGTTCCTCGAGTGAAAGGTTCAGGCCAGACCGGGGGAAGTGATGATCGATGGGCCCCTGGCGCCGGCATCAAGACCGGTAGGCGCCAGCGGAAGCCAGACCCTGGCGACCGCGACACCACAGGCGTTGGCGATCGATGGTGGGCTGGCGTAGAGTGTCCAGCTGGCTGTCCCGTGCCGGGGCAGCGACGTCGCGGGGCTATATCGGTCACTGCGACGGGCATATCGCCCTCCTGCCACGGGACCTTCCCGTGGCCGCCGAGACCAGAGGAGGTGGAGTCAGCGTATGCGTAAGTACGAGGTCATGATTCTCATTGACCCGACCGTTGACGAGCATCAGGTCGATTCCCTCATGGAGCGCTACCTGAAGGTTGTCACCGATGAGAAGGGATCTGTCGACAAGGTCGACGTGTGGGGCAAGCGTCGCCTGTCCTACGAGATCCAGAAGAAGTCCGAGGCGGTGTATGTCGTTCTCGATGTCACCTGCAAGCCCTCGACCGTCCAGGAAGTCGACCGCCTGTTCGCGATCGACGAGAAGATCCTGCGCACCAAGGTGATGCGCCCGGACGTCCACTGAGACGTCGGACACATCTCAAGAACCCTTGTAACGACGGTTCTGACGCCGTCCGCCCCGATCGCTTGGACCCGCTGCTGAAAGTGTCAGTGGCGGCTGGCAGTCTGGGGGACACGACGTCGTACCCCGTTCCGATTCGGAGAGTCACATGGCAGGCGAAACATCCATCACCGTGATCGGCAATCTCACTGCTGATCCTGAGCTGCGGTTCACCCCCAACGGGGTGCCGGTGGCCAACTTCACCGTTGCGTCCACCCCGCGCACCTTCGATCGCCAGAGCAATGAGTGGCGTGACGGTGAGGCGCTGTTCCTCAACTGCTCCGTGTGGCGCAACTACGCGGAGAATGTCGCCGAGTCGCTGTCCAAGGGGATGCGCGTCGTCGTTCAGGGCAACCTGAAGGCGCGCTCCTACGAGGATCGCGACGGCAACCGCCGCACCGTCCATGAGCTCGATGTCCAGGAGGTGGGTCCGTCGTTGAGGTACGCCTCGGCGAAGGTCACCCGCAATCCCTCGGGCAGCGGCCAGGGTGGTCAGGGCGGCGGATGGTCCGGTGGCGGCTCCGGCAACCAGGGCGGTGGCTCCGGTAACCAGGGAGGAAACTCCGGCGGTTGGGGTCAGCAGCCTCAGGGTGGCAACTCGGGTGGCTGGGACAACAGCCAGTCGGGCAACCAGCCCGGACGCCAGTCGGGAGCTCCGTCGGGGAATCAGGGGAATCAGGGGTCCTACAACCAGGGAGCGGACAACCGCGGAGGCGGCGTCGACCCGTGGGCCCAGGCCCAGAGCGACGAACCTCCGTTCTGATCCGCACCCTTTCAAGCAACGTCAAGTTCCGCTCCCGGCGGCGACGGCCCAGGCTGATCGTCGACGAGGACACGGACAGGCACATTCCGGCGAGAGCCGGGCTTTCACGGGAGTGATCCCGTAGACAAGGAGAGCACCACAATGGCCGGTCCACAGCGTAAGCCTGTGAACAAGAAGAAGGTCGTTCCCGTCAAGACCGTGCACATCGGCGAGGTCGACTACAAGGACATCGCCCTGCTGCGCAAGTTCATCTCCGAGCGTGGCAAGATCCGCGCCCGCCGCGTGACTGGGCTGACTGTCCAGGATCAGCGCAAGGTCGCCATCGCGATCAAGAATGCGCGCGAGCTCGCGCTTCTTCCCTACGCCTCGACCGCACGCTGAGAAGGAGGTCCGACATGAAGCTCATTCTCACTGCACCCGTCCCCAAGCTCGGGGAGCCCGGTGACATCGTGGTGGTCAAGGACGGTTACGGCCGCAACTATCTGCTGCCGCATCGTTTCGCCATCCGGTGGACCCGTGGCGCCGAGACCCAGATCGGGCAGATCAAGCGGGCGCGTGACGCCAAGGAGATCAAGACCCGTGAGCAGGCCGAGGAGGTCCGCGGCCAGCTCGAGGACTTCAAGGTCCAGATCCCGGTTCAGGCCGGAGACACCGGTCGCCTCTTCGGCGCCGTCACTCCCGCCGACATCGTGCTCGCCGTCAAGCGCGCCGGTGGCCCCGCCCTCGACAAGCGGTCCATCGAGATCGACAAGCCGATCAAGACCATCGGCACCCACTCCGTAGGCGTGAAGCTGCACGAGGCCGTCAAGGGCCACGTCGCGGTCGAGACCGTCGCCAAGTGAGCTGACGACGGCCGACGCCGGTCCGCGCAGGGCGATCTGCACGTGTCGGTGACGGCCGTCGGTCACGGTTGATGAGAGCCGTCCGGTTCGCCGGGCGGCTTCGTCACGACTGGCACAGGTTTGTTTACACAGGTCTGTTGAGGCAGATCTGCTGACACAGATCCGACAAGGGGTCGCGTCCTCGGGGCGCGGCCCCTTCGTCGTACCCTCCTGTGCTCCGGGGGCATTGCTGGTCCGATCGTCGCCGAGTCTCAGCGCGTAGTCCCCACCCGGAACCGAATCACGGGGCCCACCGGCCACCGGGGAATCGCCGACACGCGGGAGGGCGGCGACGTCGTCCCGACGATCTAGGCTATGGGCCTGTGCGCCCGGGCCGGTGCGCGTCCCCCACAGAAAGGTCTCTGCTCCGTGAACTGGTGGCAGGCTGTCATCCTCGGAATCGTCGAGGGCATCACCGAGTTTCTGCCGGTATCGAGTACCGGGCATCTGCGCATCGTCGAACACCTTCTCGGGTTCAAGACCCAGGGCGTGGGCATCACGGCGTTCACCGCCATCATCCAGGTGGGTGCGATCGCCGCGGCGATCATCTACTTCTGGAAGGACATCGTCCGGATCGTCGCCGCCTGGTTCCGCGGTCTGTTCAACAAGGAGGGACGCGACGATCCCGACTACACCCTCGGCTGGGGGATCATCATCGGATCGATTCCGGTGGCGGTCGTCGGGCTGGTCTTCAAAGACGCCATCCAGGGCCCGCTGTCGTCGATCTGGGTGGTCGCCGGGGCGCTGATCATCTGGAGCTTCGTGATGATGGCCGCCGACCGTCGTACCGATCTCGGTCGCGGGATGAAGGACGTCACCCTGGTCGACGCCACCATCATCGGCTGCTTCCAGGCACTGTCCCCGCTGTTCCCCGGCATCTCCCGATCCGGCGCGACGATCTCCGCGGGCCTGTTCCGCAAGTTCGACCGGACGACCGCGACCCGGCTGTCCTTCTTCATGGGCATCCCCGCACTGGTGGCCGCCGGCATCTTCGAGGCGATCACCGAGGCCTCCCACATCACCGCCTCCACCGACATCCTGATCGACGGCGGGATGGGCGTGATCGGCTGGGGGCCGACCATCATCGCCACCCTGGTCTCCCTGGTCGTTGCCTACTTCTCGATCGCCTGGCTGCTGAAGTTCGTCTCCTCGAACAAGTTCACCGGCTTCATCTGGTACCGGATCGTGCTCGGCGTGGTGCTCCTGGTCCTCGCGTTCACCGGGTTGATGGCTGTCTGATTGAGGCAGAGGGACGACCCCTTGCGACCCCGGGCGGAATCCTGGGTGCGTGAGGGGTCGTCGCTCACAGTCATCGCTGACAAGGGGGTCCCGGCAGACGCCGGGGCCCCCTGTGGCATTGTCCGGGGCCCCCTGTGGCATTGTGTTGCGTGGACACGGGGTGCGCCGCTGCGCTGAGATCACACCCGTGGAACCTGATCTAGTTCGGACTAGCGAAGGGATGTCCCAGTGACCTCCACCATCCACCCATCGGTTCCCGGCGCCCTGCCACGGGTGCTCTCCATCGCCGGAACCGATCCCTCCGGGGGAGCCGGCACAGCTGCCGACATGAAGTCGATCACGGCGGCCGGCGGCTACGGCATGACCGTGGTCACCTGCCTGGTCGCCCAGAACACCACCGGTGTGCGCGCCATCCACACCCCGCCCACCGACTTCCTCGCCGCACAGCTCAAGGCCGTGGGGGACGACGTCGTGGTCGACGGCGTCAAGACCGGGATGCTCGGCACCGCCGCCATCATCGAGACGGTGGAGCAGTGGCTCGACGTCCATCAGCCGCCGGTCCTCGTCGTCGACCCGGTGATGGTCGCCACCAGCGGCGACCGCCTCCTGGAGCCCGACGCCGAGGCCGCGATGAGCCGGTTCTGCCGGCGGGCCACCGTCATCACCCCCAACATCCCAGAGCTCGCCGTGCTGGTCGACGACGACCCCGCTCCCGACCAGGACGCCGCGGTCGCCCAGGCCCGGGCGTGGGCCGCCGACACCGGTGTCGCGGTGATCGTCAAGACCGGACACCTGGACTCCCGGCTGGCCACCAACCTGTGGGTCGGCCCCGAAGGCCCCCTCGCAGAGGTGCCCTGCATCCGGGTCGACACCACCAGCACCCACGGCACCGGATGCTCGCTGTCCTCGGCCCTGGCCACCCGGCTCGCCGCCGGAGACGACCCCGCCACAGCCCTCGTCTGGACCACTGAATGGCTCCACGAGGCGATCCTCCACGGCAGCGAACTCGTCGTGGGCCACGGCCACGGTCCGGTCGACCACAGCCACCGAATGCGCCGGCTCGCGGCCGCCGGGCAGCCCGTCGCCTGGCTGACGGCGGACGACGTCCCCGCCACCCTGGTGACCCCCGACCAGCTCGACCCGACGACCGACGCTCCCGCAGCCGCGACGCCGACCGCACCCGAGGTCCCAGCCTCAGCAGTACCCGCCGCCGGCCCATGGACCGCGGCCCTGTGGCGCGCCGGGTCGGACCTGGCCCGCCGGATCGCCGACTGCGACTTGGTCACCGCCCTGGTCGACGGCACCCTGTCGCCCGGCATCTTCTCCTTCTACCTCGGCCAGGACGCCTGCTACCTGGCCGAGTACCCCCGTGCTCTGGCGGCGGTCGCCGCCTCCTCCACCGATCCCGCCGAGGCCGCGGACTGGGCCGCCGGAGCCACCGCCAGCCAGGTCGTCGAGGCCGAACTGCACCGCAACTGGCTCGGTGCCGACTCCCGGCCGCCCGCTCCCAGCCCGGTGACAAGGGCTTATGTCGACTTCCTGATGGCCAGGGCACTCGGGGACGACCATCCGGTCGGCGCCGCCGCGGTGCTGCCCTGCTACTGGCTCTACGCCCAGGTCGGCGCCTCCCTCCCGCAGGTCCCCGACGACCACCGCTACGCCGGATGGCTGGCGACCTATCGCGACGACGCCTTCATCACGGCCACCGCCACCGCGCTGGGTCACGTCGAGAAGGCGATGGAGGTGGCCGCGCCCGCCCAGAGGTCGGCGGCCGCTCGTGCCTTCCTCATCTCGTGCCGCCATGAGCTCGAGTTCTTCGAGCAGGCACTGCGGATGGACGGTCTGCGATGACCCCGGCAGGTAGCACCAGAACGTCCAGCCGCGCCGCATCCAGCACCAGGACGTCGACCGCCGCATCGTCCACGACGACGTCCACCGGTGCCACAGCGTCCAGCCGGGTTCTCGACGTCGAGCAGGCCGAGCGGATGCCTGCCGCCGGCCGTGCCGCGCTGCGCGCCGGTGTGGTCGGCAACTGGATCGACAACGTCCACGTCTTCCTTCCGCTCACCGCCCTGGCCCCCGCGCTGGCGGTGATCGCCGGACCCGGGGTGGCCGCCTCGACCGGCGCCGTCATCGTCATCGCGATGATGCTCGGCCGTCCGCTGGGAGGGATGATCCTCGGGCGCGTCTCGGACCGGCTCGGTCGCACCCGCACCACCCGGATCGCGATCACCGGAACCGCCTGCTGCGCCCTGCTGATCGCCGCGGTGCCCACCCACGAGATTCTCGGGGCCGGCACCATCGCGGTGATCCTGGTGCTGCGCTTCCTCGGCGGGATCTTCGTCGCCGGCGAGTACTCGGCGGCGATTCCGCTGGCCATGGAGTGGTCGCGGCCGAAGCGCCGCGGCCTGATGAGCGGGCTCATCCTGTCGATGGCGCCCTGGGCGCAGGGGTCCATCGCCTTCGCCACCGCCGGCCTGCTGGTGGGACTCGGACCCCAGCGCTACGCCGCCTGGGGATGGCGGCTGATGTTCGTCGTCGGCGCGCTGTGCTCCCTCGGGATGCTCATCTACTACCGCTACCGGGTGGTCGACGCCCCGGTCCTCCACCGCCAGGCGGCGTCCCCGGCGCACACTGCCCATTCGGGCACTGCCCAGGCGAGCTCCACCCACCCGGCCGACTCCCGGACGCCGCAGACCGGACCCGCCGCCGATCGTCCCGTTGCCGGAGTGCGCGAGGTCCTGGTCGGACGCTGGGCACCGGCCTTCTGGCAGGTCTTCACCCTGATGAGCGGCCTGTGGCTGCTCACCAACGCCGTCGTCATCATGCTCACCGCCAGACTGTCCACCGACGCCGGACTCCCGGCCACCGGCGTCTCGGTGGCGATGGGTGTGGCATCGGTGGCCCAGGCCATCCTGATGGCCGTCGCCGGTCACCTCTCGACCCTCACCGGACGACGCAACCTGCTGGTCGTCTGGGGAGCCGTCGCCGCGCTGGCCGGCCCGGGACTGTGGTGGGCGACCGTCAACTCCCACACCCTCGGCCGCGCCGCGATCCTGGCCGCCGTCCTGCAGGTCATCACCGTGTCGGCCTACGGGCCCGTCTCGGCCTACCTGTCGGAGCGGTTCCCCAGCGAGGTGCGCTCCACCGGCTACGGGATGGGATACAGCCTCTCGCTCATCGTGCCGGCCCTCTACCCGTTCTACCTGCCCACCCTGGAGAGGGCTGTCGGGTCGCACCAGGCGATCATGGGTCTGGTCGCCCTGGGCGGGATCCTCGTGGTGATCGGCGCGCTGTGCGGGCCGCGACTGGGACCCTCCGACATCGACGCCGGGATCGACGAGGTGGCCCACGCCTCGACCCGCCGCCGGGCCCTCCGGGTACCGACGTCGGCGGGTTCGCGATGAGCTGGGGACTGCACCCGGACCTGGCCGAGGACCGGGACCTCGCCGAGGTGGCCGACGTCATCGCCCGGACCAGGCGGCGTCCCCCGTTGGTGCACTGCATATCGGCGGCCGTCTCGATGGACCTGGTCGCCAACGGACTGCTGGCCGCCGGCGCCCGGCCGGTGATGACCGAGACCCTCCAGGAGGCGCCCGCCGTCACCGGGATCGCCGACATCCTGCTGGTCAATTTCGGCACCCTCAGCACCGACGCGATGGACGGGATCCCCGCCACCGTCGAGGCCGCCCGCCGGGCCGGACATCTCTGGGTGCTCGACCCCACGGCCATCGGGGCCGCCCCGATCCGCACCCGGATGGCCCGCGACCTGCTGGCCGGCCGGCCGGCGGTGGTGCGGGGCAATGCCTCCGAGATCCTGGCGCTGACCGGGGGAGGGGGAGGCCGCGGGGCCGACTCCGAGGACCCGGTGGAGGACGCGCGGGGAGCCGCCGAGACGGTCGCCGGGCAGACCGGCGGTGCGGTGGCGGTCTCCGGGCGGGTCGACCTGGTGGTTGGCGCCGGAGAGCCCCGACGGGTCGCCCGCGGGGACCCGATGATGGCGCGGGTCACCGGGACCGGATGCCTGCTCGGCGGTCTGGTCGCCGCCTGCCTGGTGGCCTCGACGCCGGCCTCGACATCGGACTCGACTCCGGGGTCCCCGGCGATCGCGGCCAGTTCGGGGCCCGGGACGGATCTCGCTGCCGAGTCCGCGCCGACGACCGTCCCGTCCGCCTCGGTGCCCGATCCCACCCGCGCCGCCACCGCCGCCCTGGCCGCCACCGTGTGGATGAACCTCGCCGGGGAGCTCGCCGGCTGGCGGGCCGCCCGCCCCGGCAGCTTCCGAATGGCCCTGCTGGACGCCCTCGACGAGGTCGGCGAGGCGGCCGAGAGGCTGGACGCCGACCGGGGCCTGGAGATCTGAGGAGATGCCGATGACGCACACCGAACCGCTGGACATCCGCTGCTACCTGGTGACCTCGGGCACCGACCGGCACACCGTCGAGACGGCCGCCCGTGCCGCCGCCGCCGGCGCCGGAATGGTGCAGGTGCGCGCCAAGCAGCTGCCCACCGCTGAGCTGCTGGCGCTGCTGACCGCGGTGGCCGAGGCGGTGCACCGGGCGGCCCCCGCCACCCGGGTCGTGGTCGACGACCGCGCCGACGTCGCCTTCGCCGCGATGCATGCCGGCGCGCCGGTGCACGGCGTCCACCTCGGCTGGGACGACCTGCCCGTGGAGGCGGCCCGCGCCATGCTCGGACCCGACGCGATCATCGGGCTGACCACCGGCACCGCAGACCTGGTCCGGCGCGCCGACGCGCTGTCGGAGTACATCGACTACCTCGGCTGCGGACCCTTCCGGCCCACCCCCACCAAGAACTCCGGCCGCACCCCGCTGGGGGTGGAGGGATACCGGCCGCTGGTCGCCGAGACCCGGCTGCCGATGGTGGCGATCGGCGACGTCGGCCCCCACGACGCACCCGCCCTGGCCGCCACCGGGGTGGCCGGGGTCGCGGTGGTGCGCGCCATCATGACCGCCGACCAACCCGAGGACGTCGTCCACCAGATTCTCAGGGCCTTCCCGCACCCCTGAGCCAGCGTCCCTGAGCGGGGGTGGATCCCGCCGGGCTCGGGCGCACGGACCCCTGCTGGGCCCGCGCCGATACCCCCTGTGTCGGGCCCCTGCTCGGGCGTTCTCCCGTGTTGACTCGTGCCCACCACCCCGTAGTGCGCCAACAGCCGGACCATCACACCCTCGGGGGTGTACCCGCCGGCTCGGCCGAAGGGAAGTCTGGTCAGGTACTGGGGCCGCTGGGCCCGCACGGCACCCGCAGTGTCGGGCAGCCCGCCCCAGGACCGGGCGGCCGGCGAGACCGCTGGAGCCCGAGCAGGGAAGGAGTGCGACATGGCCGAGGACGACACCAGAAGTCTTGCGGAGGCTGCAGATCTGGCGGCGCAGCTGCGCGTGGACTCCATCCGCGCCAGCACGAGCTCGGGCTCAGGCCATCCGACGTCATCCCTGTCGGCCGCCGATCTGCTGGCGGTGCTGGTCCTTCGTCATCTGCGCTACGACTGGAATCACCCGTCGACCGCCACCAATGACCACCTGATCTACTCCAAGGGGCACGCCTCCCCGCTCGTCTACTCCGTGCTGCGGGCCACCGGGCAGATCAGCGAGGAGGAGCTCCTCACCGGATACCGGCGCTTCGGGCAGCGACTCCAGGGCCACCCGACACCGGTCCTTCCGTGGGTCGACGTCGCCACCGGCTCGCTGGGGCAGGGGCTGCCGGACGGGGTGGGAATCGCCCTGGCCGGCAAGTATCTGGAGAAGCTCCCCTACCGGGTGTGGGTGCTGTGCGGAGACTCCGAGATGGCCGAGGGGTCGATCTGGGAGGCGCTGGACAAGGCCTCGCACTACGAGCTCGGCAATCTCGTCGTGATCGTCGACGTGAACCGGCTCGGTCAACGGGGTGCCACCGCACTGGGCTGGGACCTCGACGCCTACGCACGGCGCACCGAGGCCTTCGGCGCCCGGGTGCTGACGGTCGACGGCCACGACCTCGCCGCCATCGATGCAGCACTGCACGATGTGGACTCGGGCCAGGACGACCGACCCACGGTCATCCTGGCGCGGACGGTCAAGGGCAAGGGGGTTGCCGAGGTCGAGGACAGTCCCGACTGGCACGGCAAGCCGCTGCCGGGCGACCTCGCCGAGGAGGCGATCGAGGCCCTGGGCGGCGTCCGAGAGATGACGGTCACCAGCATCGCCCCGCCGCAGGCAGAGTCCGTCGAGGGCCCCGCAGAAAGTCCCGCCGAGAGTCCCGCAACCAGCTCTGACACGAGCTCCGACACCAGCTCTGACACGGACCCTGCCGCTACCCCTGACACGGGCGCGGGTGCAGAACAGCACTCCTCGCAGCCGGACGCGGCCACCGCGACCGCCTCGTCTCAGCGGTCCGGGGCCGTGATGCCGCGCTACCGGCACAGCGACCGGGTGGCCACCAGGAAGGCCTACGGGGCGGCGCTTGTGGCTCTTGGCGAGATCGACCCGCTGGTGGTGGGACTGGATGCCGAGGTGTCCAACTCCACCGGTGCGGGGGCTTTCGCCGAGGCCTTCCCCGACCGGTTCTTCGAGATGTTCATCGCCGAGCAGCAGCTCATCGCGGCGGCCACTGGAATGGCCGTGCGCGGCTTCAAGCCCTTCGCCTCGACCTTCGCGGCCTTCCTCAGCCGCGCCTTCGACTTCATCCGGATGGGTGCGATCACGGGCGCCGATCTCAGGATCGTCGGCTCCCACGCCGGCGTGGAGATCGGTGCGGACGGCCCGTCCCAGATGGCCCTGGAGGACCTGGCGATGATGCGCTCGGTGCTGGGCTCGACGGTCCTCTACCCCAGTGACGCGCCCAGCACGGTCGCACTGGTCGCCCAGATGGCGGACATCGGCGGCATCAGCTATCTGCGGACCACCCGGGGGTCCTACCCGGTCATCTACGGTCCGGCGGAGGAGTTCCCGATCGGCGGGTCGAAGATTCTGCGCTCCAACGGGATGGACGACGTCACCGTCGTGGGTGCCGGGGTCACGGTCCACGAGTGCATCGGAGCCGCCGACCTGCTCGCCCGCGAGGGCATCGGGGCGCGGGTGATCGACTGCTACTCGGTCAAGCCGATCGACGTCGACACTCTCGCCGAGGCCGTCAGGCACACCGGGGGCCGGCTCGTGATCGCCGAGGACCACCACCCCGAGGGCGGCCTGGGAGAGGCGGTCATCGCAGCGCTGACGGACGTCGAGGACGTCGGCGCACTGTCTGTGCGGCACCTGGCGGTCCGCGACCTGCCGGGCTCCGGCACGGCCGCCGAACTGCTCGAGGCGGCCGGTCTCTCGGCCGGTCGGATAGCCCGGGCCGCACGCGAGCTCTTCGACGAGCGTGACGCCGAGCACGACGCCCAGGGCAACGTCCGGTAGGCAGCGAGTCGGCAGCGGAACGGCAGCGAGTAAGCAGCGGGTCGGAACAGACGTGGGGCCGGCGAATCGCGACCAGCACCTCCTCATTCCTGGAGGAGCGGGTCGCGGCACCGGTCCCGGAAAAGTCCCCAGACATCATGGGGAATTGACACACAAAGGAAAGGATCAGTCGTGGGAAACATCATCTCATGGATCATTATCGGAATTCTGGCCGGAGCCGTGGCCAAACTCATTCTTCCGGGAAAGCAGGAGGGCGGCTGGTTCAGCACCATGGTGCTCGGCCTCATCGGAGCCATTGTCGGCGGACTCATCGGCGGCCTGTTCGGAGGCGGTGGAGTCGGTGCGACATTCTCCAACCCGTGGTCGTGGGGGTCATTCATCACGGCCGTGATCGGCGCCATCATCTTCTCGTTCGTCTGGGGATGGATCAGGAGCAGGTCGAAGGCCTGACACCGATCGCGCGGTGGGCCCCTCCGGGGTCTGCCGCGTCACCCCTCGGGGCGCCGCCGCAACGCTGCGCAGCGAGTCCGAACCGACCAAGGGACCGAACCTGCAAAGAAACCGAACCGACAAAGGGACCGAGATGGCGTACACGAGCATTGATGATCTTCCGGACTTCCTGCGCCAGACCCTGCCGCTCCACGCCCAGGAGATCTACCGCGCGGCCTACAACCGGGGAGTGGGGTGTCCCGGTTCGCCCGAGGGCCAGCACCCCGACACCGACACCACGACAAGCGGGCAGGACGCCGTCCGGAGTGGGACGGCCGTCACCGAGCAGGGCGCCGGGAGATAGCCCCGGCGCCTCACAGAAGACTCCGCCCGGTCTCACAGGCAGCGCTGCCCGAGCCTCACAGGCCGGCCGGGTGCCGGCCGGGTGCCGGCCGGCGCCTCAGGCCTGGCCGCTGCCCACCGTCTCGGCGCTGCTGGACGGCACCATGCCGTGCGCCGCACCCCAGAGGATCGCCTGACTGCGGCGCTCGACGCCGATCTTGCGGTACGCGTTGCGGATGTACGTCTTGACCGAGTTGATCGTGAGATAGCAGGACCGGGCGATCTCGTCGTTGGTGGCGCCCTGACAGATCAGCGCCATCATCTCCGCCTCCCGGGGCGACAGCCCAGTCTCCTGCCCCGGCCACGGGTGGGACTGGACCTCGGCGGTCCAGGGGTCCAGCACGACGACGTCCTCCCCGCGGTAGATCTGCACCAGGGCGTCTCCGAGCTGGCGTCTCTCCAGGGCCTTGGAGAGGTATCCGCGGACTCCGGCGTCCAGCACCTGACGGACCCGCTGCGGGTCGAGGTTGCCGCTGTAGATGACGATCCTGCTGCACGCGGTGTTGTGGAGAAGGGCCATCAGCTCGGCATCGTCCTCGCGTCGCGCGAAGGCGTCGAAGAGCACGATGTCCACCGGGGAGGAGGGCGTCGCCCGGGCCAGCGACTCGAGGACCTCGAAGCGGGGGTCCTCGTTGAGCATCTGCGCCAGGCCGTGGGCGATGACCGGGTAGTCATTGGCCACGGTCACCGAGATCGGTTCCTGGATGTCCATTCCTGCCTTCTCCCTGCGATGGATCGACGAGCACTCCGGTGGACGCCGCCCGTCGGGACAGCCTCTCACGGGCGGCTCCTCCGGGCCCTTGGCGGGGGTGCCCCGACATCCCTCCTCGGACGGTCTCTCAGTCTCCCGACTCGGCGATCATCGCCTTGTTGAAGCGGCTCTTGATCGCCCGCCACGCCTCGGTGTCGCGACCCGAGAACCAGTACGCCGACAGGTGCATCCGATCCTTCGGGAGCCCCCGGTCCACCCGCAGATGGCGGCGCAGCGGCCGGACCATCTCGGCCTGGCCGTGCACGAAGGCCCACCACGGCCCCGACGGCGTCGCCAGGTCGCGGACCGCGTCCACCAGGGCCGCCCCTCCCGGCGAGACCGGCACCGGGACGATCCGGACCCCCGGACGCTGCGGCAGCGGGTAGTGGAGGTCCCCCTGCTCCACCAGGACGACCGCCGAGGAGTCGGCCGGCAGCGCCTCGAGGGCGTTGGCGATGGCCGGCTGGGCGACCGCGTCACCCACCATGAGCACGGTCATCGGCTCGGTGGAGTCCGGCATCTGCCAGTGCCCGCCCGGGCCGCGCACGGTGACGACGTCGCCCGGCGCCACCGAGTCGGCCCAGCGCGCTCCCGGCCCGTCGTGCGGCAGCCGGAGGACGTCGATCCCCCAGGCGCCGGTGGCCGGGTCGGCGCGACGCCGGGTGTAGGTCCGCAGCAACGGCGCGGGGGCCGGGGCCGGCTGGGTTGCCTGGGCTGCCGGGGCCGCCGGATCTGGCGTCGAGAGGGTCTCGGAGCCGGCGGCGGGCAGGGTCTGGGAGTCGGGGGCGGGCAGGCGCTCGGAGTCGGGGGCGGGCAGCATGATCTTGACGTGGTCGTCGATGCAGACCCGCGGGGAGAGACCACCTGGCTCGAAGTCGATCGAGACGACTCCGGGGACCTGCCGTGTGACGGCGGTCACCCGGACCTGCTGTATCGATTTCGCCATGCCCTGAAGCCTAGTTGCGGGTTGGTAAGGGTTACCTCACTTCAGGGGTGTCGCAGTGATCGGGTCCGGTCGGCACTCAGCCGAGTTGCCCGGCCCCCTGAAGCTCTGCCGGCGTCACCTGGTCGTCGGTGGTGGCGTCCCTGCGGTTGAGGTGCCGGGAGCTGATCGCCAGTCCGGCCAGGGTCAGCGCGCCGCCGATCGCCACGTACACCGAGATCCCCACGCTGCCGTGGAAGTGACCGAGCAGGGCGGTCGCGATGGAGGGGGACAGGCCCCCGCCCAGCACCGCGCCGAGGTTGTAGGACAGCGCCACCCCGGAGTACCGGTGCTCGGGCCGGAACAGGCTGACGTAGTAGGCGGCCATCGGCCCGAAGACGAAGCTCAGCCCGACATAGGCCGCCACCATCGCCAGGAAGAGCCCCGGCAGGCTGCCGCTGTTGATGAGCCAGAAGTAGGGGAAGGCCCACACGATCTGGAACAGCGCGCCGACCGCCATCACCCTGGCCATCCCGAACCGGTCGGCCAGATGGCCGGCGATGAAGACCACCACGAGCATCCCGGCGGATCCGACCAGGCCGGCCAGCAGCACCTCGCTCTGGCTGAAACCGATGGTCTGGGCGGCGTAGGAGGTGGTGAAGGAGTTGACGATGAAGATGAACTGGTTGAACCCCAGGTTCACCAGGATGCCCGCGACCAGGAAGATCAGGGCGTGGGAGAAGACGCCGGCGATCGGCACCTTCCGGGTCTTCGACTCCGCCTGGAGTCGCTCGAACTCGGGACTCTCGCTGATCCCGACCCGCACGTAGAGGCCGATGCCGATGAGCACCGCGGAGGCCAGGAAGGGGATCCGCCAGCCCCACTGGGAGAAGGCGTCCCCGGTCGCCAGGACGACGATCTGGAAGGTGCCGATGCCGAGCAGGCTGCCGATCGGGGAGCCGGCGGTCACCGACGCTCCCAGCAGGGCCTTGCGTCCCTGGGGGGCGTGCTCGGTCACCATGATGAAGGCGCCGCTCTGCTCGCCTCCCATGAAGACCCCCTGGAGGACCCGCAGCCCGACCAGCAGGGCGGGGGCCAGGGCGCCGACCGTCGCGTAGGTGGGCAGCAGGCCCATCGCCACGGTGCAGGTGCCGGTCGCGAGCAGGGTGATGACGAGCATCGTCTTGCGCGAGACCCGGTCGCCGAAGTGGCCGAAGATGATGCCGCCCAGCGGGCGGGACATGAACCCGGCGCCGAAGGCCATGAAGGACTGCAGGGTGCCCATCAGCGGGTCCGACTGCGGGAAGAACAGGTGCGGGAAGACGAGTCCGGCGGCCAGCCCGAAGACCAGGAAGTCATAGAGCTCGATGCCGGTGCCGAAGGCTCCGGCGAACGCGATGCGACGCATCTCGCGGGGGGAGGTGGGTCGGGTCCGAGGGGCTGTGCCTGACGCGGGCGCGGTCATGGCGGGGTTCTCCTTGCTGCGGGTTGGGGCGAAGTCTGCCCGACATCGGCGCGGGCGCCGGGGCCGTCTCACGATCGGACCCTCGCCGACGGCGGTCCGGGACGTCATCGGGCGTGACGCCGACTCGGGGTCCTGCCGATCGCATAGTCTGGAGCGGCCCGTCCGGGACCTCGAATGTCGACGACGTCGTCGCGGGGTCCGGGTGCCGGCGTCGCCGCCGGCTGTCCGGGGCGGACGACGTCCTGCCCCTGGTGCCGAGGTCGTGAGGTCGCAGTGCTGGCGGGCGCAGTGTCGCGGGGCCCGGCGTCCCCGGGGGCGCCGTGGTGAGAAGCGCAGTGTCGAAGATCGAGAGTGAGTGACGATGAGCGTCAAGGAACTGTCCGGAATCCCGCAGAGCGAGCAGGGCGTGCCGGCCGAGGTGGCCGAACCCTGGTTCCAGGTGAGCCCGGAGAACAAGCAGCTCGAGGGGCTGTGCTTCGACCGGGCCGGGGATCTCCATCTGGTCGACGTCTTCGAGGGAAATGTCTACAAGCTGGAGCTGACGTCTCAGAAGCTGAGCGTACTGCGCACCCTCGAGGGGCAGAATCCTGCGGCGCTGAAGATTCACCAGGACGGCCGGCTGTTCGTCTGCTGTCTGGCCAATATGCGCGACAACGGCTCGATCGTCGCGATGGACCCCGACGGCGGGGAGCTGGAGACCATCATCGACGGCGGACTCGGCTTCGTGCCCGATGACATGGTCTTCGACTCCGACGGCGGGTTCTACTTCTCCGACTTCACCGGGCCGGTCTTCAACCCCACCGGCGGGATCTACCATGTGCCCGCCGACCGGTCCTCGGTCGACTGCGTGGTGCCGAACCTGGCCACCCCGAACGGGCTGGCGCTTTCCCCCGACGAGCACGTCCTGTGGGTCACCGAGATGGCCGCCAACCGGCTGCACTTCATCCAGCTCGGCGACGACCGCGTCTCCATCCCGCCCTACGGCACCTCGGTGCCCTACACCTTCTCGGGCCTGGAGGGTCCGGACTCCTGCTCGATCGACGCCGACGGCAACCTGTACGTCGCGATGTACGAGCAGGGTCGGGTGCTGTGCTTCACCCCCGAGGGAGTGCTGGCCAAGCAGATCCTGCTGCCCGACCGGGAGCAGGGGCGCAACCGGCGTTCCACCCATCCGATGATCATCCCGGGCACCTCGACCCTGCTGATCTGCACCAATGACTTCGGCCATGACGGGGGCTCGTGGATCTTCGCCGCCGAGGCGCTGGGCAAGGGCTACGACTCCTACCAGTTCAGCTGATCGGGGCCGTCCCCGCTCCCGGGCGAGGCGCCGTCATGGCCCGAGGGGAGGGGTGCGCGGCGGGAGAGTGTCCACGCTGCCAGCGGATCTGAGAGTTCCGTGGAGAATTTCTTAGGTTCTGGCCGGGTTTCGCATAGAATGGCTCCCTATGAGGAGCCGCTGGGTTGTGCTGATCGCGGCGGCTGTTGCCTTCGGGACAGCCGCCGTGGCTACTGCCGTCCACATCGGCTCGCGTGACACCGCCACCTCGGTGCACCGGATCGACACCCTTCCGAGTGCTGCCGCGCTTTCCTCAGGAAGCGCACCGGCCGCCCCGGCTCCCGTCCAGAATCTTCGCCTGATGGCCAATGACGGTGTCCGGTTCACCCTGGCATGGGTGGCCGGCAGCGGCGCCTCGGTCTTCGAGGTCTACCCCGAGGGCGGCGATCCGATCCGGGTCGGCGTCCCCTCGGCCACTCTCAGCTGGCCGGACTCGGTGGACAGCATCAGGGTGCGGGTGGCCTCGGTCAGTGCCGCGGGGGCCTTCAGTCGGTGGGCCACGGTCACGGTCGACCTCACCTCCCAGCCCGCCGGCCCCCAGGATGCGCGCGGGCCTGCCGGGTCGGACCACGACTCGCGCCACTCGTCGCAGGCCGACGGGCGGTCCGAGAGGTCGACAGACAGGCCCGATCGCACCGGTCGGACGTCGGGAACCGGTCAGCCGGGCAGCCCCGGCCGGAGCACCAGGACGACGCCCGCCGTCCCCGGATCCGACGCCCCCGTCACCCGGCCGAAGCAGACCGGCGGCACGGAGACCGGCACCGCGACCGGTTCGAGTCGGCCGACTACCCCGAAGACTCCCGAGACGCATCATCCCACCCCGACGCCCACTCCGACGACTCCGACCGGCAACGGGACCTCCACCCCGACTCCCGAGGGGTCCTCGGAGGTCACCCCGGAGCACTCGTCCGGGTCCTCGACCGCTGGTGAGAAGCCCGCCACCGAGCCAACCTCGAGCGGCGAGAGCAGCGGCTCCAGGCAGGGCGGCTCCACGCAGGATGTGACGCCGGCCTCGAAGGGGACGAGCACCGTCGAGCGACCGTCCAAGGCGTCTCCGATGGCGATGCCCAGCGGTCGCTGAGGCGCAGGTCGGGAACCTCTCAGAAGTGGATGAACCCGTCGAAACCGGCGCTGCCGCCGGAGCTCCAGTTCACCCGCGATCGGGTGTCGAAGCCGCCGGGAACCTCGAAGTTGTACTCGGAGACGTCGATCGTCCCGTCGCCGTGGACGGCGGTCACCCAGGCGACGTGGCCGGCGTACCCGCTGGTCCGCCAGGCGACCGAGCCGACTGACGGGGAGGTGTCGACCCGCACTCCGATGGCGCGGGCGGCGGCTCCCCAGTTGACCGCGTTGCCGAAGTGGACGCCGTTGGTGTCGTTCTGGAAGTTCGACCAGTTTGTCGTCGAGCGGACCTTCCAGGCGGCGTAGGAGACGCACTGGCCCCAGTAGAAGCCCCACGGGTCGACGCCGTTGTAGTTGGCGACGGCCCCGTAGCTGCCGGCGGTGCTCGACGAGGACTGGCCGCTGCCGGAGCGGGTGCGGTCGGCGGAGGCGGCGGCGGTCGCCAGCTTGTTGGACGCCGCCTCCGCCTGACGTCGTGCCTCGGCCTCTGCCTTGGCCGCTGCGGCCTGTCGGGCTGCGGCCCTCGCGATGGAGGTCTTGACCTGGGAGACCTGGCTGGTGAGGCTACTCGTCCTGGCCCGGTCGGCGTCCAGCTGGGCCTGCTTCTGGGCGGCGGTGGCGGCGTTGAGCTTCACCGTGGCGGCGACCGCCTCGGCGGCCGACTCGGCCTCCTGCTCCAGGGTCCGGGTGGTCTGGAGGTGGGCCGCGGAGTCCTTCTTGCGCTCGGCGGCCTGCCGGGTGGCCCCGGCCTGGGCCTTCTCGGCGGCCTGCAGGGTGACGACCTTGCGGGAGATCTCCTCGACCGCTTCCTTGCTGACGTTGGTGGCCACCGTCGACCACTGGGTCCGCTGGTTCATGTCGTTGGTGGTGAGGTTCGTGGTGAACACGGCGATGCTCTGCAGCGGGCTGGACTGCTGGACCAGCCGGTTCATCGACGTCGCGTAGGTCTTCCGGTCGGCGTCGAGCTCGGCCTTCCCGGTGGCGACCGCCTGGTTGGCCTTGGTGAGGGCGTCCTGGGCGGCGGCGAGCTTGCCGGCCAGCTGGGTGTCCTTCTGCTTGGCGATGGCGACGTCGGACTTCGCCTGGGAGAGGACGGCCTGCTGACTGGCCAGGCGCTGCTGGGAGGTCGTGAGATTCTGCTGGGCGGTTGCAGCCTCGGCCTTGCTGTTCTTCAGCGAGTCCTGGGAGGTCGCCAGCGCGGTCTCGAGACGATTCTGGCGGTCCTTGTCGGACTCGGCGTGAGCGATTCCCGCCGACCCCGCGCCGGCCACGATGGCGAGAACCACCGCGCCGGAGGCGACGTGTCGGGCGCGGCGGGCGAGGTCTGGGGAAAACTGCCGAAGTCTCATCCCTCGTCTGTCTACCATCGTGAAAACGACCCCGACATCGCGACACGCCCGAAGCGGGTGTCGGGATTCTGCAGGTTGGGGGCTCGCCGGGTTTGTGGTCGTGTCCGGGGCCTCGGGGCTGCTCGTTGGCTGGGGGTGGGGCAGCGTGGGTCGTTGAGCCGCAGACATAGGCTTGGCTACTGAGAACACGAGATACAGAGAGGTCATCGAAGTGGGCTGCACAACGATTCTGGTGGGTAGGGACGCAAGCTACGACGGGTCGCCGATCGTGGCGCGCAACGAGGACTCGGCCAACGGGGAGTGGAATCCCAAGCGGATCGTCATCGTCTCCCCCGCCGACCAGCCCCGCAGCTACACCAGCGTCCTTGCGCACCTCACCATCGACCTCCCCGACGACCCGCTGCGCTACACCGCCGCGCCGAACGCCATCCCCGACGAGGGGGTGTGGGGAGAGGCCGGCATCAACGCCGCCAATGTCGCGATGAGCGCCACCGAGACCCTCACCAGCAATGAGCGGGTGCTCGGCGCCGATCCGATGGTTGAGTATCAGCCGGCGACGGGGGCTGCGGGGTCCGAGGGCTATCGCGCCGCAGTGGCCGGTGGGATCGGCGAGGAGGACTTCCTCACCCTGGTGCTGCCGTACATCCGCACTGCCCGCGAGGGGGTGCTGAGACTCGGCGCCCTGCTGGAGCAGTACGGCACATATGAGATGAACGGCGTCGCCTTCAGTGACTCCGACGAGATCTGGTGGCTGGAGACTGTCGGCGGTCACCACTGGATCGCCCGTCGGGTGCCCGACGACTGGTACGTCACGATGCCCAATCAGCTGGGGATCGACTCCTTCGATCTGGACGACGCCTTCGGGCCGGCTCGCGAGTACCTGGCCAGCTCCGATCTGCGGGAGTTCATGGCCGAGAACTTCCTGGATCTGCGGCTGCCCGGAGCGGGGCCGAGCGGGTTCCTGGCAGCCCGGTCGATCAGCCTTCCGGAGCATGGGTCCGAGGGTGGCGTGGCCGGCGGGCCAGCCGGTGGGTCGAGGGGCGCCCTGCCCGGTGGCGTCTTCAATCCTCGGGAGGCCTTCGGCTCGCACACCGATGCCGACCATGTCTACAACTCGCCACGGGCCTGGATCATGCAGCGCCACCTCAATCCCCATGACGACTGGGACGGACTCTCGGCGCGCCACACCCCGGCCAGCGATGACATCGCCTGGGGACGGACTCCCGAGCGCAAGCTCACCCTCGAGGACGTCAAGTATGTGCTGAGCCTGCACTACCAGGGGACGCCATTCGACCCCTACTCGGCGCTGGGGTCGGAGGCCCAGAGGCACCTGCTTCGACCGATCGGGATCAACCGTCACTCCGAGCTGTCGATCCTCCAGGTGCGTCCTTACCGGCCGCAGGAGTACCGGGCGATCCAGTGGGTGGCATTCGCCTCGAACCCGTTCAACACCCTGGTGCCGCTGTACACCAATGTCGAAAGGACCCCGGACTACCTGGCCAACACCACCGGACGGGTCAGTACCGACAGCCTCTACTGGGCCCAACGGATTATCGCGGCGCTGGCCGATGGCCACTTCAACGAGATCATCCCCGAGATCGAGCGCTATCAGGAGACGACCCTGGCCGCCGGGCACGCGAACCTGCGGGTGACCGATGCCGGGCTGGCCGGATCCAGTGGTGGGGACGCCGGTACTGGGGTTTCGGCTGCGGCCGGGAGGGTGGCCGGCGAGACCGAGATCCGCCAGCTTCTGGAGGCCGCCAACGAGGCGATCGCCGAGCTCGTGAGGACCCGGACCGACGAGCTGCTGGGGAAGGTTCTGGAGATCTCCAGCAATCTCATGACCAACCGGTTCTCCCGGTCCGACAACTGAGGGCCGCGACCGGCCGCAGAGGCCCGAGCTCGGCGGGTGCCGTCCTGCTGTGACCCTGCTGCGACACCACCGGGTGTCGAGCTCGACACCCGGCGGCGTCCACCCTCCAGATGGAGAAGGAAGCCATCATGCGCACCCCACTGTCCAAGGGCAGCACGCCCTATGTCTCGACCGGGTCGCTGCCGGCCGATGCCCGGATCGAGGACCTCCTCCGGCGGGCCCACGACGAGTTGGCCGGGGTCGGCGAGGGGGAGCTCTCGACGGTCTACCCGGCACTGGCCGGGGCGGACCGCAGTCACTTCGGTCTGGCCCTGGCCGACGTCGGGGGATCCACCTTCGAGGCCGGCGACTCGCAGGTCCCGTTCCTCATCATGAGCGTCTCGAAGCCCTTCGTGCTGGCCCTGGTCTGCGAGGCGATCGGGGCCCAGGCGATCGACGATCTGGTGGGCATGAATGCCACCGGGCTGCCGTTCAACTCGATGGAACCGGTCGACCGGGCACCGAGAGGTCGCACCAATCCGATGGTCAACTCGGGAGCGATCGCCACCACGAGCATGGTCCCGGGGGACGGCTTCGAGAAGCGCTGGGAGTTCGTCCGCGACGGTCTGTGCCGGTTCGCCGGACGCGACCTCAGGCTGGACGCCGACACCGTCGAGGCGGTGCGTGCCACGAACCTCCGCAACCGCTCGCTTGCCCTGCTGCTCAAGACCAAGGGAGCACTGTGGGGCGATCCGCAGCAGGCGGTGGAGTTGTACACCGACCAGTGCTGTCTGGAGGTCACCGCCCTGGACCTAGCCGTGATGGGCGCCACGCTGGCCGACGGCGGGGTGAACCCGCTCACCGGTGAGCAGGTGGTCGGTGCCGAGGCCACCCGCGTCGCCCTGGTCGCGATGGGCGTGGCCGGTCTCTACGAGACCTCGGGGGAGTGGATGCTCCAGGTCGGGGTCCCCGGCAAGAGCGGCATCGGAGGCGGGATCACGGCGTCCTCCCCGGGCAAGGGAGGATTCGGTGCCTTCTCCCCGCTACTGGACGCCCAGGGCAACAGTGTGCGCGCGGGCCTGGCGGCTCGACTGCTGTCGCGCGAGCTCGGGCTCGACATTCTGCGATCGGCACCTGCGAAGCGCTGACTGTGGGCGTACTATCTAAGCATGTGCGCACATACAAGGAAATGCACCTTCGACGCGGAGAGCGCGTACGCCGATCTCGCGGCTGAGGTCTTCACACTGCTGTCGGACGCCACCAGGGTCCGGATCATCCTGGCCCTGCGAGACGGAGAGCTGCCGGTCGGTGAGTTGGCGGAGCGGGTCGGGAAGTCGCCGACCGTCGTCTCGCAGCACCTGGCCAAGTTGCGGTGGGGCAAGATCGTGGAGACTCGCAAGGAGGGCAACCGGGTCTTCTACAGCCTGCTCGATGAGCACGCCCGACAGCTGGTGAGCCATGCGGTGTTCCAGGCCGAGCACGTCGTCGACGGGATTCCGGTCCATCATCTGGGCGCCGATGGGCTGCCGATCGCCGGAGATGCCCTCGAGGCCAGTGCCCCCCAGCCTGCTCCCGGAGTACCCGATGCCAGCATGGATGATCAGGCCTCCAAGGGCCTCGCACCGGGCCGTCCCGCGGCGACCTGCCCGCGGGGATGATCCCCATGCAGGGTCTCGCCTCTGCGGTCTCTACCCCCACCGGACAGCAGGCCACGGGCCAACACGGGACCGGCTCGCAGGGTTTGTGGGCCCGCATCGACCGCGCCGACCTGGCCCGGATCGCCGTCGTCATCGCCTGCGCGGTGGCGGTAGGCCTCGGTGTGAGCTGGCCCTCGCCGCGGGTGCCGATCCTCGCGCTGGCGGGTCTGCTGATCGGCTGCTGGCCGATCCTGGTCGAGGCCTGGCAGGACGTCTGGCACCGGCGGATGAGCATGGAGCTGTCGATGCTCATCGCGATCGCGGCCGCCGCGGCGATCGGGGAGTGGGTCACCTCTCTGGTGATCGCGGTCTTCGTGCTGGCCGCGGAGATCCTCGAGGATCTCTCGATGGATCGGGGCCGGGATGCTCTCACCGACCTGATGTCCTTCCTGCCTGCCACGGTGCAGGTGAGACAGCCGGGTGGCGTGGCGGAGGTGTCGCTGTCCGAGCTGACCCCGGGGCAGGTGGTGGTGGTCGCGCCGGGCGGGCGGGTCCCCGTCGACGGTGTGGTGGTGACCGGGGAGTCGACCGTTGACCAGTCCCGGATCACCGGGGAGTCGCTGCCGGTGACCGTCGGGGTGGGGGACGACGTCTTCTCCGGATCCATCAACCAGACAGGCGCCCTGGATGTGCGGGCGCAACGGGTCGGCGCGGAGTCCTCCTACGGGCGGATCGTGGCGGCGGTGCGCCAGGCGCAGTCCTCCCAGCCCCCGGTGCAGCGGCTGGCCGACCGATTGGCGGCCTGGCTGGTCTATCTCGCGCTGATCGGCGCGGCGATCACCTATCTGGTCACCCGCGATCTCACTGCGACCATCTCGGTGATCGTGGTGGCCGGGGCCTGCGGGATCGCTGCCGGGACCCCGCTGGCAGTGCTGGCGGCGATCGCCCGGATCGCTCGGGCCGGTGCCTTCGTCAAGGACGGCGCGCACCTCGAGGCGCTGTCGACCGTCGGCACCATCGTCTTCGACAAGACCGGAACACTCACCGTCGGAGCTCCCGTCGTGGTGGGGGTGCAGGCGATCGAGGGAGTCTCGGAGGACGAGGTACTCATCGCCGCTGCCGCCCCGGAGTCCTACTCCGAGCACCCGCTGGGCCAGGCCATCGTCGCCCACGCCCGTGCGCAGGGTCTGGCGGTCGGGTCGTGCGAGGGGTTCAGCTATCAGCCGGGCAGGGGGGTCACGGCGACCGTGGCCGGTCGAAGGGTCGACGCCGGGAACCGCGAGATGGTGCCCGGCGCCCCGGAGCAGACGGCCGACCAGAAGGTGGCCACCGCCGTGCACGTGGGGGTCGATGGTCGGTACATCGGGACGATCCTGCTGGCCGACGCGGTGCGTGAGTCCGCCGCCCGATCGGTGGCACAGCTGCACCGGATGGGCCTGCGGACCCTGATGCTCACCGGGGATGTCGAGCAGACCGCCCGCGCGGTGGCCGGGCAGATCGGTGTCGGCGAGGTGCGGGCGGGGCTGCTTCCCGACGGGAAGCTGACGGTCATCGAGGCCGAACGTGCCGCCGGTCACAAGGTGGCGATGGTCGGCGACGGGGTCAATGACGCGCCGGCCCTGGCGCGTGCCGATGTCGGGATCGCGATGGGATCGGGCACCGATATCGCCCGCGAGAGCGCCGACGTCGTCCTGATCAGCTCCGACCTCACCGATCTGGTGCGCACGGTCGGCACTGCGCGCCGGGCCCGTCGGATCGTGATGGCCAACTTCGTGGGCACGATCCTGGTCGATCTGATCGGGATGGTGCTGGCGGCGTTCGGCTACCTCACCCCAGTGCTCGCCGCGATGGTGCACGTCGGCTCGGAGACCGCATTCATCCTCAACTCGGCGCGTCTGATCCCCGGACGCGGTCGACGCTGAGGTGTGGGCCCGGCCGGTCCGCCGAGCGATCCGCGCACGTCGCGGAGGCCATTTCTCTGCTTCTAGAATGAGCACACCGAGCCATGGACACTGCGGAGGTGAGCAGCTGTGGTAGCTGCCCAGGAGACGACCCTGAGGAAGATCCTTGAGGGATCCAAGCAGTAGCAGGTACCGCTATTCCAGCGGGTCTACTCGTGGAGCAGCAAGCAGATCGATCAGTTGTGGGACGACATTGTTGAAACCGCGGAGACTCGCCTCACCCAACCGCACGTCACGCACTTCATTGGTTCCCTTGTTCTTGCGACCACCCCGGATATTGGTCCCGCAGGACTCAACAAGTACTTGGTGGTGGACGGTCAGCAGAGACTGACCACACTCACCCTGCTGTTGGCGGCTATTCGTGACCACTTGGTCGCCAGCGGACAGGAGGCGACTCCGGACCGGATCGATGAGCAGTACCTCATCAACAAGTGGGAGCCCGGTCAGCCTACGAAGCTCCTTCCCACCTCAGCCGACCGAGAGGCTTATCTCGCTGTCATCCGTCGGGTCCCAGCAGCGGAGAGACAAAGTCGTGTCAAGGAGGCGTATCACCGGTTTCAGACAAAGCTGGTCGAGCTTGATGTCGCCGCTGCTCAGCCGGACTGTGAGGGCATGGGGCTGACTGTCAAAAATGTCGAGTCCACAGTGTTGTCGGGATTGTCACTGGTAGCGGTCACCGCGAGCGAAGAGGACAATGCCTTCCGGATCTTCGAGTCCCTGAACAACACGGGACTGAAGCTGACACAGGCCGATCTGCTCAAGAACTACCTGTTCATGCGGTTGGGTGATCGAGGCCAGCAGGTCTACGAGTCGACCTGGCGTCCTCTGGAGAAGCGGCTGAGCTCTGACGAGCTTGAGCTGCTCTTCTGGCTGGATGTACTGAGTGATGACGACCGGGCACGCCGCGCAGACACGTTTGAACGTCAACAGCGCCGACTCAGCAAGCTCTCCACAGTTGATCAACTTGAGCGAGAGGTTGGTCGGATCGCAAAGCTGGGGGAACTGCTGGAGACAGTTCTGAGGCCCAGCAGCGAGGCGGACCCGGAGGTGCGTCGACACCTGTCAAGGATCGTGGCCTGGGGAGTGACAGCGGCCTACCCTGTCGTGCTCGAATTGTTGAGGCGTCGTGAGGCACAGACTGCGACCTCGGTCCAGGTCGCAGATGCACTGACGGTCCTGGAAAGTTACCTCGTGCGGCGCGTGGTCACTGCGACGGCCACGACCGTGCTCAACAGAATTCTTGCTCAAGCAGTTGAACCTGTGCATGACGCGGAGGTCCCTGCTGAGGGGTTGAGAACCTATTTGTCGGGTGGTCGCCGCCACTTCGCGACCGACGCACAGGTCAGGGATGCTGTGCATCATGTGCCCTTCTACCTACAGGGGCGAGCCTCGCAGCGGAAGCTGATCCTGATGTGGCTCGACGAGGGTCTGGGAAGCAAGGAGCACGTTGACTCGAAGGGATTGACCATCGAGCATGTGATGCCACAGAGTCTGTCTGCTGAATGGCGGAAGGCCCTTGAGGGTGAGATCGAACCTGGGGCCGATGTTGACGAAATGCATCGGCAAGCTCTGCACACTCTCGGGAACCTCACTCTCACGGGTTACAACAGTGAGATGTCCAATGGCGTGTTCGCTGTGAAGCGGCCGAGGCTTCAGCACAGTGGACTGCTCATGAACCAGTCGATTGCGGACCAGGAGTCTTGGGGGCCCGAGCAGATCGCACACCGGGCGGACACTCTGGCGGAAGAGATCATCACACTATGGCCCGGGCCGGATGAGTCACTGATGGTGCGCAGCGGCGATCAGACGTCGGAGATGTGGAGGACTGCTGCCATGATCATTTCCGCCATTCCCGCTGGCCGGTGGACGACCTGCGATGCGGTGGCGACGCTGGTGGGTACGGACGCGGTTCTGCTTGACAGCCATTTGGCGACGACCGGGATCCGTGAGGCCTATCGGGTCATCCAGTCGGGAGGAACGATCCCGGACAGGTCCGAATGGATGGATTCAGCGCGCAAGATCGAGCCCAAGCAACTCCTCGAAGCTGATGGGGTCCGGTTCGATGCCAGTGGCCACGCTGCCCCCGAGCAGGAAATGTCGGTCGAGGACCTCGCCCTGGAATGTGGAATCACTGTCCCTGAGACAGCTGCCGAGCGCTTTGAGGCTCAACTTTCCCAACACCAGGAGCCAAGCACCGTAGAGGCCGTTCACCGCTTGATGAACCACTGGGCAATGCGCGGCTGGGTTCAGTACGGAACCGGTGCATCGGTGACCGCGTTCTTCATGGCAGATGCCAACGGCGACCATATCTGGCCGATTGCACTGTCCCCGACCGGGAAGGTCGAGGTGGTCTTCCAGTACTTGGCCCGGCGAGAGCCGTTCACCGACGAGGAGCTCAGGAAGGAGCTGAGACTGCGATTCAACTCTGCTCCGGGAGTGGACTTGGAAGACCGGCCGCGGCCTGGATTTCTTGCATCCTCGCTGTCCAATGAGGCCGTGTTCGATGACGAGGTCGACGGCTCCATCGACAACTGACGACCGCCGCCACCCGGGGGACGCTCAGGTCATCAGACCTTCGCGTAGAGCAGGTAGCAGGCCCCACCCACCCCGCCGAGAACTGTGCCCAGAATGACCTGGGGCCAGGAGTGACGCCCCTCATCGACTCGAGCCCAGCCGGCGACCGGCACGGCCAGCGCGCAGCAGAGCCCGGCAGGCCACCACAGCAGCCACAGGACGACGGCTGCCCCGGCAAGGGTCGCCAGGTGAGAACTTGCCTTGGTCACCAGATTGGCCAGTCCCACCAGTCCAAGACCCGTGAACATCGCAGCCGCGACCGCCACCAACTCACTGGGAGCTCTGATGATCAGCAGGCCTGTTGCGCCCATCAGCACCCACACCAGAATGAGGCCGTACAACCCATGGCGTTCGGCGCGACGGACCACCTGGGCATCGCTGACCGCACCGATCCTCAACAGCACCGCCAGCGTGAGGTACGGGCCTCCCACCAGGAAGACGAGCCCCACGGCAAGGCAGGTGAGCCGGACGCGGGGATCCGCCGACGTGGTCAGGCAGGCGACGACCCACACCAGCGAGACGACGTACGGCGGGCTGAGGATCCGGGCCACCGCAGCCGCGACCCGGTGTGTGCCCCTGGACGCGAGCCGTGCCACGTCCACGTCCTCGTCGTCAGGAGGCGGGGGCGATGCCCGCGCATCGTCGATCTCCATGAGTCTCCGTGTCAGAACGATGTCAGTGCGGAACGATCGGTCCGCGCGACGCATGACCTCTCCAGTGTCGCAGCCGCGATTCCACGACGTCGCCGGCGCTCTCCGCCATGCACGCATCGGTGCCGCAGAATCCCGGCCGGCTGAGGTGCTCGGCCTGGACGAGGGGTGGGACCGGCGAGACACGTGGTGAACGACCTCCGCGGGTCAGAGCAGGGTGGCAGCGTAGTCGGGGACCCGCCGGGTCTGTGAGAGCGGTGGGCGCTCGTAGCCCTTGGAGGGTGGACGGTTCGGGATCTCGATCGGCGCTCTCTCGATGTCGGTGTAGGGCACCTGGCTCAGCAGGTGGTGGATCATGTTGAGCCGGCCGCGGCGCTTGTCCTCGTTGTCAACGTCGAACCAGCGGGCCTCGGGAATGTCGGTGTGGATGAGCATCGCGTCCTTGGCCCGGGAGTAGTCCTCCCACTTGGTGATGGAGACCATGTCATTGGGACTGAGCTTCCACCGGCGCATCGGGTCGTCGGCCCGTGATCTGAACCGGTTCTCCTGCTCCACATCGGAGACGCTGAACCAGTACTTGAGCAGGATGATGCCGTCCTCGACGAGCATCCGCTCGAAAATGGGCGCCTGGCGCAGGAAGCGCTGGTACTCGTCATTGGTGCAGTAGCCCATCACCTTCTCCACCCCGGCCCGGTTGTACCAGGAGCGGTCCATCAGGACGATCTCGCCGGCCGCCGGCAGGTGCGCGACATAGCGCTGGAAGTACCACTGGGTCCTCTCCCGCTCGGTCGGGGTGGGCAGCGCGACGATCCGTGTCACGCGGGGATTGAGGTACTCGCTGACCCGCTTGATGGTCGAGCCCTTGCCCGCGGCGTCCCGGCCCTCGAAGATGATGATGATCCGGGCGCCGGTGTCCTGCACCCAGGCCTGCATGTCGACCAGCTTCGCCTGCAGCTTCTTGAGTTCACGCTCGTAGATCTTCTTGGGGATGCGCTCCGCTTTGGCCATGAGGGCAGCCTAGGCGGGAGAGGTCCTCACGGGGCCGGTTCCGCCGGCGTCTCGACTATGCTCGCCGACGTCTGGCGGCGCCGTTGACCGCGGTTGTGGCGGGGGTGCCGCCGTCCGGGTCGGGCGCAATGCCCGGTCAGATCGAGGATGAGACGTGAGGCGACAGGCATGAGGACGACGGTATGAAGCTGGCTCTGCTCGGTGGCGGCGGGTTCCGTGTGCCACTGGTCTTCAATGCCCTGCTGTCCCAGCACGGTGAGCTCATCGATGATCTGTGGCTCCACGACACCGAGGCCGATCGACTCCAGGTCATCAAAAACGTCCTGACCCAGACCCAGGGGGATCGCCCCGGGCCGACCCTGCACACCACGACCGATCTCGCCGAGGCGGTGCGGGGGGCGGACTTCGTCTTCTCGGCAATCCGGGTCGGGGGACTGGCGGGCCGGGTCCACGATGAGCGCGCGGCCCTGGATCTGGGGGTGCTGGGCCAGGAGACCACCGGCGCGGCCGGGATCGCCTTCGCGCTGCGGACCGGCCCGGTGGCTCTGGAGATCGCCCGGACCGTTGCCGCCGAGGCGCCGAAGGCCTTCGTCATCAACTTCACCAATCCGGCCGGGATCATGACCGAGCTCATGCAGACCGTGCTGGGCCAGCGGGTGATCGGGATCTGCGACACCCCCTCCGGACTGGGCAACCGGGTCGGGGCGCTGTACGGCGCCAGCGAGTTCGAACTGTCCCTGGACTACGTCGGGCTCAACCACCTGGGCTGGCTGCGGCACGCCTGGTACCACGGGCGCGATCTGGTCGCCGAGGTGCTCGCCGAACCCGAGAAGCTGGCGCGCCTGGAGGAGGCCGACGTCTTCCCCATCGAGTGGATGCAGCGGCTCGGTGCCCTGCCCAACGAGTACCTCTACTACTGGTACTGCAATCGCGAGGCGGTGGCGTCCATCCTGTCGGCCGATGCCACTCGCGGGGAGTTCCTGCAGGCTCAGCAGAGCCGGTTCTATCGCGCCGCCACCGCAGAGCCGGCGCGGGCGCTGGAGCTGTGGACGGCGACCCACGATGAGCGGGAGGCGACCTATATGGCCGAGGCCCGCGACGAGGGTGAGGAGCGCCCCGACCTGACCGGTGGCGGGTACGAGCGGGTGGCGCTGGCCCTGATGCGCGCCATTGCGCTGGGTGAGCGGGCCGAGATGATCGTCAATGTGCGCAACGGCCACACCCTGGCCGCGCTGCCGCCCGATGCGGTGATCGAGGTTCCCTGCCTGGTGGACGCCGCAGGGGCCCATCCGCTGTCGACCGAGCCGCCGGGTGGGGCCGAGCTGGGGTTGATGATGCAGATGAAGGCCGTCGAGCAGCTGGCGATCCGCGCCGTTCTGGAGCAGGATCGCGGGCTGGCCTTCGAGGCACTGGCCAAGCACCCTCTGGTGGGGTCGGTGGAGATCGCCGAGAAGCTGACCGAGGCATTCTGGCCGCAGCACTGATCGCCGACGCCGCTGGGATGATGACCGATGGGCCGCGGCCCCGGGCCGCGGTGCTGCAGGACTGGCCCGGCAGTCGGTGGACCGGCAGTCGGTGGACCATCACAGCCGACCCCCGGGTCAGCGCCCGCTCTTGCACCTCGATGAAGGAGATCCTGTGGAACTTCGAGCCATCCCTGCTGGCACGCCGAAGATGGCCTACTCGCTGGCCGTGCACGGCGGCGCCGGATCGCGCAGTCATGCGCTGACCGATGCGGAGGCCGCCGAGTACCACGC
>NZ_AUDD01000021.1 GCF_000425285.1 Acidipropionibacterium jensenii DSM 20535 | reverse complement strand
CGCCCGGAGCGGCCGGCGCGTCATCCTGCACGTCTCGGATCGCCAACCATGGGTCGACACCGTGGTCGCCGCAGTCGGCGTGCTGCGGGGCCTGCCCGCCCCCGCGGGATAGCCCCCGGTATGCACCTTGACCGCCCACCATCTGAAAGACCCCCACGGCCCGGACAGCCCGCCCCCCGCAGCGACATGCGGCGAACCGTCGCACCCGCCTGCCAGAATCAATGCTCAGTTCGACGACACAGCCGCCGAACCCCCACCCAGCAGCCACCCATGAAAAATCGAGGCTAAGAAGAGTCAAGACGGCGGGGGAGAGGTAGTCGAGTTCCCCAAGCAACAGAAGGTGATCGATCAGGGGCAGCCCGTTGAGGAGGCTGCCTACGATCTGCCGCTCAACCCCGAGGATGGCGAAGAGAACTACAGCCAGGACCCCGGCGACTATCAAGGCCCGGATCTTCCATGAGGTGGGCCGGTGGGGTTGCCGCGGTAGGGCAGGAGCACACTTAGACCGCGCGAACTATGACGTTCGCGGAAACTGAAAGGACCGCCAGCCATGGCCTTTGAAGACGCACTCACCGACGTCGCCAGCAAACTCCACGACTTCAGTGACACCCTGGAGACCGAGGAAGCGACGAAGAACGCACTGGTCATGCCGTTCATTGCGAGGGTCCTGGGCTACGACGTCTTCAACCCGAACGAGGTCGTTCCCGAGTTCGTCTGTGACGTCGGGAGCCGCAAAGCCGAGAAGATCGACTATGCCATCAAGAGGGATGACTCCGTTCAGATCCTGGTGGAGGTCAAGCCTGTCGGTGCTGCGCTCAGCTTGGAGAACGCATCCCAGCTGACCCGCTACTTCTCCGTTGTTGCGGCGCGGATCGGGATCCTCACCAATGGCCGACACTGGCTGTTCTACACCGACTTGGACAAGCCGAACGTCATGGACAAGACACCGTTCCTGAGGCTCGATCTGTCCGATATTGACCCCTACGCGTTGCCAGAGTTGAAGAAGCTCACGAAAGAGACGTTCGATCTTGACTCGGTGCTGGCCGCTGCTGAGGAGCTCAAGTACGTGTCGTCGATCAAGGCCGAGGTCGCCCGTGAGTTCTCCACGCCATCCCAGGAGCTTGTCCGTCTGTTCGCTAAGCGTGTCTATGAGGGGTCGCTGACGGCCCGCGTGATGGACACCTTCGACCAGGTGACGACCAAGGCGCTGCGGCAGTATCTGACAGATCAGGTGAACGCTCGGCTCAAGACCGCGCTCGACAGCCCGGATGCACCCCACGTCACCGTGGAGGAGGAGCAGACCGAAGTCGTTGAGGAGGTTCCCGCCGACGGAATCATCACGACCGACGAGGAGAGGGAAGCGTTTCTCATCGTGCGCGCGATTGTGGCATCCGAGGTTGCCGTTGAGCGCGTCTCAGACCGGGACCGGCAGAGCTACTTCGGGGTGCTGTTGGACAACAACAACCGTAAGCCGATCTGCCGCTTCCACTTCAACAGCAAGTCGGTCAAGCACATCGGTCTGATCGACAGTGAGAAGAACGAGACCCGTCATCAGATCTTCGACCTCAACGACATCTACCAGTATGCGGACCAACTCAGGGCCACCGTCCGCAACTACCTCGACGCCGAGTGACGATGCGTTCTGGCGCTGCGGACGACCACTCGTTCAACCCGCCACCCGACGACGAGGACGTCAGCCAAGACCCAGACGACTGGGGAGAGGACTGAGATGGGGCATCCTGACGCGCGTGTTGTCAGGGGTCAGTTGTACTGCGACTGGCCCGACACCATTCGACAGATGAAACGCGACCACCAGTATGGCGAGGCGTTGAGCCTCCTCGCCGAGTGTCAAGATGCTGCAATCTCCGATCCAGTAGGCGGGATTGCCCCGTGGTACTTCGAGCAGGCTGCAATCATCTACCGTAGCGAGAAGTGTTACGACGAGGAGATCGCCTGCCTGGGCAAGTACCTGGAGGCATGCCCGCCCGACCGGCGTAACCACCACTACGACGCGCTGAACACTCGACGGCTCAAGGCGCAACAGCTGAAATCGGAGTCGCGCCGCCGTCAGCAAGCAGAGCGGAGAACCGCGAAGTGACTGAGAAGCCTGAGAGTCTCGACCCCGGCAAGCGGGATCCAAGTGAGAAGGAAGTACGGTTGAACCATGAGCACGATGACCTTCCCGAGCAGCAACCCGGTAAGGAATCTGGCCCGGGGTCTCGCATCCCTGACCATCAACCCAGCGCCGCGGTTGAGGGCGCTCCGGCTGGAGCTGGAGCGACAGGAGAACACCAAGATCCAGCAGCTCAACCGGTCATACCTGGCCTTGAAGGAGTCGGCGGATACGACCAGGCGCTGATCCTCCAGAGCGCGTCATATTCAGGACCGCTCCTTCCGGAGATGGTTCGCCAGTTCGATGAGCTCAACCCTGGCGCTGGGGAGAAGATCATCGATGCCCAGCTGATCGCTCCCCAGCGGCGCCTGGACAAGCTGGCCGATGCCGAGATCAAGGCCGCCTCGACACGCAGGGCTGGGGAATCTTCTTCGCGCTTGGGCTGATCGTCTTCTCGATCATCTTCTTCTGGCGCGGGAACAACATCGCTGGAGGAGCCCTGATCGGGCCGGTCATCCTCGCTGTTCTATCCCTCATCCTCCCCGAGGCTCGGCGAAGCAAGAAGTAGTTTTGTCGGTCCCCGCTGCCACCATCGGCACATGTTGGAGTTCCCTCCCGATGTGTCATGGCCGAACGGCTGGACTGTGCAGGTCGACCGGCTGCGTCACGGCCGGGGCCGCTGCAGGTGGGCTGATCGGACGATCACGGTCGACCGGAGGCTCACGCTCCCACAGTTGCGCACCACCCTGGCCCATGAGGCGGTGCATGCCCGGCGTGGCCCGTGTCCCCGCTGGCTGATCCCCCGCGAGGAACTCGCCGTCCACGCCCAAGCGGCGAGAGCCCTCATCCCTATCGGGCGGCTGGGGGAGGCGCTCGCCTGGTCCCTGGACCCACGGGTTGTCGCAGACGAGCTCGAAGTAACTCCCGACCTGCGACGCCAGACTGCAAGGGCTCGGCCCCGACGAGTACGCCACCCTGTGGAACCGCACCGCACATCACCGGCAGGCCGGTGCCTAAGCTGTCTCCGGCCTGTGAGACCATCGTGCTATCTGTGCGCCAGCGCAGGCGGACGCACCACCAAGAGGAGACCTCCGACATGCATCGGATCACCGCCGTAACACTCGCTGTCGCACTCGCGTTTGCCCCAGTGCTTGCCGGCTGCGGCAGTTCATCATCCGCTCAGCCTGCGAAGACGGTCACTGTCACGGCGAGCGCGGAGGCCACCTCGCCGTCTGCTGCTGCCGCGACTTCGGCGCCTGCCACTCCTTCCAGCAGCGAGACCGGTGATGTCGCGCCCGGAGTCTTTGTCTTCGGGAAGACCTCGACCATCACCACAGACATCCCGGTGACAGTGACCATCGATCACACCGAGCCGATGACCAGCGACGAGGCTGAGTTCAAGACAGCCGAGATGGCAGCGAAGGACATCTACCTCAATGCCAAGATCACGAACAACACGAAGCACGCGATCCGCCCATCCACCATCACCCCCACGGCCATGATCCAAGGCGGGGATGCCGGGTGCTACGCCACAGAATGGGAGGGCAAGGCCTCGATCTTGCCGGGAGCTACCAAGACGCTGGAGTTCACCTGCGAGGCCGACAAGGACGGCAAGCTCACAGTCATGCTCGAGACCGACAACAACACAGGGTTCTTCGGTTCATGGTCGAACGAGGACCCCAAGTACCTGAATGCGAACGAATAGCAGGGGTGGGTCTAGCTCTCCGGGAACCGCTAGGCCAAGGCATAGCTGAAGCCTTCGTGGAGACAGGAGGTCCGCTGTGGCCGTTCAGGATCTGTGGCTGGACCGTCACGGCCAGCACACGAAGCGGTGGGGCCGCGGCCTGCGCTATCGGGTGGTGGTGAAGGGCTACCCGTCGACGGCGTGCAGGACGAAGGCTGAGGCCGAGGCGCTCAACGCCGACCGAATCGTGAAGGGTCCGCCGGCGCCCAGCGACGACGAGACGGTGCGTCAGGGCGCCGAACTGTGGCTCCAGGGCAAGAAGCACCTGTCCAAGAAGGGCTATCAGGCATGCCGACTGGCACGGGACTATGTCGTCGAGGAGTGGGGTGATCGGAAGTCCGCCGACCTGGATCCGCGCGAGGTGCAGGCTTGGGTCTCCAGCCTCCAGACCTCGCACGGTGACGCCTCGCAGTCTCTCCGGTCGAAGGTGGTGCAGTGCCTGGCCGGGGCGAGCGCCGATCATGCGGACCTGTCAGGGCTGCATGCCGGCCGGGCGGTCAAGCGGGACCCGGTCTACCTGTCGGTGGCGCAGATCGGGGCCCTCGCAGCTGCCACCGGCGCCCATGATGCGGCGATGGTGTGGCTGCTGGCGACCTGCGGGCTGCGGATCTCTGAGGCGTGTCGGCTCGACGTGGGGGATGTGAAGGCAGAGCGTGGCCGGTTGAGGGTCCGCAAGTCGAAGAACGGTGAAGGCCGGGACGTACCCGTCTCGGCGACCGTGCTCGCGATGCTCGACCTGGGGCGGGGTGACGCCGAGCCGCTGCTCACGAACAGCCGCGGCGGCCGTGTGGATCCGGACAACTGGCGTTCCAGGGTGTTCGCCGTCGCCAGGGCGAAGGCCGACATGCCGGACGTGAGGATCCACGACCTGCGACACACTGCGGCGTCGCTGGCGATCGCGTCGGGTGCTGATGTGAAGGCTGTGCAGCGGATGCTCGGGCACAAGTCTGCGCGGATGACACTGGACCTCTACGGTCACCTGTGGGATTCGGCGCTGGACCTGGTGGCGTCGGCGATCGATGAGCGGATCCAGGCAGGCTGATCGGGTACGAATCGGGTACGAAGTCTTCGTAGCGGTCCGAGCATCACCCGTAGTCAACAGATTTCATACCCGGTACGACTCACGGTGCGCATTGAGGCATATAGGACGACATATGGCGTCGTCGCCAGCGTATCGAAAAGGCCGGTTGACCAGGCATGATGCCCAGCCAACCGGCCTCCCACAACGGGTGGAGCATAGGGGATTCGAACCCCTGACCTACTGCTTGCAAAGCAGCCGCGCTACCAACTGCGCCAATGCCCCTCGTGATCGAACGGACGCGCTGACATCTCAGTCGACGAACGAATCGACCATGACAGTGTACGCGACCCGAGCCGACCCCGCGACCCGAGCCGACAGCCCCGCCGAAGAACGCTCAGTCCAGCAACTCCGACGGCGAGATGACCTCGACCATGAACCCGGACTCCTCAAGGGCCGGTCCCAGAGTCCCGGCCGGCCCGGCGATGCCGACCCGCCATGTCGACGCCGGCAGCAGCTCGCGCCACGCCTGGTTCGCCAGGTCGGTGGTCACAGCCGCAGTGTCGGCCATCAAGTGGTCCACCCACGCCCCGGTCAGCCCGGCCATCTCCAGGGTCGTCACCTGGCTGGCCACCGCGCCGGCGGTGTCGTACTGCAACGGAGCGACGCCGACCGCATGGTTGCGGGCGTCGCGCACCTCGGCGTCCTCGAGGGAGGGCGAGCCGGGGTCCACCAGGTCCAGAGCCGCGCGGACGGCCTGTGCCGCCACCTCGGCGCGGAACGCGCCGCCGACCGTCACCAGACCGCCGTCGCGCATCGCACGGGCCGCCGCCGACACGCCGTATGACCAGCCCTTCTCCTCGCGCAGCACCGTGTTGAGCCGCGAACCGAAGGTGCCGCCGAGCACTCCGCAGGCCACTCTCAGGGCGGCCCACCGGGAGTCCTGGCGCCCGGGCACCCTGGTCTGGATCCGGACATCGGCCTGAACGGCGTCCGGCCGGTCGACCAGCAGCACCCGGGTCGGCCCGTCGGCCCTGATCGGATCGCTCCGGACCTCCTCGGCCGCATCCTCCCGGGCGCCGGTCCACTGCGAGAAGGCGCCGAGATCCACCCCGTCGACGTCGGCCCCGGCCAGCACCAGGACGCCGCCGGCCGGCAGCCAGGTGGCGTCCCGGAAGTCGCGCACATCGGCGGTGGTGATGGCGTCCAGAGTGCTGGCGGTGCCAGCGGTCGGCCGCGAGGCGCGGTGCCCCAGCGGCCAGACCTCCCGCGAGACCGCCAACCCCGCCAGACTCGGACCGTTCTGAGCGGCCTGGGCCAGCTGCGAGCGGGCCTGGGCCATCTGGCGCAGGACGTCCTCATCGGCCAGCGCCGATGAGGTGACGATCTCGGCCAGCAGGTCCAGTGCCGGATCCAGGTGCCCACGCGGGACGTCGATGCTGACACTGCTGGAGGTGAGCCCGCAGGCCCCGTCGTAGCTGGCACCGATCGACTCGATCGCCTCGGCCAACTCCGCCCCCGGATGGTGCCGGGTGCCCTCGTCGCTGGTGGTGAGCACCAGATTCGCCACCCCCAGATGAGCCGGGTCCTCGGCCGACAGAGGCACATCGATGCCGAGCTCCACCGTCACCACCTGCTGGCCGGGGATCGGCACCCGCACCACCCGCAGCCCGGATTCCAACTGCTCGTGGTGCGAGTCGGGGAAGGTCCACGGGGACGCCGCCGACACCTCGGGCCGTGGGTTCAGTGGCGCTGTGTTCTCGCTCATCGTGACTCCTTGCTCAGCTCGGCGTCCCCATCGGCGCCCTGGTCGATACCGATCTCGTGCGCGACGCCAGTCTCGTCCTCGACGCCGGCTCCATCCTCGATGCCGGCTTCATCCTCGACGCCGGCCTCGACACCACCCGCAGGGCCGCTCTCCAGACGCCGGTACACCAGCACCGAGGCCTTGTCGGGGTCCAGCCATCTGGCGGCCGCCCGCGCCACGTCGTCGGCCCCCACCCGGCCCATCCGGTCCAGGTAGTCATTGACCCGGTGGCCCGAACCCATGATCGTCTCGTAGAAGTTGATCGCATCGGCGCGGTCGTCGGCGGTCGCCAGCTCCAGCAGCCAGTCCCGCTCCACCTGGGCGTGGACCCGCGCCATCTCGGCGGCGGTCGGGCCCTCGGCGGCGAGCCTGCGCAGCGCCGCCGACACCTCGTCGATGTACCGCGACTCCTCGACGCCGGGCCGCAGACTGGCCACCAGAGCCGCCGTCGAACGCCCCCGCGACAGCCCCAGGTCGTACCCGGAGATCCCCTCCACCAGCTGAAGGTCGCGCAGCAGATGGCGCACCAGCCGCGACGCCATCCCGGTCTGGAGCACCGACAGGGCGTCCTCCAGACTCAGCTGATCGGCGTCGGTGACCGGCGGCGACGGCCAGGACAGCGAGACGGCGGTGCGCGGCACCTCGCGCTCCAGCACCCGCCGCGAGGGCAGCGGCAGGGCGGGCACAGTCAGAGAAGGCTCAGACAGGGAAGACACAGACAGAGAAGGCACAGACGGCGTCCGGTCCCGATACGGCGCCGGCCCCTCGCCGGCCGGGACCGCCCCCAGATAGCGGTCGGCCAGCAGCAGCGCCCGGTCGGCGTCGACGCATCCGGCGATCACCAGGCAGGCGTTGTCGGGCCGGTACCACTGGCGGTGGAAGGAGACGACGTCGTCCAGGCAGGCCGCGTCCAGGTCGGGAACTGAGCCGATCGTGGGGTGCGCATAGGGATGGCCCTCGGCGACGCCGTCGGCGCCGAACTGCTGGGCCAGCAGGTGGGCGAGCATGTCGCCGTAGGGGAGATTGTCGTAGCGCTGGCGCTTCTCCTCCTTGACCACCTCGCGCTGGATGTCCAGGTTCTCGGTCGTCACCGCCAGGTGGGCGAGCCTCTCCGACTCCAGCCACAGGGCCAGCTCGAGGGCGCCGGCCGGGACGGTCTCGAAGAAGTTGGTGCGGTCGAAGCTGGTGGTGGCGTTGGCGGTGCCGCCCACCGACTCGACGGCGGCCAGGTGCTCCCCCGAGGCGATGCCGCTGGTGGTGCCGGAGAACATCAGGTGCTCGAAGAGGTGGGCGAAGCCGAAATGGCCCACCGTCTCATCGGCCGAACCGACCCGGTACCAGATGTTGACCGCCACCGCCGGGCAGGTCATGTCCGGGTTGACGACAACCCGCATCCCGTTGTCAAGGGTTGTCGACCTCAGTGCGATGTCTCCAGGCATGTCGCCGAGAGTATCCGGTATGCGCCGCGCGGGCTCTCGGCAGGACTCCGGGCGGGCTGTCGGCAGGACGTCGGGCGGGGACGCCGGGCAGACTGTCGGCAGGACGCCGCGCGGGGGTCAGTGGCCTCTTGCGAACTCCGCCCTGACCCCCGATTCGCCGGGCATCGTACGCTGGAGGCCATGAAAACGCAGCGAGAAGTGGTATCCCACGCGCTGCAGCGCCGTCGAGCACTCGAGGCACTGCGCAGCCCTCGGGTGGATCTCAACGCCCCGGCATCCTGCGACGCCGACCCGATGCTGGTCCGTGCCGCCCTGCACCACGGCGAGGAGATGGACATCCCCTGCCCGGTGTGCGAGTCCCCGCGGCTGACCCTGCTGCGCTACACCTACGGCCGTCAGCTCGGCCAGTTCTCCGGACGGATCAGAACCGCCGAGGAGCTGGAGGAGATGGAGACCGAGTTCGGGGAGTTCCGGGTCTACGAGGTCGAGGTGTGCCCCGACTGTCTGTGGAATCACATCGTGACCCATTACATTCTGGGGGACGGTCGCCGTCGAAGGCCTCCGCGACACCAGCAGACAGTGGAGGACATCTATGGCTGATCCGAAACGCAGGGGACGGTCCGGTGCGCCCAGGCGCGCCGCCTCCGCAGGCGTCTCGGGGCGCAGCTCACGCCGGCGCCGGTCGCGGGTGGCCACCTTCTTCAGGCGGCTGGGATTCACCGTCCTGGTGCTGTTCCTGGCGATGGCCGTGACGATCGGCGTGGCGGCCATCGTGTTCTACAACCGCACGAATCTGCCCGACCCCAACAAGGACTTCCAGACGAACACCTCCTTCGTCTACTTCCATGACGGGAAGTCGAAGATGGGGTCCTTCTCCATCCAGAACCGCCAGACGATCAGCTACAACGAGATGCCCGAGTCCATCAAGGACGCCGTCATCTCGGCCGAGAACCGGTCATTCTGGGAGGACAAGGGGATCTCCTTCGAGGGAATCGTCCGGTCCGCCGTCGCGATCGCCCGGGGCGGCGACGTCCAGGGCGGTTCGACCATCACCCAGCAGTACATCAAGGTGCTCTACCTCACCCAGGACCGCACCATGCAGCGCAAGTTCCGGGAACTGGTGCTGGCGGTGAAGATGGGCAAGCAGGTCCCCAAGCAGGAGATCCTCGCCGGCTACCTCAACACCATCTACTTCGGCCGCGGCGCCTACGGCATCGAGGCCGCCGCGAAGGCCTACTTCAACGTGAGCGCCAGCAAGCTCACTGTCCCGCAGTCGGCGGTGCTTGCCTCGGTCCTGAACAACCCGAGCCTGTTCGACCCCTCCGACGGGGTGGCCGCGCGCAACCGGCTGCTCAACCGGTACCGCTACGTGCTCGACGGGATGCTGGAGGCCGGCAACATCACCCAGAGTCAGCACGACGAGTACTACCGGGCGCTGCCGAAGTTCCCCGAGGTGCCGATCAACAACCGCTGGGGCGGGACGAACGGCTACCTGCTGAAGATGGTCGAGCAGGAGCTGCTCAACCAGGGATTCACCGAGTCCCAGATCAACGGCGGCGGGCTGCGGATCACCACCACCTTCGACGTCAACGCCCAGAAGGCGGCTGTTGCGGTCGGCAAGCAGTACCAGCGGACCGCCGGCGCCAATGCCGGGGCGGCCAGGGCCAAGCAGCTGCACGCCGCGATCGCCTCGGTCGACGCCTCCAGCGGAGGGGTCATCGCTCTGTACGGCGGCAACGACGACTACATCTCCAACACCCGCAACTGGGCGACGACGGCGCGCCCGGCGGCGTCCACCTTCAAGACCTATGCGGCGATCGCCGGGATGCGACACGGGTTCAGCCTGAGGTCCAGCCTCAACGGCGACACCTTCACCCCCAATGGAGACTCGGTGCCAATCCGCAACGAGTTCAACGAGGAGTACGGCACTGTCACCCTGCAGAAGGCGGTGGAGGACTCCATCAACACCGCCTTCGTCGACATGGTCTCCCAGATCGACAACGGTCCTGCCCAGGTGGTCAAGGCCGCCAATGACGCCGGAGTGCCCAAGGGCGACGGATGGGATCTCAACAACCGCATCCCGCTGGGCGTGGCCGAGGTGAGCCCGCTCAATCAGGCCGCCGGCTACGCCACCCTCGCCAACGAGGGCAAGCGGGTCGATCCTCACGTCGTCGCCTCGGTGACCGACAGCAGTGGCCGGACGCTGTACACCGCCAAGGCGCCGAGTCAGCAGACCGTCGAGAAGGACATCTCCCACGACGTCACCTACGCCTTGGAGAATGTGGTCAACGAGGGCACCGGAACCGCCGTCTCCGACCTGGGCTATCCGGTGGCCGGCAAGACCGGTACCAATGGGGTGGGGGACGACATCACCTCGGCCTGGTTCGTGGCCTTCACCCGCCAGATCTCCACGGCCGTGATGTTCGTGGCCGGGGACTCCGGCAATGCCGACCTCGATCCCTACGCCGCACCCGGGGATCCCACCTTCTTCGGCGGGACCTATCCGGCCCAGACCTGGGCCTCCTACATGCGGGTGGCGATGTCGGGCAAGAGCCCCCAGGGATTCCCCGAGCCGGACTGGGTCAACCTCAGCGGACACCACTACGGCGGCACCGATCGCGAGGAGGTCGCCACGCCGACGCAGACGGCAGAATCTACGACCAGCGCCCCGACCACCACCACGAGCAGCGCCCCGACGTCGAATACGACGGTGACCACTCCGCCCACCACGACGTCCACCAGGACGACCTCGGCCCCGACCAGCTCTGCTGCTACCCACGAGACCGGTACGCAGGAGCCTCAGGGGCAGCAGTCCACCCCGGCTGCCAAGGCGCCGAGCAAGCAGGCCGAGGAGCCGGGGGGCGAGCACACCCCGCGCAACGGAGGCTGAAAGGAGGACCGGCCGACGGTGGGTCGGGCGTCCCGGCCGGGAGGATGGTCTCCCAGCTGGGCGTACGGTCCCCCGATCGGCTCGAGAGGCTGGATGGCGGCCCGACCGGACGCAGTCGGGCGGAAGGTAGCCTGACCCCGTGACCTTCCCCCAGCGCTACGCACGGCCCGAGCACCGCCGCTCCCTGGCGTCCCGCTGGGGTCTGGACGGGCGCATCGGGGGACCGATGGGACGCCACGCCTGGCCGCGCGGGCGGTTCTTCGACCCCGCTTCCTGGGCGGTCCTCACCGCCACGGTGGTCTGGCTGCTGGCCATCTACCGGATGACGCCGTGCGTCCAGCACGACGTCACCAAGGCCGTCGACCCCTATCAGCGACTGTGCTACTCCGACATCCCGGTGATCTTCCAGAGCTCGGGGATGGGCAGAGGGGGGTCCCTGCTGCGAGAGGTCGGGATCGAGCAGAGCCCGCTGGTGGTCGCCGTGATGGCGCTGTGCCGCTGGGTGGTCAGGCTGTTCGGCGCCGATGTCGGGCCGACGGCGTCCCCCCAACAGGTTCTGGACGCCGCGAATGCCTATTGGGGAGTCGCCCAGATCCTGCTCTTCGCGGCCTTCCTGGGGATCGTGGTCGCCACCATGCTGATGGGTCGCGGCTCCGATGCCGGGATCGCGGTGACGGCCTCGGGACGGCTGGACTCCCCCCAACGGCGCAGCTGGGATGTCTTCTGGGTGGCCGCCAGTCCCGGCATCTACCTGGCCGGTCTGGTCGACTTCACCCTGGTGCCGGTGTGCCTGGTGATGTTCTCGATGCTGGCCTGGACCAGGCGTCGTCCAGTGCTGGCCGGGGTCCTGATGGGGCTGGCCTGTGCCGGCAGCCTGCAGTCGGTGCTGGTGGCCTTCGCAGTGGTGGTGCTGTGTCTGCGCGCCACCAAGCTCACCGAGCTCGGACGGTATCTGATGGCGACGATCGGGGTGCTGGTGGCCTGCCACCTGGTGGTCCTCCTGATCAGCCCCACCAACTGGGGCCGGATGTTCCACACCGCATTCTGGGCCGGCACCGGGCTGGGCACCGTCTGGTACATCGTCAAGGACTCCACCGGCTCGATCGTGCCCTGGGTGGGGTGGATCGCCGCCGTGCTCACTGCGGCCGGTCTCATCGCGCTGGCATGGTTCTCGCTGTCGATCCCGCGGCGTCCCCGGGTCTCGCAGGTGGCCTGCCTGGCGGTGATCGTGTTCTTCCTCACCGCGAAGGTCTATTCCCCGCAGTTCGTGCTGCTGCTCATCCCGCTGTGCGTGCTGGCCCGGCCCGACTGGCGCGACTGGACCGTCATCACGGTCACCGAGTCGCTGTACTTCTGTGCGGTGTGGGCCCATCTGGGCGGCCTGTCGCTGCCCGGCGGATCTGAGGCCGACGTCGTCTACTGGGCGGCGATCGTGCTGCGGCTGGCAGGGCTGGCCTGGTTCGGCTGGGGAGTGATCGACGACATGAGACGGCCCTGGGTGGATGCCGTGAGGTCCGGTTTCACCGATGACCCGACCGGCGGGGTGCTCGACCATGCCCCTGACGGCCAGGATGAGGTGACGCCGTCGGGGGTGGCCGACGCCGAGGATGCGCAGCTCGAGTCCGAGGACGCCGACGTCGACGTCGACCCCGAGTCTGACGACCGCCAGCCGCGTCCCGGGACACCGAGGTGAGTGCACGCGGTGCGTCCCGCTCCTCCCGCCGTGCGCAGATCCGCCCGACGATGCCCGCCGACGACCTCCCGCTGGTGCTCAGGACCTGGCTGGGCAGCCGGGCGCTGCTGGCCGGCGTCCTGGTCGTGGTGGCGCTGAGCAGGTACGGGTTCACTGCGGCGATCTCGAACTGGGATGTCCAGCACTTCATGACCATCGCCCGCAACGGGTACGCCGACTCGTTGGAGATGGCCTTCTTCCCCGGACTTCCGATGGTGATGCGGGCCGGTGCCCTGGTGGGGATACCGATGCCGGTGACCGGTGCGCTGCTGGCGCTGATCTGCTCCCTGGTGGCGGCCCTGGCGTTGTACCGGATCGGTGGGACGGTACCCGCGTGCCTGTGGCTGATCGCCCCGACGGCGGTGTTCACCACCGTCGGGTACACCGAGGCGCCGTTCTGTGCGGCGGCCTTCTGGGCCTGGGAGCGGGCCCGGGCGGGCAAGTGGTGGCCGGCCGCCGGGCTGGCTGCGCTGGCCTGCACCCTGCGGGTCTCGGGATTGTTCCTGGTGGGTGCGCTGGCGGTGATGGCGGTGCTGGGGGATGGCCAGTGGCGAGACGGCCGGGCCGGAATGGTGACCCGGCCGGTTGACCGCAGACCGGCGGCGATCGCCGCCCGGCTGGCCACCCTGGTGCTGCCGCTGGCGGTGCTGGCGGCCTATGTGACGTATCTGCATCTGCTGACCGGGTCGTGGACCGCCTGGTTCCAGGCCCAGGACAGTGGCTGGGGGCGGGGCTTCAGCACCCCCTTGGAGTCCTGGCGCAATACCGTGCCCGCGACCCGGACCTCCACCTGGCAGTCGGTCTACGGGGCTGACGCCGGGATGGTGGCGCTGTTGTTCCGGCTGGAGATCGTCTCGATGGCGGTCGGCATCGTCGTCACCGTCTACTGCCTGTTGAGGCGACGTTGGGCGTCGGCCTCCTGGGTGGGGATCCAGGTGCTCGCCTTCTCGATCGGGCACTGGTTCATGAGCGTCAACCGGGCTGTGCTGCTGTGGTTCCCACTGTTCATCGCGGTCGCGGAGCTGACCCGCGGACCGGCCCGTCCGGTGGGGCTGAAGCTCTTCTGGCGGTGGCTGGTGATGATCGGCGTGGTCATCGACCTGGCCGTGATGGTGTGGTGGGGATGGCTGTTCTACGCCGGGAAGTGGTCCAGCTGAGGCGGTTCGGTCGAACGCAGAGCTACGCGAGGCAATCGCCCGGTAGGTGGCTCTGCTGTTGTGAGCCTTGAGGGTGAAGGTACCGCTGTCCGCGGAGTCGGTCCTGCCGGTGGCGATGGTGGTCCAGGCCCTGCCGGTCTGGCGCTGCAGGGTGAGGGTCCGACCGTTTCGGGCCGGTGTGGTGTCGATGTGGGCGGTGGTGGTCGATCCCATCACCAGGCTGATCTTCTGCGTCACAGGCCGGACGGTGGTGGCGGCGGTGGGGTTGTTGGCGGCGGGTCACGGCCCGGGGTGGCATCCTCTACATGGCCCCGCCGACATCGTGGGACCGGGTTTCCGCACCGGAGGGATGGCGCGTTGTGATGAGGTTCCGCAGAGCCCGACCGGGCACGGTCACCGATCAGGCGACCGCCTGGCAACGACTGCTCGGTGCCGGGGTGGTCCTCGTCATCCTCGCCATGCAGTTCCTGGACTCCCGACACGGAGTGACAGGGGGGCCGTGGGTGGTGAGCGCCCAGCTCGTGCTCTGCGCCCTGGCCACCGTCGTCGCCGTGCCCTCGGCCTGGCGCCGTCGCTCCGAGATCACCCCGGCGGTGTGGTGGCTCGTCGGCGCGTTCACGCTCATCCAGGCCTGGTCCCTGGTCTCCGCGCTGGTCTCCCCGGCGTCGGTGATACGTCAGGGCACCATTCCCCGCGTCTACCAGGTGATGCCCGTGGTCACCGGCTGGTTGACGATGACCGCGGCCGTCACGGTGCTGGTGGCGATGGGCTCTGCGGTGCGCCGCTGGTCACTTGCCTGGGCCGGCGTCGCCCTGCTGGTGGGCACTCTGCTCGACTGGCCCGTCCAGGCCGTCATCCACCGCAGCCCCAGGGTGGCCAGCGGGATGGGCGGCTCGGCCGTGCTGCATGTGGCACTGATCCTGTCGGCCGCGGTGCTCGCCGACCGCGCGCTGGGAGCGTCGGGGAGGTCCCGCTACTGGTGGTGGACCGGGGCGGCGGTCGGTCTGGTGCTGAGCCTCCTCACCGGCTCGCGCGGGGCGCTGATCGTCGCGGCGGTACTGGTCCTGATGTGCCTGCTGACCTGGGGCAGGAGGACAGCACGCCGGGTCGTCCTGATCGTGATCATCGCTGCCGGCGCTGCGCTGGCGGTGGCGATCTCGGTGGTACACAGCCTGCATCGTCTCGCCACCTGGCGCTCGCCCCTGCGGGCGTCCACCTACCAGGTGGCCTGGCAGGCGGTCACCGAGAGTCCCGGACGGCTGCTGCTGGGGGTCGGTTCCGGCAGCCTGTTCCCCTGGTACGCCATCGAGGCCAAGCTCTATCCCGCACCCGGGGACCGACAGGTCGTCACCCAGTACGGCAGGGTGCTCACCTCGGCGCACTCCAGCTACGTGGCAGTCGGCAGCGAGCTGGGGCTCGTGATGCTCGCCGTGCTGGTGGCCCTCGTCGGCATGTTGTGGCAGCGCGCAGTCCGAACCATTCGTGAACCGGGTGGCACCGTGGCCCCTGTTCAGACCCTCGCGCTGGCAGCGGTCACCGTCGCATGGCTCTTCGACAGCTACCTGGTGAAGAACTTCTCGGTGAGTCTGTGGTGGTGGCTGGTGGCGGTCTCGACGGGCCTGGCCGACGCCGACAGCCGCGATCGCGGGGAACCGGCGCGGAGCTGACCCGCTGCCGCGACGCTCAGCGGGAGGCTGCGGTGGCCAGCGGCGAGTAGGGGTTCTTGGCAGAGACCCGCCGGACCCCGGTGAGGACCACGCCGCCCAGCTTCGCCTCGCTCATTCCCAGCAGCTCGATGTGCTGGGCGAGATCGGACCTCTTGACCTTGCCGATCCCGATGACCGGCACCGAGGCGGCGACCGCGGCGGAGATCAGGAGCGAGTCGGAGCCCGACAGCACCGGCGCGCCGGCCAGGATGATCGTGTCGTAACGGCTGCCCAGGCTGGCGAGTGCATCGGCCAGCGCGGCACCCGACAGCAGTTCGGCGGGATTGCCGACCGCCGACCCGGCCGTGAGCAGATCCGCCCTGCCCTCGCGAGCCGTCACGGCGTCATCCAGCTCGGCGCGCCCTGCGAGCACGTCCGAGAGGCCGGCCGCGGCGCCTGCTCCCGACAGCTCAGTCACCTCGCGACCCCGCAGGTCGGCGTCCACCAGCAGAGTCCTGGTGCCGCTGGCCGCCAGTGAGTCGGCGGCATGGAGAGCGGCTGAGCCGCTTGCCTCGCCGGGAACGGTGGAGGCGAGCAGAACCGATCGCACGCCGTCGCGCGGCGCGGTGAACCGCAGATTGTGGGCCAGCACGGAGGCCTCGTCATCGGAGCTGATCGGGTCGGGCAGGGCACCGAGGACCGATGCGTCGCAGAGCGCCATGACGTCCTCGACGTCGCGCACCCGGGTGTCCAGGATGGCGCGCAGGAACAGGTACACGAGAGCGATGACGATGCCGATGAGCAGGCCGATGGCGCCGCTGCGGCTCGCCGACCGGTCGGTGCCGGGAACGGCGTCGGTCAGCACGCTCGACTTCACGATCTGGAGCACCGGCGTCTTGTCGGCGGTGGGGGACACCGTGCCCACCGCAGACCTGACGGTCGCCACCAGCTCCTTGACGACCGTGTCGGCGGTGTCGCGGTCCCCGTTCTCGAACTCGATGGTGAGCAGCATCGGGGAGGGGCTCAGCTGGATGCTCTGCTGCAGGCTGGATGCACTCACGGTGCCACCGACCTTCGAGGCGATCGGATCGAGCACCGAGGCGGACTGCAGGTAGTTGCTGTAGCTCTGGATGAGCGAGGTGGTGTAGGAGGCGGCCGAGTCCGGATCACGGAAGGACTCGAAGGCGTTCGAGGTGAAGATGATGGACGCCTGGCTGGTGTAGGTCGGCCTGCTCGTCGCGAAGTGCGCGATCCCGACGACCATCGCGCTGATCACGGCGACGATCACTGCCGAGAGCCAGTGATGGCTCAGATTTCTGCCAACCGTACGTAGCTGCATCCGGGGAAGCCGATCTGTGAGAAGTGACTGCTAATCTGGCGACCACGATAGTTCAGCTCGGGAGGCAGATGTGACCGGCTCCAGAGGTCCGCTGGTGATCATGGTGACCTCCCGCTTCCCCTACGGCAACGGTGAGCAGTTCATCGAGAGCGAGCTGCCGGTCTGGGCCGACAGCGACATGGAGCTGTTGATCCTGCCCGAGAAGAACGACACCCCCCGGGTCGCCCCGCGAACGGTGCCCGAGGGGATCACCGTCGACAGCCGGCTCACCGGGCGCTGGACGAGCCCACGATGGCGAGCTCTGGGTGCGCTGGAGTCGATCATCAGCGGCGTGCTGCCGCGCGATCTGATGACCCTGGCCCATCGCCATCAGCTCGACAGGGCCCACCTGATGTTCTCGGTGCGCACCGCCGTCCAGGTGTCGGTGGTGCGCAGGATGCTGCGCACCCTGGCCGCCGAGCGAGGCCCCGCCGACGTCGTCTACGCCTACTGGCTGGGCCCCTCCGCAGCCGCAGCCGCCCTGGAGCGGCGCGCCGGACACGTCCGGCATGCGGTGGCCCGGACCCACAATGCCGATGTCTACGAGGAGCGGCATCCGCTGAGGTACCACCCCGTGGTGCGCCAGATCTCCGGTGATCTCGACCTGCTGCTGCCGATCTCCCAGGACGGCGGTGCGCATGCCGTGGAGCTCTACGGCTTCCCGCCCTCGCATGTCCATGTCAGCCGGCTCGGCGTCACCGTCCCCGACCCGACCGAGCGCTGCCAGGCCACCCCGCAGGGAGAGTTCGCCGTCCTCTCGGTGAGCACCATGACCCCCTTCAAACGCCTCGACCTGCTGATCCGCGCCATCGCCGAGTTGCATGATCTGCGTCCCGACCTGGCGATCACCTGGCGGCACGCCGGCACCGGTCCACTGCGCGAGGACCTGGTCCGCCTCGCCGAGCAGGAACTGGTGGCGCGCGGCGTGACGGTCGACTGGATGGGCCAGCTGCCCAATGAGGTGCTGCTGGAGTGGTACCGGAACAACCCGGTCGACGTCCTGCTCAACACCAGCTCCTCGGAGGGCGTGCCGGTCTCGATGATGGAGGCGATGGCCCGCGGCGTCCCCACCATCGGGACCGACGTCGGAGGGGTCCGGGAGATCCTGCTCGACGACTGGTTGATGGACCCGGATCCCACTGCGGCCGAGGTGGCCAGATTCATCGCCGATCGGGTCGGCCGGGCGAAGGACCCCCGAGTGCGGGCCGCGATGTCCGACAGGATCCACCAGGAGTACGACTCCACCGCCAACTTCCACGCCCTCACCGGACTGCTGCGCGACCTGGCGCTCGGTGATCGGCAGCACTCATGACCACGGCCGACAGGGTCGCGCTGCGGGACCAGGACCCGGGCGTCGACGAGGCTGCCTCCGGACTGCTCGGGCGGATCGGCGAGTGGCTGCTGGTGATCTGCTTCATGCTGGTGCCCGTGCTGACGGCCTGGGCCTCCACCACCACCATCGCCGGGCTTCCGCCGATACGGCTCCTGGCGGTGGCGCTGCTGGGCCTGGTGGTGCTTCTCAGGCACCGGATCGGCGTCCTGGTCCAGGTGCTGCTGGTGGTCACCGCGGTCTGGTTGGCATGGGGGCTGTTCCTGGCCCAGGGCGGCCCCGGCTACAAGGAGCTACTCGGCGTCGCGGTGGGCATGGTGACCGTCATCACCATGTCGATGGCGGCCAGCTCCCACCGCTGGTTGATCCTGCTGTGCCGGGGATGGCTTCTCGGGATGATCGTCACCGGCCTGCCCGGATTCGCCGAGCTGGCCACCGGCAAGCACCTGCCGAACTACCTGTCAGGATCCTCTGCATGGGTGCGGAGGAGCTCTGTCGACATCGCATCCTTCATGGTCAATCCGAACCTGTTCGCCTACTTCCTGGTGGTCGGGATGACGGTGATGGTGGTCGGCTGGCAGCTGGAGACCGGTCGGGTGATGAGGATCCTCTACTTCGTCACGGCGCTGCTCACCCCGGTGCTGGTGCTCTTCACGGGATCGCGGTTGTGCCTGGCCGCGGTGGCGCTGCTGTTCGGCTGGATGATGCTGAGGTCCAAGGTGCTGACCTGGACAGTCGCGGCGGTGGCGGTGCTCGGCGCGGTGGCGGCGGTTCTGGGCGGATATCTGCCCAGGATCATGGCGGCCATCACGCTGGCCATCCACGACCTCTCCTCGACCTCGGGGCAGTCGCGACTGCACCTGTACCAGAACGGCTTCTGGATGCTGCTGCACAGCGCCGGCCTGGGCATCGGGCCGGCCCAGTTCCAGACCGCCGTGCTGGCGGCACCCTGGCCGACCTATGCGTCGATCGATCCGCACAGCGGCTTCACCGAGGTGTTCACCGGCTACGGAGTCCTCATCGGCTGCGTCCTGCTGGCACTGGTGACCGCCGCGGTGGTCCAGGCGGTTCGCGGCGACTGGCGGCTGAATCCTGCCCGGCGGGGAGGCACGCCGTATCTGCAGTCCCTGCTGATGCAGGCGGTGGCGGTGAGTCTGCTGATGTCGCCGATGCTGGCGATGGCCAACAGTTCTTTTCTCAAGGGCACTGTGGTGTGGGCCCAGATGGGTTCACTGGCGGTCTGGTGCCAGGCCCTGATGTCGCCTCGGAGATGGCATCTGCGAGACGGCCTGCGGATCTCCGCCGGCCCCGACGGGCGGCTGTCAAGACGGTATCGGCTTGTTCGTCGCGCGGTGTCTGACCGTGCGCTGCCCATCACCCACGAGTAGGCTGACGTCGGAAAGTCCCCGATTTGAAGGACGCAGTAGATGAGTGAACCGCGGATCATCCCCACCGCCGATCTGGACGACGGCGTGACCATCGGTGATGGCTCGTCCATCTGGCATCTGTCCCAGGTGCGTTCAGGTGCGGTGCTCGGCGAGAACGTCGTCGTCGGACGTGGCGCCTACATCGGGGAGGGGGTGCATGTCGGTGACAACTGCAAGATCCAGAACTACGCGCTGGTCTACGAGCCCGCGTACCTGGAGGACGGCGTCTTCATCGGACCTGCCGTGGTCCTCACCAATGACCACTTCCCGCGGGCCTGCAATCCCGACGGCAGCGTCAAGAGCGCCGACGACTGGGAGCCGGTCGGCGTCACCCTCAAGCACGGTTGCTCGATCGGGGCACGCAGCGTCTGCGTGGCCCCGGTGACCATCGGCGAGTGGGCCACCGTCGCCGCCGGCTCGGTGGTCGTCAAGGACGTCCAGCCCTACGCCCTGGTGGCCGGTGTCCCGGCCCGCCGGATCAAGTGGGTCGGCCGCTCCGGATTCCCGCTGGATCCCGAGGGGGATCACCAGTGGGTCGACACCCGCACCGGCGACCACTTCGTCGAGGATCCCGCCACCGACACCCTCAGCCTGGTGTCCGAGGGCAACTGACCGTCGGAAACTGCTGACCGGCCCCGGCCGACCGGCAGCGACTGCGGCCACTGGCGCAGCACCCACACAACTCAATCCGAGCGCAGGCCACGGCCAGGCGCAGGACGTCATTTCACACAGCGTCATTCACACAAGGAGCTCACGTGAGCAACGAATTCATTCCCCCGGCCAAGCCGATCATCGGCGAGGATGAGCGCAAGGCCGTCGACGCCGTGCTGGCCTCCGGGCAGGTCGCCCAGGGACCGCAGGTGCACGCCTTCGAGGAGGAGTTCTCCGCCCAGGTCGTTGACGGCGTCCACGCAGTGGCCGTCAACTCCGGCACCTCGGCCCTGCACATCGGACTGCTGGCCTCCGGCGTCGGCCCCGGCGACGAGGTCATCGTGCCCTCCTTCACCTTCGCCGCCACCGGCAACTCGGTGGCCCTGGCCAATGCCAGGCCGGTCTTCGCCGACATCGACCCGGCCACCTTCACCCTCGACCCGGCCTCGGTGGAGGCCTCGATCACCGAGCACACCGTCGGCATCCTGCCGGTGCACCTGTACGGCCTGCCGGCCAACATGCCGGCCCTCAAGAAGATCGCCGACAAGCACGGCCTGGTGCTCTTCGAGGACTGCGCACAGGCCCACGCCGCCGCCATCGACGGCAAGCACGTCGGTACCTTCGGTACCTTCGGCGCCTTCTCCTTCTACCCCACCAAGAACATGACCGCCGGCGAGGGCGGCATGATCACCACCTCGGATCCCGAGGTCGCCCGCAAGGCCGCGATGATCCGCAACCAAGGGATGGAGAAGCGCTACGCCAACGAGCTCATCGGGCTCAACAACCGGCTCACCGACATCAACGCGGCCATCGGCCGGGTGCAGCTCACCAAGCTGGCCGGCTGGACCAAGAACCGTCAGGCCAACGCGGCCTTCCTGAGCGCCAACATCACCGAGGCCGTCACCCCCTTCGTGCCCGAGGGTTACACCCACGTGTACCACCAGTACACGATCCGCCTGGAGGGGGCCACCGGCGAGCAGCGCGACCGCTTCACCAAGGCCCTCAAGGACGAGTACAACGTCGGATCCGGCGTCTACTACCCGATCCCGAACCACCGTCTGCCCTCGCTGGCGCCCTTCGCTCCCGGCCTTGATCTGCCGAACACCGAGAAGGTCGCCTCCGAGTGCGTCTCCCTGCCGGTCCACCCCTCGCTGTCCCAGAACGACCTGGAGCGCATCGTCGAGGCCGTGAACTCCGCGGCGAAGGCCGGGGCCTGAGATGGCGAACCTGCGCGCCGGCATGGTCGGCATCGGCTCGATGGGCAAGAACCACGTCCGTAACCTGCGGGCCATCGAGGGGGTCGACCTGGTCGCGATCGCCGATGCCGCCGGCAAGGATCCCTACGGCGTCGCCGGAGACCTCCCGGTGCTGCCCGATGTGGAGGACGTCATCAAGGCCGGCGTCGACTACTGCGTGGTCGCCGCCCCCACCAAGTTCCACGAGGAGATCGGCCTGAAGCTGGCCGAGGCCGGCGTCAGCGCTCTTATTGAGAAGCCCCTGGCGTACGACACCGCTGCGGCGAGGCGTCTGGCCGATGCCTTCAGCAGCCGGGGGCTGGTGGGTGCCGTCGGTCACATCGAGCGTTACAACCCGGCCCTCCAGTCGCTGCGCAAGCGCCTGGAGAATGGCGACCTGGGTGATCTGTACCAGATCGCCACCCGCCGTCAGGGCCCCTTCCCGGCCCGGATCGCCGACGTCGGTGTGGTCAAGGACCTCGCCAGCCACGACATCGACCTCACCAGCTGGGTCACCCAGCGCGACTTCGAATGGGTCGCGGCCCGCACCATGTTCAAGACCGGACGTCAGTACGAGGACATGGTCTCGGCCACCTGCTCGCTGTCGGGCGGGCTGATGAGCAACCACCTGGTCAACTGGCTGACGCCGACCAAGGAGCGCCGCACCTACGTCACCGGCGAGAAGGGGATGTTCGTGGCCGACACCCTGACCGCCGACCTCACCTTCTACGCCAACGCCAATGTGGCCACCGTGTGGGACGACATCGCGAACTTCCGCGGGGTCGCCGAGGGTGATGTCACCCGGTTCGCGATCCCCAAGCCGGAGCCGCTGCGCACCGAGCACGAGACCTTCCGGGACGCCGTGCTGGGCAAGCCCTCCGACATCGTGACGATGGAGCAGGGCGCCAAGGTGGTGCAGGTCTGCGAGGCGATGATCCACTCGGCGGCCACCAACGAGTTCGTCAGGATCGACTGACCCCGTCCTCCCGCCGGAGGCGCCCCCCGCCGGGTGCGGTCCGGGCGGAGGACGCAGACGCAGATCAGAGGGTCGGGTGCCCGGGTCTCCCATGTGGGGATCCGGGCACCGCTGCGTCTCGTGATGACCCTGGGTGCCGGGATGCTGCTGCGTACCGACGTCGCCGGGATGTCGGAGTACTGAGGTCGCCGGTGATGGTCCGACGCCCCCGGCAGGTGGCGGCGTCACGGGTCGATGGTTGCGGGGCGCGGCGACGGCGCAGCCGCGCAGTTAGGATGAGCACATCACGAAGTCCCAGCAGGATGGCAGCGTCAAGGAAGCAGTGCGCCTCGGGGGGCATCGGCTGCTGGCCGATCTGATCGCACACCCCGTGAGCCGACTGGCCCAACTGGTGCTGGCGGTGCTCATCGTCACCTGCACCTTCGTCACCACGGAACGGGGGATGGCCGGAGACCGGCGGTACCCGATCATGCTGGGCCTGCTCGGTGGCGCCTTCGTCGCCTGCCTGCTGCTCACTCTGGCGGCGGCAGTACTGAGGCATCGCTCCGGGGAGTTCACCCGGGGATGGCGAGCCGCTGCTGCTGCCGCAGGCCCGTTCGTCGCGGTGCTGGTGTGGGCGGCCATCACCGTTCCGATGTCCCCGCACTCGGTGCTGGTCAGGCGTGGCGACAGCAGCTCCGCGATGGTGGTGCCCCCCGTGGGGCTCATCGTCCCATTGGCGGAGGCGTTGCTCGCCGTCGTGGTGGCCGGGATGCTGGTGGTGCTGATCGGTCGATCACGTCTTCAGATGGCGTTGTGGGAGACCTTCCTGGTGCTGGCCGTGGTCACTCCGGCCGACCTGGTCCGCGAGTACACCACCGAGCCGCCGGTGGGTTGGCGGATCGCCACCAGATTCGGCGGGGCGGCGATCTACCACACGGTTCTGCTGCTCGGGGTCGGCGTCATGGTCGACGCCATTCGCCGTCGATACCGGGTGGTGCTGTCCTGGTTGTCGGTGGCCAGCATGGTGGGCTGTCTGATCGCCAGCGGGTCGCGCGCCGGATTCATCGACCTCGGACTGTTCTGTGTGGCACTGCTCATCTGGGGTCGGCCGCGGGGTGTCGAGGTGCGGCGCCGTCACCTCGTCAAGGTGATCGTGGGATCGGTGGTGGCCGGCGCGGCGGTGCTGTGGCTCGGGCGGTTGCGAGGTGTGGGGCTGGTCGACCGTGACCGCTCGCAGACCTGGGGTCTGGCCTGGCGAGCTCTCACCGAGAGCCCGATGACAATGCTCTTCGGCCGGGGCTACGGGGTGATGTGGCCGTGGTTCGCCAACGAGAGCGGCATGGTGCCGGGTGCCTACCACGGGATGAGGGACACTCAGTTCGGCACCAGTCTGCCGCACGCCCACAACACCCTGGTGCAGATCGGCGCCGAACTCGGCGTACTCGGGGTGGTGCTGTTCCTGACCAGCGTGGTGGTGATCGTGGTGGCCTCCCTGCGGGCGGTGGGAGGCCCGCACGGGGCGACCAGCCTGGCGCTGCTGGCGACCTTCCCCGGGCTGGTGCTGGACACCTATCTGGTGAAGAACTTTCCCACCTCGCTGCTGTGGTGGGTGGTGGCGATCTCGATGGTCGTCCTGATGAGCCGAGAGGGGCCGGGGAGCAGGCCCTCTCAGTCCCGGCCTCGCCGGGGAGCAGATGCTGTCAGCCCTGGTGTTGATCCAGTAACTTCTCCTCTGTCCCCGCGTTGATCCAGTAACTCACCCTTAGCCTCAGCGTCGCCGGGGGCAGAGCCTGCCAGGCCGCGCGTTGATCCAGTTCCTCCCTCCCAACTCCCGCGTTGATCCTCATACTCCTCGTTGATCCTCACGCAACGGGATCAACGAGGAGTAACTGGATCAACGCGGGGGCGGGGCGGACGGATAGGGAGCGACGAGCAGGGACAGCGGGTCAGGCGTCCAGATCCTTGGCGACCAGGGCCGCGATGGTCTCGACGTCCTCCTCCTTGTCCCCCTCGACGGTGACGTAGTCCCCGGAACCGGCGCCCAGGGTCATGATGAGCAGCACGGAGCGGGCATCGACGGGCGTGTTGCCCTCGGTGGCCAGCGTCACGGTGGAGCCGAGTTTGCCGGCTGCCTGGGAGATGGTGGCGGCAGGACGGGCATGCAGTCCGACTGAGGAGCCGACTGCGACGATCTTCTTGGCCATGGTGAACCTCTTCTGGTGGTGTGCGGAGTCCGTGGCGACGCCTTCGACGATATCCAACCTCAAGACCTCCCGACAGTGACGTGCGTCAGCCGGACCTCGCGGCTGGTGTGGCTCGGCGGAGGCGCCGTGGTGTTACAGCTGCATGACAATGGTCACAGTTGAGTAAGGATCAGGTCTCTTCTCGGTCATTTCCGCGCATCGGCGCCACCGCTCCCATTACCCTCCCAGCATGGCAGCATTCCCTCGCGAGGACACCGGGCCTCTGGTGCACGACATCGGCGACACCATTCTCGAGCTCTCCCACGTGGAGAAACACTTCGGAGATCTGCATGTCCTCCAGGACATCAATCTCACCGTCGCCCGAGGTGAGGTGGTGGTTGTGCTGGGCCCCTCCGGATCCGGCAAGTCGACGCTGTGCCGCACCATCAACCGGCTCGAGACGATCGACTCGGGCACCATCACCATCGATGGGACGGAGCTGCCCACCGAGGGGAAGGCGCTGGCCAAGCTGCGCGCCGAGGTGGGCATGGTCTTCCAGTCCTTCAACCTGTTCGCCCACAAGACCATCCTCGAGAACGTCATGCTGGGCCCGGTCAAGGTCCGTCACCGCCCCAAGGCCGAGGCCGAGAAGAAGGCCCGCGAGCTGCTGGAGCGGGTCGGCGTGGCCAACCAGGCGAGCAAGTACCCGGCGCAGCTGTCGGGCGGCCAGCAGCAACGTGTCGCGATCGCCCGGTCGCTGGCGATGGACCCTCAGATCATGCTCTTCGACGAGCCGACCTCCGCCCTGGACCCCGAGATGGTCCAGGAGGTGCTCGATGTGATGGTCTCGCTCGCCCGTGGCGGGATGACGATGATCGTCGTCACCCACGAGATGGGATTCGCGCGCAAGGCGGCCAACCGGGTCGTCTTCATGTCCGACGGAATGATCGTCGAGAAGTCCGACCCCGAGACCTTCTTCACCAACCCCACCAGCGACCGGGCCAAGGACTTCCTCGGCAAGATCCTGCACTGATTCCGTCAGCGACGACCCCATGACCTCCGACGACCCGCGGCGCACAACCACAGACGTGCGTCTCGGCCCGCCGGACTCCTCATCCGACACGACCAGGAAGAAGCACACGATGTCAATGAAGCCCATGCGTAAAGCAGCAGCGGTCCTCATCACCGCGGCCCTAGGCCTCTCGGCACTGTCCGGCTGCGTGGCCGGCTCAGACAGCGGCTCGTCCACGGGAGACTCCTCAGGCGGTGGCACCGTCAATATCGGGATCAAGTACGACCAGCCCGGCCTGGGCATGAAGGACGGCTCCAGCTTCAAGGGATTCGACGTCGACGTCGCCAACTATGTCGCCAAGCAGCTCGGCTACGACAAGGTGAATTTCGTCGAGACGCCGTCGGCCCAGCGCGAGACGATGATCCAGTCGGGCCAGGTCTCGATGATCTTCGCCACCTACTCGATCACCGATGAGCGCAAGCAGAAGGTCTCCTTCGCCGGGCCGTACTTCGTGGCCGGCCAGGATCTGCTGGTCCAGAACAGCAACACCGACATCACCGGACCGGACTCCCTCAACGGCAAGAAGCTCTGCTCGGTGACCGGATCCACCTCGGCCAAGAAGATCCAGGACACCTACGCCTCCAAGGTCGACCTGCAGGAGTACGACACCTACTCCAAGTGCGTGGCCGCGCTGTCGGCCGGCACCATCGACGCGGTGACCACCGACGACATCATCCTCGCCGGATTCGCCAGCCAGCCGCAGTACAAGGGCAAGCTGAAGGTCGTCGGCAAGCCCTTCACCACCGAGAAGTACGGCGTCGGCATCAAGAAGGGCGACACCGCCCTGGCCACCAAGATCAACACTGCCATCCAGAAGATGATCGATGACGGCGACTGGGAGAAGGCCCTCAAGGACAACGTCCCGGAGTTCTCCTACAACAAGGAGACCAACCCGCCCAAGCCCACCGAGGGTGTGTGACGACGTCTCCCAGACAGTCGAGTCCACGCTGAAACCGGCATAACCCACCCCGCCCGGAGCCATCGCGGCCCGGGCGGGGCCACCCGAACACCTGGAGGTGATTCATGTCAGATCTTGCCCAGTTGATGCGCGACTACGACGTGCTGGGCGGCTTCTGGATGACGATCAAACTGACCGTCGTCTCCGCGCTGGGATCCCTGGTCCTCGGCGTGATCGTCGCCATCATGCGCGTCAGCCCCGTCAAGGCCTTTCAGATCTTCGGCAAGGGATACGTCAACATCATCCGCAACACCCCGCTGACAGTGATCGTCACCTTCTGCGCCCTGGCCTTCTACAACGTGCTGGCCTGGAAGCTGGCCGGGCCCGATGCCCGGTCCTCGGTGCAGCTGTTCTGGTGGGGAGTCGTGGCGCTGTCGGTGTACCACTCGACCTTCGTCGCCGAGGGGATCCGCTCGGGGATCAACACGGTGCCCTCCGGGCAGGCCGAGGCCGCCCGGTCGATCGGGCTGACCTTCGGGCAGACCCTGGGCGAGGTGATTTTTCCGCAGGCCATCCGCGCGGCCGTCACACCACTGGGCAACACCCTCATCTCGCTGACCAAGAACACCACCGTGGTCTCGGCGATCGGTGTCGCCGAGGCCTCCTACGTGATGAAGAACATGATCGAGTTCTCGCCACAGTTCATCTACGCGATCTTCATCCTGATGGCGCTCGGATTCGTCATCCTCACCCTGCCCATCGGGATGCTGGTCTCCTGGGGCTCGACGAAGTTGGCGGTGCAGCGATGAGCAACTCCACCACCTCCGTGCTCTTCGACATCCCCGGTCCCAGGGCGCTGCGGCGTCACCGGATCATCGGGATCGTCGGCGTCATCCTGCTGGCTGTGCTGGCCGCCCTGCTGATCTGGGGGCTGCGCTCCCAGCTGGGAGCCGACGCCTGGTCGGCGATCTTCACCGGGGAGGCCTGGACCGACTACCTCATCCCCGGCATCATCAACACCCTTCAGGCCGCTGCCGCCGCGCTGATCCTGGCCTCGATCCTCGGCTTCCTGCTGGCGATGGGCAGGATGAGCTTCGTCCGACCGCTGCGCTGGCTGTGCTCGGTGCTCGTCGAGTTCTTCCGGGCCGTGCCGGTGCTGATGGCGATGCTGTTCTTCTACTACCTGATGGTCTTCGCGGCCCCCTTCAACACCCTGGTGCCGCCGGGGCTGAAGGGTCTGGTCGGGGTGGTCGCCGGACTGACCTTCTACAACGGCGCGGTGATGGCCGAGCTACTGCGCGCCGGGGTCAACTCACTGCCCCGCGGCCAGACCGAGGCCGGCCTGTCGATCGGACTGTCGCTGAGCCAGACCCGACGCTCGATCCTGCTGCCCCAGGCGATCACCGCGATGATGCCGGCTCTGGTGAGCCAGCTCGTCATCATCGTCAAGGACACCGCGCTGGGCTACATCATCACCTATCCGGAGTTGCTGCGCTCGGCGACGAATCTGTCCAGCGGGGGCACCAACATCATCCCGGTCTTCCTGGTCGCCGCAGTGCTGTTCATCATCATCAACTACTCGCTGACGAAGTTCGCCGAGAACCTCCGGGAACGGCTGGGACGCAGCCGGGGTGGCCACGTCGTCACCCTGGAGGAGGCCCACCAGGAGTCCTTCCTGCATGACGAGGGAGCTCTCGAGGAGGCTGTCGACCAGGCTGGCATCCGCGAGGACAGGCGACCTCCCGACGGCCTGTGAGGCAGGCGGCTCAGTGAGATTCTGGACGCCGTGATCCTCACTGTCACCATCAATCCCTGCCTGGACCGCACCGTCGGGCTGCCCGGTCCCCTGGTCCCGGGTCGGGTGCACCGGCTGACAGGGGTCTGCACGGTGGCCGCCGGCAAGGGGGTCAACATCTCCGGGGTGCTGACCCTGGCCGGGGCCGACACCCTGGCGGCGGTGCCGGCCGGCCCCGGCGACCCGCTCGTCACCGGGCTGGAGGTGCTGGGCGTGCCGCACCTGGCGGTGCCGATCGCCTCGCCGGTGCGCACCAATCTGACGGTGACCGACCCGCACGGGGTCACCACCAAACTCAACGAGCCCGGTGCCCAGCTCGGTCCGGCGGCGCTGGGGGATTTCGAGGAGGCCGTGCTGGAGGCCTGTCGGCGCAGGGGCGGTGGACAGGGCGGTGCCGGTGGCGCCAGGCCGTCAGGAGAGTCCGCCGGGCCGGGGGACTGGGTGGTGCTCACCGGCTCCCTTCCTCCCGGGGTCCCGCCCGACTGGTACGCCCGGATGGTGCGCTGGATCCGCAGCGAGCTGGGCGACCAGGCTCCACGGATCGCCGTCGACACCTCCGATGCGCCGCTGTGGGCCCTGATGGCCGGGTTCCCGGAGTCGGCCCCCGATCTCATCGCTCCCAACTCGGTGGAACTGGCCCAGCTGTGTGTGGGTCGGCCGGCCGGTGGCGCAGCACGCCGGGGCACCACAGCCCGTCGCACCGCATCTGGTGACCGGGCACCCGATGACGATGCCGAGAGGCTGGCACATCAGATGGAGTCCTGGGCCGCCGAGGGCAACCCGGCGGCCGCCATCGGTGCCGCCAGGGTGCTCATCGACGAAGGAGTGGCACAGGTGCTCGTCACCCTGGGAGCGGCCGGGGCGGTGCTGGTGAGCCGCGATGCCGCCAGGCACGGGATCGCCGACCCGGTGACCGTCCGCTCGACGGTCGGTGCCGGGGACTGCTGCCTGGCCGGATTCCTGCTGGCCCACAGCCGGGGAGCCGATGACACCGAGGCGCTGGCCGCCGGGGTGGCCTACGGATCGGCGGCGGTCTCGATGTCCGGCACCGGATGGCCGGCTCCCGAGCAGGCCGCGTCGATACCGGTGAGGATCTCACTGACAACCCGGGGGTCGGCGGCCGGCGGGAACCCCGATGCCCCGGCCCGTCACTGATCCGGGCACCCGCTGCGGGGGTTCGCAGCGGTCGAGCCGCTCTCCTCGACTAGACTGACGGCCGTTACTCAACTGTTGTGTTCGAGGAGTCCTGAATGAAGATCGCCGTCGTCGCCATGGGCAAGATCGGTCTGCCACTGGCTGTCCAGTTCGCGGAGAAGGGGCACGACGTCATCGGCGTCGACGTCCAGCAGAGGGTTGTCGACGAGGTCAACAAGGGCAATGAGCCCTTTCCCGGCGAGGCCTTCCTCGACGAGAAGTTGAAGAAGCTGGTCCCGGCCGGCAAGCTGCACGCCACCACCGACTACGCCGAGGCGATCCCCGGCGCCGACGCGATCGTGCTGGTCGTCCCGCTGTTCGTCAACGATGAGACCTGGGAGCCCGATTTCGGCTGGATGGACGCCGCCACCAAGTCGCTGGCCGAGCACCTCACCCCCGACACGATCATCTCCTACGAGACCACTCTCCCGGTGGGCACCACCCGCACCCGCTGGAAGCCGATGATCGAGGAGATCTCCGGGCTGAAGGAGGGCAAGGACTTCACTCTGGTGTTCTCCCCCGAGCGGGTCCTCACCGGTCGGGTCTTCGCCGACCTGCGCCGCTACCCCAAGCTGGTCGGCGGGCTGTCCCCGGAGGGCACCGCCAAGGGCATCGCCTTCTACCAGCAGCTGCTCGACTTCGACGAGCGCCCCGACCTGCCCCGACCCAACGGCGTCTGGACGATGGGAACCGCCGAGGCGGCCGAGATGGCCAAGCTCGCCGAGACCACCTACCGTGACGTCAACATCGGGTTGGCCAACCAGTTCGGCAAGTTCGCCGCCAAGCACGGCATCGACGTCTACAAGGTCATCGATGCCTGCAACTCGCAGCCCTACTCGCACATCCACCGCCCCGGCATCGCCGTCGGCGGCCACTGCATCCCGGTCTACCCGCGGCTCTACCTGTGGACCGATCCGGACGCCACCATCGTGCGCACCGCCCGCCAGGCCAATATGACGATGCCGCAGTACTGCGTCGACGAGGCCGCCGCGGTGCTCGGGGATCTCAAGGGCAAGAAGATCGTCGTGCTGGGCGCCTCCTACCGCGGCAAGGTCAAGGAGACCGCCTTCTCCGGCGTCTTCCCGACCGTCAAGGACCTGGCGGACGCCGGGGCCGAGGTCACCGTCCACGACCCGATGTTCACCGACGCCGAGCTGGCCAAGTTCGGTTTCACGGCCTACCACATCGGCGAGCCGGTCGACGGCGCACTGCTGCAGGCCGACCATCCCGAGTACAAGGACCTCACCCCGGCCGACCTGCCCGGCATCAAGGTGCTGGTCGACGGTCGTCACGTCGTCGACCCCGCCAAGTGGGACGGCGTCAAGGTCATCGTGATCGGTGACGGAGAGGCCTGATCGATGACCATTCTGGCCCGGGTGTGCCACCTGTCGACTGCCCATCCCCCCCGTGACAATCGCATCTTTCGCAAGGAATGCGTCAGTCTTGCCGCTGCGGGTGCCGATGTCTGGTTCATCGGCGCGCAGGGTGATGACGAGGTTGTGGACGGGGTCCATGTCGTCGGCATCGGCAAGGCGACTGGACGGCTCGATCGGCTCACGCGTCGCCAGGCGAGGGCTTGGCATGCCTTGGACCGGATTAGTCCTGACGTCGTCCATGTCCATGATCCGGAGCTCATCCCGATGGTGCTGGCGTGGAAAGCGTTGCGAGGGCGGGCTGCCGTCTACGACGCGCATGAGGATCTGGTGGGGCAGATCGAGGGCAAGAAGTATCTCCCCGACTGGTCGAAACCGATCGCCAGGCTGGTCTCACGCGGGGTGGTCAGGCTCGCGGACCGCTGCTTTGACGGAGTCATTGCCGCAACGTCGACCGTGATGGACTTCTATCGGAACCCCAATAGGGCGGTTGTCCGCAACTACCCGCTGCTCAGCGACTACCCGACCCCCGCTACCGGTCAGATGAAGATCGACGGGCAGGCCGTCTACGTCGGGATGCTTTCAGCCGGGCGGCAGGTCGATCGGATGTTCGAGACGATCGAGCGCGTGCCTGGCAGCCACCTCACGGTCGCGGGACTGCCGAACCCCGAGGTTGAGCACTTCTTCGAGAACATCACTCCCGACCAGCGGGTGGAGTGGCTGGGCCGAGTGGACGGCTCGGAGGTTCCCGCGATCTTGGCCTCCTCCTGGGTTGGGATCGCTTTCTTCCAACCGATTCGCAACTATCAAAAGGCTCTTCCCACCAAGCTCTTCGAGTACATGGCGGCCGGTATCCCGTTCATTTCCACTAATCTCGACTTCTTGGTGCAGCTGTTCGGGGACTACGACTGCGGAGTCTTCGTCGACACCTCTCAGAACGCGGCGTCGGCCGCGGCTGCGCTGACGGAGTTGCTCGCTGATCCTGAACGCTCCCGCAGAATGGGGGAGAACGGTCGACGCGCCTTCGAGCGGGATCTCACCTTCGAGTCCCAAATCGACGGCCTGCTTGCCGTCGAGGGTGCTGCCCTGAAGCGCCGGGGCGCCGTACTCGTCGAGAACTGAATGAGTGGACGCTGAGTGAAGAGGGCCGTGTCGGCATCCAGGCGGACTGAACTCGAGATCGTTCGGGGACCTGTCATCGACAGGACCTCGTGGCTGGTGACAGCCAGCCTGTGCTTCCTGGTACCGGTGAGCGTTTTGGCTGGGGAGTACGTGGCGATCGGTCCGGTCACGCTCTTCCGGGTAGTGGTCGCTGGGCTGGTAGTCATCGCTGCTTGGCTGTGGCGTCGGGAGTTCTGGCGTCAAGCCTGGTTCGGTGAGCGAATCCTGTGCGGCGTACTCGCCATCTGGTTGATTGTCGGAGTCTGCTCAGGGCTGGCGGCAGGAGGTGCCCGGTGGAGCGATATGGTCAATCTGGTCATCGGTTTCGCGCTCGCCTGGTCGCTCGGTCGTCTGACAACGTTCGGATCGATAACGGCTCTCACCCGGGGCTGGCAGCTGTCGATTCTGGTCAGCCTCCCGATCGCGATCTGGGAGCGGCTGACCGCCCGACACCTCCCCGGGTACATCCGAGGAGTGTGGCGGCACCACGCCAACACCTATTTCGATCCCGCGACGTTCTTTGTCAACCCGAACTACTACGCGCTCTTCCTGGTGGTCGCTTGTCCACTGTTGACGCTACAGGCAGTCCGGGATCGGGGCTGGCGAAGGATCCTGGATCTCGTGGTCCTTGCCGTGGATCTGGGGCTGCTTGCGATCTCGGACTCTCGGGCCTGCCAGGCGGGCCTCGTGCTCATGGTGATTGGAGCATTGTTGGTCACCCGGGCGGGGCGATTTGCAGTCATCCTCGCCTGTCTGGCTGTCGTCTGTATGCTTGCCGGACCGTGCCAAGGCCGGATCACAGCGTTGTGGTCGCAGTGGCATGCGGTGTCAGTGGGTCACGAGGATCTCGGAACGGCGTCAGTCCCGGTTCGGATGGCGCTCTTCGCATTCGGGTTGACGATCGTGACTGAGCATCCCTGGCTGGGCGCGGGCCCTGGAGGCTTTACACCGCTCGCCGCTGCCCAGCGCCAGTTCTGGCTGCACCACAAGGTCGATCCGCACAACGGACTGCTGCAAGTCGCCACGGAGTACGGCATCCCGATGGCTGCATTGCTTGTCATGTTGTGGCTGTGGGCGGGCTGGCGGGGCTGGCGGCTCCGATCACAGGATCGGGCGAGAGCTGCCGCGTTACTCGCTCTGGTGGTCGCCAGTCCAGCACTGTCACTGGCCAACAGCCAGTTCATCGGCCCCAATGTGGTGTCGTTATGGATGGCGGCCGTACTTGTGCTGATTGCGGCGCCCGCAACTGTGTCGGGCGAGGCAGGAGTCGTCTGTAGCAGTGAAGACATCAGAGAACAAGGGGACTGCCGATGAGCAGCAGCACGGGTACCCGAGCCATCTCCGTGCCTCGGGTAGTGCACCTGTCGACCGTCCACAACGGTCACGACAACCGCGTCTTCAACAAGGAGGCGCGCGCTCTTGCCGCCGCGGGCTATGACTTCCACCTGGTAATCAGCGCCGAACGCGACGGCGACGATGGCGGGGTGCCAGTTGTGGCGCTGCACAGGACCGGCGGGCGGCTGCGCAGGATCGTGGTTGGCCAGCCGGAGGCTTGGCGGGTGCTTCGCCGACTGCGTCCCCAGCTGCTGCAGATCCATGATCCGGAACTCATCCCAATGGCTCTGTTGTGGGGCCGGCTGAACCACTGCAGGGTGGTCTACGACGCTCACGAGGACCTCGTGGGACAGGTCGAGAGCAAGCCTTACCTGAACCGGCTGACCCGCCCGATGATGAAGCTTGCTGCGCGTTTGCTGGTCGGGTTGGCCGACCGCGGCGCAGACGGCATTGTCGCCGCCACCGAGACGGTCGCGGGCGGATTCTCCAACATTCGCACCGTGGTGGTGCACAACTATCCGTGGCTGGCGAACTTCACCGCCGGCCCTGCGCCGGTCCCCGGCCGGTTGGTCTATGCCGGGGACCTCAGCCAGGAGCGCAAGTTGTCCTTCATGATCGACCTTGTGCGAGGGCTGCGCGAGACGGTGCCTCAGGCACATCTGGTGCTGGCGGGGCGTCCGTTGAGAGGTTGCGCGCCGATTGTCGCGGTTGCTGTCGCGGAGGGGCTGGTGGATTATCGCGGACTGGTGCCGCCGACCGAGGTGCCCGAGGTGCTGGCCAGCGCTCAGGTAGGACTAGTCTTCCTGGCGCCGCTGCCGAACTACCTGCGCTCCCTGCCGACCAAGCTGTTCGAGTACATGGCCGCCGGCGTACCGTTCTGCGCTTCGGATTTCCCGGCCTGGCGCCAAATGTTCGCTGGCTTCGGTGCTGGTCGGTTTGCCGACACGGAGTCAGTGGCGACCACCGCGCGGGTGCTGACCGAGATGCTGCAGAACCCGGCCGAGTGCGCGAGGATGGGCCGATCCGGCCGGGAGGCGGTCGACAAGGGCCTGACCTTCGAGGCCCAGGCTCAGGTGCTGCTGGGCCTCACCGCTGAGCTGGTGGGGCGACCCTGAGGCTTGGTCCCGAGGAAGGAGAGGGGCGAGCAGAAGTGCCACAGGGAAGGCCCTGTTAAAGTGTCCTCCGGTGCAGCACCGAATGTGGTGAGAGCCGCTGGAGCAGCCGTGAGTAATGCGGAAGGATCTTAATGACGAACCGACAGGTCATCGTGGTGAACCAGTTCGCCGCACCACACGGGGTTGTCGGTCCGACGAGAAATGTCGATGTGTTCAGCCGGACGCCGGGCTGGTCGCCGCACTTCATCGGTGCTAATTTCGCTCATCACGCGAAGACGCGGCTGAGGACAGACGACCCACGATTTACTCTGGTCTGGGTGCCGCGGTACCAGCGCAATGACATCAGGCGGTTGGTGGGGTGGCTGGTATTCACTGTGGAGGCGGCGGTGACGGCGACGGTGCGCCGGGGGGATCTCGTGTATGGGTCGAGCCCTCACCTGCTGAACCCAGTTGCGGCCCTGGTGGCCGCTCGCCTACGAGGTCGTCCCTATGTCTGCGAGGTGCGCGATCTGTGGCCCGAATCATTGGTCTCCGCCGGTGGAATGTCGGCCGACGGCATGGTCTTCAAGCTGTTGTCTTGGCTGGAGAAGCACCTGTATGAGTCCGCGGAGCGGGTGGTCACTGTCGTCGACTGGTCGGAGCACTTCCGGGACCTGGGGGTGGACCCGGTGGGGCTGATGGAGGTGATTCCCAACGGCTCGGAGCCGGACGAGTTCCGGGTCGAGGAGAGTCGCGAGCAGTTGCGCGAGGAGTTCGGCATCCACGGGCTCACGGCCGTCTTCGCCGGATCACACGGAACCAAGGATGGTATTCCGCTCATCGTCAATGCTGCAGAACGTTGCCCCGAGGTGCATTTCCTGCTGGTCGGCGAGGGCGGTGATAAGCAGGCCTGCGTCGAGGACGCCAAGAGCCGAGGGATCACCAATATTGAGTTCCGCGACCCCATTCCCAAGACTGAAGTGCCGAAGCTTCTCAGGGCCTGCGACATCGGCCTGCACGTGGTGGCCCCTATCCCGGTCTTCGATAAGGGGATGAGCCCGACAAAGTTGTTTGACTACATGGCCGTCGGGGTGCCGGTGGTAACAAATGCGCGACGCCCGCTACGCAACGTCATCAGTGATGACGAGATCGGCGCCGTGGTGGATCCAGACGACATCGCCTCAGGGGTGAGACGGGTTGTGGGCGCCGATCCGGACACGCGTGCCCGGTGGTTTGCGCGCGAGCAGGAGTTGATAGAGACCGTGTACTCGCGCACCGCGGCTGGTAAGCGGCTAAGTATGGTGCTCGAGGAGGTGATGTCGGAGTGGCGTGACGGGCGTTCCCGAACCTGGTCTGGACGGCTCCAGTACCGCGTGCGGAAAACTCCGAGCCGGCTGGCCGCGCGGCTGTCGGCGTCGCTTCGCGGCATGACGCAGGCATCCCGAGTCCGTATTGGATGACGGGCTCGGAACTGGCGGTGCACTCGCCCCTTCCCAGAGTGGTGCCGGCTTGCCGGATCAGGCCTTGAAGTAGGCCGGTGCGGTCTTGACGCGCCCCTGGCCACCGGCCGGGGTGGCATGACCGTCGGCCAGCGGAGAGTTCCGATGCCCGCGGCCGCGCCGACGGCTGGCCTTCTCCAGGTCGCGCAGCTCGCCGTTGATGCTGCCGGGGGCGAGGTCCTGGGAGTCGTGGCGACCCCGGCGGCGCAGCGCGACGACGAGGCCACCGACGACGGCAGCACCTGCGATGATGAGGATCGTGTTCCTGTCCATGCGCCGAGGCTAGTGCGCCCGGGTCCGGGAATCACGGGGTCTTCGCCACCAGATGACGCCGACCGGGGTGGGATGATCACTCCATGACCTCGCTGCTGCCCACCCCCGTCGTCACCGTCGAGGAGCTCGCCACCGCCCTGGCCGGCCCCGACGCCGGCCGCATCCTTGTCCTCGATGCCTCGATGGGCGCCGCGCCCACCGCCCCGCACATCCCCGGGGCGCTGCGCTTCGATCTGGACGGCCCGATGAGCGACCAGACCACCGGCCTGCCCCACACCATGCCCTCAGCCGAGTCCTTCCAGGCCTCGCTGCAGGCCCTGGGCGTGCGGACCGACTGCCATCTCGTGGTCACCGAGACCGACTTCCTGTTCGCCGCTGCCCGCCCCTGGTGGATGCTGCGCTCGATGGGGATCGACGAGGTCTCGATCCTGGACGGCGGCAACCCTGCCTGGGCGCGGGCGGGCCACCGGCTCACCACCTCACCGACGCCGCAACCGCCGGCCGGCGATGTCGTCGTGCATCCGCGCAGCGGGCTCATCGTCGACGAGCAGGACGTCCTGGCGGCGCTGGCATCCGATCGGCAGACCGTGGTCGACGCCCGTTCCCGGGCCCGTTTCACCGGCGAGCAGCAGGAGCCGCGGCCGGGGCTCCGGGCCGGTCACATGGCCGGCGCGGTCAACCTGCCCTACACCGAGCTGCAGGAGGCCGGTGCGCTCATCCCGGCCGAACGGATGGCGGCCCGGGTGGACGACGTCTGCCCGCGTCCTGGAGTGGTCGCCAGCTGCGGCTCGGGGGTCACCGCCTGTGTGGTGGCGCTGGCCGCCGTGCTGGCCGGCCGCGAGGATGTCAGGGTCTACGACGGATCGTGGAGCGAGTGGGGCCGGCCCGATGGGCCGCAGGTCGTCACCGGGCCCTGAGGCCGGGGTGTGGGATGGCGGCCCGCCGGTGGCTGTCCGGCCCGATCTGACGGGGTTCTCCGGCTCTGAGGGTGACCTGCGCCGGACGGCGTCCCTGAGTACAGCAGCGGCCTGCCAGGCATCCCTGGCAGGCCGCTGCTGAGCTGAGGGTCGGCGGATCAGGCCTTGTCGGTGTCCTTGTCGGAGGACTCCATCTCCTCGGCGATCGCCTTGCGGAAGGACTCCGAGTCGCCCTTGCCCGGGTTGCCGTCGGCGGTGAGGACGTCGCCGACGATCGCACCGGCCTCGCGGTTGAAGGTGAGGTAGCGCGAGCCCAGGTTGACCATCGCCTGGATGCGGTTGCGGCCGCCCAGCAGGGAGTAGATGTGAATGGTCACCCAGACCAGCCAGGCCAGCAAACCGGTGAGCTTGGGGCCGTTGGCGAGCTGGACGACGGCGGCATTGCGGCCGATGGTGGCCATCGTGCCCTTGTCGACGTACTGGAAGGTCTCCAGCGGCCTGTTGTTCTCCAGGTTGACGATCTGGCGGGCGATCAGCTGGCCGCCCTGAATCGCCGGCTGGGCCAGCTGGGGAAGCGGGTTGTCGTCGATGATGGCGCCGTCGCCGACCGCGAAGATGTTGTCGTGGCCGTGCACCCGGAGGGTGGAGTCGGTGACGATGCGGCCGCCGCGGCCGGTCTCGAAGCCCCAGTCCATGGCGACCTTGTGGGCCCCGACGCCGGCGGCCCAGATCACCATGTCGGCGGGCAGCTCGTGGCCGTCCTTGAGCAGCACCGAGTCCTCGCGGACCTCGGCGATGGCGGTGTCGGTGCGCACGTCGACGCCGCGCTTCTGGAGCTGGCGGCGGGTGTAGTGGCGCAGGCTGGAGTCGAAGGGGGCCAGCAGGTGGGATCCCATCTCGACCAGGGCGACGTGCACCCGGTCGATGGAGACGTCGGGGAAGATCGCCGGAATACCGATCGACTTCATCTCGGCCAGGGTGCCGGCCGTCTCGACCCCGGTGGGGCCGCCGCCGACGATGATGACGTCGAAGGTCTTGGAGACGTCGGTGTCGAGGGCCTCCAGGTTGGAGAAGATGACGTCGCGGGCGGTCAGCGAGGAGCCGCGGGTGTAGATCGTGTAGGAGTGCTCGGCCGCCCCGGGGGTGCCGAAGAAGTTGGCGCCGACGCCCTGGGCCAGCACGAGGTAGTCGTACTCGATGGGCTCGCCGTTGTCGCAGTGGACCAGGCGGTTCTCGGTGTCGATGCTGGTCACCGAGGCGCGGCGGAACCGGGCGTGGGAGCCGAGCTTGGCGGCGAAGCTGCGCAGCCGGTAGGTGACGTCGCCGGGGTTCAGGCCGCCAGTGGCCACCTGGTACAGCAGCGGCTGGAAGGTGGTGTAGGGGTGTCGGTCGATGATGTCGACGTGGCATCCCTCGGCGGCCAGGGCCTTGGCGGCCGCCATTCCGCCGAAGCCGCCACCGACGACGGAGACCCGGGGGTGCCGGCTCGTGAACGCCGCGTCGTGACCAAGTGTGGGGAACAGTTGAGAGAGCTGCATCAAGACCTCCGGGATGTCGCTGGGCAGGATTCGCCGGCGCAGGGTACTGGTTGTGCTGAGAACACGTTAGTAGCTGACCCTCACAAAGTGCGATTCTTCACTTCTCGGCAGAGTCCGAGGGGGTGGGGGTGTGGCCGGCGCGGCGGGCCGTGGTGTCCGCGGTGCTGCCGCCACGAGGGGTGCAGGGGGTGTGGCCGGCGCGGCGGGCCGTGGTGTCCGCGGTGCTGCCGCCACGAGGGGTGCAGGGGAGTCGTCTCCCCGCCTAATCTAGCGACTGTGCACCTGAACACCGAGGCCCATGGCCATGACATCACCATCAGCGCCTGGATCTTCCGGAACGTCGACGGCGTCTGGCGGGGTCTGGTTCACAAGCACCGGAAGATGGGGATCTGGTTGCAGCCGGGCGGTCACATCGAGCACACCGAGAATCCCTGGCAGGCGCTGATCCACGAGATGCGCGAGGAGACCGGCTACGAGGTCGGCCAGTTCAACGTCCTGCAGCCGCTGCCGCAGATGCACGACGGCGTGCACGACATCATGCACCCGGTTCCGGCCGTGATGAACACTCATTCCCCTTATCAGGGGCATTTCCACTCCGATCTGATCATGGTCCTCACCACCGATCAGGATCCGGCCCACGACCCGCGGCCCGGGGAGTCCCGCGAGCTCGCCTGGCTCACCCCCCAGGAGTACGCCGTGCACCCCGACGCCGAGCCAGACGCCGTCGCGATCATGACGATGCTGGCCGATCGGGTGGTGGGGTGCTGGTACGAGATCCCGGCCACCCGGTGGAGTCTGCGCGACGCCGAGCCCGAACCGCTCACCGACCGCACGGTCGCAGAGGCCACCGCCCCGGATCCTGAGGATGCCCGGGAGACCTCTTGGTGATCGACCTGGCACGGATCGGCGCCGGACTGCCGGTCGCCGCACACGAGCACCCACTCAGAGACGGCCTGGCCACCGGCTGCCTGGTCGTCCAGGCCCCGCCGGGCACCGGGAAGACCACCTTCGTCCCGCCGCTGGCCGCCGCGGTCGCTGAGGAGACGGGCCGGTCGGGCAGGGTGATCGTCACCCAGCCGCGCCGGATCGCCGCCAGGGCCGCCGCGCGCCGGCTGGCCGCCCTCACCGGCACCCGGCCGGGCCAGTTCGCCGGCCACACCGTGCGCGGCGAGTCCAGCACCACCCGGGCCACCCGGGTGGAGTTCGTCACCACCGGGGTGCTGCTCTCGCGGCTGCTGCACGATTCGGAGCTGGACGGCGTCTCCACCGTGATTCTCGACGAGGTCCACGAGCGGCACCTGGACTCCGACCTGGCCCTGGCGATGGTTCACGACCTCGCCGAGCTGCGGGAGGACCTCACGGTGGTCGCGATGTCGGCCACCCTGGACGCCGACTTCTGGGCCGGTCTGCTGGGCTCGGAGGAGCCGGCCGCGGTGGTCGAGATCGGTTCGGTGCTCCATCCCCTGGAGGTCCGCTGGGCACCGGCCGCCGGCTCCCCGACCGATGCGCGAGGAGTGACCCGGGACTTCCTGGGACATCTTGCCGAGGTGACCGCCACCGCAATGCACGACCTCCTCTCCCACCCCGCCGACGGGAAGGCCGGGGACGTCGACCGGTCGGCCGGGACCGGCGGACCCCCCTCCGCCCTGGTCTTCGCCCCCGGGGGACGGGAGGTCGATGCCGTGGTGCGCGGGCTGTCGGGTCGTCCCGAACTCGCCGGGGTCGACGTCCTGGCCCTGTCGGGAGGAATGGAGGCCCGCGATCAGGACCGGGCGCTGACCCCCTCGTCGCGCCCCCGGATCGTGGTGTCCACCTCGGTCGCGGAGTCCTCGCTCACGGTGCCCGGGGTGCGTCTGGTGGTCGACTCCGGGCTGTCGCGGGAGCCGCGACTGGACAAGGGCCGGGGGATGACCGGACTGGTGACGGTCCGCGAGTCGAAGGCCTCGGCCGTCCAGCGGGCCGGCCGCGCCGCACGGCTGGGACCCGGCGTCGCCGTCCGCTGCCTGCGGGCCGAGGACTGGGCGGGGATGGACGAGGAGCCCCCGCCCGAGGTGCGTCACGCCGATCTGGTCGGACCGCTGCTGGCGCTGGCCTGCTGGGGATCCCCGCGCGGAGAGGGGATGGCCCTGCCGACCCCGCTGCCGGTAGACCGGGTCGCCGAGGCCGAGGAGGAACTGCGCCAACTGGGTGCGGTCGAGGCCGACGGACGGGCCACCGCCACCGGACGGGCACTGGCCCAGATCCCGGTCGACCCGCGGCTGGCCCGCGCCCTGCTGGAGTCGGCGGGCAGCATCGGTGCCCGGCACGCCGCCGAGGTGGTCGCCATGCTGGCCTCCGACGCCCGCGCCGATGAGGGCGACCTGGTGGCCCTGCTGAGGTCGCTCAGATCGGGACGCCACCCGGCCGCACGCGCCTGGCGTCAGCAGGCCGCCCGGCTGGAGCGCCTGGTGACGGAGGGCGGGTCCTCGCGAGGCGCTCGTCCCTTGACGGACGCCCATCTCTCGGCAGACCCGCATCCCGCGGCAGACCCGCATCCCGCGGCAGACCCGCATCCCGCGGCAGACCCGCATCCCTCGACCGACACAGTGGTCGCCACGGTGGTCGCCCTGGCCCATCCGGGCTGGATCGCCCGACGTCGCGCCGAGGGATCGGGCGGATACCTGCTGGCCTGCGGGACCGGTGCCGACCTGCCCCGCGGCTCACGGCTCGCCGGATCGGCCTGGCTGGCCGTCGCGGAGACCACCCGGTCACCCGGTCGTTCCGGATCCGGGGCTCTCATCCGGGCCGCGGTGCCGATCGACGAGGGTTCGGCGATGGCGGCCGCCCGCACCCTGGACCACACCGAGGACACGGCGGTCTGGCGGTCTGGGAAGGTGGTCGGACGCCGTGAGCACCGCCTCGGCGCCATCGTGCTGACCTCCACCCCCACCCGGCCCCGGCGCGCTCTGGCCCGTCCGGCGGTGCTGGAGGGCCTGCGCAGCGAGGGGCTGGGTCTGGACCCGGCCTGTGGACACGGGATGTTCGTGTGGAGCCGCAACGCCGTCGAGCTGCGGAACCGGCTGGGCCTGCTGCACCGGGTGATGGGCGATCCCTGGCCGGGAATGGACGAGGAGACCCTGGTGGCCCGCGCCGAGGAGTGGCTCGGACCCGAGATCGACGCGCTGGCCCGGGGCCGGTCGGCGGGCGGGGTCTCGATGGCCTCGGCGCTGCGACGGCTGCTGCCCTGGCCGGCCGCCGGGCGGCTGGACGAGCTGGTCCCCGAGGCCGTCCAGGTGCCCACCGGATCCCACATCCGGCTGGACTACCCGCCGGTGGACTCCGATCTGGCACCCGTGCTGGCCGTCAAACTCCAGGAGTGCTTCGGCTGGTCGCACGGCCCCACGGTGTGCGACGGCCGGGTGAAGGTGGTCCTCCACCTGCTGTCGCCGGCCCGCCGGCCACTGGCGGTCACCGACGACCTGGCCAGCTTCTGGCGCCACGCCTACCCGCAGGTGCGCGCCGAGAACCGCGGCCGCTACATCAAGCACCCGTGGCCCGAGGATCCCCTGTCGGCCCCACCCAGGCGGGGAACGACCCGGTCGGGACGCTGACCCCCGCGGACCGCGGTCCCGCCGCCGAGCCTGGCCTGTGAACCTGGAGTGCTCGGTCCGGCCCCCGGGTCCGGGTGGGCCTGAGGCGCGACGCCGGGCCGCACCGGGCGGCGTCCGGCCCGTTAGGCTGGGGCCACGCCGTCACGCCAGGAGGACAGATGCCCAACCGTCGGGTCACCGTCATCAACCACTACGCATTCCCCCCGGGTTCAGGCGGCATCACCCGCAACTTCGACATGTTCTCCCGGTTGAAGCACTGGACCCCGCACTTCTACGCCGCCAACATCAACCACACCAGCGGCCAGAAGATGACCGTCGACGATCCCCGCTACACTCTGGTGCCGATCCCCCAGTACTCCGGCAACGGCGCCAAGCGGATCCTCGGCTGGGTGGCCTTCGCCGCCGGCGCCGGGGCGCGCGCCCTGGTGCGTCCCGCCGACGTCATCTTCGCCTCCTCCCCGCAGATCCTGGCCCCGGCCGCCGCGATGGTCGTCGCGAAGCTGCGACGCAAGCCCTTCGTGGTGGAGGTCCGCGACCTGTGGCCCGACTCCCTGGTCTCGGGCGGGGCGGTCAAGGAGGGCTCCCTGCTGCACAAGATCCTGGTCGGCCTGGAACGGACCATCTACGCCAACGCCCGCCAGATCGTCGTGGTGCCCAGGGGCTGGGAGGAGCACTTCGAGGAGCTCGGGATCAACACCGACAAGCTCACCGTGGTCCCCAACGGCGCCGATCTGGCCGAGTACGAGGTGCCCGAGAGCCGCGACGAGCTGCGCTCCCAGTACGGCATCAGCGGGTTCGCCGCGGTCTTCTCGGGCACCCACGCGAACTACGTCGGGCTGGACCTCATCATCGACGCCGCCCAGAAGCTGCCCGACGTCAACTTCCTGCTGGTCGGCGGCGGCGCCCGCAAGCAGTGGGCCATCGACGAGGTCGCCGAGCGGGGGCTGACCAATGTCACCTTCCACGACCAGGTGCCGAAGTCGGAGCTGGTGCGGATCCTCAAGGCCTGCGATGTCGGCCTGCACACCGTCACCCCGCAGAAGGTCTTCAACAAGGGGATGAGCCCCAACAAGCTCTACGACTACATGGCCGCCGGGCTGGCGGTGGTCAGCAACGCCAAGGTGCCTCTGCGCGACGTCATCTCCGACGACGAGGTCGGTGCGGTCGTCGACCCCTACGACCTGGTGGAGGGGATCTCGCGGGTGCGCGACGCCGACCAGGCCACCCGGGACCGGTGGCACGCCCGCGGTCACGACCTGATGGCCCACCAGTTCAGCCTCCAGGCCAGCGTCAACAAGCTCGAGGCGGTCCTGGACAAGTCCCTCTACCGGTAGTCTGCGGCTCCGTTTCGGACCACGGGTGGCGGCCCGATTCCGGGCGGCTCATGGGCGGATTCGGGACGCCGTCGCCGTCGACGCCACGCTCAGTGACGCCACCCCTCAGTGACGCCGGCCCGACACGGTGGGCTCGCCGGGGATGATGAACCGCCAGGGGGTCTCGGCATTCTTCGAGATGCCGATCCTGGTGGTGATCCTGGCGGCCACCGGTGCCGAGGGCGCCTCCAGGCTCCAGTCGGAGGAGGTCCCGTCGGTGGGTGGCGCAAAGCCGTCCAGCGCCAGGGCCATCCCGGAGTCGGCGAGTTCGACGCCGAGTGCCTGGCCGAGATTGCCCGGCCCGCTGGCCAGCTTGCGGTCGGGCGCTTTCGGGCCGCGCCTGTCCCGGACGATCTGGTTTCCTCCGACCACCTCCCCGGCGCGCAGCAGCACTCCGGAGGCAACGCCGTCGGGGGAGCAGATCACGTTGATGCAGTGGTGGATCCCGTAGGACAGGTAGACGTAGAGCCGGCCCGGAGGACCGAACATCACCGCCGCCCGGCCGCCCGGTCCGTTGAAGGCGTGGGAGGCCGGATCCACCAGGCCCATGTAGGCCTCCACCTCGGTGATCCGCACACTCACCGGACCGTGCCGGATGATGGCCCCCAGCAGATGGGGGGCGACATCAAGGGCAGGTCGGGACAGGTCGATCACCCCTCGAGAATAGGGCGGGGACAGGACCCTTCTCGGGGCGCTGAGGTCGGCCGGGGCTATGAGATCGACCGGGTCCTTGAGAATGGCCCCCGGCTGACCGAGGATCGATCCATGGGCAGCCGAATGTACGTGGCACTGGTGCCGCCGGCCGAGGTGCTGGAGTCCGTCGACGACCTGGTGGAGCGGATGCGCGAACGACAACGTCCCCAGGACCCGCGGCGATTCCGGTGGATTCAGCCCGGGGACGCCCACATCACCCTGGCCTTCATGGCCTCGGTCGCCGATCCGGAAGGCCTCGCCGACTCCCTCACCGCCGACCTCGAGAGAGTCCCTCCGGTGGAGATCGGCCTGTCGGGATCGGGGGCCTTCCCGGACCCGGTCTCCGGGCGGATGCTCTGGCTCGGGATCGCCGACCCCACCGGGCGGCTGCCCGGACTGGCCCGTACCATCAGATCCTCGGCGCACAGCGCGGGGGCCCAGCCCGAGGTCGGCGCGTTCAGCGCGCACCTCACCCTGGCCCGGTGCCACCGTGGTGATCTCACCGCTGAGGTCGACTCCCTGTCCGGATTCAGTCGACCCCCGTGGCGGGCCCGAGAGGTGACCCTGCTGGAGTCACACCTGAGCCGTCAGGGGGCCCGCCACGAGGTGGTGGCGGGGATCCGGCTGAACGGCCTCGACAGGACTCAGTTCCGGTCTCCGAGGTAGTGGGCGGCCGCGGTGATCGCCGAGGTGACCACCAGCACCGAGGGCCACGCCCCGATCCTCTTGGCCAGCGGGTGGGACAGTCCGAAGGCGGCCAGGTAGCCGGCGCTCAGCGCAGCGGTGGTCGCCGGTCCCTTCCTCGCCAGCCAGCTGCGTCCCGCCAGGACGCCGGCCGCCGCCAGCACCACCCCGCCGATCGGGCGGATGCCGGTGGCACGGGCGATCTGCCACCCCCCGATGAGCCCGGCGGCGACCACCGGTGCGGTCTTGAGGGATTTCGGGTCTTTCGCACAACACGTCATGTCGCCCAGCTTAGGGACGGCCTCACCAGGCGTCGGCCTCGGCTGTGCTCTACCAGGCGTCGGCCTCGGCTGTGCTCTACCAGGCGTCGGCCTCGGCTGTGCTCTACCAGGCGTCGGCCTCGGCTGTGCTCTACCAGGCGTCGGCCTCGGCTGTGCTCTACCAGGCGTCGGCCTCGCAGTGCTCTACCAGGCGTCGGCCTCGACGACGACCTTCCCGATGGTGTGGCCCGACTCGACCAGCTCGGTGGCCTCGCGCAGGGTGGCCGCGTTGATCCCCTTGAGGCACTTGGTCATCGTGCTCCGCACCTTGCCGTTGTCCACCAGATCGGCCACCCGGGCCAGGATCCGGCCCTGCTCGGCGATGTCGGAGGTGTGGAACTGGGTGCGGGTGAACATCGACTCGGCGACCACCGACAGGGACTTCGGCTTGAACGCATTGGTGTTGAGACTGGGCATCGCGTCGATCACCACCAGACGCCCGAAGGGCGCCATGATCTCGGCGAAGTCGGCCTCGCGTCCGGACGAGTAGGCCGACAGAATCCCCTGGAACCCCTCCACCCCCAACTGCTGGACCTGCTCGGCCAGCGGACGGTGGTGATCGATGGTGGCGTCGGCCCCGAGCCGGCGGCACCACTCGTCGCTCTCGGTGCGCGAGGCGGTGGCGATCACCGGCCCCTGGGTGAGGACCCGGGCGAGCTGGATGGCCATCGAGCCGACCCCGCCGGCCCCACCGACCATCAGGAAGGCGTCGTCGCCGCCCAGGTTGATGTGCTCGCACAGCGCCTCGGATGCGGTGATCGCGGTGAGCGGCAGGGCGGCCGCCGAGGCGGCGGCCAGCGTCCCCGGACGCCGGGCCGCGACCCGGTGGTCGACGAGGGTGTAGCGGGCATAGCTGCCCTGCCGGGTGCGGTCCCCGGCGAACCACACCTCGTCACCGATGGCGAAGTCCTCCACCGCCTCGCCGACGGCCCTCACCTGGCCGACCCCGTCGAATCCCAGCACCAGGGGCTCGGACGGGGTGCCGGCGCCCTGACGGATCTTGACGTCGATCGGATTGACGGAGATGGCCCGGATCTCGATGAGCAGGTCATTCTGGCCGGGAGTCGGAACGGGCAGGTCCACGTCGACCAACGAGTTCGGGTTCGTGATGGGCAGCGACTCGGTCACCGCGACGGCAGGCATGGTGGGCATGGTCCCACGCTAACCGCCGGCGGACCGCCGGTCACGACGGGGTGCCGCTGGAGCGGTCCGGGACCACTGCGGGGCGACCGGCGGGAATCACTCGCCGCGCTCCCGCGTTGGTCTGCGTGGTGGGCCAGGCCGTAATCTCTGGTTCTCAACACTCGGAAGGGCAACCATGCGAGACGTCATCATCATCGGGTCCGGCCCGGCTGGGTTCACGGCGGCGATCTACGCTGCACGGGCGAACCTGTCGCCGCTGCTGATCGCCAGTTCCGTGGAGGTCGGCGGTGAGCTGATGCAGACCACCGAGGTGGAGAACTTCCCCGGATTCCCCGAGGGGATCATGGGCCCTGACCTGATGGACCGGATGCAGAAGCAGGCCGAGAAGTTCGGCACCGAGATCGTCTACGACGACGTCACCGCCCTCGACATCGCCGGACAGGTGAAGTCCGTCACCACCGGCGAGGGGCAGACCTACCAGGCCCGCACCCTCATCTACGCGACCGGGTCGGCCTACCGCAAGCTCGGCTGCGAGCGGGAGACCGAGCTGTCGGGCCGGGGGATCTCCTGGTGCGCCACCTGTGACGGAGCCTTCTTCCGCAACCGCCACGTCGCCGTCATCGGAGGGGGCGACTCCGCGATGGAGGAGGCCACCTTCCTGTCCCGGTTCGCCTCCCAGGTGACCGTCATCCACCGCCGGGACGCGCTGCGCGCCTCGGCGGCGATGGTGGAGCGCGCCAAGGCCGATCCCAAGATCGACTTCCGCTGGAACTCGACGGTCTCGGCATTCCAGGGCGACCAGAAGGTCACCGGGCTGGTGCTGCGCGACACCGTCACCGGGGCCGAGACGCCGATGCCGGTCGACGGCGTCTTCGAGGCCATCGGCTCTGACCCGCGCACCCACCTGGTGCATGGACTGCTCGACCTCACCGACGCCGGGACGATCGCCGTCCAGGGGCGCAGCTCGCGCACCTCGGTGCCCGGGGTCTTCGCCGCCGGGGACGTCGTCGACCCGACCTACAAGCAGGCGGCCACCGCCGCCGGATCCGGTGTCGTCGCCGCCCTGGACGCCCAGGCCTACCTGGCCGATCTGGAGGACAAGGCCCCGGCCCAGATCCAGGACCGCCCCCAGGTGGAGGACGCCGCCGGGAACACCGCGACGTCCCGCACTGTTGAGACAGAGGACGTCGAGACGGCGGACAGGGCTGGGGCGCACGCCTGAGCGGTCCGCCCGACACGCGGGATCGTGCCTGCCGGCCGGTACCGCGACACGTGAGTCATCAGGAAGAACACCATCCAGGAGGTATCTGAAATGTCCATTGAGGTCACCGATGCCAGCTTCGACGCTGACGTCCTGAAGTCCGACAAGCCCGTTCTGGTCGATTTCTGGGCCAGCTGGTGCGGCCCGTGCCGCCAGGTCGGCCCGATCCTCGAGAAGATCGCCGACGAGCACTCCGACGCCATCACCCTGGCCAAGGTCGACGTCGACGCCAACCCGGCCACCGCCCAGCAGTACGGGATCACCTCGATCCCGGCGATGTTCGTGTTCAAGAACGGCGAGGTCGTCAAGAGCTTCGTCGGCGCCCAGCCCAAGCCGGCCCTGGAGCGCGCCCTGGCTGAGTTCATCGGCTGAGGGTTCATCGGCTGAGGGTTCATGGTGCTGGGGGCATGGGTCTGAGACTCATGGTCTCGGGATTCATGGGCTCGAGGGTTCCTTGGCCCGGCGATGCCCCGAGCCGTGCCTTGAGGGGCACAGATGGCCCCGACGGATCACTCCGTCGGGGCCATCGTCTGTTCCGGGCGGATCGGTCCCGGCCGACTCATGTCAGGTGGCTCGAGACAGTCGGCCACCAGACAGCCAGCATGCCTCCATGCCGGCACCCTCGACTCCATCGGGGCCATTCGGCCCGGGTTATTCGGTGCGGTGACTGTCGGGGCCGGACTTCTCGATGGCGTCACTGCGGTTCTGGCGCGGGTACTCGCGGTGGAACATGTCTCCGATCTGACTCCAGGCCGCGAGTACGGCGAGTCCGATGCCAATGATGGTGCCGACAACGGTCACGACCATCGGTTCAGGCCGCCTGGGCGATCGTCACCTGAGCGGTGTTGTCGCGCGCCGTGAGGAGCTTGGAGACACCGTTGAGGAAGTTCTTGTACTGGGCCATGCCGGTGATGAGCTTGGGGCCGACGGGGATGAAGCCCATGTACTTCTCCTGGCTGGTCTTGTAGGTGTCGAGACCCCCGACCACGATGTGGGTGTGCCCCGAGGAGTCCGACGTCGCGCGGGCCTTGAAGGTGCACAGCTCGATGAGGTTCTTCCCCGAGTTCATGGCCAGATCCAGTTCGGTGTCGGAGCGCCGGACAATCTCGACGTGTGCGCCGATCGACCACAGGCTGGCGAACGCGAGATCGCTCGCCTCGACGCTATCGCGGCTCATCCGAATCCAGGGTGTAGTCGGGGTCTGAACCCGCCGGTCTCGAGCAGGGATCTGGCGATGTAGTTGGTCAGGTTGCGGAACCCCAGCGCCGAGCCGCGCAGGTGCTCGAGCCTGCCGTTGAATCTCCTATGTCTGTCAAGCAGAGCTTGGGGTGCAGTTGGCTGCGGCCGTGTTGAGTTTTCGGTAGATGTTTCGAGCGAGGTAGCGCTTGAGACAGCGGCGGATCTCTCGGGGTGTTCGTCCTTCGGCGCTGCGGCGTTCGACGTAGGCGCGGGTGCGGGGATCCATGCGCATGCGT